>NC_019673.1:4422727-5054545 GCF_000328705.1 Saccharothrix espanaensis DSM 44229 | reverse complement strand
GGCGCGGCCCTGCTGTTCATCGTCGTGTGGCTCGACCGGGCCGGCGTGCTCGGCCTGGCCGCGCCGGTGCGCACGGTGCTGGCCGGCGTGCTGTTCACCTACTTCATCCGGTTGCTGTGGCAGACGTTCGTCTTCCTGCGCACCGACCTGTACTACGTGATCGCGACCGCGCTCGACACCCGCAGCCTGATGGCCGACACGGGCGTGTACCTGCGCAACCTCGTCCGCCGCGTGCGCCGCCGGCCGCTGATCGACCAGACCGGCATCGAGCGGCGCGAGATGCGGGCGATCCGGGTGTTCTCGGTGGTGTGGGTGCTGGGCCGGGTCCTGTCGCTGGCCACCCTGTTCGGGCTGACCATCCCGCTGCTGCTGTTCTACGGCGGCCGGGTCGTCGCGTTCTTCTCGGGCGAGCCGGTCACCGGGACCTTCACCTGGGCCGACCTCCTCGCGTTCGCCCTGCTGACGTTCCTGCTCGACTTCGGCGGGATCGTGCTGTGGGTCCGCTCGCTGATCCGCTCCTCCCGCGCCCGCCGCCGTGCCCCGGACCGCGTGCTGGTGGAGTGAGCGCGAGGGCCGTCAGCCGCCCAAGAGGCGGTCGACCAGCTCCGACGCCGACTCGTCCGGGTCGGCGTCGGAGGCCGCACGTCGAACGCCGTGTCTTCACCCTCGCCGAGGCGGGGGTTTTCGCGTCGAGGACCGTGCCCGCTCAGATCAGCGACAGGAGCGGGAAGTCGCTGTCGATCCGACGGTCGCTCTCGGCCATCGCGATCCTGCCCGCCGACGCAGGGAGCCCGACCGCCGGTGCGGCGGTCGGGCTCCCTGCGTTGCGCGGGTCTAGCGGGCGACGGCCTTCCAGTACTGGCGGATGGCCAGCGGGATGAACAGGGCCAGCAGGACCACGATCCACAGCAGCGACGCCGTGACCGGGTTCTGCAACGGCCAGGCGTCGGGGCGCGGCGCGCTCGCCGGCATGTTGCCGAACAGGTCGCGCAGCGCCTGCACCACCGCCGAGATCGGGTTCCACTCCGCGATGGGCTGGATCACGCCCGGCATGGTGTGGATCGGCACGTAGGCGTTGGACAGGAAGCCCAGCGGGATCGCGATGGTGAAGCCGACGCTGCTGACCGCCTCCGGCGCCCGCATCGCCAGGCCCACCACGGCCATCAGCCACGACAGCGCGTAGGCGAACACCAGCAGCACCACGAAGCCCAGCAGCGCGTCCACCAGCGACGTGCGCACCCGCCAGCCGATGATCAGGCCGAGCACGGCGGTCACCAGGACCACCACCAGGTTGTTGACCACGTCGCTCGACGTCCGGCCGAACAGGACCGCCGAGCGCGAGATCGGCATCGACCGCAGGCGGTCCACGATGCCGGTCGTGATGTCGGAGGCGATCACCGTGCCGGTGTTCACCGCCGAGAACAGCACGGCCTGCACGAAGATGCCGTCCATCAGGTACTCCCGGTAGGACGCGCCGTCGAGGTCGATCGCGCCGCCGATGATGAACCCGAACAGCAGGGTCATCATGATCGGCGCGACGGCCGCGTTCACCAGCAGGTCGGGGACCCGCACGATCATCCGCAGGTTGCGCTTGGCCACCACGGCGCCCTCGTGGAACGCCACGCCCAGGGTGCTCATTCGCTGTGCTCTTTCTCTTTGTCGGTGAGGGCGAGGAAGACGTCGTCCAGGGTCGGCGTGCGCACCGCCGCGTCGACCACCGGGACGCCCGCCGCGCGCAGCGCCTGCGCACCGGCCAGCAGCGCCTCCATGCCGTCCTCCACGGGCACGCTGAGCAGCCGGCCCAGGTCGTCCACGGTCACCGCGCCGGTCCCGACACCGGACAGCGCCCGCTCGGCCACGGCCGCGTCGGCACCCGGCGCGAGGGTGATCTCCAGCCGCTCGCCGGACACCCGGCGCTTGAGCTCGTGCGGGGTGCCCCGGGCGACCACCCGGCCGCCGTCGACCACCACGATCTGGTCGGCCAGCCGGTCGGCCTCCTCCAGGTACTGGGTGGTCAGCAGCAGCGTGGTGCCGCCCGCCACCAGCTCGCCGATGGTGTCCCACAGGCCCATCCGGCTGCGGGTGTCCAGCCCGGTGGTCGGCTCGTCGAGGAACAGCACCCGGGGCGTGCGGATCAGCGACGCGGCCAGGTCCAGCCGGCGGCGCATCCCGCCGGAGTACTCCTTGGCCCGCCGGCCCGCCGCCTCCACCAGGTCGAACCGCGCCAGCAGCTCGTCGGCCCGCTCGCGCGCCCCGCGCCGCCCGAGGTGCAGCAGCTCGCCGAGCATCTCCAGGTTCTCGAAGCCGGTCAGGTTGGCGTCCACGGCGGTGTGCTGACCGGACAGGCTGATCGCCTGGCGGACCTCGGCGGCCTGCGTGACGACGTCGAGCCCGGCCACCTCCGCCCGGCCCTCGTCCGGGGTCAACAGGGTCGTCAGCAGGCGCACCGCGGTGCTCTTGCCCGCGCCGTTGGGTCCGAGCAGTCCGGTGATGGTGCCCTCCGGCACCACCATGTCCAGCCCGTCGAGCGCGGTCACCTTGTCGAACCGCTTGCGCAGGCCCTCGGCGACGATCGCGTCGGTCACGGAACTTCCTTTCTCGGGGGGTGTGCGACCGGTGACGGGCCGACCGAACACCCCTGCGAGTCCCGATCGGCCGGACGTCCCCGGTGGGGGCGCGTCAGTACGTGACCGGCAGGTCGACCACGCCGCGCAGGGTGAGGCCGGGCCGCCACGCCACGTCGTCCAGGTCGACCGCGGGGCGCAGCTCGGGCATCCGGGCCAGCAGCGTGTTCAGCGCGACCTGGCCCTCCACCCGGGCCAGCGGCGCGCCCAGGCACATGTGCGCGCCCCGGCCGAACGCCAGGTGCCGGTTCTGCGCGCGGGTGATGTCGAGCTTGTCCGGCAGCGGGAACCGCTCGGGGTCGCGGTCGGCCGCGGCCAGCACCGCGATCACCATCTCGCCGCGCCGGATCGGGGTGCCCGCGATCTCGGTGTCCTCGGCGGCGAAGCGCGGGAAGCTGATCTCGATGGAACCGTGGTAGCGCAGCATCTCCTCGACGGCGGACGCCGCCAGGTCCGGGTTCTCCCGCAGCAGCGCGAGCTGGTCGGGGCTGCGGAACAGCGCGAGCAGCATGTTGCCGATCAGGTGCTGGGTGGTGCCCAGCCCGCCGACCACGAGCAGCGCCACCATCTTGAGCAGCTCGTCGTCGGTCATCTTCTCGCCGTCGGCCTCGGCGGCGGTCATGCCGGAGATCAGGTCGTCACCGGGGTTGGCGCGCTTGCCCTGGATCAGCGCGTCGAGGTAGCCGACGAACTTCTCGATCTCGGCCATCACCTCGGCCGGGTTCATGCCCTGCGGCGCGGACTGCGCGGAGGTCGGGTCCAGCGAGAGCAGCAGCTCCGACCACAGCCGGAACCGGTCGCGGTCCTCGCGCGGGATGCCCAGCATGTCGGACATGACGGTCAGCGGCAGCGGGATCGCGAACTGCTCGACCAGGTCGAAGGTCCGCTCGTCGGCGGCCAGCAGACCGTCGACCAGCGAGTCGGCGATCGCCTGCACGGCCGGCCGCAGCCGTTCGACGTACTGGGGCGTGAACGCCGACTGGACGAGCCGGCGCTGGCGGGTGTGCTCCGGCGGGTCGATGGCGCCCATGCTGCCGCCCAGCAGCCGCAGCACGGCCTCGGGCAGCGCGGGCATCTCCACGCCCTCGGGCAGCACGGTCGGACTGGTCTTGAAGCGGTGGTAGTCGCCGAGGAAGTCGACGCACTCCTGGTAGCGGGTGATCATCCAGACGTCCTGCCCGGTGGGCATCCGGACCTTGGAGATCGGTGCCTCCGCGCGCAGCCCCGCGTAGGTCGCGTAGGCGTTCGCCCGGGACTGCGGCGAGACGAGGTCGAGGTGTTCGGAGGTCGTCACGAGGCGTCCCCTTCTGGCGTCGAGAGCAGCGGCAGGGGCGTCCCGACCGCGTCAAGAGCATCGCGACACGTCTCCTTCGTCCTCTGCTCACCATTGAGCACTCGGGGTGTCCACGACGCCGGGAGGCACGGCCCGTCGCCGAACGGTCGTGCTCGGGCGGGACCGGCACGGCGGTCGGCGGCCTGAGTCCGGATCGGGCTTCCGGCCGGCGGACCCGACGGTGTGCGGCCGGTGCCGGCGCGGCGGTCTGCTGCGTGATCACCTCGGGATCCCGGCGTGGAGCCGACACCTGCGGGCGCGGCGCGGGTCGCGGGCCGGGCGGTGCTGCGCAGTCTTGCGCAGACGGAACCGCACGGGAGCGGTTGGTATTGCCCGAGCCTCGAACTCGATCCCACCATCGGAGCGCGACGCATGGACAAGGACATGACCGAGACCGAACGCCTGCGGACGCTGGACCGGCAGCACGTCTGGCACCCCTACACACCGACCGACGACTACCTCAAGGCGACGCCGCTGGTGATCGACCACGGCGAGGGCGTGTACCTGGTCGACTCCGACGGGAACCGCTACCTCGACGCCGGGTCGTCGTTGGGCGTGAACATCCACGGGCACCAGCGCCGCGAGCTCAACGACGCGATCGTCGCGCAGGCCACCAAGATCGCCCACACCACGCTGTACGGCATGACCCACCCCGGCGCGGCCGAGCTGGCGGCGCGGCTGGTGCACCTCGCCCCCGAGGGCATCGAGCGGGTGCTGTTCCTGGAGAGCGGGTCCAGCGCGGTCGAGACGGCCATGAAGATGGCGTTCTCGTACTGGGTCTTCAAGGGCGAGCCGCAGCGCAACAAGTTCGTGTCGATGACCGGCGCGTTCCACGGCGACACGGTCGGCGCGCTGTCGGTCGGCCAGATGACCATCCTGAAGAACTTCTACCAGCCGCTGCTGCGGGAGACGAGCGCGTTCGCGCAGCCTTACGCCTACCGCTGCGGGCTGTGCAACAACAACTGCTCGCTCGCGTGCGCCGACACGCTGGAAGAGGTCTTGGAGCGCGAGGGCCACGAGATCGCGGCCGTGCTCGTCGAACCGCGCGTGCAGAACGTCAGCGGCATGGTCGTGGCGCGTGACGGGCACCTGGCGCGGGTCGCCGAGATCGCCCGCAAGCACGGCGTGCTGCTGATCGCCGACGAGCTGGGCACCGGCTTCGGCCGCACCGGGCCGATGTTCGCCTGCGAGGCCGACGGCGTGAAGCCGGACATCCTGTGCGTGGGCAAGGGCCTCACCGGCGGCTACATGCCGCTGGCCGCCACGATGGCGACCGGTGAGGTGTTCGACGCGTTCCGCGGCGACGGCAAGATGCTGCTGTCCGGCCACACCTACTCGGGCAACCCGATGGCGGTCGCGGTCGCGCTGGCCAGCCTCGACCTGTTCGAGAAGGACGACGTGATCGCCCACGGCCGCGAGCTGGCCGTGGTGCTGGCCGACGAGCTGGCCAAGTTCCGGGAGATCCCGCACGTCGGCGACATCCGCCAGTGCGGCATGCTCGCGGCGATCGAGCTGGTGCAGGACGAGGAGACGCGCGAGCCGTTCCCGTGGGACCTGGGCGTGGCGACCCGGATCACCGCGCGGTGCCGCGAGCTCGGCATGATCATCCACTCCGCGCCCAGCGACACGATCGTCATCGTGCCGCCGCTGGCGATGACGGAGGACCACGTGCGCCAGATGATGGGGATCCTGCACCAGGCCACCTCGGAGGTCGTGGCCTCGCTGTCCGACGCCTGACCCCGTCCACGACGACCCCGGTCCGCCACCGCGTGAGGTGGCGGACCGGGGTCGTCGTGCGTTTGTCGGGTGCGTGTCGAGCCTTGCGCTGGGACGATTGTCGGACGCGCGGTGGTCGGGGCTCAGGGGCGGACGGTCAGGTCGGTGCGGAACGCGTCGGCCAGGGCGTCGGGCAGGTCCGAGTGGTAGAAGTGGCCGCCGGGGAACACGCGCAGGCTGAACGGGCCCACGGTGGCGTCCGCCCACGCCCGCACCTCCGGCACGGTGACCTCCGGGTCGGTGTCGCCGGTCAGCGCCGACACCGGGCAGTCGAGCACCGGGCCGGGCAGGGGCGCGTAGGTCTCGTTGACGGTGAAGTCCGCGCGCAGGCCGGGCAGGAACATCCGCATCAGGTCGTGCTGGTCCAGCAGTTCGCGCGGCGTGCCGCCCATCTTCGCCACCGCGTGCACGAACTCGTCCTGCCGCAACGGGTGCAGCGGCGCGCGCCGGGCCGGCAGGTGCGGTGCCCGCCGCCCGGACACGAACAGCCGCAGCGGCGGGCGTGGCGCGGTGGTCAGCCGTCGGGCCACCTCGTAGGCGACCACCGAGCCCATGCTGTGCCCGAACAGCGCGTAAGGCCGGTCCGCGTGCGCCTTGATGGCCTCCGCCAAGGGGGTGGCGATGTCCGCGACGGTCGTCAGCGGAGTTTCGCGCAGGCGGGTTTCCCGACCCGGCAGGACCACCGGGCACACCCCGACCTCCGGCGCGAGCAACCCCGGCCACGTCCGGAAGAACCCGGCCCCGCCGCCCGCGTGCGCGACGCAGTACAGCAGCACCGGCGTGTCCGGCGCGGTCGGCGGTTTGATCCAGGTCATCGGTCCTCTTCCGGTTCGGGGGAGCGGAGCACGACGTGGCCGACCGAGCCGGTCGCCCCGACCGCGTTGACCAGGGCGCGCAGCGGCGTCCCGGTCCACGGCGCCGGCTCGGTGACGAACGTGATCGGCAGGCCGTCGAGGTCCACCAGCGCCGTGGGGCGGTCGGACAGCAACGTCGGTGCGAGCGCGCCGTGCCGCAGTTGCAGCAGGACCTTCGTGAGCTGCGCCAGGCCCGACGCGGCCTCGGCGTGCCCGAGGTTGGGCTTGAGGGTGCCCGCCGGCACCGGGGCGCGGTCGCCGAACAGCCGGCCGACGGCTTCGACCTCGGCGGCGTCGGACAGCGCCGCGCCGGACGCCGCGCACTCCACGTACCCGATGTCGTCGGGGGTCAGGCCCGCCTGGTCGAGCGCGCGCGACAGGGACGCGGTCAGCGTCGCCACGTCCGGCGTGCCGAACCGGCCGGTGCCGCCGGTGTGCCCGACCCACGCGCTTTCCACGACGCCGTGCACGGTGTCGCCGTCCGCCCGCGCGTCGGCCAGCCGGCGCAGCAGCACCGCGCCCACCGCCTCCCCGGGAGACCACCCGGCCGCCTCGGCGTCCAGCGCCCGGCCCGGCGTCTCGGCCACCAGGTCCAGCCCGCGCAGCACGGAGGCGTGGTACGGGTGCAGCAGGAGGTTCGCCGCGCCGACCACGGCCGCGTCGCAGTCACCGCGCCGCAGGCTCTCCACAGCCAGTTGGAGCGCGGTGAGCGACGACGAGCACGAGGTGTCCACGGCCAGGCTCGGCCCGCGGAAGTCGAACACGTGCGACACCCGGTTGGCCACCTCCGACCCGGTGCCGGAGATCCGCGCCGAGCCCTCGGCCCGCCACCGGTCGTTGCCGACCAGCCGGTGGTCGTGCCACATCAGCCCGACGAACACCCCGACCCGGCCCAGCGACGCCGACGTGTGGCCGGCGTCCTCCAGGCACACCCACACCACTTCCAGCAGCAGCCGCAACTGCGGGTCGAGGGTCGCCGCCTCGGCGGGCGCGATGCCGAACACCGCGCTGTCGAACGACTCCACGTCCCGCAGGTAGCCGCCCGCCGGGCCGTCGCCGCGCGCGGCGGGCGGGGCGGCGACCGAGCACCGGCCGTCGAGCAGGTTGCGCCACAGCGCGTCGAGGTCGTCGGCCTCCGGGTACCGGCCCGCCATCCCGACCACCGCCACCTCGGCCGACCCGGTGCCGGCTTTCCCGGTGCCTGCCGGCCCGGTTTCGGCCGGCCCGGTGACGTGGTCGACCGCGCCACCGAGGAACGACTGGAGGAACACGTGGTCCTGGTCGAGCCGCAACGCCCGGCGCACCGGGTCGACGGCCACCGCACCGACCGGGCACAGCCCCAGCCCGTGCGCGGCCTGTCCGGACATCAGCAGCTGGCCCAGGTAGCCCGCCTCCAGGGCCAGGAACCGCTCGGACTCCTCGCCGTACAGGGGACGCACGGCTTTCGCCTGTCCCACCAGGAAGATCTCGAACGCGGCCCGGTCGTACACCGGCCGGTTGTAGACGAAGTGCGCCGACCGGCCCAGGTCGGAACCGTCGGAGATCCGGCGCAGCGCGTGCTCGTCGGGGTGGTAGTAGTAGACGCCACTGTCCACACCGGACACCCGGTCGTCCGCGACGTGGACGTAGACCTGGACGCCGTACGTGTCGCCGGCGGACGGGTAGAGGCGGCGGCGCCGGTCGCCGTCCGGCAGTGGGCGCAGCAGCGCCAGCAGCGAGGTCAGGGCCGTGAAGGGCACCGGGTCGGGGCGGAAGTCGCGCCGGGTGCCGCGCCACCGGTAGAGGTGTTCGTCGGGCCGGGTGTCGGGCAGCGGGAGTGACGTGCCGTCGTCGCGCAGGTCCCAGCGCGCGGTGGCGAACGCGGCTCGGTCGGTGGGGGACAGCACGTCCACCACGGGTTCGGTGGCGACGTCCGGCACGGGCGTGGCCGTGGGTTCGGGCGTCGGCTCGGCAGTGGGCGGTGCGGTGGGCGGTGCGGTGGTCGGATCGGTGGCGGTCGTGGGGAGGCCGACCACGGAGGCGACGTGCGCCGCGATGCCGTCGATCGTCGGGTTGTCCAACAGGACGGCGACGGGAACGCGCGTGCCGAACCGCTCTTGGAGGCGTGTCGACACCTGGACCATGGTGAACGAGGTCGCGCCCTGGTCCCACAGGTCCGCTGCCGGGTCCACCGCTTCGCCGACCAGTTCGCCGAGCAGCGCGGTCAGCATCCCGCGCAGGTCCTCGGCCGCCGGTCCTGGTTCCGCCACCACCGGCGTCGCCGGAACGGGCACCGGCTCGGGCACTGCCGGCTCGGGCAGTGCTGGTTCGGGCACCACCGCCGTCGGTTCGGGTGCGGTGGAAGGTGCGGGGGGTAGCGGCCAGGGGAGGGCGTCGCGGTCGAGCTTGCCGTTGGCGGTGGCCGGGAGGCGGTCGAGGACGGCGATGTGGTTGGGCACCATGTAGTCCGGCAGGGTCTCGGCCGTGTGGGTGCGCAGTTCCTTCGCCGCCGGCGCCGCGCCCGGCATCGGCACGACGTAGGCGACCAGCTTGCGCTCGCCGTTCTCGTCCCGGGGCACGACCACCGCGTCCTTCACGGCGGGGTGGGTGCGCAGGCGGTGCTCGATCTCGCCCGGCTCGACCCGGAAGCCCCGGATCTTCACCTGGTGGTCGGCCCGGCCCAGGAACCGGATGTTGCCGTCCGGGAAGAAGCTGGCCCGGTCGCCGGTCCGGTACATCAGCGCGCCGGGCTCGAACGGGCACGGCACGAACCGCTCCCGGGTCAGCTCCGGGCGGTTGCGGTAGCCGAGGCTGAGCACCTCGCCCGCGATGTACAGGTCGCCCTCCTGGCCGATCCGGCACGGCTCGCGGTCGGCGTCGAGCACGTAGTAGCGGGCGTTGTCGATCGGCCGGCCGTACGGGATCGAGTGCCACTCGGGGTCGATCTCGCCGACCCGGAACCAGTTAGACCAGACGGTGGCCTCGGTCGCCCCGCCCAGGCTGATCACGTCCGCGCCGGTGAAGCAGGCGCGCAGCTCGCCGGGCAGGCCCAGCGGCGTGTAGTCGCCGCTGAGGAACACCAGCCGCAGGTCCCGGGTCCGGGGGCCGCCGCGGTGCGCGGCCATCAGCGGCGCGACGTGCGCGAGCGTGGTGGGGGCGGAGTTCCAGAAGGTGATCGGCTCGTCGAGCAGCACGTCGAGCAGCAGCGCCGGGTCGCGCTGCTGCTCGGCGTCGGCGACGTACACCGACGCGCCGAACCCGAGCAGCCCCAGCAGGTCGAACACCGACAGGTCGAATCCGAGGGAGGTCACGCACAGGCCGAGGTCGGCGGGCCCGAAGCCGAACGTGCGCCGGGTCCAGTGCAGCAGGTTGTGCACCGCCCGGTGGTTTACCGCGACGCCCTTGGGCCGCCCGGTGCTGCCCGACGTGAAGATGACGTAGGCGGTGGCGTTCTCGTCGACGGCCGGCGCGGGGTCGGGCTCGACGGCGTCGCCGAGCCGGTCGGCGTGCACCACGGGCCGCCCGTCGGCGGGCGGGTCGAGGTCGGAGGTCGTGACCAGGGCGACCGCGCCCGCGTCGGCCAGCATCGTCGCGGCCCGCGCGGCCGGCATCGACGGTTCCACCGGCAGGTACGCCCCGCCCGCCTTGAGCACGCCGAACACCGCCGCCACCATGAGCGGGCCGCGCGCGATCGACAGGCCGACCACGGACTCCGGGCCGACCCCGGCCTGCTTCAGCCGGGCCGCGATCCGGTTCGCGGTGGCGTTGAGCTCCCGGTAGGTGGTCGTGCCGCCGCGCCCGCGCCCGCGCACGGTGACCGCGTCCGGCCGGATCCGGGCCTGCTCCTCGAACAGCAGGTGCACCGGGCCGTCGTGCGGGAAGTCCCGAGCGGTGTCGTTCCACGTGCGCAGCACGAGTTCGCGCTCCGCCTCACGGCCCCGGTCGGCCGTCCAGGCGTCCTCGTCCGCGCCCAGCCGACGCAGGATCTCCTGGTAGGCGGCGAAGATCCCGGTCAGGACGTCGTCGGGCACCGCACCGCGCACGGCGTCCCAGAACAGCCGTAGCTCGTCACCGCCCTCGTCCACGGCGATGCAGTCCAGCCCCACGTCCGGCGTGCAGGTCAGCCACGGGCCGGGCTCGATCCCGGGCGGCAGCGGCGCGTCGGCCAGCTCCAGCAGCCCGGTGCACACCACCGGGTAGCCGAACTCGCCGGTCCGCCGCCGGCGCAGCACGACGGTGCGCAGCTCGGCCAGGCCGGACGCCGCGTCGGCGGCGGTGTCGGCGGCGATCACCGCGTCGGTCCGCCGGGCGGCCTCCGCGAACGGCAGGCCGGGCTCGGCCCTGGGCACCCAGCTCAGCGCGGTCACCTCGGCGGGCCGGAACCGCTCCACCGCCCGCGCCCAGCGGACCAGCGGCACCGCGAAGTCGTCGGCGAAGTGCGTGCCCAGCGCTTCGGTGAGCGCCGTGATCACCACGGCGTCCAGGCTCAGCCCGCGCGCCTGTGCGCGTTCCCGGCAACGCGACCACCCCGTGACCGTCGCGGTGAGCCGGGTGCGTGGGCCGGTCAACGGCCCCAGCGGCGGCCCGGACGGCAGCGCGGCGAACCGGTCGCGCCAGTGCTGTCGAGCGGGCGCGTGCTCCGGCCCGGCCCGGAGTTCCTTTCGAGTGGCGACGAACTCGGCGTAGGGCGCGGCTTGCAGCGCCGGTGCGGTGGGGTCGCAGTAGCGGCGCATCAGCTCGCGCATCAGCAGGTGGATGCTGCGACCGTCGGCGACCAGCAGGTCCAGCGCGATGTGGACGGTCAGGCCGTCGTCGTCCCGGGTGACCCGAAGCTCGCCCTGCGGCAACCGGCCGAGCGGGTAGGCGCGGCTGACCATGTCCTGCTGCACGTCGCCGGTCGACACCGGGATGTGCCAGCGGTCCGGCGCGGTGTCGTGCACGGCCAGCGTCCCGTCGTGGGTGACGACGGTCCGCAGCACCTCGTGGTCGGCGAGCAGGCCCAGCCACGCGGCTTCCAGTCGGGGCAGGTCGAGGTGCTCGACGCGGAAGCCGTGGCACACCTGGCACCCCGACCACGGGCCGACGCCGTCGGTCGAGCGGGCCACGAAGTACGCCTGCTGGAGGTCGTTGAGCGGTCGGGGCGCGGTTGCGGTGCCGGGCCACAGCCAGCGCAACGCGTTCACGAACCACCCGAACGCGCCTTCGACCACACCGGGTCGGAAGGCGCTGTCCACCACGTCCCAGCGCACGACCAGACCGCCGTCACGTTCGGCAACCTGCGCGTCGAGCGTGACGCCGGTGGTCTGGCTGAGCGCGTATGACCCTTCCGCCTTGCCCCCGCCGACGCCGATCAAGCTGGTGAACACGACCGGCAGGGCGTCGGGGACCGGCAGCCGTTGCGCGCGCATCGCCCGCAGCACCGCGACGCCGGGCACGGCCGCGTGGTCCAGGTCGCGGCGCAGCCGACCGTGCACCCGCTTCGCGGCCTCGGTCAGCGGCAGCCCGGCGGACGGTTCGGCGACGAAGATCGCGGTCGAGGTGAACGGGCCGACCACGGTGTCCGCCGCGGCCGGCAGCACGAGCCTGCTGCTGGTGGTGAGCACCAGGGAGAACTTCGGCTCGTCGCACACCCGCTGAAGCGCCTCGGTGAACACGGTCAGCACCAGCGAGGTCGCCGACACGCCGGCCTCGGCCGCCCAGTCCCGCACCGCCGCCCACTCGCGCGGCGTCAGCTCGGCCGTGTGCGGGGTCCGCCGGTTGTCCGGCGGGGTGTCGCCGGCCGGCAGCGCGGGACCGGGCGGCAGGTCGCGCAGCCGGTCCATCCAGTAGCCCAAACTCGCCCGGCAGGTGTCACCGGACTGGTGCTCGCCGAGCGCGACTACGAGGTCCCGAACCCCGAAACCGCCGCCGGGCAGCACGCACGCCGGGTCGTCGTAGCACGCCCGGAGCTGGTCCACGAGCAGTTCCAGCCCCGCGCCGTCGGTGACGAGCGCGTCCACGCTCAAGTGCAGCACGCCCGAGCCGTCCGGGTTCCGGGTGGCCTCGACGCTCCACAGCGGACTCTCGTCGGCGCGGTACGCGCGGTGCGACAGCCGGTTCCGCACGGCCAGGACGTCGTCGTGCACCGGCATCGTCCACGGCGGCGCGTCCGGCACGATCCGCTGCCGGCCATCGGCGGTCGTCACCAGGCGCAGCGCGTCGTGGTGCTCGACCAGCCTGCCCCACGCCGCGCGCAGCCGGTCGAGGTCCAGGTCCGGCACCGCGAACTCGCGGTAGACGTGGCAGCCGATCCCGTCCGCGCCCAGGCTCTTGCCCAGCAGGTACGCCTCCTGCAACGGGGTCAGCGGGAACGGCTCGTGGCGCGCCGACGGCGTGGCCCGCACCTGCGGGCGCAGCCCGCCGTGGTTGCGCGAGCCGACCGCGAGCGCCGCCAGCTCCCGCGCGTCGCGGCACGTGCGGGTGGCGTCCATCGGCAGCTCCGCGCCCAGCGCCGAGCCGACCTCCAGCAGCACCCGCGCGGCGGCGAGCGACCCGAGGCCGAGCGTCACCAGCGGGGTGTCGGCCGCCACCGGGGTGCCCGGCGGCAGCACGCGCGCGAGCACCCCGAGGATGGTCGTGATGGCGTCGGCGACGCCGGCCTGGTCGTCCATGTGGCTCCCCGCTCCGACGTCGGACGGTGTCGGCCCACGCTAAGCGGGTCCGCCGGCGTGGTGCTGCTCAACCTTGGGCAGCCCGCGCCCGGCCCGGGGCAGGACAGTCCAGGCGTGTCCACGCCGAAAACCGCCTGGGTGTTCCCGGGGCAGGGCGCGCAGCGCCGGGGGATGGGCGGCGAGCTGTTCGACCGCTTCCCCGAGCACCGCGCCACCGCCGACCGGGTCCTCGGGCTGCCGGTCGCGCGCCTGTGCCAAGAGGACCCCGACAACCTCCTGCGGGACACGCGCTACGCGCAGCCCGCGCTGTTCGTCGTCAACGCCCTGAGCTACCTCGCCGTGCGCGACGAGGGTCCGCCGGACTTCCTGGCCGGGCACAGCCTCGGCGAGTACAACGCGCTGTTCGCCGCCGGCTGCCTGGACTTCGAGACCGCGCTGACGCTGGTGTGCCGGCGTGGCGAGGTGATGTCCCGGGCCTCCGGCGGCGGCATGGTGGCCGTGGTGGGCGTGCGCCCGGACCGGCTGCGCGGGCTGCTGGCCGAGGCGGGCGTGGACGACGTGGACGTGGCCAACGACAACTCCGCCACCCAGGTCGTGCTGTCCGGGCCGCCGGACTCGCTGGCCGCGGCGACGGCCGCCGTCCGCGCCGCGAAGGCCGGCCGGTGCGTGCCGCTGGCCGTCACCGCCGCCTTCCACTCCCGGTACATGCGCGCCGCCGCGCGCGAGTTCGAGGAGGTGCTGGCCGGGGTGCGGTTCGCGCCGCCCGAGGTGCCGGTGTTCTCCAACGTGACCGCCCGGCCGCACGACCCGGCGCTGATCGGCGACCTGCTGGCGCTCCAGGTGCGCAGCCCGGTCCGGTGGCGCGAGACCATGGACGGGCTGGCCGCCGCCGGCGTGCGGTCGGTCCGCGAGCTGGGCCCCGGCCGCGTGCTCACCGACCTGTGGCGGCCGGTCGCCGAGGCGCTGCCCGCGCCGCCCGGCCCGGAAACCCTGGGCGACGCGGCGTTCCGCGCCGACTACGGCGTGCGCTGGGCCTACCTGTCCGGCTCGATGTTCCGGGGCATCGCCTCGGTGGCGCTGGTGCGCCGGATGGGCGAGGCGGGCCTGCTCGGCTTCTTCGGCGCGGGCGGGCTCGCCCACGACGAGGTGGAACGCGCGCTGGACGAGCTGACCGCCGCGCCCGGACCGGGCCGGTTCGGGATGAACCTGCTGGCCATGCCCGACAACCCGGCGCTGGAGCGGCGGCTGGCCGACCTGTACGTGCGCGCGGACGTCCGGCACGTCGAGGCGGCCGGGTTCACCGGGGTCACGGCCCCGCTGGTGCGCTTCCGGTTCGCCGGCGCGCACACCACCCCGGACGGCACGCCCGTCGCCGTGCGCAACCTCCTGGCCAAGGTCTCACGCCCCGAAGTGGCCGAAGCCTTCCTGGCCCCACCGCCGCCCGCGCTGCTCGACGACCTGGTCCGCTCCGGCGCGCTCACCCGCGAGGAGGCGCACGCCGCGCGCCGGCTCCCGGTCGCCGGTGACCTGTGCGCCGAAGCCGACTCCGCCGGGCACACCGACGCCCGCCCGGCGCTGACCGTCGTGCCCGACCTGGTCCTGCTGCGCGACCGCGCGATGGTCGGGCACGGCTACGCCAAACGCGTCCGGGTCGGGGCCGCCGGCGGGCTGGGCACGCCCACCGCCGTGGCCGCCGCGTTCGTGCTCGGCGCGGACTTCGTGGTCACCGGGTCGGTCAACCAGGCCACACCCGAGGCCGCGACCTCCGACCTGGTCAAGGACCTGCTGGCGGAAGCCGGCGTGCAGGACACCGCGTACGCGCCCGCGGGCGACATGTTCGAGACCGGCGCACGCGTCCAAGTGCTGCGCCGGGGCACGATGTTCGCCGCACGCGCGAACCAGCTCTTCCAGCTCTACCAACGGCACGGGTGCTGGGACGAGATCCCGCAGCGGATCCGCGACAGCGTCGAGCGCACCACGTTCCGCCGCACGTTCGCCGAGGTCTGGCGGGACACCGAACAGCACTACCGCGACACCGGTCGTGCCGAACTGGTCGAGACCGCAGACCCCCGGCGCCGCACCGCGCTGGCGTTCCGCTGGTACTTCGCGCACACCTCCGCCGCCGCGCTGCGCGGCGACCCCGGTGACCGCGCGAGCTTCCAGGTCCACACCGGACCGGCGATCGGCGCGTTCAACCGCCTGGTGCACGGCACGGAACTGGCCGACTGGCGCGCGCGGCACGTCGACCGGGTCGCCGGGCTGCTCATGCGCGGCGCGGCGGACGTGCTTGCGCAGGAAGGGCAGCGCCGGAACGGCAGCGCCGGAAGGGCGGCGCCAGGAAGTGCGGCGCCGAAGCTCCCGCGCGGGGCGGTGACCAGTAATGAGCAGAGCCCGGCCGGACCCCGTCGTTAGCGTGGCCGGGGCGTCAGCCGCACCCCCGAAGCCGACACTGAGAGCCGAGGAGCCTTCGATGACAACAACATCGAGCCCGCCGTTCGTCCTGCCGACGGCGCAGGACCAGACGTCGATCGCCCGCCACGCGATCCTGCACTCGGGCAACGCCGGCGTCGTCGTGGAGCGCGTCGGGCAGTTGCGGCCGGAGTTCCGCTCGGAGGGCAGGCTGTTCGCCCGCGAGCTGTCGGAGTACCTCAACACCAACTACGCCGGGATCGTGACCGTCTTCGTCTACGAGGAGACCTTCGGCACGAAGGACCGGCTGCACTGGCTGTTGCACATCAAGTCCCTCTACGCCTACGAGACCCTGGTCCAGATGGGCACCCAGGACGTCGGCTGGCGCGACATCGTGCTGCGCCAACGGGTCCCGGACGAGCGCGGCGGCGGCGGGTGGGACCGGCTGTTCGACGGCCCGCTGCGGGAGACCGTGCTCATCCCGTCCGCGTTCGGCATGTACGGCACCTCGGAGTCCACTCCGGACTCGGTGTCCAGCGACGGTGACGGCGCGGCCACGTTCGTCGTGCCCGTCGCGCAGTCGCAGACCTCGGTGCCGGCCGACGAGCAGCTCAACTCCGGCAACTGCGGGATCATCATGCACCGCGTCGGCGAGCTGAAGTACGAGTACCGCGCCGAGGGCCGGGCGTTCTCCCGCGCGCTGTGCGAGAGCTGGAACAAGGTCCTCGCCGGCCACGCCACGATCTACCTCTACGAGGAGGCGTTCGGCCGGTCCGACCGCATCCACCACTTCATCCACCTCAAGTCGCTGAGCTCCTACTACACGCTCATGGGCGTGCGGGCGATGAGCGACCCGGAGACCCGCGAGGTCTTCACCCGCCAGTGGATCGCCGAGGAGAAGGGCGGCGGCGGCTGGGACCGGATGTTCGTCCAGAGCAGCCTGACCGACCTCGCGCTCACCCCCCAGCACTGGGGGATGTACGCCACCAAGACGGAGGAGTGAGGCATGGCCGACACCGACTGCCTGCACGAGGCGTTCTCCCGGCGCGCGGCGCAGTCGCCCCGGCGGGTCGCGGTGAGCTGCGGGACCGAGCAGATCACCTACGCCGAACTCGACGCGCGGTCGACCGTGCTGGCCGAGCGGCTGCGCCGGTGCGGCGTGGGCCGGGGCAGCCGGGTCGGCGTGTGCGTCGACCGGTCCATCTGCCTGGTCGTCACGGTCCTGGCGGTGGTCAAGGCCGGTGCCGCCTACGTCCCGGTCGACCCGGAGAACCCGGCCGGCCGGGTGGCGCACGTGCTGTCCGACAGCGAGGTGGCGCTCACCGTCGCGGCGATCCGGACCGCCGACGCGCTGGCCGACTGGTCCGGCCCGGTGCTGTGGAGCGACGCCGACGAGAGCGACGACCCGACCGCGGTCGAAGCGCCGTCGGAGGCCGCCGAGCCGTCCGACGTCGCCTACGTCATCTACACCTCCGGTTCCACCGGCGCGCCCAAGGGCGTCGAGGTGGAGCACCGGTCGGCCGTCGCGCTGCTGGAGCGGGCGGGCGAGCTGTACGAGTTCGACGAACTCGACGTGTGGACCATGTTCCACTCGGTCGGCTTCGACTTCTCGGTGTGGGAGATGTGGGGCGCGCTGCTGTTCGGCTGCAAGCTCGTGGTGGTGCCGGCGCAGGTGACCCGCACGCCCGCGCTGATGCTCGACCTGCTGCGCCGCGAACGCGTCACGGTGCTCAGCCAGACCCCGTCGGCCTTCCGCGGCCTGGTCGCGGCCGACGCGGCGGCCGGCCCGCCCGCCGAGCTGTCGCTGCGGCTGGTGGTGTTCGGCGGCGAGCGGCTCGACGTGGCCGTGCTCGCGCCGTGGATCGGCCGGCGCGGCGACTCCTCGCCGGTGCTGGTCAACATGTACGGCATCACCGAGATCACGGTGCACGCGACGCACCGCCGGATCACCGCCGCCGACCTGGAGCACCCCTCGGTCAGCCCGATCGGGGTGGCGCTGCCCGGCCTGCGGGTCGAGCCGCGCACCGCCGACGGCCGGCCGGTGCCCGACGGCGAGCCCGGCGAGCTGTTCGTCGCCGGCACCGGCGTGGCCCGGGGCTACCTGAACCGGCCCGAGCTGACCGCGCAGCGGTTCGTGGTGCTCGACGGGCAGCGCTGGTACCGCTCCGGCGACAGCGCCGCCCTGGTCGACGGCGAACTGGTCTACCTCGGCCGGGTCGACCGCCAGCTCAAGGTGCGCGGCTACCGGGTCGAGCCCGGCGAGGTGGAGGCCCGGCTGCTGTCCTGCGCCCGGGTCGGCACCGCGCTGGTCACCGCGCGCGACTTCGGCGACGGCGACGTGCGGCTGGTCGCCTACGTCGCGCCGCCGCCCGCGCCGGACCCGGTCGCGCCGACCGAGGCGGAGCTGACCGCCGCCGTCGCCGACCTGCCCGGCTACCTGCGGCCCTCCCGGTTCCACGTGGTGGACGACATCCCGGTCACCGCGCAGGGCAAGGCCGACGTGGACGCGCTCGTCGCGCTCACCGAGACCCGGCCGGCAACCGTCGCCGCGCACACCGCGGCCGACCCGACCGCGACGGCGGTCAAGGCGATCGTGGACGAGGTACTGGTGCGCGACGTGCCCGTGGACGGCGACCTGTTCGACCACGGGGCCACCTCGCTCTCGCTGGCCCGCGTCATCGCCATGGTCAACAACCGGTTCGACCTCGCGCTGACCGGCGCCGAGCTGGAGGAGCCCACCATCGCCTGTCTCTCGGACGTGGTCGGGTCAACGCGCCGTCCGGGCGCACTACAGGAAGTGGGAGGCTGACATGAGTGACTTCACGCTCAGTGAGCAGGAGCTGAACGACTTCCACCGCAACGGGTACTTCGGCCCGTTCGACGTCTACGAGATCGAGGAGATGAAGGCCCGCTGGCGGCGGGAACGCTTGCGGCTGCTCGACCGCGCGCACGCGGCCTACCGCGACGGCGCGGCGGAGTCGGGCAACACCAACATCTCCAACTACGACCGACACCTGGACAACGCCTTCCTGGCCGACCACATCTGCAACCCGCGGATCGTGGACCGGGTGGCCAGCGTGCTGGGCCCGAAGGTGCAGTGCTGGCGCTCGGAGTTCTTCCCCAAGTACCCCGGCGACGAGGGCACCGACTGGCACCAGGCCGACACCTTCGCCAACGCCTCGGGCAAGCCGCAGATCGTCTGGCCGGGCGACGCGGAGGACTTCGGCGGCACGCTCACCGTGTGGACGGCGTTCACCGAGGCGAACGAGGAGACCGGCTGCCTCCAGTTCATCCCGGGCACCCACCAGACCATGTTCTACGACGAGACCAAGCGGATGCACTACGACCCGGACACCATCAACGCCAGGGAGAAGGAGGGCGTCCGCCGGGGCTTCTTCGGCTACGACTACCGCGAGCTCCAGATCGACCCGGACTGGAAGCCCGACGAGGGCCAGGCCGTGTCCATGGTGATGCGGCCCGGCCAGGCCATCATGTTCTGGTCCACCCTCATGCACGCCTCGCTGCCGCACGCCGGGCGCACCGAGGAGATGCGGCTGGGCTTCGCCGGCCGGTACGTGCCGACCTCGGTCGACGTCTACCCGGACACCGACCAGATCGAGGAGTACGGCGGCTCGGTGTCGCTGGAGCGCTGGGGCACGGTGATCGTCGCCGGCGACAACGACAACCCGAACAACCGGGTGGCCACCGAGACCACGCAGGGACACCCGTTCACCACGCGGGTCCGCCCCGGGGTGGGCCGGGCGTGACCGTCTTCGACGCGGTCCGCGACAGCCTGCTGGAGGTCGTCCCGGACACCGACCCGGCGGCGGTCCGGCCCGGCCGGACGCTGCTCGACCTCGGCTGCACCAGCATCGACCGGGCCGAGGTGGTGACGCTCGCGATGGAGCGGCTCGGCGTGGTCGTGCCGATCGCGGAGTTCCAGGACGTCAACGACATCGACACGATCGTCGCGCTGCTGGGGAAGCATCTGTGAGCCCACCCGCGGTGGTGGGCACCGGGATCGTCTGCTCCCTGGGCGCGGACGTCCCGGCGTTCACCGCCGCGCTGCGCGAGGGCCGCGCCGGCATCACCGACAGCGGCAACGGGCTGTGCGCGCCGCTGGTCGGCTTCACCTTGCGGGACGCGCTCGACGGCGTGCCGGAACCGTTGCGCGGCAGGGCGTTGCGCGCGGCGGGCCGGTCGCCCCGGCCGGTCGCGGCGGCCGTCGCGGCGGTGTTGCAGGCGTGGGTGTCGGCCGGGCTGCCGGACGTGCCGGGCGATCGGGTCGGCGTGGTCGTGGCCGGCCACAACCTGACCGACCGCTACACGCACGACCTGCGCGAGTCCTACGCGGACCGGCCGGAGTACCTGCCGGCGCGGTTCGCGCTGCACTCGCTGGACACCGACCACGTCGGCACCATCAGCGAGGTGCTGTCCGCCACCGGCGAGGGCTACACCGTCGGCGGCGCGTCGGCCAGCGGCAACGTCGGGATCGTGCACGGCGCGCGCCTGGTCGCCTCCGGCGTGGTGGACTGCTGCGTCGTGGTCGGCCCGCTGGTCGAGCTGACCCCGCTGCACCGCAGGGGTTTCGCCACGCTCGGCGCGCTGGCGGTCGACGGCGACCCGAGGGCGGCGTGCCGGCCGTTCGACGCCGACCGGCGCGGCTTCGTGCCGGGCGAGGCGGCGGCGGCGCTGGTGCTGGAGTCGGCCGCGTCCGCGCGCCGGCGGGGCGTGCCGGTGCGGGCGAGCGTGGCCGGGGTGGCGCTCGGGCTCGACGGCAACCGGCTGGCCGACCCGGACGCGGCCGGCGAGGCGCGGGTCATCCGCGCCGCACTGCGCGCGGCGGGCGTCGGACCGGGGGAGCTGGACTACGTCAACGCCCACGGCACGGCGTCCCGGCTCGGCGACGAGACCGAGGTCGCCGCGCTGGGGCTGGCCCTGGGCGACGCGGTCTCCCGGCCGTGGGTCAACTCCACCAAGGGGTTGACCGGCCACTGCCTGGCCTCGGCGGGCGTGGTCGAGGCGGTGGCCACCGTCGCCCAGCTCACCGGCGGCTTCGTCCACCCCAACGCGAACCTGACCCGACCGCTGGACGACCGCGTCCGGTTCGTCGGGGCCGACGCCGAGCCCGCCCGGCTGCGGTGGGCGCTGTCCAACGGCTTCGGCTTCGGCGGCATCAACTCCGCCGTGGTCTTCGCCGGTGTCCCCGATGGAGGCTGAGGACCCATGTACGACGTGATCGTGGTCGGCGCGCGCTGCGCGGGCGCACCGACCGCACTGCTGTTCGCCCGCGCGGGCCGGCGGGTCCTGCTGGTGGACCGCGCCAAGTTCCCGTCCGACAAGCTCTCGACCCTCTACATCCAGCAGCCGGGCGTGGCGCGGCTGGCGAAGTGGGGTGTGCTCGACGCGGTGCGCGCCACGGGCTGCCCGCCGCTGGACCACGTCGTCTACGAGCTGGGCGACACCCGGGTGGAGGGCTGTTGCAGCGGCGTGGACGGCCAGCGGGCCGCGTACGCGCCGCGCCGGGAGCTCCTGGACCGCATCCTGGTCGACGCGGCCGTGGCGGCGGGCGTGGAGTTCCGCGACGACTGCCGGGTGACCGAGCTGTACCGCGACGGCGACCGGGTCGTGGGCGTGCGGTGTGAGAGCGCGCGCGGCTCGTCCCGCGAGGACGCCGCGCTGGTCGTCGGCGCGGACGGGATGCGCTCGGCGGTGGCCGAGCTGGTCGGCGCGGAGAAGACCGCCGAACACCCGCCGCTGACGTGCGCCTACTACACGTTCTGGCGCGGGCCGAAGACGCACTTCGAGATGTACGAGGGCGACACCGGCTGGGTGTCGGCCGTGCCGACCAACGACGACGCCGTCCTGGTCGCCGCCTACGCGCCCCAGCACCGGTTCGACGAGATCCGGCGCGACGCGTTCGCGTCCTACCAGGAGCTGGTCCGGGTCAACGCGCCCGAGCTGTGGGCCCAGGTCGAGGGTGCCGAGCAGGTCGGCAAGCTGCACGGCACCGGCGACCAGCAGAACTTCTTCCGCCGCGCGCACGGCCCCGGTTGGGCGCTGGTCGGCGACGCCGGGCACCACAAGGACTCGCTGACCGCCCGGGGCATCTCCGACGCCCTGATGCAGGCCGAACTGCTCGTGGAGACCGTCGGCGACGCGCTGGGCGACCGGGAGCGGCAGGACGCGGCCGCCGCCGAGTACGACCGGCTGCGCGAGGAGCGGCTGACCGAGAACTACGCGGCCACCCTGCTCATCGCCCAGGAGGAGGCGCGGCCCAAGCGGCGGGCGCTGCTCGGCGCGATCGGCACCAGCCCCGAGCTGACCACCCGCTACTTCGACGCGGTCGCCGGGATCGTGTCGGTGCGCGAGCTGTACACCCCCGAGCTGATGGCGCTCATGGCCGGTGCCGCGGCGTCGGAGAGCACTGCCGCTTTTTGAGCAGACACCGGGGCGGCGGTCAGCGAGCGTTCCGGGCGTGGCGCCCCCTACCGCGCCGCGTGCTCGTGAACTTGGAGGAACAGTGGTTCAAGGCCAGGGATTCGACCGTCGTGCACTGCTACGCCTGAGCCTTCTCGCCGGAGCGACCGCAGTGGGTGCGCCACTGCTGTCCTCCTGCGGCGGCGGCAACGCGGAGACGCCCGCCGCCGCCGGGCAGTCCGGCCAGGCGGGCAAGCCGCTCGCCACGCTCTCGGTCAGCGCGCCGCACGCCGTCACCGACAGCGAGGCGGGCAACCCGCTCGCCACCAGCATCGGTGCGACGCTGATCGTGATGCGGCACGTCTACGACTCGCTGATGGTGCTGGACAAGGGCGAGTACAAGTACCAGCTCGCCGAGTCGGTCACGCCCAACGCGGACGCTTCGGAGTGGACGATCAAGATCCGCTCGGGCGTGACCTTCCACGACGGCAAGCCGGTGCGGGCCGCCGACGTGGTGCACAGCCTGCGCACGGTGGGCACCAAGCCGAGCAACCGCGCCTCGGTGTACGCCATGGTGAACCTGCCCGGTGTCACCGCCGTGGACGAGCTGACGGTGAAGGTGCCGCTGCTGGTGCCGCGCGGCGACTTCAAGGAGTCGGTGCTGATCGTGTTCTCGCCGGTGTTCCCGGAGGGCATGACCGAGTTCTCCAAGCCGATCGGCTCCGGCCCGTACAAGCTGGCCGAGCGCAACGGCACCACCACCAAGCTGGTCGCCAACGAGCAGTACTGGGGCGGCAAGCCGACCGTCGGCGAGCTGCGGATCGTCGGCGTCGCGGACGCCGCCGCCCGGCTCTCGGCGCTCAAGGCGGGCCAGGTGGACTACGCGATCGGCATCAGCGCCACCGGCGCGAAGACCGAGACGGCCAACACGGCGCTGACGATCATCCGGGGCGGCGCGGCGAACTCCAACGCGCTGTCGTTCGCGATGAACCAGAAGCTCGCGCCGTTCGACAACCCCAAGGTGCGCAAGGCCGTGCGGCTGGCCGTGGACCGCAAGGCGTTGGTGGACAACGCCCTGCTCGGCCAGGGCTCGACCGCGGACGACGTGGTGGGCAAGAACCTGCCCGGCTACGCCGACCTGGCCGAGCGCAAGCGCGACCTCGACCAGGCCCGCGCGCTGTTCGCCGAGGCCGGGGTCACCAAGCTGACCCTGCGCACCGGCGAGCTGGTCGCGGGCATGATGAACGCCAGCAAGCTGCTCGTGCAGCAGCTCAAGGAGGCCGGTGTCGAGCTGACGCTGGAGGAGCTGTCGGTCGACGCGTTCTACGCCGACATCACCACCCTGGCCACGCACCCGTTCCAGGCGTTCTACTACGTCAACCGGCCCGCCGCGGTGCACCTGTCCGCGGTGACCCACGGCAAGGCCCCGTTCAACGTCACCGGCACGTCGGCGGACTACCAGGCCAAGCTGGCCAAGGCCCAGGCCACGCCGGAGGACGCCGCGCGCGGCAAGGCGTTCGGCGAGCTGCAGAAGGAGTTCTACGAGCAGGGCGGCGACGTCCTGTGGGGCTTCCAGGAGCAGTTGGACGCGAGCCGCGCCGGCATCGGCGGCGTGCGGATCGAGCAGTCCGTGCAGTTGTTCGACCGGGCGACCGGACCGGCGTGACCGCGCTGCTCTTCCTCGCCCGCAGGGTGGCGGCCACCACCGCGACGCTCCTCGCCGTCGCGGTGGTGCTGTTCGCGGCCTCGGAGGTGCTGCCCGGCGACGCCGCCGCGTCGTCGCTCGGGCTCGACGCCACGGCGGAGGACGTCGTCGCCCGCCGGCTGGAGCTGGGGCTGGACCGGCCGTGGCCGGTGCGGTTCCTGGACTGGCTGGCCGGCGCGGTCCGGTTCGACCTGGGCACCAGCGTGATGTCCGGCGAGCCGGTGACCGAGATCGTCGCCGAGCCGTTGGGCGCGACCGGCCTGCTGGTCGGGATCACGGCCGCGGTGACGGTCCCGCTGGCGATGCTGATCGGCCTGGTGTCGGGGCTGCGCCGGGGCGGGCGGGCGGACCGGGCGCTGTCGGCGGTGTCGGTGGTCGCGGTGTCGATCCCGCAGTTCGTCACGGCCGGGCTGCTGGTGCTGGTGTTCGCCGACCTGGTGCCGATCCTGCCCGCGATCTCGTTGCCGCCGCTGGGCGGCACGCCGTTGGACAAGCCGGACATCCTGGTGCTGCCCGTGGTGGCGCTGACCCTGTTCGGCGCGGCCTGGGCGGGCCGGATCGTGCGGGCGGCGGTGATCGACGCCGACGGGCTGCCGCACGTGGAGGCCGCCCGGCTGGCCGGTCTGCCGGAACGGACCGTGGTGTGGCGGCACCTGCTGCCGGCGACCGTGCCGCCGTGCGCGCACGCCTTCGCGTGGCTGCTCAGCGGGCTGTTCGGCGGCACGGCCGTGGTGGAGATCGTGTTCAACTACCCCGGCCTGTCGCAGACCCTGGTGGCGGCGGTGCGCAACCACGACACGGCCGTGCTGGAGGGCGTCGGGCTGCTGCTCGCGGCGATCATCATCGTCTCGTTCGTGCTGGCCGACCTGCTGGTGCTGCTGGCCGACCCGCGGCTGAGGGTGGCGGCCCGGTGAGGGCCGTGCGCTGGGCGCTGGGCGTGCTCGCCGTCCTGGGCGTCGCGCTGGTGCTCGGGATCGCGGTGTTCGGGCCGTCCCTGGTCGACGACCCGGAGCGGATCACCGGCCTGCCCTACACCGCCCCGACGGCGGACAGCCCGCTGGGCACCGACAGCACCGGCCGGGACGTCCTGGCCCGGGTGCTGGCGGGCGGCCAGGCGCTGGTGACCGTGCCGGTGGTGGCGACCGTGCTGGCCACCGCCCTCGGGCTGGTGCTCGGCCTGGTCGGCGGCTACTTCGGCGGCGTGGCCGACGCGGTGGTGTCCCGGCTGGACCACCTGCTGCTGGGGCTGCCGCCGGTGCTGATCCTGCTGGTGCTGCTCAACGGCTGGGGCTACAGCGCGACGACGATCACCGCGGCGGTGGTGCTGACCGGCACGCCGTTCGTGTCGCGGGTGACCCGGGCCGAGACGCTGCACGCCGTGGAGGACGGCTACGTCGTGGCCGCGTACGCCACCGGGGACTCACACTTCTCGGTGATCGTGCGGGAGATCCTGCCCAACATCGCCCGCCCGGTGCTGGCCGACTTCGGCACCCGGCTGGCCATCGCGGTCACCCTGACCGCCGCCGTCGGGTTCCTCGGCTTCGGCTCGGGCGGCCCGAACTGGGGAGCCATGATCAGCGAGAACGTCGAGGGCATCCGGTTGACGCCGTGGGGCGTCGCGGTGCCCGCCGTGCTGTTGGGCGTGCTGACGGTCGCCGCGAACCTCGGGCTGGACCGCCTGGTCGGGAAGGTGCTGCGGTGATCGAGGTCGACGACCTGCGGGTCGAGAACGCCGAGGGCCACCCGGTGCTGGCCGGGCTCACCCTCGCCATCGGCGCGGGGGAGCGGGTCGGTGTCGTCGGCGAGTCCGGCGCGGGCAAGACGACCCTCGCCCTGGCGCTGGTCGGCGCCGTCCGGCCGGGCCTGCGGGTGGTGCGGGGCCAGGTCCGGGTGGACGGCCGCGACGTGCTCACCGCGACCCCGGCCGAACGCCGGGAGCTGCGCCGCCGGGTGCTGTCCTACCTGCCACAGGACCCGCCGTCCGCGCTCACCCCGACCATGCGGATCGCCCGGCAGCTGCGCGAACCGGCCGTGGACCGCTCGGCGGAGGCGGTCTCCCGACGGCTGGTGGAGGTCGGGCTGCCCGGCGACGCCGAGTTCGTCCGCCGCTACCCGCACCAGCTCTCCGGCGGCCAGCAGCAGCGGCTGGCGCTGGCCCGGTTCACCGCCGGCGACCCGCGCGGGCTGATCCTGGACGAGCCGACCACCGGCCTGGACGGGCCGATGCGCAGGCTCGTGCTGGACCAGCTCGCGGAGCTCGCGCTGCGGCGCGGGCTGGCCGTCGTGTTCATCACCCACGACCTCGGCGCGGCGGCCCGGATGACCGACCGGCTGGTGGTGCTGCGCGGCGGCGAGGTGGTCGAGCACGCCGGCACGGAGCAGGTGCTCGGCCGGCCCGCCGAGCCGTACACCAGGGAGCTGCTCGCCGCCGTCCCGGACCTGCGGGTCGAGGTCGAGCGGCGGCCACCGCCCCGGGCACCGGGCCCGGTGGTGCTGGAGGTCGCCGGCCTGGTCGCGGCGCGCGGCCGCAAGGTCGTGCTGGACGGGGTGTCGCTGACCCTGCACCGGGGCGAGTCGCTGGCGCTGCTGGGGTCCTCGGGCTGCGGCAAGACCACGCTGGCCCAGTGCGTCGCGGGCATCCTCAAGCCCCGCGCCGGACAGGTGTCGCTGGCGGGCGAGGTGATCGCGCCCGTGCTGCGCGGCCGGCCGGTGGACCAGCGCCGGCGCATCCAGCTCATCCCGCAGGACGCCACCGGCTCGCTCAACCCGCGCCGCACGGTCGGCGCGGCGATCGGCCGCGTGGTCCGGCTGCACCGGGCCCGGCCCGCCGACGCGGTGCGCGCCGAGACCCGGCGGCTGCTGGACCTGGTGGGGCTGGCCGGTGAGCTGGCCGACCGGCTGCCCCGGCAGCTCTCCGGCGGGCAGCGGCAGCGGGTGGCCATCGCCCGCGCGCTGGCGGCCGGCGCGGACGTGCTGATCTGCGACGAGGTGACCTCCAACCTGGACGTGCAGGTGGCCGCGTCGGTGCTGGAACTGCTCGACTCGCTGCGCGGGGAGCTGGGCCTGGCGGTGCTGACGGTGACCCACGACCTGGGCGTGATCGCCCGCAACGCCGACCGCGTGCTGGTGCTGGACCGGGGCCGGGTGGTGGAGGAGGGGCCGGTCGCCGAGGTGCTCGGCCACCCCGTGCACGCCGCGACCCGCGCCCTGGTCGACGCGGCCGGCGGCCTCGCCTCGCCGGCCCGCTGACCCGACGGCGCAGACCCGACGGCGGCGACCCGACCGTCCACTCCGAACGGCCGGGACCGAAGCACCGCACCGCAGGCGCGCGCCGGCGGTGCTCACAACGGGGCAGCGCCGCACCGCCCCGGTCACCGAGGATTCCCCAGCGACATCCCGTTTCCGGACGGGGGAAGGAGAACACCGTGGAAGGCTTCGACCTCTCGACCTACGGCGACGCGATCGCCGGGCTGTTCGACGAGACCGGCTGGGCGGGCGACCCGGGCGACACCGAGGAGACCATCCAGTGGTTGGCCGACAACGCGGGTGAAGGGCCCTTGCTGGAACTGGGGGTGGGCACCGGGCGGGTAGCGGTCCCGTTGGCGCAGAAGGGGATCGAGGTCCACGGCATCGACATGTCCGAGGGCATGCTGGACCAGTTGCGGGCCAAGCCCGGCGGCGACAAGGTGACGCTGTTCAAGCAGGACTTCACCGACTTCTCCGTGCCGCACACCTACTCGCTGGCCTACGCGGTGTTCGACACCCTGCCGTTCATCACCGACCAGGAGCACCAGATCCGGTGCTTCGAGCGGGTCGCGGCGGTGCTCGAGCCCGGCGGCCGGTTCGTCACCCAGTGCTCGATCCCGGACCCGTCGCGCTACGACCGCAACCAGCGCACCCAGACCGTGCGGGTGGAGAAGGACCACGTGGTCCTCACCTTCACCCGCCGCGAGCGGATGACCCAGCGCTCGTCCATCCAGTTCGCGATCCTCAGCGAGCAGGGCGTGCGGTTCTTCCCCATGCACATCCGCACCATCATGCCCTCCGAGCTGGACCTGATGGCGCGCTTGGCCGGGATGACCCTCGAATCGCGGTGGTCGGACTGGTCCGGCGCACCGCTGCGCGACTCGCACGAGCGGCACATCTCGATCTACCGCAAGGCCTGACCCCCGTCGATCCCGACGCTTCTCCCCACGCGGAGGTGGGCGTGTCCGCTTCTCAGCTCAGGGTTGTCCTGGTCCAGCAAGGGGTCTGGGACATGCCGTTGGAGTCGATGCCGCTGGCATCGGGCTACCTCAAGGCGATGGCCCTCGCCGATCCGGTGCTGCGGGACCGGGTGCGGATCGAGATCTGCAACTTCCGCGGCCGGGTGACCCACGGCGAGATGGCCAACCGGCTGTTCGCGGGCGACCCGCCGGACGTGCTGGCGTTCTCGGTGTTCGGCTGGAACCAGCGGGCGTTCGGCGCGCTGGCCGCCACCTTCAAGCAGCTCAACCCGGACGGGTGGGTGCTCTTCGGCGGCACCCACGTCAGCGAGCAGGCCGACCGGGTGTTCCGGTTGTTCCCGAGCGTGGACGTGGTGGTCAACGGCGAGGGCGAGCTGACCTTCGTGGAGCTGCTGCGCGCCCGCCTGTCCGGTGCCCACGCCGACCTGTCCGACGTGCTGGGCGTATCGTGGCGCGGACCGGCCGCCGAGGTCGTGACCAACGCCGAACGGCCGCGCATCGACGACCTCGACACCATCCCGTCGCCGTTCCTCACCGGAGCGATCGACCTGCTCGACGCCAACGGCCAGTTCCGCTACGACGTGGCGCTGATCGAGACCAACCGGGGCTGCCCCTACAAGTGCTCGTTCTGCTACTGGGGCGGCGCGGTCGGGCAGCGGGTGCGGGCGTTCTCCCGGGAGCGGCTCAAGGCGGAGCTGGAGCTGTTCGCGAAGCTCGGCGTGCACACGATCGTCGCGTGCGACGCGAACTTCGGCATGCTGCCCATCGATGTCGAGCTGGTCGACGACCTGATCGAGATCAAGCGGCAGCACGGCTTCCCGCGCGCGTTCGAGAGTTCCTGGGCGAAGAACAAGTCGAAGGTCTTCTACGACATCGTGCGCCGGATGAAGGAAGCGGGCCTGCGCAGCTCGTTCACCCTGGCCCTCCAGTCGCTCAACGCCGACGCGCTGACCGCCATGCGGCGGCGCAACATGAAGGTCAACGACTGGCGCGACCTGGTCGAGTGGCTCAACAAGGAGGGGATGGACTGCTACGCGGAGCTGATCTGGGGCGCGCCCGGCGAGACCGCCGAGTCGTTCCTGGAGGGCTACGACGAGCTGGCCCGGCACGTGTCGCGGATCGCGGTGTACCCGATCATGCTGCTGCCCAACACCGAGTACTCGTCCAACAAGGAGCTGCACGGGATCATCGCGCTGCGCGGTGACCACGACGACTTCGAGTACGTGCTGGCGCACCGGACGATGACCTTCGCCGACAACGCCCGGATGCAGCGCTTCCTGTTCTGGGCCCGGGTGATCGCGGAGAACGCGGTGCTGCGGCACTGCTGGCTGCCGTTGCGCGAGCTGGCGGGCTGGAAGCAGTCACAGGTGCTCAACAGCCTCGCTGACTGGGCGGACACGACGTCCTGCCCGGAGGCGCTGCCGCTGCGCGAGGCGGCGGCGCGCGGCCACGGCGGCGGCGCGCCGGCGTACGCGAAGGCGATCGGCTACCTGTTCACCACGGCGGAGGGCAGGCGGGCGCTGGAACTGTGGTGGGAGCAGGCGGTGCTGCCGAACGTGCCGGCGGAGCTGCGCTCGTTCCTCTCGTCGGTCTACCGCTACGACCTGATGACCCACCCGGTGTGCGAGCCGACGGACCTGCCGCTGGTGGTGGTCGACGGCGTCGACTACTACGTGCGCGGGGACGTCCGGTTCGACCACAACGTCCCGGCCGCGCTGGCGCTGCTGCGCGCCGACGAGCGGCCGGACCTCACGCCGTGCCCGACGGGCCTGGACATCTACTACCGCACCAGCGCGCTGAACGCGGTGATGTCGACCAACCACGAGGAGATCATGCACTTCATGGGCGAGCCCCGGCCGGCGGGTGCGCCGTTCGACCTGTGCGCGGAGGCATCCTGACCGGTTGGTCCACAGCAGACTCGACGCCCGCGCGAGCGTGGCGGTCGACCGCCGGGTCGGCGGTAGGAATGGCGTGGCCGACCCGGCACGTCCGGACCGGGCGGGCATCGTCCCCCGCCCGGTCCGGCGCCATGTCCGGGTGAGTCCCGGGTGAACACCCGTCCCCGACGGGTTCGGCAAGGCGTATTCCCCTTGCCGGTGAACAACGTCCGCAGTTCCGGTATCCGCGTGGGTCGTCCGCGGCGAGCCGGTGCGGGCCGGTCGTCCTACCCCTGCCGGTGACCGCGCCGTGCGCGATCTTCCTTGAGCCGGCCGGAAAACGCCCGTCCGATGGTGGGATCCGGTCCGGTTGGGCCAGTGGGCTGAGCCGGTGCTGAGCCTTCCGGGGCCGAAGTCCGCACCAAGTGTGAAAAGTTCACTATTAAGTACCAATTGTGAGGTATTATCCCACAATATCAACTGTTACGCATGAGGGGTCAACACTCCACCCCGACTCCACGGAGACGAGATCCCATGCGCGCACGGGCCCTGATCCCCGCACTGCTGGCGCTGTTCGCCACCGCGGCCCTCGCCACGCCGGCGCAGGCCGCCCCCCTCGCGGGCAAGTACGTCGCCATCGGCGACTCCTACACCACCGCCCCGGGCACCCGCACCTACGACAACCCGAACGACGCCTGCCGCCGCGGCCCGCTGACCTACCCGCGCCTCTGGGCGGCGGCGCACCCGACCACCCGGTTCGTCGAGGCCGCCTGCTCCGGGGCCACCACGACCGAGGTCGTCAGCAACCAGATCCCGCTGCTGACCGCCGACACCACCCTGGTCACCATCCAGGTCGGCGGCAACGACGTCCGGTTCGTCGACGTGCTCACCAACTGCATCCTGACCATCGACGACAAGGACTGCCTCAAGGGCGTGGAACTGGCCAAGCAGGCCGCCGTCGCCTACCTCTCGCCGGGCCTGGCCCAGGTGTACGGGCTGGTGCGGGCCAAGGCCCCGGCGGCCCGGGTCATCGTGGTCGGCTACCCGCGGCTGTACAAGATCGGCGGCAACTGCGGCATCTTCGGGCTCAGCGACACCGAGCGCGCCGCGCTGAACTCGGCCGCCGACACCCTGGCCGCGATCATGGCCCAGCGCGCGGCCGAGGCGGGCTTCACCTTCCTCGACGCCCGCCCGATCTTCGACTCGCACGCCCTGTGCACCAGCGGCACCAAGTGGGTCACCAGCCTGGAGTGGGACAAGATCAACGAGTCCTACCACCCGAACGCGGCGGGTCACCGCGACGGCTACTACGCGGCGCTGAACTCGCTCGCCACCAGCGCGAAGGCGTGATCCGCGGCGGGGCGTCCGTCCACTGCGGACGCCCCGCCCGGTCTCCCTGTCGCACAAGGCGTTGTCAGACACCGGGGACCGCCGTGACGAGCAGTTGGGTCGCGGCCAGTTCCCGGTACAGCTCGTCCTGCTCGACCAGTTCGGCGTGGGTGCCCGACGCGCGCACCACACCGTGCTCCAGCAGCACGATCCGGTCGGCATCGGTCACAGTGGACAGCCGGTGCGCGATCAGGATGACCGTGCAGTCCCGGGCCACCTGGTCGACGGCCTCCCGCAGCGCGTTCTCGTTGCGGGCGTCGAGTTGGGCGGTGGCCTCGTCCAGCAGCAGCACGCGGGGCTTGCGCAGCAGGGCCCGTGCGATGGCCAGCCGCTGGCGCTCCCCGCCGGACAGCGTCACGCCGCGCGTGCCCACCTCGGTGCCCAGGCCCGCGTCCAGCCGGTCCACGAACCCGGTCAGCCGGGTGACCCGCAGGGCCTCGGCGATCTCCGCGTCGGTGGCGTCCGGGTTGGCGTAGAGCAGGTTGTCGCGCAGGGTGCCCGCCATGACCGGCGAGTCCTGCTCCACGTACGCGATGAGCCGGCGCAGCTCGGCGCGCGACATCGTGGCGATGTCGACCCCGCCGACCCGGACGGTGCCGCCGGTCGGCTCGTAGAACCGTTGCAGGAGCGCGAACATCGTCGTCTTGCCCGCGCCGGACAGGCCCACCAGGGCGGTGCGCGCGCCGGGCCGGGCGGTCCACGACACGCCGCGCAGCGCGGGGCCGCGGCCGGGGTAGGCGAACTCGACGCCGGCGAACTCCACGGCGGGCGGCGGGCCGTGCGGCGCGGGCACGACGAGGTCGACGTCCTCCTCCACGGGCATCCGCCGCACCTCCTCGATCCGGCCGACCGCGCCCAACCCCTGCTGGAGCATCCCGAGCCCGGCGGCCAGCGAGCCGATCGGCGAGGCCAGGTAGAACACGTAGAGCAGGAACGCGATCAGCTCCGGCGCGCTCATCGACCCGGCCGCGACCAGCGCCCCGCCGACCCCCAGCACGGCCAGGAACGCGCCCTGGATCGCCACGCCGGTCAGCACCTTGACCACGGCCACGTACCGCGCGCCGACCAGCCCGGCGGCGTGCGCCCGGTCGACGGCCGCCCCGGCGAGCGCGGTCTCCCGCGCCTCGGCACCGTTGGCCTTCACCGTGCGGGCCGCGCCCAGCGCCCGGTCCAGCGCCGCGCCGACCGCGCCCAGCGACTCCTGCGCCCGCGCCACCGCGAGCCGGATCCGGGGCAGCACCACCAGCAGCACCAGCGCGACCCCGACGATCACCCCGGCGGTGACGCCGAGCAGGCCCAGGTGCACGACGCCCATCATCACCACCGCGCCCAGCGTGGTCAGCACGCCGTTGGCGACCAGCACCAGCCCTTCGGTGGCGGCGTTCTGCAACAACGTGCTGTCCGAGGTCACCCGGGCGGTCAGGTCGCCGGGCGCGCGGCTGTCCAGCTCCGGCACCCGCAGCCGGACCAGCCGGAACACCAGGTCCCGCCGGACCTCGCGGACCACGTGCTCGGCGGTGCGCTGCTGCCACCACGACTGCACGCCGGTCAGCGCCGCGCCCAGCACCACCAGCCCGGCCAGCAGCAGCACCGGTGCCAGCACCGACCCGCCGGTGGCCAGCGCCTCCAGCACGTCCTGCGCCACCAGCGGCTGCACCAGCCCGGACGCGCCCGCCGCCAGCACCAGCAGCAGGCTGCCGGTCAGGACCGCGCGGTGCGGGCGGGTGTGGCCGAGCAGCACGCGGAACGGACTCGTCATCGTGTTCCCCCGGGAGGACTGGGTCAGGCGGTGCGGACGGGCGACCGCGCCGCCAGCGCGGCCAGGTGGTCGGCCGCGGCGGGTGCGCCGCCGGCCGCGCGGAACGACCGGCCGACCGACCGCGCCGCGTCGCGGTGGCCGGACGCGGGGGAGAGCACGGTGTCCAGCGCGTCGCCGAGCCCCTCGGCGGTGACCCGGCCGAACCGGACCCGCACGCCCGCGCCGGCGGCCACGACCTGACCCGCGACCACGGGCTGGTCGTCCCGGATCGGGGCGAGCACGAGCGGCACGCCGTGCCACAGGGACTCGCACACGGTGTTGTGCCCGGAGTGGCACACGACCGCCGCGCACCGGGCCAGCAACTCCAACTGCGGCACGTGCGGCACGACGACGGCCTCCGGCACGTGACCCAGCACACCGCCGGGATCGACCACGACACCCTGCACGTGCGGGCGCGCGGCCAGCGCCGCCACGGCCACGCGCAGGAACCGCTCGCCCGCGTCGACGTTCGCGGTGCCCAGGCTGACCAGCACCGTGCGGCGGCCCGGGTCGAGGCGGTCCCACGGGAATCCGCCCGCCGGCCGGGGCGCGATCGCCGGCCCGACCATCCGCACACCGGGCGGCAGCGCGACCTCGCCCACCAGGTCGGCGGTGGTGAACGCGACCACGCCGGCGGGCGGGTGGCGCGGGTCGTGGGTGGCGGTCGGGTCGCCGACCCGGCGGCGCAGGTCGGCCAGCAGCGCGGCCAGCCAGGCGGCCACCTTGGGCAGTCCGGCCAGCGGGTCGACCAGCTCGGCGGACGTGCTGGCGGAGGTCGCGCACGGCACGCCCAGCCGCTCGGCCACCAGCGACCCGGCCACCGCGTGCTGGTCGGCCACGACCAGGTCCGGCCGCACCCTCTCGACGGCGGCGGCCACGCCGGGGGCCATCGCGTCGGCCAGCGGCACGAAGAAGTCCTGCCACAGGAACCGGAACGCGGCGGGCCCGGTCAGCTCCGGCGGCCGGTGCAGCAGGTCGGTGTCGGGCAGCGCGCAGTCGTGCACCGGGGCGGCCGGCCCGACCAGCCGGCGCAGCAGGTCGGCGTGCCCGGCCCAGGCCACCTCGTGGCCGCGCGCGGTCAGCTCCGCCGCCACCGCCGCGAGCGGGTTGACGTGGCCGACCAGCGGCGGCACGACGAAGAGGAACCTGCTCACCGGGACGCCACCGCGTGGTGCGCGCGCACCCAGTCCAGCAGCAGGTCGCGCGTCTCGTGCGGCCGTTCCACGAGCACCGAGTGGTCCTGGTCGGCCAGCACGACCGTGCGGCAGCCGGGGACCGACGCCGCCAGCCCCGGGACCTGCCGGCACAGCCCGGACACGTCGCCGAAGACGGCCAGCAGCGGGCGGGTCAGCGCGCTCAGGTCGTCGTCGATCACCCGGCTGAGCGGCACGTCCTCGGCGACCGTCGTGCTCTCCAGGATGCGGGCCGCGCCCCGGGCGAGCTTCGCGGTGTGCCGGCCGTAGGTGGCCTCGATCCAGTCCAGGGCCTCGGGGCTGACCATGTTGGCCCTGGCGCGGGTGAGCGCGTCCCGCATCCGCCCGGTCCAGCCGGCCACCGGCGGCTCGCCCTCGATCATGGTGACCGTGGCCACCAGGTCCGGGTGCCACGCGGCCAGGGCCGTCGCGACCGTGCCGCCGAAGGAGTTGCCGACCACGTGCACGGGCCGGGTCTCGCCCAGCGCGTCGAGCAGCAGCACCAGGTCCTGCACGAAGTGCTCCAGCCGGTAGCCGGTGGCCGGGCGGTCGCTGCGGCCGTGCCCGCGCAGGTCGTACATCAGCACGTCGACGCCGGCCGCGGCGACCTGCGGGCCGACGGTGAAGTAGTAGCTGGCGAGGCTGTCGGTGAGCAGCCCGTGCACGAACACCACCAGCGGCGCGTCCGGGTCGCCGCCGGCGGCCGGCAGCCGCTGCACGTGCGTGGTGATCGCGCCGGTGCGGACCTTGGCCATCACGCGGCCCGCAGCGAGGTGACCACGTGGTCCACCAGTTCGCCGACGGTGAGGCCGATGATCTCGTCCAGCTCCAGGTCGGCGACGAACTCGGCGAAGTTGACCCGGTCGCCGTAGTGCTCGCGCAGCGACGCCGACAGCGTCACCAGGTCGATGCTCTCCAGCTCCAGGTCGCCGTGGAAGGTCGACCCCCGGGTGATGTCGGCGTCCGGCAGACCGTGCTCCTCCAGCAGGTCGCGGAGCATCCCCGTGATGTCGGCCAGCACGGTCGCCGGGTCGGCCGCGGTCGTGTCGGTGCTCATGATCCCTCTCCTGGTTGCTCCGCTGGTGTCCACGCGACCACGTACTCCCGTGCGGGCAGGCCGGGCGGGTTGGCGAGGGCGCGCACGCCCACGGTGTGCTCCCGGCCGCCGGCCGCGACGCGCAGCCGGTCGCCGTCGTCGGCCACCACCCGGCCGGGCGCGCCGGCGAGCTTGGCGACGGCGGCGAGCGCGGCGTCGTGCCGGGCGTCGGGGGCGGCCTCCCGGACGTCGATGCCGCACGGGCCGCGCCGGGCGATGGCGACGCCGACCTCCGCGCAGTGCGCCAGGTCGACCAGGACGCCGGACACGTCCCGGCCGTGCACGCCGCGCAGCCGCGGCGGGTCGTCCACCGCGATCTCGGCCGGGTAGACCTCGCCCGCGCCCTCCCGCCACAGCAGCGCGCGGGCGGCGTCCTTGGCGGCGATGCGGCCGAGCAGCCAGCGGCGCTTCACGTTCGGCGGGCAGGTGTCGTAGGCGGTGCGTTCCGCGCCGCCGAGCATGTTGCGCATGACCAGTTCGCGGGTCGCCAGGTCGGGCCAGCGCTCGTGCACGACGGCCCAGCCCTCGTCGTGCGGGGTGGACAGGGTGTGGGAGCCGGGGAACCGGTCCACGGCCCGGATGCCGGCGTCGGTGTCGAAGCGGCGGTCGGTCCAGCCGGTGATCTCCGCCCACACCCGGCCCTCGTGGTGGAGCTGGACGTCGGCGGTGACCGTGGCGTCGGTGACGGCGGTGATCTTCACGTGGCAGTGCAGCTCGTGGTGCGCCGCGGGCTGCGGGCCGTGGAAGGCGATCCGGTCCAGCCGCACCGGGAAGACGGTGGTGCGGTCCGGCAGGACCGCCATCACCCAGTAGCCGAGCAGCTGGCCGACGTTGTCCAGCAGCGCGCCCGGCGTCGGCAGGGCGGCCAGCGTGCCCCGGACGTGCCGGTCGCCGATCGCGGTCAGCTCGGTGACGCCCTGGAACAGCGGGCCGTGGAACATCCAGCGCTCGTCGTAGAGACCGCGGGCGGGCAGGTCCGGGGTGCGTTCGGGCTCGTCGACGGGCCACGGCGGCGGCGCGGGCGGGTACCGCCCGGCGAGCGTGACGACGGCCTGGGAGAAGCCGGTCAGGCCCACCTCGACCTCGGTGGGGGAGCGGTGGACCGTCGTGACCGGGATGTCCGCGCCGGGGGTCGCGGTGATCCACTTGGTCAGCCGCACGTCGTGGACGGCGGTGGCGCGGGTGCCGGGCGCGGTCCGCTCGGCGATCGCCGTCAGGTGCGCGATGACGGTCGTGGCGGGGACGACCGGCCAGCTGTCGGCCGCGTCGGGCCAGCCGGGGCGCTGCCGGAAGAAGCAGTGGTCCCGCAGGTACGGGAACTCCTCCAGCCCCACCCGCAGCACCTGTGGCGCGTCGGGAGGGGCTTGCGCCGGCACGAGAGGTGGGGGCGCTTGCCGCGATGGCACGGTGGTGCGCGCGGTGGTGGGCGCGGTGGTGGGCGCGGTGGTGCGCGCGGTGATGAGATCGGCAGCCAGGCCGGCGGTGTCGCGCAGCAGGGCGGACAGCTCCGCCGCGACCGGGTCGTCGGCCGGCCAGGTCGACGCGTCCGGCGCGGAGGTCAGCACGATCCGTTCGGCGGCGGGCAGGGACACCAGGGCGCTGCCGAGGTCGAGCCGGGTCCGGGTGGAGCGGCGCGGCGGCAGCAGGGGGCCGGCGTCGGCGGGGCGGCCGTGCACCCACAGCGCGGTCACCACCCGCCGCAACTGGGCCAGGCCGCCGTGCGCGGAGACCACCAGGTGCTCCTCGCCGGCCAGCGTGTCGCCCACCAGCGACCCGAGCTGACCCGCGCCGAGCTGCACGAACGTGCGGAACCCGGCCGCGTGCAGCGCCCGCACCAGCGGCCGGAACCGGACCGGCTCCAGCAGGTGCCGCACGAACAGCGCGCGCACGCCGGCCGGGTCGGCCGGGAACGGGGCGGCGGTGGTCGCCGACCACACCGGGGTCGTCGGCCGGTGGAGGCCGTAGCGCTGGGCGGCGTCGCGGATCGGGTCGAGGTAGGGCGCGAGCATCGGGGTGTGGAAACCGGAGCGGAACGGCAGCACCCGGGCGATCACCGCCTCCGCCCGGAACCGGCGCACCACCTCGTCCACCTCGGGCTCCGGACCGCACACCATCGCCTGGTTGGGCGCGTTGTCGTGGGAGAGCACGACGTTCGGGTGCTCGGCCAGCACGGCGGTGACCTTCTCGGCCGACGTGCCGATCACCGCGAACGCCAGACCCGGCACGTGCAGCGACTCCGGGTCGAACGCGGCGAGGAAGGCGTCGACCTCGTCGGCCGCGTGGATGCCGCCCGCCGCCATCGCGGTCCACTCGCCCACGCTGTGCCCGGCGACCGCGTCGGGCCGCACGCCGAGCCGGCGCAGCGCCGCGTCCAGCAGCCGGCCGACCTGGAAGACCGCCGCGCCGTGCCGCCCGACGTCGCCGACCCGCACCTGCCCGCCGGACCACGGCAGCCCGAACCGGGCGGCGACGTCGGCCACCTCCGGCTCGAACTCGGCCTCCAGCCCGGGGAACAGGAACGCCGTGCGGCCGCCGAGCGGTTCCGGGCTGAACCACACGTCCCCGCGCCCGCGCCACGGCACGCCCTTGGCCACGGCCTTGCGCGCCAGGGCGAGCTTGCGCGGCGTCGGGTCGACCACGCCCAGGCGCACCGGCTCGCGCACGTCGGCCCGCTCGTCCAGGCCTTGCGGGGAGTCGGTCAACGCCGCCAGCAGGTCCGCCGTGGTGGCGGCGGCCAGCCGCAGCACCCTGGTCGGCTCGCGCACCACCACCGGCGCGGTCCGGGTGGCGGGCTCGGTCAGCACCACGTGGGCGTTGATGCCGCCGAACCCGAACGCGTTGACCCCGGCCCGGCGGGGCGCGCCGCTGTCCGGGCGGTCCCACGGCCGGGCCCGGTCGGGCGTGCTGAAGCGGGTGCCGGCCAGCGCCGGGTGCGGGTCGTCGCAGTGCAGGGTCGGCGGCAGCACGCCGTGGTGCACCGCCAGCGCCGCCTTGACCAGCCCGGCCACGCCGGCGGCCGGCATGGTGTGGCCGATCATCGACTTCACCGAGCCCAGCGCCGCGCGCGGCCCGGTCGCCGGGCCGAACACCTCGGCCAACGTCCGCAGCTCGGCCGCGTCGCCGGCGGGGGTGGCCGTGCCGTGCGCCTCCAGCAGGCCCAGCGCGTCGGGGGCGCGCGGGTCCAGCCCGGCCGCCGTCCACGCCTGCCGCACCGCGTTCGCCTGGCCGCCGGGGTCCGGGTTGAGCAGGCTCGCCGACCGGCCGTCGCCGGCCACGCCGGTCCCGGCGATCACCGCGTAGACCCGGTCGCCGTCGCGCTCGGCGTCGGCAAGCCGCTTGAGCACCACCACACCGGTGCCCTCGCCGATCAGCACGCCGTCGGCGTCGCGGTGGAACGGCCGGATCCGGCCGCTCCGGGACAGCGCCCCGAGCTGGCTGAACACGCTCCACAGCGTGATGTCGTGGCAGTGGTGCACGCCGCCGGCCAGCACCACGTCACACCGGCCGCTGTCCAGCTCGCGCACCGCGTGGTCCACCGCCACCAGCGACGACGCGCAGGCCGCGTCCACCGTGTAGGCGGGGCCGCGCAGGTCGAGCCGGTTCGCGACGCGGGACGCGGCGAGGTTGGGCACCAGGCCGATGGCCGACTCGGGTGCCTCGGGGCCGAGCTGCGCGGCGAACGCCGCCCGCACCCGCTCCAGCCGCTCGTCGTCCAGCTCGGGCACCAGCTCGCGCAGCGTCCGCACGACCTGGTTGGCGCTGCGCACCCGCTGGTCCAGCCGCACCAGGCCGGGCGTCAGGTAGCCGCCCCGGCCGAGGATCACCCCGGCCCGCCGCCGGTCCGCGGGCAGCGCGGTGTCGCCGCCGGCGTCGGCCACCGCGTCCGCCGCCACCTGCAACGCGATCAGCTGGTCGGGTTCGGTGCCGGGCACCGACGCGGGCATGACGCCGAACGCGGCCACGTCGACCGACGCCTCCACGAACCCGCCGCGCCGGGTGTAGACGCGGTCCGCGCGGCGCTGGGCGGGGTCGTGGAACTCGTCGTCCCAGCGGTCGGCGGGCACGTCGGTGATCGCGTCGACCCCACCGGAGATGTTGCGCCAGAAGGAGTCCAGGTCGGGCGCGCCGGGGAACAGCACCGCCATCCCGACGATCGCGACCGGCGTCACCGCGGTCACCAGCCGGACGCGGAGCTGACGACGGCGTGCACGTCGGCCGGACCCCAGGCCAGTTCCCGCAGCAGGCTCAGCGGCCCCTCCTCGGGGTCGATCAGCGCGACGCCGCGCGCGGCGTAGGAGCGGGCCAGCTCCGGCGAGACCATGCCGCCGCCCGCCCACGGTCCCCAGTGGACGGTCAGGCCGCGCCGGCCGGGACGCGACCAGCGCCGGCCCAGTTCCTCCAGCGCGTCGTTGGCCGCGGCGTAGTCGCACTGGCCCCGGTTGCCCAGCGCGGCGGCGATGCTGCCGAACAGCACCGCGTACCGGGGGCCGTCGGGCAGCGCGTCGACCGCGTCGAGCAGCGTGCGCGCGCCGTCCACCTTGGTCCCGAACACCCGCCTGAACGACTCGACCGACTTGGCCTCGATCAGCTTGTCCTCGATCACGCCCGCCGCGTAGACCACCGCGTCCAGCCGGCCGTGCTCGTCGTGCACCCGCTTCACGGTGGCGCGCACCGCTTCGGCGTCGAGCACGTCCACCGAGTGGTAGCGGGCCAGGTCGCCCAGGTCGGCCAGGGTGGTGCGGACCTCCCGCTCGGCGACGGCCGCGCCCACCGCCCGTTCGACCTCGGCGGGCGAGGTCAGGCCCCGGGCCAGGAACGCGGCGCGCAGCGCGGCGCGGTCGGCCGCGCCGGCGAGGTCGGCGTCCTCCGGGCCGGTCGGCGCGGGCGTGCGGCCGAGCAGTTCGAGCTTGCAGCGCCCGGCCGCGGCCAGCGCGCGGGCGAACCGGGCGGTGATCCCGCGCGCGCCGCCGGCCAGCAGCACGACGGCGTCGCGGTCCAGCCCGGCGGCGTCGGCCTCGGCCGCGCCGTCGCCCGCCGGACCGGCACCGGCGGCGGCGACCGGACCGAGGTAAATCACGGTCAGCCGCAGGCCGCGCCGGCTGCCGGGCCCGGCGAGCACCACGGGTTCGTGGTCGGCGGCGGCGAGTTCGGCGACCAGCGCGGCGGCCACCGCGGCCGGCCCGGCGTCGGCCGGCACCTCGACCAGCGTGGCGACCAGGTCCGGGTACTCGCGGGCCACCGTGCGGAAGAACCCGCGCAGCCCGGACACCGCGCCGACCTCGCGCCGGTCCACCGCCAGCAGGCCGCGCGGCCCGGCCGCGAGCAGCGACTGGATGCGCGGGAACTCCTCGGGCAGCGGCGACTCGTCGGCGTCGAGCGAGCCCAGGTGCACGACGAACGCGCCCGCGACCTCGGCACCGGTCTCGACGCCGGCGGCCCGCAGCGCCTCGGCCACGGCGTCGTCCCGCGCGCCGACGACCACGACCCGCGTGCCGCGCACGTCCCGGGCGGGCCCGGCGAGGTCGTGCTCCTCGAACACCAGCCGCTGCGGCGCGATGACCAGCGCCTCGGCGTCGGCCGGCCCGACGTCCGTGCCTGGTTCGTTCGTGCCTGGTTCGTTCGCGCCCGGTTCGTTCGAGACAGCCACACCCGGCACGGCCGACCGGCGCTGTTCGATGAGGTCGGCGATGGCGGCGGCGGTCCGGGCGGCGGTGAGCGCTTCGAGGGCCTCGCCCGCGCCGGCGTCGAGCCCCAGCCGGGTGGCGATCTCGCCCGCGATCTCGGCCCGCTTGATCGAGTCGACGCTGAGGTCGGCCTCCAGGTCCAGGCCGGGCTCGACCATCTCCACCGGGTAGCCGGTGCGCTCGGCCACCACCTCCACCACGGTCCGCAGCACGTCCATCGGGCCCGACGCGGCCGGGGCCTCGGCGAGCGCCGCCGGGGTGACCTGCGGGGCGACCGCCTCCAGCACGGCGTGCGCGACCGGCGCGGGCACCGCCTCCAGCGCCCGCGCGACGGGCGGCGCGGCCACCCCGGTCGCGCCGAAGTAGGTCATCAGCACGTCGCGCTGCGCGGCGATCATCTCGCGGCTGGTGCGCAGGAAGTCGGCGACCAGCGCATCGGACGACTGGGGCTGGTGTGGGGGCACGATCGGCTCCGAGATCCGTTGGGCGGGGCGCAGCGCGCCGGGTTGGCTGGTGCCGTCCGCGCGCCGCACCAGGTGGCCGTCGACGGTCCACCCGGGCGGTGCCGGTACGGCGGACGGGTCCGCGGCGTCCCGGCCGCGCACCAGCGGCCCGGTCCGCACGTCCACCCCGGCGACCGCGAGCCGGGCCAGGGCGGTGAGGAAGCCGGGCAGGCCGGTGCCCAGGTGCACCACCCGGTGCGGCCGGTCGCCGAGCACCGCCGACACCAGGCCGCTGAGCACCCGACCGGGGCCGACCTCGACGAACACCCGCACGCCGGCCGCGTGCATGGCCTCGACCTGCTCGGCGAACCGGACCGGTGCGCCGATCTGGGCGGCCAGCCCGGCGCGCACCGCGTCGGCGGAGCCCGGGTAGGTCTCGGCGGTCCGGTTGGCCCACACCGGCACGGTCGGCGCGCGCAGCGGCAGCCCGTCGAGCACCCGGCGGAACACCGCGCCCGCGCCCGCGACCAGCGGGCTGTGGAACGCGCACGCCACCGGGAGCGGCTTGGCCGACCACCCGGCCGCCCGCAACGCCACCACCGCCGACGCCACCGCGTCCGTCGGCCCGGACACCACGGTCTGCTCCGGCGAGTTCCGGTTCGCCGCCACCACGGGCAGGCCCGCGTCCCGCAGCACGGCCGCCACCTGCTCGGCCGGCCCGGACACCGCCGCCATCGTGCCGGGGTCGCCGTCGCGCACCTGGGCCAGGATCGCCTCGGCGCGGGCGGCGCTGGCGGCGAGCAGGTCGGCCGGGTCGAACACGCCGGCGGCGGCCAGCGCGACCAGTTCGCCGTAGCTGTGCCCGGCCACCGCGTCCGGCCGCACGCCGACCGCGGCGAGCAGGTCCGTGGCGGCCAGTTCCACCACGCCGAGCGCGGGCTGGGCGACGGCGGTGTCGGTGATCCGGGCGTGCTGCGCGGCCCGGGACTCCGGGTCGAACGCGGCCGGCGGGTAGAGCGCGTCCGCCCACGGCCGGCCCAGCTCCAGGTACCGGTGCAGCTCGGGGAAGGCCACCAGCAGGTCGGCCAGCATCCCGGGCCGCTGGCTGCCCTGCCCGGGGTAGAGGAACGCGAGCGAGCCGGTCAGCGCGGTCTCCTCGACGTCGGCGGCGAACACGCCCTCGCCGACACCGGACGCGGCGGTCCGCAGCCGTTCCCGCAACTGGGCCACGTCGGCGGCCACCACGGCCAGCCAGACCCGGTCGCCCCGTGCCGCGGCGACGTCCGCCTTGGTCGCCGCGCCGCGCGCGAAGTCCCGCAACCGCGCCGCGGGCGTGGCCTCGACCTGGTCGAGCAACGCCGCCGCGGCACGTCCGGCAGCCGCCGGATCGGTGCCCCGGAACAGGAACAGCTCGGCGGGCCACTCGTGCAGCGCGTGCGCGGCGGGTGCCTGGTCGTGGGCGCGCAGGACGACGTGGAAGTTGGTGCCGCCGAACCCGAACGCGCTCACCCCGGCGATCCGCTCGGCGGCCGGCGCGGCCCACGGCCGGGCTGCGGTGTGGAAGGCGAACGGGCTGCGCCCGGCGTCCCACTCCGGGTTGGGCTCGCTCAGGTGCAGCGTCGGCGGGCGCACGCCGTGGTGCACGGCCAGCGCCGCCTTGATCAGCCCGGCCAGCCCCGCCGCGCACTTGGTGTGCCCGATCTGGGACTTCACCGAGCCCAGCGCGCACGACCCGACCTCCGCGCCCGCCTCGGTGAACACCTCGGTCAGGGTGCGCAGCTCGGTCCGGTCGCCGACGACCGTGCCGGTGCCGTGCGCCTCCACCAGGCCGACCCGGGCGGGGGACACCCCGGCCATCCGGTAGGCGCGGGCGAGCGCGGCGCGCTGGCCCTCGGGGCGCGGGGCGGTCAGGCCGAGCGCGCGGCCGTCGCTGGCGCTGCCGACGCCGTCGATCACCGCGTACACCCGGTCGCCGTCGCGGACGGCGTCGTCCAGGCGCTTGAGCACCACGCACGCCACGCCCTCGCCCAGCGCGATGCCGTCGGCGGACCGGTCGAACGTGGCCGAGCGCCCGCTGGGCGACAGCGCGTGCACCGAGGAGAAGAGCAGGTAGTCGTTGATGCCGTTGTGCAGGTCCGCGCCGCCGCACACGACCAGGTCGCTGGTTCCGGTGACCAGCTCCTTGCAGGCCACGTCGACGGCGGTCAGCGACGACGCGCAGGCCGCGTCGACGGTGTAGTTCGCGCCGCCGAGGTCGAGCCGGTTGGCGACCCGGCCCGCGATGACGTTGGCCAGCATTCCGGGGAACGAGTCCTCGGTGAGCCGGGGGAGTTGGGCGTCCAGGGCCGGGGGCAGGGTGCCGGTGTAGGAGGGCAGGACGGTCCGCAGCGTGGTGGCGTTGGACAGGTCGCTGCCCGCCTCCGCGCCGAACACCACGGACGTGCGGCGGTGGTCCGCGCCCGTGTGCGGGTAGCCCGCGTCCTCCAGCGCCCGGCGCGACATCTCCAGCGCCAGCAGCTGCACGGGCTCGATCGCGCCCAGCGACGCGGGCGGGATGCCGTAGGCCAGCGGGTCGAACGGGATGCGCGGCAGGAACCCGCCCCACCGCGACGGTGTGCGCTCGCCGGTGCCGTCCGGGTCGTAGTACAGCTCCGCGTCCCAGCGCTGCGCCGGGACCTCGGTGACGCTGTCGGCGCCGGACAGGACGTTGGCCCAGAACGAGTCCAGGCCGCTCGCGCCGGGGAACACGCACGCCATCCCGATCACCGCGACCCGCAGCGGCGCGGGCTCCGGCTCGGTCACCGGCTCGACCAGGTCGGCGCGCAGCGCGGCGAGGCGATCGGCCAGCCACCGGGACGCCCCCGCGCCCACCGACTCGTGCAGCCCGGCGATCGTGGTGACGTCGTGGCGCAGCACGCTCACGTCACCGGCCATGAACATGCCCTCGGCCGCCTGCCGCTCCGCCGGCACGGGCCGCAGGTCGTCGCCGACCCGCTCGATGCCCTTGCTGGCCACCCGCAGCCGGCCGACGTTGAAGCGCTCCAGCCGGTCCCACGCCTCGCGCTCGGGCACGCCCGCGCCGCGCAGGTCGTCGCGCAACGCCGTGAAGTCCTCGGTGAAACCGCTGCGCACGCACCGGGTGGCGTGGCCGGGCGCGGTCTCCAGCAGGTCGGTGCGGTCGGCGGCGACGACGTGGCGCTGGAACACCGGGCCGATCGCGCCGGTGCCCACGGCCTCCTCGGTGAACAGGTAGGCGGTGCCCATCAGCACGCCGACGCCGACCCCGGCGCGGGCCAGCGGCGCGGCCAGCGCGGCGACCATGGCGGCCGACCGCTCGTCGTGGACGCCGCCCGCGAACAGCACCGTGAGGTCTTCGCCGGCGCCCCCGGCGAGGTGTTCGAGCAGGACGTCCACCTGGGACTCCCACAGCGGGAAGCTGTGCCGCGGGCCCACGTGGCCGCCGCACTCCGCGCCCTCGAACACGAACTTGCGCGCGCCCGCCGCGAGGAACTGGCGCAGCAGGCCCGGCGAGGGCACGTGCAGGAACGCCGAGACGCCCGACGCCTCCAGGTCGGCGGCCTGCGCGGGCCGCCCGCCCGCGATGATCGCGTGGGTCGGCCGGACCTCCTTGACCACGGCGAGCTGCGCGGCGCGCACGTCCTCGGCGGCGAACCCGAGCACGCCCACGCCCCACGGCCGGTCGCCGAGCGCGTCGCGGGTGCCTGTGAGCAGGTCGCGGGTCTGCTCCGGGCCGGACAGCGCGAGCGCCAGGAACGGCAGGCCGCCGTCGTCGGCGACGGCCGCGGCGAACCCGGGGCTGTCGCTGACCCGGGTCATCGGCCCCTGCACGACGGGCAGCGCGGTGCCGAGCCGGCGCGCCCCGGTCGAGCCGGGTGCGAGGACCCGCGCGGCCACGTCGTCGGCCAGCGCGGCGAGCACCGCGTCCCGCACCCCGCGCACGGCCGCGCCGGCGTCGCGCCAGCGGCGGGCGAAGGCGGCGGCCAGCGCCACGTCCTGGCCGACCGGCTGGTACTGGGTGCGCAGGTCGGGGCCGAGCCGCTCGGCGATCCCGTCGGCGGGCAGCGCGGGCGCGCCCGGACCGCGCCGGCGCAGCACCCGGTACCCCTGGTGCACGACGGTTTCCGAGCCGTCCAGCCCGTCCAGCGCGGCGGTCAGCTCGGCGGGCAGCCCGGCGTCGGCGAACAGCGCGAGCTGGGTGTCCAGCACGACGCCGGCGGCGCCGCCCGCGACCGCGGCGGCGGCGGTGTGCGGCCCGATGCCGCCCGCCGCCCACACCGGTATCGACACGGCGGCGAGGACCTGTTGCAGCAGCACGAACGTGCTCAGCCCGCCGACCCGGCCGCCGGCCTCCCGGCCGCGCACGACCAGCCCGGCCGCGCCGGCGGCCACGGCGGCGCGCGCCTCGGCGAGGTCGACCACCTCGACCAGCACCCGCCGGCCGGGGAAGTCGGCGGCGGTGCGCGCCGGGTCGGCCAGCAGCACGGTGTCGGCCGCGTCGGGCAGGTCGGGCACCGCGCAGCCGGGCCGCACGCGCACGCCGAAGCGCCCGGCGGTCCACCGCGCGGCGCGGTCCAGCGCGTCGGCGGCTGCCCGAGGGTCGCTCGTGGACAGCTCCAGCACACCGAGGCCGCCCGCGCGGGCCGCGGTCGCGGTCAGCCGGGGTGCCGGGTGGTGCACCGGGTTGACCGCGATGACCAGCTCGCAGGGGTTCGTCCGCATCCGCCACTCCCATTCGACACGAGCCGGCCGATGACATCGGGTAGTCAAGGCAGCGCGGTGCGTCGCGTCAACGCCCCGAACCTTCGTGCTGCGCGGTGTGGAACCGGGCGGTGCCGGTTTCCACGTGACGTCGCCCATCTGCGCAGTTGCCGGACAGCGCGGGTGCCCGCTCCCGCGATGACACGGGGGCTTCACAGCCCGGACATCGAACTATCACGAGAAACCCGGGAACTATGACCGAGCGCACACACGATCGGCGGCGGGACCCCTGCGCCGTTGGAGGGTTCTCCGCACCCGCCGGACGGACCCGCCTCCTTCGGGGGGTGGACATGAGCGGTACCCGGCGGTAACGAACCCCGCCCCCATACCGCGGCGATCGCTGTCGGCCAGCCCGCCCGCCCCCGCCGCGCCCGGCCGCGACCGAACCCGCGAGGCCGTTGCCCGTAACGGAGTTGAGCCGTCGGCGACGGTGTCCGGCGAGCCGGTCCGGCCACGTCGCCGCCGCCGGCGTGGCCACGTCCGGTGGTATGCGGGACGGGCCACACCGCCGGTGTTCGGTAGTGGGTGCGATCGCGCAGTCTCCGGATTCGCCGGGGTTGTATAGGTCGGACCGCCGGCCCTACCATCCGGCGTTGTCAGGCAGCGCCTGACAACAGCGGGAGGTGGTCGGCATGCCGGAGGCGTTCTCGCCGTGGTGCTCGTTCTGCGGCAAGCCCGCGGCGGAGGTCCGGAAGGTGATCGCGGGCCCGGGGATCCACATCTGCGACGAATGCGTCGCCAAGTGCGTCGACATCCTCGACGCCGATCGGTCGGAGGTCGAGGCGGGCGTGCCGGAGTGGTCGGTGATGACCGACGAGCAGCTGCTCGCGCACCTGCCGCGGATCGCCGCGACCGCGTCGCGGATCGAGGTGGGCTTGCGCGAACGCGTCTCCGAGCTGCGGACGCGCGGGGTGACGTGGGCCGACATCGGCACCGCACTGGGGATGACCCGCCAGTCGGCGTGGGAGCGGTTCGCGCGGTGACGGCCGGCCCGTCGATCTGGCGCAACCGGGACTTCCGGCTGGTGTGGAGCGGGCAGGCGCTCTCGGAGTTCGGCAACGGCGTCTCCCAGCTCGCCTACCCGCTGCTGATGCTCGCGCTCACCGGGTCGCCGACGGCCGCCGGCGCGCTCGCCGCCGTGCGCGCGGTGCCGTACCTGCTGTTCGGGCTGGTCGCGGGCGCGCTGGCGGACCGCTGGAACCGCAAGCGCACGATGATCGCCTGCGACCTGGCGCGGGCGGTGAACATGGCGACCATCCCGGTGGCGTTGGCGCTCGGCGTGCTCACCCCCGTGCACGTGTTCGTCGCGGGCTTCCTCGGGGGAGTGCTCTACGTGTTCTTCAACGCCGCGGAAGGCGCGTGCCTGCCGAACGTCGTGCGCAAGGAGCAGCTGACCGCCGCGGTGTCGGCCCAGGGGACCGCGCAGTCGGCGTGCGGGGTGGTCGCGGGTCCGATCGGCGGCGTGCTGCTCCAGTTCGCCCGCGGCCTGCCGTTCCTCGTCGACGCGCTGTCGTTCCTCGTCTCGGCGCTCTGCCTGGCGTTCGTGCGCACCGACTTCCGCGATGGCGACTCGCCGAGCGCGGGTTCGACGCCGCGCGGCTCGTTGCGGGCCGAGGTCGTGGCGGGTGTGCGGTGGCTGTGGAACCACGCGGCGCTCCGGCTGATCGCGCTCACCGCCGCCGGCCTGCAACTGGCGATCTCCGGCGTCACCCTGGTGGCCATCGTCGTGGTGCGCGACTCGGGCGCGTCGTCGGCCACGATCGGCGTGCTGTTCTCCGCGCTCGGCATCGGCGGGGTGATCGGTGCGCTGGTCGCGCCGCGCCTGAAGGACCGGCTCGGGCTGGGTGGCCTGCTGCTGTCGGTGTTGTGGCTGCAAGGCGCGCTGTGGGTGGTGCCGGCGTTCTCGACCGCGCCCATCGTGGTCGGGGTGGTGCTGGCGCTGTTCTCGGTGTCCATGCCGTGCTTCGGGATCGCCGCGCTCAGCTTCCAGCTGGAGGTCACGCCCGACCACCTGCGCGGCCGGGTCGGCACCGCGTTCAGCCTGCTGATCTGGGCCGCGGTGCCGGTCGGCGGCGCGGCGGTCGGCGTGCTGCTCGATCTCGGCACACCGCGCGCCACGTCACTGGTCTTCGCCGCCTGGGTGGTGGGGCTGTCGGTCGTGGCCACCGGGACCGGCCGGCTCCGTGCCCTCGACCGGCCACCGGCCGACGCCTCGACGGTCGGGTGAGTGCCGGTGCGACCTATCGCTGCCCGGCCCGCGACGGTTCGCGGGTCGACCGGGACAGCAGGGACTCCCCGACGACGAGCGCGCCCAGGACCAGCACCGCCACGCCGATCACCCGCAGCGCGCCGCCCGTCGCCGAGACGAACGCGGTGACGACCTCGTGCGCGCGCTCGGCCGTGGTCGTGGCGAGAGCCTGGGCGACGGTCCGAGGGTCGTGGTCGGCGCGGATGTCCGGGGGCAGCGCGGCGACGAACCGCGCGGTCAGCACGGTGCCGATGACCGCGACGCCGAGCGCGCTGCCGAACTCGCGGGTGGTCGCTTGGAGGCCGGTGCCGACCCCGGCGCGATCGGGCGGCAGCGACCCGGCGATGACGCCGGAGAGCGTCGGGAGCGCCAGCGTCACCCCGATCCCGGTGGCCACCAGCCACCCGGCGTAGGCGGCGTACGGGGTCTGGGCGTCGCTGGTGGACAACCCGAGCAGCCCGCCGCCGACGAACGCGAACGCGAGCGCGGTGGTCGCGTCGAGACCGATCCGCCCGGACAGGCGTCCGACGTGCCGGCCGCCCAGGATGATCGGCACCGTCAGCGGGATGATCCCGAGCCCGGTCAGCAGGACGTCGAACCCCTTGCCGTACTGGAGGAACGACGCGTTGACGTAGAACAGCGCGAACATCCCGAAGAAGACCGTCGTCATGCCCAGGCAGGCGCTGCGCAGCGCCGGGTCGCGCAACAGCCGGGGGTCGAACAGCGGGTGCTCGACCCTCAGCTCCACCACCGTCCACACCGTGAACAGCACGGCGGCGCAGCCGAACCCGCCGATGACGACCGGACTGCCCCAGCCGGCTTCCGGACCCTGCACGATGCCCAGCAGCAGCGCGACCGACGCGCCGACCAGCAGCACCGCGCCCAGCGGGTCGAGCCGGCGGTCGTGGCGCGGTGACACCGGGGCGATCCGCGCCACCAGCGCGACGAGCGCCAGCGCGACCGGGACGGCGGCGATGAACAGCCAGCGCCACGACCCGCCCGACAGGACCGCCCCGCCGCCGACGTTGCCGAGCACCCCGCCGATCCCGGTCATCGACGCCCAGGTGGCGATGGTCGCGCCCGTGCGCGCGGCGGGGACGGCGTGCAGCAGCACGGCGAGCGTGTTGGGCAGCACGGCGGCGGCCCCGATCCCGGTGACCGCCCGGCCGACCAGCAGGACGGCCACGTCCGGCGCCGCCGCCGACACCAGCGAGCCCGCCGCGAACAGCCCGAGGCCCGCGAGCACGACCCCCTTGCGCCCGAAGCGGTCGCCCGCCGCCCCGCCGGGGATCACCAGGCAGGCGAAGAAGATCACGTAGACGTCGACGATCCAGACCAGCGCCGACGCGGAGGGGCGCAGCGCGCTGGAGGCGAGCAGGGGCACGGCGAGGTTGATCGCGGCGACCATCCCGACGACGAGCACCACACAGGCGCACATGACGGCCACCAGGCCCCGCCTCGGGACCGGTCGGCCGCGTGCGGTCGGAGAACGGTCGCTGATCAGGGTGTTCGGTTCCATGACGACGACGCTAAAGAGACCCGTACCCGCCGTGCCACGCAACATTTGCCATACAGACTTGCGTACGATGCAACTGTGCCCGAACAGCTCGACCTGAACCTCCTGCGCGTGTTCGACGCCCTGCTCCGGGAGGGCGGTGTCACGGCCGCCTCCGAGCGCCTGCACCTGTCGATCCCGGCGACCAGCCGGGCGCTGGGCCGGCTGCGGCGGGCGATGGGCGACCCGATCCTGGTGCGCGCGGGGCGCGGGATGGCGCCGACGCCGTTCGCGCTGCGCGTCGCGCCGCGGGTGCGCTCCCTGCTGGACGAGGCGGCGGCCCTGGTCAGCGCCGACCGCGAGGTCTCGGTCGCCGACCTGGACCGCACCTTCACCATCCGCATCAACGACGGCGTGGCCGCGACCCTGGCGACGGCGGCGGTCAAGGCGACCGCGGCCGTCGCGCCGGGAGTGGTCCTGCGCTTCGTCGCGGAGGGCAGCGAGAGCACGGAGGCGCTGCGGGACGGCTCGGTCGACCTCGACATCGGCGTGGGTGACGTCGTGGCCCCCGACCTGCGGGCCGCCGACCTCTACCGCGAGCGGATGGTCGGGGTCGTGCGCGCCGACAGCCCGCTGGGGCGGCACCGCCGGCCGACGTTGGCGCAGCTGTGCCGGCACCCCCACGTGTCGGCGTCACGCCGGGGACGTGCTCGCGGGCCGCTGGACGACGTCCTCGGGCAGGCGGGCCTGCACCGCCGCGTCGCCGCGGTCGTGCCGACGTTCGCCGTGGCCGTGCTGCTGGTGGCGTCGAGCGACTACGTCGGCCTGGTCCCCGAACGCCTGGCCGCCGAGCTCGGCCCGCGCCTGGGCCTGCACCGGTTCCCGGTCCCCGCCGACCTGCCGGCGCTCGACGTGCGGCTGTTCTGGCACGCCCGGCTCGACGCCGACCCGGCCCAGCGCTGGCTGCGCGACACGCTGCGCCACGCCCACCGGTGACGGCCCGGTCCACGGTGGACGGACCGGTGGGCGATTCACCCGAAAAAACCGGTTCTGCCACGGGGTGCGCGGCCGACTACCCCCGTTCCGCGCCCGCCGGGACCCGAGGATTGCTACCGTTGGACCCGATGGAGTAGCGCCTGTGGTGACTAGGGGGAAGACAGGTGCCGGATCGCAGGGCACGGCTGGACGACGCCATCCGCTCGTTCCAGGAGCAGGCGGGCAAGGTCGCCCAGATCAAGGACAAGCTCGCCGAGCTGCGCGGGCAGGCGCGCAGCGCGGACGGCTCGGTGGTGGTCACGGTCGCGCCCTCGGGTGCGGTCCTCGGCCTGCAACTGGGGCCCAACGCCATGCGGCTGAGCCACACGCAGCTCCAGCAGGAGATCCTGGCCACCATCCGGCAGGCGACCCAGCACGCCGCACAGGCGTTGCAGGACACCATCGGCCCGGTGCTCGGCGACAAGACGGCCCAGTTCAGCGAGGCGTTCAACGCGCACTCGCCGATCCAGCCGCTCGGCCCGGACCCGGTGCCCGGCACCGCGCCCGGCGTGCCGCCCGCCGCGCAGACCGGGCCGCACGCGCCGCCGCACGCACCGCCGCCCGCCGCGCCGCCGGCCGGGCCGCCGCAGCCCGCGTGGCAGCAGAGCCGGCCGGGTGTGCCGCCGGTCACGCGGAACCGCGCGGCCGCTCCGCCAGTCGGAGACGACGACGAGGGCTTCGGCTCGATCTTGAGGTAGTGCTCGACCAACAGCTGACGGGGGATCGGTGACCGGCTACGACGTCGACAGCGCCGCGCTGCTCGCGCACGGCAAGGGCTCGCGGGAGGCGGCGGGCAACTTCGAGCAGTTGGCCACGCTGCTGGAACAGGCGCGCGTGTCCGACGACTGCTTCGGCCCGCTGGGCGAGCTGATGGCGTTCGCGTACTTCGACAGCCTCCAGGAGTGCCAGGACATGGCCGGCAAGGCGAAGACGTTCATGGAGGGCGTCGCCGAGCGCGCCGACCAGACCGCGCAGACCTACCTGGAGGTCGAGGACCTCATCCGGTCGGCGTTCACCGACCTGGGCAACGGCCTGGGCGGCCCCGGCGGGCTGGGCGACCTCAACAGCGCCGGCGACGGCAAGCGCAAGAGCTTCCTGGAGCAGAACGCGGGCTACGGCAGCTCGTGGGTCAGCACGGCCGGCGACGTGGCCCGCGCGAGCAGCCCGCCGGACGTGGCCATCGCCGCCGTGAACGCCCGGATGGAGCAGCTCCAACTGGTGATGAGCCCCGGCCAGTCGTTCCTCGACAACGGCCTGGGCTTCCTGATCGGCATCGTGATCAGCCCGATCGTGGAACTGGTGCTGGAACCGGCCATCGGCGACCCGGAGCAGATGCGCAGCACCGCGCAGGGCTGGTCGAAGGTCGCGGAGTGGCTGGACCGGGCGGGCGAGCACGAGAAGGGCCGCGCCGACTCCACCGCCGAGGCGTGGCGGGGCACGGCCGGCGACAAGTTCCGGCAGCAGATGGGCGAGTTCGCGGAGGGCTCGAAGGCGTTCGCGAACGAGGTCCGCGGCCTCCAGCAGATCCTGGAGCTGGCCGCCGACCTGTTCGACGCGTTCGTGGAGATCTGCGTCGACATCCTGCAAGAGCTGGTGATGGGCCTGATCATCGAGTGGCTGGCCGCCATCGCCGCGTCCTGGATCACCGCCGGCGGCTCGCTCGGCGCGGCGGGCGCGGCGACCACCGCGCAGGTCTCGATCGCGGGCGGGCGGCTGGGGCTCAAGGCCAGCCAGCTGCTGCGCAAGCTGATGCCGCTGATCAAGCGGCTGGAGGACATGCTGCAGAAGCTGCGCAAGGGCCCGCTCAAGAACCTGGTGGAACGGGCCGAGGGCCTGCGCGACGGCAACATGGCGCAGCAGTGGCTGGCCCGCCGGATCGACGCCAACCCGCTGGCCAAGATCGTCACCAAGGCCAACGCCGAGGGGCGGGTGGTGGACGGCGTCGAGGAGGCCGCGACCATGGCGTCCAAGACCGGCAACCGGTTCGCGGCACGCTACGGCGTCGACGGCGAGGGCGCCAACGCGCTGACCACCAACCTCGCCGAGGCCGGTCTGCGCACCGCCGGGCTCAGCGGCACCACCCACGTGCCCACCGCCGTCACCAACGGCATCATGGAGAACGCGCCGGGCCTGGCCGTCGAGCAGGGTGTCAAGTACGGCTACAACAAGGGGCAGGACCCGTCGTCGGACGAGGAGCGGCAGGACACCGTGAACCGCGGCTTCGAGTACGAGTAGGCCATGGGCAACTTCGAGTCGCTGCCCGGACCGGGGCTGATCGCCCGGCTGCGGGTCTGCCGTCCCGGCGAGCAGCTGCTGTGGGCGGTCAACCGGACCGCGTTCTACCTCGACGTCGAGGGCTTGGACGCGGTCGGCAACCCGAGCAAGAGCCTGCTCGGCCGGGGCGTGCGCGCGGTGGGTCGGGGCGTGGGCGGGTTCACCCTCGACGTGGTCGGCGCGGCCCTGCTCGGCGGCGACGACGTGACGGGCTTGGACAAGCCGCCCCCGCCCGACCACCTGCTGTTCGGGCCAGGGCCCGGGTGCCTGGCCCACCAGGCGGTCCCGTCGATCCCGTTCGCGCCGGGCAAGCGCGGGGTGGTGCTGTGGGTGCTGACCGCCCAACGGCTCGTCGTCGCCCGCACGTGGGACCCGGAACCGGCCGCCGAACCGCGCAAGTCGTTGCTGGGCAAGGCGGTGAGCTTCGGCAAGGGGGTGGTGGACTTCGGCGTCGACGCCGCCCGGATCATCGCCGGCAGCCACCACGACCACGGCCGCAACACGTCGGGACAACCGGTGCCGCTGCCCGAGGTGACCGTCCTGCACGAGTTCCCCCGCGCGCGCATCGCCTCGATCACGCCGTTCGCGCGCGAGTCCCGCCCGTGCCTGCGGGTGTCCTTCGTGGACGGTTCCGGGGTGGACTTCCTGTTCCCGGACGAGGGTTCCGCGCGCCGGGCGCTCGACCTGACGAACGGTGCCCGATGAGCAAGCCGCTCAACGCCGAGGACGAGACCGTCGAGCGTGAACTCGCGCAGTTCTGGCTGGCGCCCGGTGAACGCCTGCTGCTGGGCCTGCCGCCGATCCCGGCCCACACCGCGGCCCGGATCGGCCCGGACGTCCGGGTGCCCCACCGCCCGCTCGGCGACGTGCCGGAACTGGACCTGGGCAAGGACCACTGGCCGTTGCCGACCGAGCACGTCACGGCGGACCCGGACGTCGACTGGGTGGACGACCGGACGGTGGGCTGCTTCGCCGTGGCGAGCGGTCCCGCCGACGCCGCGATCCGGCTGGCCGACCACTTCGCGCACAGCCGGGGCCAGGCCCGCCTGGTCGTCAGCGACCGCCGGGTGGCCGCCGTGTACCCGACCAAGCTGCTCCAGAAGGACCCGCAGACGGTCTTCACCACCTACGCCGAACTGCCCGCGAACCACCTGACCGCACTGGACGCCGTGTTCCTCGGCAACAGCCTGGGCGTGCCCCCGGTCGTGCGCCTGACCTTCACGGACGGCTCGGTCCTGCACCTCAGGGACTCCCTGTCCGCCCAGAGGATCACCCGGGCCCACACCCGCGCCACCACCGGCTGACACCGGCCGCGGGTTCGGCAGCGGTGGCGCGTCGACCATCCGGCACCGCTCCGGCCGGTGCCTCACGCTCACGGGGAGAACACGACATGTGAGGCCGGGAGCACGCGCAGCGTCCCGCCGGGGTGGATGGCCTTGCTCAGGACCCGGTTGTGGTGGGCGATGACCTGCTCCGCCGTCAGGCCGGCCTCCGGGTCGCCGTTCGCGGCCGGTGCGTGGCCGTCGCCGACCAGCACGACGTTCAAGTCGTGGCTCAGCGCGGAGCGCGCGGTCGCGTCGACGCAGTAGTCCGTGGCGACACCGGCCAGCACGATCGTGCGCACGTCGCGCGCGGCCAGCGACGCCGCGAGGTCGGTGCGGTAGAACGAGTCCGTCGCGGACTTGCGGACCACCGCGTCGATCCGGTCGAGGCCCAGGCGGGCGCTCAACCGGGTGCCGGGGGAGTCGGGGTCGAAGGCCGTGCCCCTGGCCCCGATCTGCTGCACCGCGAGCACCGGCGCGCCGGCCCGCTTCGCCGCACGGGCCAGGGCGGCGATCCGGCCGGCCAGCTCCTCGCCCCGCCAGACCAGCGGGATCATCAGTTCCTGCATGTCGACGATCACCAGCGCGTCGGTCATACCGCCGAAGCCTATCCGGACCGCACCCACCCGGTCGCGAAGCGTGTTCCCGTACCGGCCGCACCGCGCGGCGGGACGGCTGTCGTCACGGCCCGTTCCCGGCTGATCACCGGCGACGGGTGGCTTATGTCACGAAATCCGGCGGGGTGGTGCTGGACCCGAACCGGGCACTTAGGTTAGCTTCAGCTAAGTAGCCGGCCGGGGCGTGCCCGTCGATCGGACTACCGCGACTTCCGTTGGTGTGGAAAGGGATTCGCCGTCCACCACACCTCCCCGATCCGCCCAGGAGCGCCGAGTTGAGCATCGCGAACACCGTCGACCTCGTCCGGGGGTCGGCGTGACGGCCCCGCGCACCGACCACCGCGACCGGTACCTGGAGCGCATCGCCGAGGTCCGCGCCGGCACCTCGGCGGAGAAGGTCGGCTACCCGATCCACGTCCGCGAGGCCACCGTCGTGCGCACCGCGATGGTCGGCTCCGGTCTGCTGCGCGTCACGCTGGGCCGGCCGGGCACCGAGGGTTTCCAGGCCCACGCGCCCGACGAGCACGTGAAGCTCCTGTTCCCGGGCGAGGACGGCGTGCTGCGCCTGCCCGAGCGCGATGGTCTCATGCTGCGCTGGCCCAAGCCGCTGCCGACCTCGCGCGAGTACACCGTGCGCCGCTACGACCCGGCGACCGGCGAGCTGGACATCGACGTGGCCCTGCACGCCGGCGGGCTCGGCTCGGAGTGGGCCGCCGCCGCCCGCCCCGGCGACACCGTGCACGTCGCGGGCCCGCCCGGCGGCCTGATCGTGCCGCACAACTACGACCGGTACGTGCTCGCGGGCGACATCACCGCCCTGCCCGCCCTCGCGCGCTGGCTGGAGGAGCTGCCGCGCGACGCGGCCGGCTGGGCGTTCATCGAGGTCGCCGGCCCCGACGAGGAGATCGCGCTGGACGCGCCCGCGAACGTCGAGGTGCGCTGGCTGCACCGCGGCGACGTGCCGCCCGGCGTGGGCACCGCGCTGGCCGACGCCGTGCGCGAGGTCGTCGTCCCCGAAGGCGAACGCGCCTACGTGTGGGTCGCGGGCGAGGCCGGCTCGATCAAGCCGCTGCGCCGCTGGGTCCGCGACGAGCTCGGCCTGGGCAAGAAGGACCACGACATCACCGGCTACTGGAAGCGCGGTGTCGAGGACTTCGACGACGACCACGAGCACGAGCACGGTCACGACCACGAGCACGACCACGAGCACGAGCACGGTGACGAGCACGACGACCACTAGCTCCCCGGAACCGACAGACCCCCGAAAGCACCGCAACAGCAAGGAAACACGCATGTCCATCGCCAGATCCCCCCGACTCGTCGGCGCGCTCGCGCTCTCCCTCGCCGTCGTGGCCGGCTGCGGTTCCTCCGCCGGCACCGACGCGGCCCCGGCGGCCGAGGCGCAGACCCGGGTGTTCACCGCGGACAACGGTGACATCACCATCCCGGTGTCGCCCAAGCGCGTCGTGGCCACCGGCTACGCCGTGCCCGCGATGCTGGAGGCCGACGCGCCGATCGTCGGGATCTCGACCTGGCAGCGCGGCATCCCGCTGATGAGCGACGAGGACCGCAAGCGCTACGAGGAGACGCCGAAGATCGCCGGCGAGACCGCCGCCGAGACGAACTACGAGGCGATCGCCCAGGCCGACCCGGACCTGATCGTCATCGGCGTGCCCAAGCCGGTGCTGGCCGACATCGACCTCAAGCGGTTGCAGGACATCGCCCCGGTCGTGGCGATCGGCCCGTCGGTGCCGTCGATGTGGCGCGAGCTGTCCCGCAAGCAGGCCGACGCGGCGGGCTCGCTCACCGAGTTCGACGCCGTCCGCGACGAGTACCAGGCCAAGTCCAAGAAGCTGACCGAGAAGTACGCCTCGGTGCTGCCCGGCCTCAAGCTCGCCCACGTGGGCGCGTACGGCGAGGTCGCCAAGGGCAACTTCCAGCGCGAGTTCAACGGCTCGTGGGGCACCAACATCGCCGAGGACCTGGGCGCGAAGTACTACGGCGAGGTGAAGGTCAAGGGCAACGGCTCGGCCGCGGTCAGCGAGTACCCGTCGATCGAGGAGCTGCCGACCGCCCTCGCCGAGGCCACCGCCATCACCTACTCGGTCAAGCCGGACGGCTCCGTCCCGCCGCCGGTCCAGTACGTGCTCGACTCGCCGCTGTGGAAGGAGCTGCCGGCCGTGAAGGCGGGCAAGACCTACCCGCTGCGCTACACCGAGGCCGCCACCTACCGGTCGGCGATGAAGACCCTCGACGCGGCGGACGAGGCGTTCGCGCCGTTGCTGACGAAGTGAGGACCGCGCGCCGAGGACCCGGCGCGCTGACCGCCGTGCTGATCACCGCCCTGGCCGTGCTGGCCGTCGTGGCGGTGGTCAGCGTCGGCGTCGGCGCGCACGCGATCGCACCCGCCGACGTCGTCCGGGCGCTGTTCGCCTTCGACGGGTCGAGCGACCACGTCGTGGTCCGCGACATCCGGGTGCCGCGCGCCGTCCTGGCCCTCGGCGCGGGCGCCGCGCTCGCCGCGGCGGGCCTGCTGGTGCAGGTGCTGTCCCGCAACCCGCTGGCCGAGCCGGGCGTGCTCGGCGTGACGGCGGGCTCCGGCTTCGCGATCACCGTCGGCTCGGCGCTCGGCCTGACCGCGACGGCGCTGGGCGAGGTCGTGGTGGCCGTGCTCGGCGCGGTCGTGGCGACGCTGCTGGTCTACTCGGTCGGCCGGGGCTCGCCGCTGCGCCTGGTGCTCACCGGGGTGGCGCTGAGCTCGGTGCTGGCCGGCGCGTCGCTGGGGCTGCGGCTGATGCTCCCCGACGTCTTCGACGAGTACCGCTTCTGGGCGGTCGGCTCGCTGGCCGGCCGCGAGCAGGCGCCGAACGCGCTGCCGCTGTCGGTGATCGCGGTGGCCCTGGTGGCCGCGCTGCTGCTGGGCAGGCAGCTCGACGTGATCGCGCTCGGCGAGAGCACGGCGCACGGGCTCGGCGCGAGCGTGACCAGGGTGCGGGCCGCCTCGCTGGTGCTGATCACCGTGCTGGCCGGCACCGCGACGGCGATCGCCGGACCGATCCTGTTCGTCGGCCTGATGGTGCCGCACGTGGCGCGGCGGCTGGCGGGCGCGTCCGTGCCGTGGGCGATGGCGTTCGCCGTCGTGCTCGGCCCGGTGCTGCTGCTGGTGTCCGACATCGGGTCGCGCGTCCTGCTGCCCACCGGCGAGGTGCCGGTGGCGATCGTGACCGCGTTCCTCGGCGGCCCGGTGCTGGTGTGGGCCGTGCGGCGGTACGGGGCGGCGGCCCTGTGAACGGCACCGCGAAGACGTCCGGGACCACCGCGCTGGCGCTGCGCGCGGGACGGGTCTCGCTGCTGGTCGAACGCCGGCTGCTGGTGCTGGTGGCGGTGCTGGTGCTGCTGATCCTCGGGCTGGGCCTGGTCGGCCTGTGCTACGGCCCGACGTGGGCGAGCCCGGCGAAGGTGTTGGACGCGCTGACCGGCGCGCGCGGCGGCTCGAACGTGGTGATCCGCGAGTGGCGGTTGCCGAGGGTGCTGGCGGCGGTCGCGTTCGGCGCGGCGCTCGGCGCGGCCGGCGCGGTGTTCCAGAACATCACCCGCAACCCCATGGGCAGCCCCGACGTGATCGGGCTCGACGCCGGCGCGTACACCGGGGCGCTGATCGCGATCACCGTGCTGTCCGGCTCGCCCGCGCAGCTCGCGCTCAGCTCGCTGGTGGGCGGTCTGCTCACCGCGGCCGTGGTCTACCTGCTGTCGCTGGGCGGCGGGGTGTCCGGGCTGCGGCTGGTGGTGATCGGCATCGCGGTCAACGCCACGCTGACCGCCCTGAACTCGTGGATCGTGCTGCGCGCCGAGCTGGAGGTCGCGATCGCGGCCGTCGGCTGGAGCGCGGGCTCGTTGAACGGCGTCGGCTGGGGCGACCTGACCATCCCGCTGGCGGTCATCGCCGTGCTGCTGGTGCTGCTCGCGGTCCAGTCGCGCGCCGCGCAGCAGGCGGCGCTGGGCCCGGACGTCGCGGTGACCACCGGCGTGCGGCTGGAGCCGTTGCGGCTGCGGTTGGTGCTCATCGGCGTGGGCTGCACGGCGACCGTGACGGCGGTGGCCGGCCCGATCGCGTTCATCGCGCTCGCCGCGCCGCAGATCGGCCGCCGGCTGGCCGGCGCGCCCGGCGTCCCCGTGCTCCCCGCCGCGCTGACCGGCGCGGCCCTGTTGCTGGGCGCCGACCTGGCCGCGCAGGCGCTGCTCGCGCCGGTCGCGCTCCCGGTCGGGGTGATCAGCACCGCGATCGGCGGCTGCTACCTGATGTGGTTGCTCGCCAAGGAGGTCCGACGCAGGTGACAGCGCTCTTGTCCGCCCGGGACGTGACTCTGCGCTACGGCGACCGCGTGGTGTCCACGCGGCTGACCGTCGACGTCCCCGACGGTGCCTTCACCGCCATCGTCGGCCCGAACGCGTGCGGCAAGTCGACGCTGCTGCGCGCGTTCGTCCGGCTGCTGCGCCCGACCGAGGGCACGGTGGTCTTCGACGACCGCGAGATCGGCTCGTACCAGAGCAAGGCCCTCGCCCGCCGGCTGGGCTTCCTGCCGCAGGAGCCCGTCGCGCCCGAGGACATCCGGGTGCGGCAACTGGTCGCGCGCGGCCGGTTCCCGCACCAGTCCCTGCTCTCCTCGTGGTCGCCCGCCGACGAGACCACCGTGGCCGGGGCGATGGACGTCGCGGGCGTGGCCGACCTCGCCGACCGGCCCGTGCAGGAGCTGTCCGGCGGGCAGCGGCAGCGGGTGTGGGTGGCGATGGTGCTGGCCCAGGACACCTCGCACCTGCTGCTCGACGAGCCGACGTCGTTCCTCGACATCACCCACCAGTACCAGCTGCTGTCGCTGCTGGCCGGGCTGCGCGACGAGGGCCGCACGGTGGTCGCCGTGCTGCACGACATCAACCAGGCGTCGCGCTACGCCGACCACCTCGTCGCGATGAAGGACGGCCGGGTCGTCGCCGAGGGCGCGCCGTCCGACGTCGTGGACAGCGACCTGATGAAGCAGGTGTTCGACCTGCCCAGCGTCGTCGTCCCCGACCCCGTGACGGGCACGCCGATGGTGGTGCCGACGCTGTAGGCCCTGCGTTCAGCGGCAGTCCTCCTCGGTCGGGTGGGCGGTGACGACGGCGCTGTACTCGTCCTGCCCGTCGTAGCCGTTGAACACCAGGACCTGGGTGCCCGCCGCCGCGCCGAACGCGGTCGCGGGCACCCACCAGGTGACCTCCTGCCCGTCGCGCTCCTGCTCGACGTCGGCGACCTGCTCCCACTGCCAGTCCGGGCCGGTGTAGCGGAACAGCGTGCCGTTCTCGATCAGGTGGTCCGCGCCGGCGGGCAGTCCCGGTGGCAGCGACCAGCCGGTGGACGGGTTGTCGTCGGCGTCGATGAACACCCGGCGGTGCGGGAAGTCCCTGGTGAACGTCGCCCGGTAGCGGGCGGTCGTGGGGCCCAGGCACGCGTTCGCGCCCAGCACGGCCGCCGGTGGCGTGGTCGCGGTGACCGGTGCGCTCGGCGCGGAGGTGTTGCCCGCGACGTCGCGCGCCCGCACCGTGAACTCGTAGGAGGTGTCGGGCAGCAGGTCGGCGGCGGTGAAGGCGGTGTCGTAGGTGGTGCCGACCGGTTCCCCGTCCCGGAGCACCTCGTAGTCGGCCACCGCGACGTTGTCCACCGCCGGACGCCACCGCAGCACCACCTGGCCGGACGCGGCCTGCGCGCCGAGCCCGCGCGGGGCGGCCGGCGGACGGGTGTCGACCACGCCCGCGATCGCGCCCAGTTCGGCGTTCCAGTAGCTGGTCAGGAAGTCCCAGGTGGACGGGCTGAAGGGACGGTCGGTGACGTAGACGTAGTCCGCGCCGCCGGCCTTCGAACGGGCGACGACGGCGGCCATGTCCTGCTCGGTCGGCACGTCGTAGACCAGGTGCCAGAACTTCTCCCGGCCGGGGTGCGCCTTCTCCCACTCGGGCGGGACGTGCGCCAGGTACGACCCGTGGTCGCCCTCGAACGACAGGATCGTGTCGGCGACGCCGTCGTAGCACTGCTCGGTGTCGGTGCCGGGGTTGATGGCGACGTGGGCGTGCGGGTGCGTCGCCAGGACGTGGTCGCGGAGGGCGGCGTAACGGGCGGCGTACTCGCCGTCCGGGCCGCAGACGTGCAGCACCTGGTCCAGGAACACGCCGTCCACGCCGTACCCGCCGTAGAGCGCGTACCACTCGTCGACGTCCTGGCGGATCTGCGCGGCCCACGCCTCGGGCGTGGTCTCGCCGTTGCGGGTCTGGTGCGCGCCCTGGCCCAGGTCGACGCCGAAGTACCCGGTGTCGACGTAGACCAGCACCCGCGCGCCGGAGTCGTGCACCGCCTCGATCGCCTCCGCCCACGCCGGGGAGAACGGTGCCTCGGGTCTGCTCAGGCTGCCGTTGAGGACCACCAGACCGGTGGTGGGCCGGTTCTGCGCCAAGCGGCGGAAGGTGGTCAGTCCGTCGGGGTCGGCCGGGCTCCAGTAGGCGGGGATCGCGGCCTGCTGGGGCGTCACGGCGGTCGCGGGGGCGGGCGTCAGCAGGGATACCGCCGCGACCACCGCGCCGACTCGGGCCAGAGCGGAACTCGGGCTAGCCATGGTCGCCAGTCTTGGCCACCGCCGTCGTGCGGGCAATCACGCGGAAAGCCGGGCCCCGCTGCGCCGCCCGTCGGCACCGAGCGCGGGCAGCGGGACCAACCCTCACCCGGCTGGCCCAACCGCCATCACACGTTCCGGTGATGTGCGAGAGCGAACCCGGCCGCACGTCCGCTGTGGACGGTAACCCGCCGATGCCGTGCCCCGTGGACTATTCCCTGACGCCGTGCACACAGAGGACGATTGGCGGGCTCGGACCTCCCGGCCGTGAACGGGCTTGAACTTCCAGTAACTGGAACCTCTACCGTGCCCGACATGACGATCACGGTCCTCGACACCGGCCCCGCCATCCGGGAGGTCCTGCGGGCGACGCCGGCCGACCGGCCCGCGCTCCTGCGGGCGGTGCTGGAACCCGCCGCCGGGATGTACCGCCACTTCCCGGGCGAGGTCGACCTCGTCGCGATGCACCGGATGGCGTCGGGCTTCCCGCTGGACCGCGACGAGCGGCGGTGCCTGGAGGCGTTGGACGCGTTGGAGGGCGCCGACGCGTGGGGACGGATCGGGCGTGCGCTGGAGGACGCGCTGGCCGTGCAGCTCGCGGCGACACCCGACCTCGCGGTCCCGGACATCACGGTGCTGATCGTGCTCGGCGACCCCGGCGACCCCCACTTCATGGGACCGAACCTGGGCATGACGGCCAACGGCAGCACGCCCGGCTACGTGTTCCTGAACTTCTGGCCCTACCCGGAGAACCTGGCCCGGCTGGAGGCGACGGCGGTCCACGAGCTGAACCACAACCTGCGCTACGGCAGCGGCGTCGTGATCTGGGACCCGGCAACGGTCACGGTGGGGGAGCACGTGGTGTCCGAGGGGCTGGCCGACGCCTTCGCCCGCCAGCTGTACGGCGACGACCTGGGCCGCACCCGGATCGGCGTACCGCACCGCGACGACGACGCGGTGTTCGCCAAGGTCGTCTCCGGCCTGGAGGTGACCGGAATGCAGAACTTCGCGGCCTGGGTCCACGGCGACGAGACCGCCCTGCGCTACGGAGCAACCCCCGTCGGCCTGCCCACCGGTGCCGGCTACGCGGCAGGCAACCGCCTGGTCGACACCTACCTCTCCACAACCGGCCACACCGCCGCAGAGGCCCTCCTGGCCGACAGCAAGGAGATCATCGACGTCGCCCTGCGGCACGCCTGACCGGGCACTCCGACACGGTTCCGGTTGGTGTAGTCGGCAGCAGTGCCTGGGAGGCGAGGTCGGGCACGGCAGACACGGCTTGGTCGACCACCTCGGTGAACCGGTCAACAAGCCCTGCTTGAGTCCCGGCATCACCACATCGTCATCGCTGAAAGGCGAGCGCTGGAACCGACCCGATAGCACTGACTGCGGCAACGACCCATGCGCCACCGTCGACACCACTTTTCGGGATCATCCACGGTTCGACCACGGCTGTCCGCTCACGGGTGGCTCGCGACGACAAACTGGTGAACACCACACGTCCGCCACCACCGCCGGCAACGTCGCGATGGCCGTCCAGACGTGCAGGTGTGCAGACGGCGTTGTGCACGTTGGGCCGCCGAAACCCCGACCACGGCCACTCGGCCCACGTGGACCAGGCGCAGCCTTGCCTGGTCACGCTGACCTCGCCGGCGCCCGGCCGGCCCGAAGGCCACTTCGACACAGTCGTTGTCCGGCGGGAGGCTCCGAGACCACGCGCGCCTGTCGGCGACGTTCCGGTCGGGCCGGCTGGGGGACGACGGACGGCGGCGTTGTGGGACGCTCCCAGCGCGACCGACGGTAGGACATCCTCGCGGGTGCCGGGCAGTGCGACGTCGCTGGAAGCGCCCTTGCCTACGTGGACTCGTCAGCCCGGTGTCGTCCTGATCGACGCCGGTATCCGGGCGGGCTGCGAATCCGCACGCTCAGCTGTGCTCCGTCCGGCCTCAGGTGGGCAGGGGCGGCTTCTTCGGCACGTCGACCTTGGGAGGCTTCAGGTTGTCGACCGTGGCCGGCATCTTCGGTTCGTCAGAAGCGTTGACAGTTGCCTTCACCTGCGTCGCCACCTCCTGCAGAGTGGACGACGCCATGGTCGACGTCGTCTTCGGGTCGTTGCTCGCGGCGAGTTGGTCCACGGCCGCCTTCTGAGTGCTCTTGAAAAGTGGTTCCAGGAACCTACCGGCTATTTCCAGGGCGACGGGTGACAGCTCGTTCACGATCTTGGGGTCGCGCGCCTTCTGCGGAATGCCCGTCAGCAGTTCCGGATCGATGTCCGGGTCGACGGCTCCGGGGATCTCCTTGCGGAGGGTTTGTGCGGCTTTTTCGGCGGACAGCGCCTGGCCCTTGCCCCCGTCGAAGATGTTCTGGTAGGTCATGGTTCGCCTCCTGGGCGTCCTGGTGGTCGCGGGTCACGGCTTGGGCTTGTAGAGCGGTGCGTCGGTGGCCCCGAAGCGGTTGCCCTGCTGCAGGGGTTCGAGTTCGAACACCTCGTGCTCGCCGGCAAGGACTGAGGCGACTTCCGCCCGACCTACCTGGGTGAACTGCTCGCCGTAGTCGACCAGCCCGAGGACTTCGACCGGGAACACGACCGTCTGGACCCAGTACGGACCCGAACCGGAATGGTTCGGGTCGAGGTTCTGCACGCGCCTCCGTTCCCCCGCGTCCATGGTGGGGAAGTGTTGCGGGATGGTGGTGGGGTCCACCTCGGCCTTGTAGTGCAAAGCGACATGACCGGCGAAGACGATGGGGATCTCGTAGTCGTACCTCCGCACCTGACGCCTTTGCGTGGCCCGCACGACCGCACGGGACTTGACCGGACCCTTGAGCGACGAGGTCTGGGTCCACGAAGTGCTCAGCGAACCGCTGACGGAAGCCGTGATTCCCAGCATGAGCTGGGCGGACAACTCTCCGGTCCCGGTGGCGGAACCAGTAGCGGTGGTGGTTGCGGACGTCGTGTTGGTCGCATCTCCACGCATCTGGACTTGGGCACCCTGGTTGTCCTTGTGGTTGTGCGCGATGTTGGTCTGCGACGCTGTCGTCGTGCTGCTCTTCTGCAGACTCTTCTGCAGTTGCGTCTGCAGCTGCGCGGAGGTCTTCGCTCCGAACGTGAGCTGCACCTGCCCCGACAGCGACCAGCTGATCGTGTTGGAGACTGAGAACTGAACGGTGTTCGTCCACTCGACCGGCGGCATGATGTTGTTGCGGTTGACGTAGACCTGTTCGGAGATCACCTCGGGCGGAGGTTGGGCGATGTCTCTGCGTTCCTCGATCAACGGCACGCCCATGTTCAGGTAGGCGAGCCACCCCCGGTCGTGCGCGTTCGGCACGTTCGCAGGGTACTGTCCGTAGATCGTCCTGTTGAGTGAGAAGCCGATCGGTGTGAGGTACGCACCGGTCCGGTCCTTCGCCTTCACGTATTCGGAGATCGGGGTGTTTCCCCATTTGCGGTCCGCCCACCTGAGGATCGAGGGGGCCTTCGCCGGGATGGCGAGTTCTTCCTGGTTTCGTCCAGTCAGCGGGTGCCGCAGGAACCTCGTCGGCTTGTAGGTAGACCCTATCGGGTTCTGATCGGTCACGATTCTCCCTTCTTGGTCGCAAATAATTCGGTCCTGCTGTTCCGTCGGCGTCGCATTCGCTGCCGAACCGGACTCGGCCGATCGGAAGGAGTGGGGCACCACCTCGGTGATCGGCACACGGCAGATCCAAGCCGCGCAGGAAGCGTCCTGATCCCGATTGTGCTTCGGCGGGATCCGGGATCACGGAGAGGTCGGAACGTCCACACCATCGTGCCCGGCGGCCACGGTCGACATCAAGACGCTTACCTGGAAGGTGTGGCCAAACCCCCGATGGGGTAAGTCGGCGCCCTGCACACAGTCACATCTGGCACTTCCGCTACGACCGGTCGGCCGAATCGAACGCGATTGCCCAGATGCACGCGGAGCGGTCCGGCGAACTCCGGGCTTACCGCAATTGAGCGGAAAGAGGAAGGCCAAGGGAGGGTATCCACCTCTCCGCCGCCGATCGGATCCCGTCCGAGCAAGACGCGAACTCGCCCGTTGTGACCGACTCATCGCAGCCGTCCGGCGAAGCCGCAGCCACCTCCTGACTCGGCTGCGTCGTCCCGGTGGCTTTGGTCCTCGTGGCATCGCGGTCAGTCACAGCGGTCTGGGGCGGCACAGCGCCGCTCTCCGCTGGGTCTGATCAGGGCGTTGACGGGTGAACGTCGGCCTTGTGGTGCCGGGTGATTGCTGGGAGTAGTCCGAGGTCGCTGAACCGCGGTTCGCCTGCGCCGTCGATCACGCTCACCGTGTCGGGCGAGGGTGGGTGGGGTCACCCCGTCGAGCGCCTGGGTGGAGTGCCGTGCCGTGCGCAGGTGGTCTGGTGCCACGTCGCGTTGCCCGTGCTCGTGGCGATGCCTGCGCAGGCCCATCCGGATGACTGCACCGCGTACCTGGCTGACCAGGGCTACGAGATCACCGACAAGGTGGACGGCAGTTGCTGGGCGGGCTGGCGCGGGTAGTGCGGGGAGTGGTCGTTCCCGTTCCTCGTCGTGGTGTGCACGCCGGTGCCGTCGCAGGTCCACCGGACGGCTGGATCCGAGTCGGCCCGCCAGGCTCGTAGTTCCGCTTCCCGGGCGCCCGCCTACGGCGGCAACGACGGCCTCCTGGAGACCAGGAGCACGCCACCGACGGTGATGTCGGCGGGTACCCACTACAGCCAGTACGTCGCCGAGGTCGACATCCAGCGCGACACCGGCACCTACCTGGTGCTGTTCGTCCCCAGCGGTGTGGGCGTTCACCGTCCTCGCCTGCCTGTTGGTCTTCGGCCGACCGGTCACCGCCAGGTGAAGGGCGGGATCTGCGGGGTGTCCTTGTCGAGGAGGTCGAGGGTGACCAGGTCGCCGTGTTGTCCGAGGGGTGCGGTGAGGCGGCGCATCGTGCCCTCGCCGTTGATCCAGTAGCGGATGCGGCCTTGCGGCGCGGCGTCGGAGGTGGCGCGGGAACTGGCCGGGCTGGGGCCGGAGACGACCATGAGGTCGGTGTCGCCCACGTGTTCCGAGCGCAGCCAGCGGGCGTCGCTCTGGGCGAGCAGTTGGGCGTTCTCGGGCCGGTCGAGGGCGAGGTTGAGGGTCATCAGCAGGGCCGCGTCGATGGGGTTGTGCCTGGCGTCCAGCGGGCGGGGCCGCCAGTCCGCGGTGTCCGGGGGCTGGTCGGGCAGGCCACCGGACCAGCCCGGGATCACCGCGACGGCCTGAGGCGTCCACTGGAGCAGGAAGTCCTGGCGCTCGCCGGTGGGTTTGGCGGTGTGGACGGTGCCGTAACCGCGGTGGTCGCGCCAGTCGACCCGGGCGGTGAGGTGGAACTCGTGGCCGGCGTGGGGGATGACGCCGGTGATCACGCCGCGACCGCGCTGGTAGTTGGCGAAGCGCGCCAACGAGATCCGCTCGGCTTCATCGGCGGTGAGTGGTCGGGGGTTGTCGGTCGGCGCGGTCGGCGCATCCTGGCCCGCGCAGCCGGCCAGGAGCAGAGCGGTGGCCACGGTGGTGAGCAACCTGCGGATCACGGTCGGCTCCTGCTGTTCTCGGCGAGCAAGGTGGGATCGGGTAGGCCGACCCGGTCCAGCGGCGGTACGGCCGATGGCCCTTCCACCGGGGTGGGCGCGGTGTCGGGCAGTTGCGGCTGGGGTGGCGGGAGCGGTACGTCGCGGAAGGGAATCCCGGCGGGCGCTTCGGGAGTTCGCGGAGCGGGGGCGGCGGGCAGTTCGGCACCCTCGCGCAGGCACCGGTCGACCGGGAGGTCCGGCGGGTAGGTGGTGGTGAAGGTGTTGTGGCGCAGGCAGTTGTCCCGGCTGGGCGCGCGGGCGGTGGCGACGTTGGCGAGATCCGCGGCGTTGCCGGTGAACACGTTGGCCTCGATCGTGTTGCCCGCGGCGGGGATGTCCTCGGTGGCCGCCAGCATCAGCCCGGCGCGCGGGTGACCTCGAACGAGGTTGCGGACCACGGTGTTGCGCTGCCCGCCGCCGATCCCGATCCCGATGCCGAACCCGCCGTCGGCCTGGTGCGGGGTCTGCGCCTCGGCGTTGTCGGCGACGAGGTTGCCCGCGATCACCGAGTTCTCCTGGGGCCGGAACGCCTCCAGGTAGTCGGAGTTGACCGTCAGCCCGACCCTGTTGTGGGTGAACCGGTTGCGCAGCACCCACAACCCGGTGCCGGCGTTGGTCCCCTCGTAGCCGACGGCGTTGTACTCGGCGACGTTGTCGGCCACCAGGATGTGGCAGGGCTTGCACTGCCCCACGTAGATGCCGGAGTCGGAGCTGCCGGAGGCGTAGTTGTGCTCGATGGTGCCTTGTCGGGCGTTGAAGGCGTAGATCCCGTACAGCCCGTTGTTCGCGGCGGTCACGTACCGGACGCGGAAGCCTTGCAGCGGCGGGGACTTCTCCGGGTCCAGCCGCTGGTAGCCGTCGTTGCCCCGGACGTCGGGCTCGCTGCCGTCGCGAGTGGCGCCGGTGAACAGCACGCCGTTGAGCAGGTGGTCGCGCACGGTCAGGTTCTCCACCGCCACCGCCGGCGCGGTCACCACCACGCCGTGCCGCCGCCGCCCCTCGCCGTCGATCACCACCCCGTTGCGGTCGGTCCCCCGCAACGTCACGTGATCGGTGCGGATGCGCACGCTTTCGCGGTAGACACCGGGCGACACCAGGACCACGTCGCCCGGCCGTGCCCGGTCCACGGCGGACCCGATAGTCGCCTCGTCCTGCGGCACGCGGATGGTCCCCGGCGCGGTTCCGGACTCTGCCGTCCCGGTGGTGCACGCCGTAGCCGCTGTCAGAACGACCAGCAGGGGCAGCACGAAGTCGCGAAGGCGAGTCACCGGGATCTCCTGACGCGGTTCACCGGAATGAGTAGCGGGTTGCGGGCCAGCGCGTTCATCGTAGCGTGACAAACTGGGCACCGTGCGTGACAGATCGGAATTCACCCGCCGAGGCGTTGTCGCCGGTGGTCTGGCGGCTCTGGCGTCGCTGTCCGCGTGCCGCCAGAGCACCACAGTGGACACCCGTGACCCGTCAGGGGCACCGGTCGCGATGCACGGCCGCACACAGGCCGGTATCGACCGCCCCGACCCGCCCCAGCAATTCCTCGGCCTGTCCGTCCACGACGTCCACGATCACGACCTGGCCGCACTGCTGAGCCGCCTCACCGACATCATCCGCGCCACCACCGGCGGACAGGACCCCCGACTCGGCGGACTGCCCCCGGGCGACCTCACCATCACCGTCGGACTCGGCCCCCGCCTGATCAGCGCTCTCGACCCCACCCTGCCCGGCGCGCGGGATCTGCCCGCGTTCACCCGCGAAGACATCCCCGACACCGCCCGGGGCGGCGACCTGATGATCCAGACCTGCGCCGGCAACCCCCTGACCCTCACCGCCGCCGAAACCCTCGTCGCCCACGAACTGGGCGCACCACGCTGGTCACAACGCGGCTTCCGCCCACCAACGGGGGATCAAGGCCTCGGCCGAAACCTCCTTGGCTTCCTGGACGGCATCGAAGTCCCACGAACCCCCGAGGACGTCGACCGCGAGGTCTGGCTCGACGCACCCCCGGCGGTGGCGGGCGGCACGATCGCCGTCGTCCGCCGGCTGCGCGTCGACCTCCCCCGCTTCCTCGCCGAGCCCCTCGACCGCCAGGAAGCCGTCATCGGCCGGCACCGCGCCGACGGAACGCCGCTCACCGGCGGCACCACCACCGACCACGTCGACCTGTCCGCCAAGACCCCCGACGGCCGCTACGTCATTCCCACCACGGCCCACGTCCGCCGCGCCAACCCCGCAGCCACCGGCAGCGGCACCATGCTCCGCCGCAGCTACACCTACGACAACGGTCCCGGCGACACCGGCCTGCTGTTCATCTCCTACCAACGAGACCTGCGCACCTACACCGCCACCCAACACCGCCTCGACCAGGCCGACGACCTTCTCGACTTCACCACCGCCACCGCCACCGCCACCTTCCTCGTACTCCCCGGGCCCACTCCTGACCGCGTTCTGGGGCATCACCTGCTGGCTTGAGCGCCCCCGTACCACTTCCAGGACTGAGCGGGTGGCGTCAGGCGCACTCTCGTCGCAGGCGGTCGACCACCTGTGTCACCTGGTGGCAGGCGAGATCGCGCAGGAACCTACGACGGACGGATATGGGTCGCATTTGATGCAACGAAGACCTGACGGGGGAGGGCTGCGCATCGTGCGGGGGTCGGCGTGAACCCACTGCTTGCCGTAGGACCTCTGCCGCGGCCTCGACCGGTTTCGTCAGGGTTCTGGCTGGCCGCGCGCCTGCCTGACCGCCCGCCCCGCAGATCGGAGCGGGCGGCCACGGTGCTGCATCCGGGTCAGGACGATGGGTTGCCGTTGGGGTCGTAGCCCGCATCGATGTCGTGGTTCACCGATCCCGGACCGCCGGTTTTGCCCTTGGCCCGCACCTTGGGTGCTTTCTTGACCTGTTCATCGCCCTTGGGGATCTTCGTGCCGTTCGCGTCGAACGCTATGTCGGAATTGCGCGTCGGTTCATCGTCGGGATGGTCCGCAGCGATGGTCCAGTCGCCGGACTTGAGATTCGTCGCCGAAGACCGGTCGAACTCGACCACGTACCAGGTATCGGGCTTGAGCTTCAACTTGCCGGCCATCTCCGGCGATGGGAAGTAGTACTCGCCGTCCTTGTCGGTCTTCGTCGAGTCGAGCCTGTCCTTGACCTTGGCATCACCGTCGCCCTGGCTCTCCGCCTCGTACAGCGTCACCGTGATGTCTTTTAGGCCCTTGTACTCGCGAGCGTTCTGCAGGCCCCGGTAGAAGTCCTCCCACACCCGGTTTCCGATTTGTATCGGGGCTTCGTCGCAGATGTATTCCAAGTCGGCCAGACCGTTGGCCTTGCCGAACGGCGCACTGGGTGCCAGGAGGTTGTCGTTCCAGTGGATGATTCCGTAACTGTCGTTCCGCGGGTCGCGTTCGCCGGTGGCCCGATCATGCCACCCGATTCCATTCGAGTAGGTCGTCTCTATCGGGTCCAGATGCGTGGCGGCGATTCTCTTCTCGGAATTGGCCAGCGCGAGGGCGCCCAAGGCGGTTTCTTGGTGGGCGCCGCCGTTGCGGTTGAAGTTGTCTCCGACGTAGAACTCCTTGTGCGGCGGGTCCGCGCTCAGCGCGTTGTGGGTTTCACACCCCGACTCGCCCTCCCAGATGAACTTCCCGCCTGCCGCGCACACCCTGATGATGTCACCGGCGGCGGCGCCTTGTTGGATCGAGTCCTTTGTCTTCGGGTCGGAGATGTCGACCCCGGTCAGGTCGCCGAAACGGTCTCGGAAACCAAGCACCAGATGTCCGCCGGACTCCACTTCGATATCGGCCAGCATGGGCTCGGGGTACGTGGACATCCGCAGATATTCGTACGGGAAGTCATCGGCGGCTTTCGACCACGGGTTCCAGTCCGCGGGCTTTGTGGGATCCTTGGACCTCGCCGTCCAGGAGTAACCGCGTTTGTAGGTCAAAGGGTGTTGCAATACAGGGGTGAACTTCGCGTTCTGGGTCGAGTAGTCGTACTGGAGGACGACGGCCTTGAGGTCTTCGGCCTTCCGGTCCGTCTCGGCGGAGCACACGCCGCCGACGTATAGCGTGTTGTCCCCCGTGCCGAGGGCCATGGGTCGCCAGTCGTCGGCCTTCGCGCACCCCGAGTACTCGATCTTCGTGGTGGTCGGCTTCCCGGCGCTGTCCCCGCTTATGTCGTACGCATTGAGCGTCCGGTCGTACATGTTGACCACGAACAACTGCTTCTCGTCAGCGGAGATCTCGATATCGCCCAGACTCTCCCGGCCGACCGCCTGGACGAAAGTGCGGTCCGCATGATCGTACTCCTCCGTGTTCGGGTTGAAGGACAACGTGCCCGCAGGCGGTTCCTTGGCGTGCTGCGTCGATCCCGCCGGCAACTTGTCGAAGACCTTCGTGGTTTCGTCCTCGGTGGACACGTCGGTGACATAGATCGCTCCCGAGCCGCCGGGGCCGTACGGCGCGAAGCGTTTGGCGAAGGCGCCGGAGAAGATTCTCTTCTTGCTCTTCTGGTGGGCTATCCCGTAGACGACTCCGGTGTCCTTCTTCTTGGCCAGGATGATCGGGGTTTCTTTGCCGTCTTCCTTCTCGGTCTTCAGGTTGAACTTGTCGCCCCGCCACTTGTTGCCGATCTTGACCAAGGTCGGCAACTCGTTGTCCTTGCCGTGCGACAACTGGCAGGCGGTCACCAGGTAGGAGTCGACGGAGCAGTACTTCGCCGGGTTCCACAGTGAGATCAGCTGCTCGGTCCTCGTTCCCGCTGTCACGTACAGGTCGATCGGGCGCAGGCCCTGACTGCTCGCGAAACCAGCCTGGCGCGCGCCCAGGGAACTCTTCTTGACCCTGATGATCGCATTGGCGGAACCATAGTCGTCGATCGGGATCTTGACCTCGGCTTGGCCGTTCGCGTCGGTCTTCGGCGGCGGTTCGGGCGAGTACGGCTTGTCGCCCGAACCGTCCGGGTCGGGTATCAGGACTTCGAACTCGACGTCTTTGATGCCGCCGGTCTTCACCTCGTCGTCGTCGGCCTTGCCATTGCCGTTGTAGTCGTCCACCACCTTGACCTTGACCGTGTGGAATCCTTCTGCATGGGCGACTACGGGAAGTGTTGCCGCGATTGTGGCGGCCACTGTCAACGCCGTGAGTACTTTTCGCTTTCTCATCCTGCCGTGCGCTCCTTCTGCTATGCTGGTGACGACACCACTCCGGGTGCCGCCCATCAGCCAACATCAGAGCTGCACGGCTCGCCTGATCATCAGGGCTTTTCATGCCGACGGGGAACGGTCCGCCGTTCGTGGCACTTCTTGGTCGATCATCGGCTGCGACGGATCGCGATCTGTCTTCGATCCGATTGAGAGAGGAGTTCGCGTCTCGTTCACTGGCACGGGTGACCCTTCGCCTGTTCGGATCCTTCACGGTCGCCGAGCCTTTCACCTCGGCCTGGACCGATGTATGCAGGATCATCTTTCTGCTACCCACGGCTGTCGTTGCCGACTGGGTCGAGGCGACCGGTGGGTGGGAGAGGCGTCGCCCGACGTCCCGGAAATCCCCATTCGCCCAGGAGGGGCAAGACGAACCAATCTCACCGGGCACCGAATGCAGCTAGTCACCGTGCCCGACGACCTTTGCCGTCTCGACTGGGCGCCCGTTCACGCGACTGCGCATCGAGGTCGAAAGAGATCACCCTTGAGTCGCCTACGCAAACCACACGACCGGTGGACCCCGGTTGCCGCCAGTGGCCACTCTCGGTCAGTTCTCGGCGCCTGAAAGTTCACTCGACGGATATCCGAACGACGTCCTGACCCGCTCTCCCAACGGCAGGCGCAAGGAATGGATTCTCAGCACCGAGCATATTTGATGATCGGCATGGGAACGGGCGAGCATGTGGAGGCCGAGGTGGCGTGATGGAGCGGGTCGGCAGTGTCGACCAGGTCGAGGGCACGTGCGGCGCGCCGCAGCAGTTCCGCCGAAGTCGGTGGCCGTCGGCTCCGGAGGCGGTTGGCGTCGGCTGGTGCTGAATAGGCGGGAATGAGTTCTTCGGAGTGCTTGCACGAGAGCATGAAGCGGCTCGTCGGTCGGAGCTGTATCGCCGTCGATCGGACGTGGCGTGAGGGTGCCCGTCGTGACCACCGGCTCAGGTGATCTCCTGGTCGGCGGTCGGCGTGCTGTGCAGGCCGCTGTCCGTCCAGTGCTCGATGACGTACGCGTCGCACTGGTCGCGTGGCCGGTCGGCCAAGGTGACGGTCCACCCCTCGGGGATCTCGGCGAACGACGGCCACAGCGAGTGCGCGCCCTCGTGGTTGACCAGGACGGAGAACGTCGCGTCCCGGTCCTCGAACGGGTTCGGTTCCACAGCGGACCTCCGTGGCGGTTCAGCGGGACGGCGGGGACGGGGCGGGGAGGAAGCCGGTGTCGGTGAGCACCTCGACGCAGCCGGGGAGCAGGTCCTCGGTCGGCGGGCAGGACTCGCCGGTGAGGCGGTCCACCGCGGCCCAGGTCCGCTCGCTGCCCAGCAGCGGCATCCGGCCCTCGACGTAGAGGTCGATGACCGCGACCCGGTCGGGCCCCCACCGCTCGACGAACAGGGGGATGAACGGTGAGATCGCCGCCTGCGGCCGGCGTTCGCCGTGCTCGACCAGCCGGCGGACCCACTCCTGCGGCGCCACCGTCTCGACGCGGTGCCCCGCCACGTTGAGCTGGTGCACCAACTGGTCCAGCAGCGCGTAACGCGGGTTGCTGAGGTGGTACGCGGAACCGTCGGCCGGGAGCCGGTCGGTCAGTTCCACGATCGAGCGGGCGACCACGTCGACCGGCGTGAAGTCCATCGGCAACCGCAGCCCGGGAGCCGCGCCGAGCTCGACGAACGCCTTGATCAGGGAGCACAGGAAGCCCTCGGTCTTCCACCTGCCGCTGACGCTGTGCGCGGTCACGTCGTGCGGGCGGTGGATCGTGTAGGGCAGGCCGAGGGCCCCGGCCCGGCGGACGAGTTCCTCCGCCGCCCACTTCGTCTCGGTGTAGCCCTGGTAGAGCTGCGCCGGGTGGGACGGTGCGGTCGTCTCGTCCACCGCGCGGACGCCGGCCTGGCCCGCCGCCGAGAAGACCGCCTGGGTGGAGATGTAGTGCACCGGGGTGGATCGGCCGGCCGCCGCCAACTCGATGATCCGCCGGGTGCCCTCGACGTTGATCTCGCGCAGCGCCGAGTAGGGGTAGAGGAAGTTCACCCACGCCCCGTTGTGGTAGATCGCGTCGATGTCCCGGACGAGGCGCGCGTACTGGTCGCGGTCCAGGTCGAAGTGGTCGACCGCCAGGTTGCCGCAAACGGCGACGATCCTGGACGAGTCGAACCCGTCCGCGTCGAGGCCGTAGGCGCGCAAGGAGCCGATCACGCGTTGCCGGGCCCGGGTGTCGTCCTCGGCCCGCACCAAGCAGTGCACGGTGGTGTCGGTGCGGTCGAGCAGTTCGCGCAGCAGGTGCGAGCCGATGAACCCGGTCGCCCCGGTCAGCAGGGTGTGGCGGGGCCGCGCCGGCGGGACGGCGGGCGTGGGCGGTCGCAGGTCCGGCCGCAGGCGGGTCTCGGCGTCGAAGTCCGGCACCTCCCGTTGCCGGCCGGCCACCTCGGGGTCCGCCGGCGCGGAGGTGAGGGGGCGCAGCACCTCGACCAGCGCGTCGGCGGTGGGCGACTCCAGGAGCGTGCGCAGCAGGACCTTGCCGTCCTCGGCGCGCAGTCGGAAGGCACGGGTGAGCTGGGCGACCAGGCGGGTGGCCGACAGCGAACTCCCGCCCGAGGCGAAGAAGTCCCCGTCGGCGTGGCCGTCGCCCAGGACGTCCGCCCACAGCTCGCCGACCCGGCCGGCGACGTCGTCGGCCGCGGCGGGTGCGGCCGCACCGCGGCGGGGCAGTGGCCGGGCGGCGAGGGCGGCCCGGTCGAGCTTCTGGTTGGGGCCCAGCGGCATGTCCTCGATCGGGAGCAGGACGTCCGGCACCAGGTGCCGGGCCAGCAGCGCGACGAGGTGGGCGCGCAGGTCCGAGGGGTCCAGGTCCGCGGTCGGCGAGTAGTACCCGACCAGGAGCCGACCGGCGGCCGATTCCCCGTGGGCGACGACGGCGCACCGGGACACCAGGGGGTGCCGGCGCATCGCGGCCTCGACCTCCTCGGGTTCGATCCGGTGGCCGCGCACCTTGAGCTGGCGGTCGACCCGACCGAGCACCACGAGGACGCCGTCGGGACGCACCCGCACCAGGTCGCCGGTCCGGTACATGCGCTCGCCCGGCGGCCCGAACGGGCAGGCGACGAAGTGGGCGGCGGTCACGGCGGGCTGGTCGACGTAGCCCCGCGCCACCCCGACTCCGGTGACGTAGAGCTCGCCCGTCCCATCGACGGGCACGGGGTCGAGGTGCCCGTCCAGCACCTGGGCGTTCATGGCGTCCAGCGGGCGGCCGATCGCGACGGGATCGCTCACCTCCTCCACCGCGTCCATCCGGTGGCAGGTGATGAAGACGGTCGCCTCGGTGGGCCCGTAGCCGTCGACCACCGCGGTGCCGGGGCAGGCGTCGAGCACCTGCCGCACCGCCGACGCGGGCACGGCCTCACCGCCCGTCCAGACCTCCTTCACCCCCGCCAGGGCCTGCGGCTCCTCGTGGGCGATGACGTGGAACAGCGCCGCGGTCAGGAACAGCACCGTCACCCGGTTGTCCACGATGCACCGGACCAGGGTCGCGAGGTCGAGCGGACCCGGCGGGGCGATCACCACCTGGCGGCCGTGCAGCAACGGCACCCACAGCTCGTAGGTCGAGGCGTCGAAGCCGTGGGGCGAGTGCAGCAGCATCCGGGTGGGCCCGCTGCCGAACCGGCTGTCCAGCGCGAACGCGGTCACGCCCGCCTGGGTGATCACGACACCTTTGGGCCTGCCCGTCGAGCCCGACGTGTACATCACGTACGCGACGTCGGTCGGCGAGCAGGGGGCCAGGCGGTCCGCGTCGGTCAGGTCTCCGACCGGCTGCCCGGCCCACTCCCGTTCGACCTCCGGGGAGTCGATCACCAGTGCGTTCGCCCGCAGGTGCGAGGGCAGCCCGTCGAGCTGCGCGGCCGCGCACAGCACCGTCGCCGGTGCGGTGTCGGCGAGGATCCGCGAGGTGTGCTCGGAGGGGCGGTCCAGGTCGAGCGGCAGGTACCCCGCGCCCGCCTTGACCGCGGCGAGGGTCGCCACCACCTGGTCGGCCGACCGGGGCAGCGCGACGGCGACCAGGCGATCCGGCCGCGCGCCGCGGGCCACCAGGAGCCGGGCGAGCCCGTTGGACCTCTCGTTGAGCTCCCGGTAGGTCCACATCCCGTCCGGCGTGTTCAGGGCCACCGCACGCGGCTGCCGCGCCGCCTGTTGCTCGAACACCTGCGCCGGCGTGCGGTGGCGGAGTTCCGGGGTGGCCGCCGCGGCGGACGGCAACGCGCTCAGCGGCGGCGACGGGTCGGCGGCGACGGCGGTCAGCAGAACCCGCAGCTCGTCGAGCAGCCCGACGACCGTCGCCCGGTCGAACATGCTTGTGTCGTACTCCACGTGGCACGTCAAGCCGTCCCGCGCGCCGGAGTCCTCGTGGCGCTCCCAGAACTCCAGGTACAGGTCGAACTTGGTGCCCTGGCCGGCGACCATGTCCACCGCCGCCGGGGTGCCGGTGAGGTCGAGTTCGGGCCACGGCGTGTTCTGCAGGACCAGCACGGATTGGAACAGCGGGTTCCGCCCTGGCACGCGTTCCGGGCGCAGGTGTTCGACCACCTGGTCGAAAGGCACGTCACGGTGGTCGAACGCGGCCAGCGTCGTACCGCGCACCCGCTCGACGAGTTCCCCGAACGCCGGGTCACCCGACGTGTCGACGCGCAGCACGAGCGAGTTGACGAAGAACCCGACCAGGTCTTCGGTCGTCGGGTCGTCGCGCCCCGCCACCACCGTGCCCAGGGGGAGGTCGGTGCCCGCGCCGCGCCGCGTCAGCACGGCGGCGAAGCCGGCCTGCAGCACCATGAACAGCGTGCTGCCGCTGTTGCGCGCCAAGGCGTGCAGCGACTCGTGCAGCCGCCTGGGCCACCTCGTGGTCAGCGTCGCCACGTCGGCGTCGGCGGACCTGGGGCGGTCCGCGTGGTCGGCGAGTTCCGCGGGCAGCCCCTCCAACGTCCGCTGCCAGAAGTCGAGTTGCCTGGCGGCCACGCCGGTCGGGTTCGTTCCGTCCCCGAACAGCTCCCGCTGCCACAGCGCGTAGTCGCCGTACTGGATCGGCAGGTCCCGGAAGCGCGGAGCACCGCCCCCGGACCGGGCGCGGTAGGCGGTTTCGAGGTCGCGGCACAGCGGCGTGATCGACCAGCCGTCGCAGGCGATGTGGTGGACCACGAGCAGCAGGACCGAGTCCGCCGGCCCGGTGCGCAGGAGGTCGGCCCGGATCACCAGGTCGCGGGTGAGGTCGAAGGGCCGCGCCACCGAAAGTCTGATCACCTCGGCCAGCTCGCCGGGTTCGACGTCCCGCACGGCCAGGTCGGGGTGTGCCGACTCGGCGGGCAGGATCTCGGCGACGGGTTCCGCGTCGTGCACGGCGAAGACCGTCCGCAGGGGCTCGTGCCGTGCGGCCACGTCGGCCAGCGCCCGCCGGAGGGCGTCGGCGTCCACCGGTCCGCTCAGCTGCACCGTCAGCGGCACGTGGTAGGCGGTGGTGCCACCGAGCTGGTCGAGGTGCCAGAACCGGAACTGACCGGCGGACAACGGCATCCGATCGGGGCGGTCCGCGCGGCGCAGCGGCGGCAGCCACTCGTCACCGTCCTCGGTGTCCTCGGCGGACGAGGAGCGGCCGCGCAACTCCCCGGCCAGCGCGGCCAGGCTGGAAGCCTCGTAGACGATGCTCAACGGCAGCGCGTCGCGCGTGACCCGGCGCACGGCGTAGACGAAGCGCGCGAGGTCGAGCGAGTGGGCGCCGACGTCCAGGAAGTCCTCGGCCAGGCCGATCGGCGGGAGCCCCAGCGACTCCCAGATCTCGGCGAGCCTGCGCTCGGTCCGGTTGCGGGCCGCGGTCTCCGCCGCCCGGCCCGGCCTGGGTGGGGACAGCAGCGACAGCGCCCGGCGGTCCACCTTGCCGTGCACGGTCATCGGGAGTTCCGCGACGGCGACCAGCTCGTCGGGCACCAGGTGGTCGGGCAGGGTGCCACGCAACCGGGAACGCAGGCCCGCGAGGTCGACGTCCTCGTTCGCGACGACGTACCCCACCAGCCGCTTGTGCCCCGGTCGTGACTCGTGCGCCACGACGACGGCGCGCGTGACACCGTCCGACGCTGTCAGCGCCGCCTCCACCTCGGCGGGCTCGATGCGGTGCCCGCGCACCTTGATCTGGTCGTCGGCGCGACCGAGGAATTCCAGGACCCCGTCGTCGCGCACCCGCACCAGGTCGCCGGTGCGGTACATGCGCGCTCCCGGCTCCCCGTCGGGGCAGGCGACGAACCGGGCGGCGGTCAACTCCGGTCGCCGCAGGTAGCCCCTGGCCACGCCCAGGCCCGTCACGTACAGCTCACCGGTCCCGCCGGCTGCCACCGGCCGCAGCCGGTCGTCGAGGACCAACACCCGTGCGCCGTCCAGAGGTCGGCCGATGGGCACACTGCCGTCCGCCACGTCGGCCCGCGACACGCGATGCCGGGTCGCGAAGGTCGTCGTCTCGGTCGGTCCGTACCCGTTGTGCAGCGCGATACCAGGGCAGGTGTCCAGGAACCGGCGGATGGTGGTCGGGTCGCACGCATCACCACCGACCAGCACGTCGCGCAACCCCGCGAAGGCACTTGGCCGGTGCTCGACTATGGCGTTGAACAACGCCGGGGTGACGAAGACCGCCGACACGCCGTGCGCCGCGGTCAGGCTTTCCAGGGTGTCGGCGTCCAGCGGGCCCGGCGCGAGCACGATGCGGCCGCCCCGGAGCAGCGGCACCCACAGCTCGTAGGTCGAGGCGTCGAAGCACTGCGGTGAGTGGGCGAGCACGCTGCGGTGGGCGGAACGGGCGAAGAGCCGGTCGGCGGCCAGGGCGATGACGTTCGCGTGCGTGGCCACGACCCCTTTCGGCCGTCCCGAAGACCCCGACGTGTACATCACGTACGCCGGGTCGGCGGCGGTGACCGGCTCCCCGGTCCGGTCGTCGGTGAACTGCTCTTCCGACGTCCCGGCCAGGGCTCGGACGTCGTGGGCGTCGTCCAGCACGACCGTGGGCACGCCCGCGCGCTCGATGCTCGCCCGCAGGTGGTCGGCGACGCCGCTCGTGCTCACGGCGGCCGAGGGTCGGCCGTCCTCGATCATCAGGGCGATCCGCCGGGCCGGGTACTCCTGGTCCAGCGGCAGGTAGGCGGCACCCGCCTTCACCACGGCCAGCACCGAGACGACGTACTCGACCGACCTCGGGAGTCCCAGCGCCACGGTGTCGCCGCGGCCGACACCGCGCGCCACGAGCAGCCGGGCCAGGCGAGTGGCCTTCGAGTCGAGTTCCCGGTAGGTGGTGACGCCTTCCGGGCCGACCACCGCGACGGCGTGCGGGGTGTCGCGCGCCTGTCTGTCGAACAGTGCGACCAGTGACTCCCGTCCCACCGGGAGACCTACGGGATCTGGAGCGCGCAGCACTTCGGTCACAACCCACCTCCGCGGACACGGTCCTCCGACCACCGTTGCTCCAGTGGACCGCCCGCTCGGCGGACGCGGCAACGACCGGGAGACCGGGACCTGATGAACCGGTTGAACAACCTTGTGCGTTCGCCGTCGTCGTGCGGGGACCGATCACCGTCGGCGGCGACCGCGGGTGGCCCCAGGCGACCCGCGGTCCCCCTTCGGGGGGCGGCTGTTCGTGGGACAGCCGGCGGCGGACCGGGGCCAGACCAGAAGAGAAAGCCCTTGTGGGCCAAGGAGGAGGGGCGAGTTCACCCGTGGGTCGCACCGGGATGGCCGTATGCTGGCCCGCACCGGAGATCCGGTCCCGGGCATCCCGACGGGCTGCCGGGGACGACAACCGCGGCGCGCGCGACGCCGACGGGCGAGGTGCCGTCGCGCCAGGGCTTGGCGGCGAGGTGAGTCGTGTCCACGCGTCGGAATCACCCCAACGAGTCGCTCCGCTCGCTGATGCGCGAAGCGGGGCTCACCAACCACAACCTGGCGCAGGCGGTGAACCGGGTGGCCGGTGAGTCGTGCGTCGACCTCACCTACGACCGAACCACGGTGTCGCACTGGCTCTCCGGGAGCAGACCACGCCCACCGGTGCCGGACTTCATCGCGGAAGCGCTGTCCCGCAGGCTCGGCCGACCGGTCACGATCTCGGCCGTCGGCCTGGCCGGCGGCACCGCGCCCGCTCGCCGCGCGTCGGCCGAGGACCCGGCCGGCACCCAGGCGCTCTTCCTGCTCGCGACGGCGCACCTGGACGCCGGCGACCGGGCGACGCTGCGGGAGGTACCGTACCGGGTGGACTGGGCGTCCGCGCCCGGGTGGCCTGCCGGGCAGCCGGGCGGGAGCAGCGCGGTGTGGGCACCGCGCAACGAAATCGCCATGGCCGGCCCCGACGCCGTGGCAGCCCTCCGCGCCACCACCGCCACGCTCGAACTCGCGCACCGGAAGTTCGGCCGGGGCCGGCTCACGTCGGCCGCCTACCTGGCGACGGACGTGACGTCCTGGCTGGAGGCGGGTGCGGGCGACCGGTTCCGGGGTGCGCTGCTCGGCGCCGTGGCCGAGTTGACCTGCCTGATCGGAGCCATGTGCGTCGACGACCTGCACCACCACTTGGCGCAGCGCTACTACCGCAGCGCACTGGCCCTGTCCGTCGAAGCGGGCGATCTGGTCGGCTACCTCGCCGTGGTGCAGCGGATGAGCACCCAGGCGTGGTTCCTGGGCCACCACCGGCACGCCGTCGCGCTGACGGAGTCCTTCCTGGACCAGGTGTCGGACACCCTGCTGCCGGCGACCGTCCACGCCGGACTCCTCGGCCGGGCCGCCGTCGCCCACGCCGCGCTGTCCGACCGCCGGGCCGCCCTCGACTGCCTGGCACGGGCCGAGCGCCGCCTGGGGGAGAACCCGGCGGGCGACTCGACCGAGGTGTTCGAGGGCCGGGCGGACCTGGCGCACCGGATCGGGCTGGTCCGGGCCTGCGCCCGGGACTGGACCGGTGCCGAGGCCGCACTGCGCCGGTCCCTCCGCCACCGCGCCGCGGTCGATCGGCGATGGCGGATGCTGACCACCGACCTGCTCGCCAAGATCCAACTCCGCGGCGGCCGGTTCGAGCAGGCGTGCGCCACCTGGGGCAGTTTCCTGGACGACTACCCGCACATGGAGTCCGCCCGGATCAGGGCGATCCTCCTTTCGCTGCACCGCAAGCTGTCTCCGCACCGGGAGACCGCCGTCGTCGCCGACACCATCGACCGCATCGACCGGCTCTCCACCTGACGGCTCGTCATCGCAGGTCCGGCGCGTTCGGCAGCTCGAACCGGGTGTCCTCCTTGTCCGCGAGCCACCTGGCGACGTCCAGCAACCACCACTGCCGGACCTCCAGCACGTAGAAGCGGCGGTGGCCGTCCCCGGTGAACTCCGCCAGGGGCAGCGCCACCGAGTCCCGGACCTCCTCGTCCGGGAAGTCCAGCTCGTAGAAGCGCCGGCGGAACCGCTCGGTCACGTCCTCCAGCGCGGTGCACCGGCCCACGAGCTGCGCGCCGTCGAGGCCGAAGCCGGGCAGGCCGGTCATGAACATCGAGGCGGCCACGACGGGGTGCGCCGCGATGTTCCTGGAGTGCCGCGCGGACCGCGACGAGTACCAGACCAGGCGCAGCGGCCCGCGCAGTGCGACGAAGTTGACCGTGGACGCCCAGGGCCCGTCGTCCCCGGTGGTCGCGAGGGTCAGGTAGCGGGCACCGTCGAGCAACGCCGTGCTGCGGGCGGCTGCGTCGTCGTGGCCGGTCACCCTGTCACCTCCGGTCCGCCCGGCGCGGTGGCGGCTTTCGCGTCGCCGGCCTTCCCGCACTCGATGATCGCCGCGTGCGGCCGGTCCAGGTAGGGCCGCCAGTACTCCTCCCCGTGCTCGGCCACCGCATCGGGATCGACGTCGTGCCGGTGCCACACCGCGGTGCGGAAGCCCGCGGTGCGCATCGCTTCCTCCACCGTGTGTGGGGTCCAGTACCGAGCGCTGACCGTGACGCGGTGGTCGCCGAGCTGGAGTTCGAGCGTGACCGGGGCACCGTCGACCTCGGGGTGGTCGGAGAACAGCCGGAACCCGTAGCGCCGGTAGTAGTCCGGCTCGTCCGTCGAGTGCGGGTGGAGCACGAGGGTGATGAACCGCCCGCCCGGCCGCAGCGCCGTGAAAGCCGACTGGCACATGGCCGAGAGCTGCTCCACGGTCGTCGCGTACGGAAGTACGTACACGGCGAGCACGATGTCGAACCGGCCCCGCTCCGCTTCGGGCAGCGGTCCGCAGAGGTACTCGATCCCCAGCCGCTCGTCCCGCTCCCGGGCCAGGGCGTGGGCGATCATCCCCTCGGACTCGTCCAAGGCCAGGACCCGCTTCGCGCCTCGGGCCCGGATGGCGCGGGCGTAAGCGCCCGAACCACAGCCGATGTCGAGCACGGCGGCGTCCGTGAGGTCGCCCATCAGCTTCAGGACCGTGAACATCTCCATGTGCTTGCGCCACGGCAACTCGGCCGAGTCGTCGTACATGCGTCCGAGCTCGTCGAACTGGGTCATCGGTGCCAGCGCTCCGGGAAGTCGGGAACCTGTCGCAACCAGCGAAACCGCCTGTCGCGACCAAGGCAACGCCGCCGCGTCGCCGATAAGTTGAACGTGTTGCACGGCCGCGGGGAAAGAGCCACGATCGGGTGACGGCTGCGGGTGGACCGATCCGGTTGACCGGCTCGGAACGGGTACCCCGGTGGTCATGAGCACAGCACCGTCGAGCAAGGGCCGCGGTTCCTGGTCCGCTGCGCGCGCCTCGTGGTCCACGACGTGTCTGACGAGGGCCCGGTAGCCGTGCAGACCTTCCTGCCCCACCCGGACTTCGCCGCGACCGCGAGGGCGCTGGACAAGAGGCGGCTGGGCAAGCAGCGGGTCGAGGCCATCCAGGTGCTGCGCGGCTTGGTCGTGCCCGGCTACGGCTGGCGGCACCACCCCGCGGTCGGGATGTGGGCCGGGTACGAGGAGGCGCTGGTCCGGTACGGCCTGGAGATCTGTGCCGCGTGGTGCGTCCTCGGGCACGCCGACACGTGCGCCGCGACCTTGCGCACCGATCTCACCGCCGCCCTCGGCGCGGTGGAGGTGCGCGGTCAGGCGGAGTTGGCGGCGGCGGGTGACCTGCCGCCGTGGCTGGGAGACGACGGCGTGCACCGCAGCCACCGATCGGCCCTGGTGCGCAAGGATCCGGCCCACTACGGGCCGCTGTTCCCCGACGTGCCGCCCGACCTGCCCTACGTGTGGCCCGCCTCCGACCGCGCCCGCCGCGTCGCGTGACCTCCGAGCACAGGCACTGCGTCGCGGTCACGCCGGCGCAAGACCGGGACCCCCTCCCGGTCGGACCTGTGCGGCGACTGTGGACAGGGTCACGCGCCTTTGCTGAGCAGGTTGTTCTCCTGCACCGCCCGCAGCGAGAGGGTCTTGTAGCCCACCGCGTCGAACAGGACGGTCATGCGGTCTTCCTCGATCGACATCACCACCCCGGTTCCCCACAGCGGGTGTCCCACGCGGCTGTCGAGCGCGAACGCGGAGGTTCCCGGGACCCGCCGGGCCGCGGTGCCGGAGTCGCAGGTGTCGCAGTTGCCGCACGGCTCCGACAGCTGCTCGCCGAAGTAGCCCAGCAGGTGCTGGCGACGGCACCCGGTGGTCTCGGCGTAGGCGCGCAGCATCGCGACGCGGGAGCGCACCAGCCGCCGGTGCGCCTGTTCGGCCTCGACGGCCTGTTCGACGGCTTCGGCGGCGGTGACGTCCCGGTTCACGGCGAGGCGGCCCCGCTCGTCCTCGACCACGGCCCCGACCTCCTCCAGCAGGTTGACCGCCCGGGTCCGGCGGGCCGGCGGGGCGTCGACCTCCCGCGCCAACGTGGCCCGCGGAACGGGGCCGTCGTGCTCGTGCAGCGAGCCGACGACCGCGCCCAGGGTGTCCTCCGGTGCCTTCCCGGACGTGAGGAACCGTTGCAGGTGCAGGTCTTCCGGCCGGTAGAACAGCACCGCCGCGGCCGGGTCGCCGTCCCGTCCCGCGCGCCCGATCTGCTGGTAGTAGGAGTCCAGGGAATCGGGCACCGACGCGTGCAGCACGAACCGGACATCGGGTTTGTCGATGCCCATCCCGAACGCGGAGGTGGCCACCACCACGTCCACGTCGCCGTCCAGGAACGCCTGGTGCGCCCGCTCCCGGTCCGCCGCCTTCATCCCCGCGTGGTAGCCCGCCACCCGGACCCCGGCCGCGCCGAGTTCGGCGGCGTAGTACTCGGTGTCCTTCCGGCTGGCCACGTAGACCAGCCCGCAGCCGTCCCGCTCCCGCACCCGGCCCACGACGGCCGCGCGTTTGGCCGCGTCGTCGGAGAACCGCTCCACGGCCAGGTGCAGTTCGGGCCGGTCGAAGCTCGCGACGACCTCCCGGTGCTCCCGCAGACCCAGCCGCGCCACGATGTCGCGGCGCACCGGTGGCGCGGCGGTCGCCGTCAGCGCCAGCACCGTCGGCCGGCCCAGTCGCTCGACCACCGAACCCAGGCGCAGGTAGTCCGGCCGGAAGTCGTGACCCCACGACGAGACGCAGTGCGCCTCGTCGACCACGAGCAACGACACCCCGAGCCCGGCCAGCCGCGCCACCCGCCCCTCGTCGGCCAACTGCTCCGGCGACAGGAACACGTACTGCGCCGCACCCCGGCGCAGCGCCTGCCACGCCGCCTGCCGCTCGCCGTCGGGTTGGGCCGAGTTCACCGCCACCGCCTCGGGCGCACGACTGTCCCCGATGCTCTCCACCTGGTCGTGCTGGAGGGCGATCAGCGGCGACACCACCACCGTGGGGCCGTCGAGGACCAGGGCCGGCACCTGGTAGATCGCCGACTTGCCGGCCCCGGTCGGCAGCACGACCAGCACGTCCCGTCCGGCGACCACGTGCTCCATCGCCTCGATCTGCTCGGCGCGCAACCGCGACCACCCGAACGTGTCGGCTGCCAGTCGTCTGAGGTCCTCGCCGGAGGTCGTCACCGCCAAGACGTACCACCACCGATCAACCGGAAACCCGTCCACCACATCGGAAACCGGCGGCGCTGTGCGGTCCGGGTGATCGGTCGGCCTTATGCTGGCCGGGTGAGTGTGCCGTCGCGGGATTTCGATGACCATGTCGTGGGGATCACGGCTTTGTTGACGGCTCGTCATGACGGGTTGACGGTGTTGCGTGCGGTGGTGGGGGCGTGTGCGGCCGTGTTGGGGGCGGACGCGGTGGGGGTGTTGGTGGTGGATCCGCGTGGTGGTGTGGAGGTGGCGGCGGCGTCGGACGAGCGGGCCCGGTTCGTGGAGTTGTTGCAGGCCCAGCTTCGCGAGGGTCCGTGTGTGGACAGCATCAGGGACGACGCGGTCGTGGCGGTGGACGACTTCGAGGGGGTTCGGGGGCGGTGGCCGGAGTTCGCGGAGGCTGCTCTGCGGGAGGGTTACCGGGCGGTCTACGCGTTTCCGATGCGGTTGTTGGGTCGGGCGGTGGGTGGGGTGAATCTGCTCTACACGGTGCCGACGAGGTTGCCGGAGCGGGTGGTGCGGCGGGGTCAGGGGTTGGCGGATCTGGCGGTGTTGGGGTTGAGCCAGGAGCGTGGGCCGCGTCGGGTGGAGCGGTTGGCGGAGCGGACGGTGGCGGCGTTGCACGACCGGGCCTTGGTGAGCCAGGCGGTGGGGGTGCTGCTGGCTGTCTTGTCGGGCGGGCCGGAGGACGCGCGGGCGGTTCTGGAGCGTTACAGCGTGCGGACGGGTGTGCCGGTGTCGGAGGTGGCGCGGGCGTTGACCGACGGTTCGCTGGACCCGCACGCGGTGGTCGAACGGGTCGGGTAACGGGGTTACTCCCAGCTCAGGTCGGGGTCGTCCCGACCGTCGGCTGTGGCGTCCACGGCGGCGATCACGCGGTGGGCCTCGGTGTCCTGGCTGGTGCTGTGGTGCAGGTCGTCACGGGCCTGCTGCGGTCCGCAGGAGTTCCACACCTGCAAGATGCCGATTGCCTCGTGCAACGCGGCCCGGCGCAGCATCCGGTCGACCACGCGCCGTGCCTCGGCTTCGCGGGCTTGCTCGGACGGACCGCTGCTCATGGGTCCAACCGTCCTCCAGTCGGACCGGAAACGCCATGCGGCGAGCGAACGCCCTGTCCTGCGCGTCTGCCGTGGTGCCAATGGTGGCCATCCGCTGCTCCGGACGGCACCCCCGAGCCACTACGACGCGTAGTGGAGCCGAAAGTCGTGGCAACCTGTCCGAACTGTCCGGTTTGACCCGGGCGAAAGTGGGTATCTGGTTCTCTTCGGCGCAGCATGCGAGGAGGACTCATGCCATCGGGAGGCACAGTCGCGGTTCTCGACGTCGGATGCTTCAGCGCGCACCTGGTCGTCGTACGAGATGGTGCGCTGTTAGACCCACTCGTCTCGCACAAGGTGCGTCTCCGGCTGGACCGCGCGGTGGACTTCTCCGGACGGGTCAGTCGGGACGGGGTGGCCCGGATCGCCTCGGCCGTCCGCGAGTCGCAGCGGCTGGTGAGACGTAGCGGTGTGGACACGTTCCTGCCATTCGTCACGTCGGTGGTGCGCGACGCGACGAACGCGGACGCCGTCGTGGCGGCGGTGGAGGCACGTACGGGGGTGGAGTTGCGCAGGATGTCGGGCCGCCGGGAGGCCGAGCTGTCCTACCTGGCGGCGAGGCGCTGGTTCGGCTGGTCGGCCGGTCCGCTCACCGTGCTGGACGTGGGCGGCGGCACGGTGGAGATCGCGGTGGGCGACGGGGCGGCACCGGCGTTCGCGCATTCCCTCCCGCTGGGCGCACGCACCCTGACCCGTGAGTGGGAGCGCGGCGGCAAGCCCGCCCGCGACGGGCTGCGCGCGTTCGGCGACACCCTGGCGCGCAGGATCCGCGAGGCCATGCCGCCCGACGCGGTCGACAGGGCACGGACCGGTCGCGCGGTGGGCTGCTCGAAGCTGTTCCAGCAACTCGCCCGGCTCGCCGGTGCCCGACCCCAGCGCGACGGCCCGCTCGTGCCCCGCCGGCTGGCCGCCGCCGATCTGGCGGGGTGGGTGCCGCGCCTGGCGGAACTCCCGGCCGCCGACCGCGCTCGACTGCCCGGCATCTCCCGCCACCGGGCGGGCCAGGCGGTGGCGGGCGCCGTGGTCGCCCGAGCCCTGATGGTCGCCACCGGGCACGACGTCGTGGACATCTGCCCGTGGTCCACGAAAGAGGGCCTGCTCATCACGTTGTCCGAACAACCGCCGCGCTGCGCGGAGGGCGACGCCTGCGCGGTCGCGTAACCATCAGGGCCTCTACCCGCGCGAGGGAATCACAGCCAGGAGGTGGCGCGCATGAGTTCCGTCCTGACCGTCAACGCGGGCTCGAACAGCCTCAAGGCGCACCTGGTCGACACCGGGCGCGAGGAGGTTCTGGACTCCGCCGAGGTCGAGCAGCCGCCCGACTCCGACGAGGCCCGCACCGCGCTGGACGCCCTGCTGAGCGGCGCACAGGACGTCGTCGCGGTCGGCCACCGGCTCGTGCACGGCGGCCCTGACCTGCGCGCCCCGACCCTCGTGGACGACGACGCGCTCGACGCGGCCCGGCGCGCGGAGGACCTGGCCCCGTTGCACGTGCCGCCCGCGTTGCGGCTGCTGGACGTGCTGCGCGAGCGCCTGCCCGACGTGCCGCACGTGCTGTGCCCGGACACCGCGTTCCACGCCGAGCTGCCCGAGGTCGCGGTCACCTACCCGTTGCCCGCCGCGTGGCGTGAGCGGCACGGCCTGCGCCGCTACGGCTTCCACGGCCTGTCCTACCGGTGGGCGCTGAACCGCACGGCCGAACTGCTCGACCGGCCGGCGGGCGGGCTCAGCGTGCTGCTGACCCACCTGGGTGGTGGCTGCTCGGTGTGCGCGGTGCGCGACGGGCGCAGCGTCGACACCTCCATGGGGTTCACCCCGCTGGAAGGCGTGCCGATGTCCAAGCGCTCGGGCAGCGTCGACCCCGGCCTGCTGCTGTGGCTGCTGCGCGGGGGACACCTCGACCTCGACACCCTCGAACACGGCCTCAACCACGAGTCCGGTCTGCTCGGGCTGTCCGGTGGCCGGTCGGGCGACACCCGCGACCTGGTCGCCGCCGCGGACCGGGACCCCGCCGCGGCGCTGGCACTGCGCGTGTTCGCCCACCGCGTGCGACGTGAGATCGCCGCGGCGGCCACCTCGCTCGACCGGATCGACGCCCTGGTGTTCACCGGCGAGATCGGCTGGGACCAGCCGGAGGTGCGGGCCGACGTCGTGGCCGGGCTGTCGCTGTTGGGCGTCCCGCAGGACTTGACGCCGGACCCGGGAGCAGACGGGCTGGTCAGCCCACCCGGTGCCGCCGTGCCGGTGCTGGTGGTGCGCCCGCGCGAGGAACTGCAACTCTGCCGCGACACCCTGACGGCGTTGTGAACGGTGCGGACGGGTACCGGAAGCGGCATCCGCCAGGACGGCGAGGGCGCGCTGGTACGGCGGAGCAGTCGGTCGTCAGTGCGTGTCGCCGAGGTTGCCGGCGAGCCTGGCGTGGCGTTCGGCGCTGTGGGCGTCCATGCCGGTGATGGTGACCTCGGTGCCCCGGGCCGCGTACTTGGCGGTGATGGCGTCGAGGGCGGCGACCGTGGACGCGTCCCAGATCTGCGCTCCGCTCAGGTCGATCACCACGGTCGCCGGGTCGTGCGGGTAGTCGAACCGGAAGACCAGGTCGTTGCTGGAGGCGAAGAACAACTGCCCGGTGACGCGGTAGACCTTCGCGGTCCCGTCCGAGGACGGCGTGCCCTCGACGGTGACCAGGTGCGCGACGCGGCGGGCGAACAGCACCATGGCGGTCAGCACCCCGGCCACGACGCCGATCGCCAGGTTGTGGGTGGTGACCGTGGCGACGACGGTCACGACCATCACCGCCGTCTCGCTCTTGGGCATCCGGCGCAGCGTCGAGGGCCGCACGCTGTGCCAGTCGAACGTGCCGACCGACACCATGACCATCACCCCGACCAGCGCCGCCATCGGGATCAGCGCGACGACGTCGCCCAGCACCACGACCAGCACCAGCAGGAACACGCCGGCCAGGAACGTGGACAGCCTGGTGCGCGCGCCGGACCGGACGTTGATCATCGTCTGGCCGATCATCGCGCAGCCGCCCATGCCGCCGAACACGCCGGTGACGACGTTGGCCACGCCCTGACCCCACGACTCGCGCGTCTTGTCGGAGCGGGTGTCGGTGATGCCGTCGACCAGCTTCGCGGTCATCAGCGACTCCAGCAGCCCGACCAGGGCCACGGCGAGCGCGTAGGGCGCCACGATCCGCAGGGTCTCCAGGGTGAGCGGCACGTCGGGGACACCGGGCACGGGAAGGCTGTCCGGCAGCGCGCCCTCGTCGCCGACCGTGGGCACCGATACGCCCGCGACCAGCGTGAACGTCGTGAGCGCGATGATCGCCACCAGCGGCGCGGGCACGACCTGCGTCAGCCGGGGCAGCCCGACCATGATCACCAGGCCCACCGCGAGCAGCGCGTAGACCGGCCACTGGACGCCGGTCAGGTAGGGCAGTTGCGCGAGGAAGATCAGGATGGCCAGCGCGTTGACGAAGCCGACCATCACGCTGCGCGGCAGGAACCGCATCAGCCTGGCCACCCCGGCGACCGCCAGCAGCACCTGGAACACGCCGCCGAGCACCACCGCGGCCAGCAGGTACTGCACACCGTGGGTGTGGACCAGCGGCGCGACCACCAGGGCGACCGCGCCGGTGGCCGCCGAGATCATGGCGGGCCGGCCGCCGGTGAACGCGATCGTGACGGCCATGGTGAACGAGGCGAACAGCCCCAGCCGGGGATCGACCCCCGCGATGATCGAGAACGACACCGCCTCGGGGATCAGCGCCAGCGCGACCACCAGCCCGGACAGGGCCTCGGTGCGGAACACGGCGGGCGACAGCCAGGCGGGGCGGGGCCGACGGACGCGCGCGGGGGTGGAGAGCGACATCAGCTGCTTTCGGGAAGGCGAGTCCACAGGAAGGCGGGCGGAGTCACACCGTCGGGGCTCGCACGAGTTCCAGCAGCATAGCGCCGCCATGCCCCGGCCCTGCCGGCCCTACTTGGGGTGGCCCTACTGGGTCGATGCCGATCCTGCGTGCCCAGGACGCTCCACGAGGCTGCGGAGCGTCCTGGACGAAGTTGTGGTGCGACTCGCATCGCGGCCCCGCGTCGCGAGTCGCACCACCAGTGTGACGTGCGTCGCGCCGTCTGATCCTGACGATCGGCTGACGATTCTCGGCGTCGTCGTGCCGCGTGACGGCGCTGGCGGCGCTGGCGGCGCTGGTGGCGCTACCGGAGCTGGAAGCCGTCCGGGCCGGTCACGTCGCCCTCGCCGGCACGCACAGGACGCCGAGCCGGTGGTGGGCCAACCTGTGCAGCATCTCGCCCAGGGCCTCCGGCACGACCTGGCCGTGCAGGTCGGCGCGGGCCCGCAGGACGGTCGCCGTCACGACCTTGCGCGACAGCATCGCGCTGAACTGGGCGGCGAGTCGGGTGGCGACCTGCGTGCAGAGCAGGTCGCCGGCGAAGTCCTCAGGACGCATGGCTACCCCGTCCGGGTGAGTGGGTGCTGCCCATCATGGGCGGAACCCCCTGGTGGTGGACCTGACGAGTGGCTGACGATCGGTCACCCGCCGCTCGTGGTGGGTGTGGTGGCCGGGGTCGTCGTGGTCGTCGTGGTCGTCGTGGGACTGGACGACGGCGGGTCCGGGCGCTGGGTCAGCGTGGGGGTGGCGACCGGTCCCCCCGACGAGGTGACCAGCGGGGTGGGCTCGTCCTGCGCGGTGACGCCGCACCCGGTGAGCGCGACGGCCAGCAGCACCGCGGTGATCCTCATTGGCCGGCCTCCGGGATCTCGACCACGAAACGGGCTCCACCGCCGGGCCGCGGCTCGGTCCACACCGCGCCGTGGTGGCGTTGGACGTGCTGGGCGACCAGCGCCAGCCCGAGGCCGCTGCCGGTGTCGCCGCCGCGGCTCCCGGCGCGCGCGCCGCGGTCGAACCGGTCGAAGATGCGTTCCCGCAGCTCCTCCGGCACGCCCGGTCCGGCGTCGTCCACCTCCAGCCGGACGACCTCCGCGCGGCGCAGGACCGCGACCCGCACCGCGCCGCCCGCGTGGCGTTCGGCGTTGTCCAGCAGGTTGGCCACGACCCGGTCCAGCCGACGCCGGTCGCCCAGCACGTACGCCGGCGACGGGTCCGCCTCGACCTCGACCGGCCGCCCGGGACGTGCCGCGACGACGTTGCGCACCAGCACCGCGACGTCGATCGGTTCCAGCGCGAGGTCCTCGGTCTGCTGGTCGGTGCGGGAGATCTCCAGCAGGTCGACCACCATCCGGGCGAACCGGTCCACTTCCGAGGTCAGCAGCTCCAGGGCCTTCCCAGCGGTCCCGGGCACTTCCGCGCGCCGCCGGCGCAGGACCGCCGCCGCGTTGACCATGGTGGTGAGCGGGGAGCGCAGCTCGTGGCTGACGTCGCCCGCGAACCGGGCGTCCTTGAGCACGCGCTGCTCCAGCGCGTCGGCGGTGGCGTTGAACGTGACGGCCAGCGACGTGAGGTCCGGGTCGGTCTGCGCCGGCAGCCGCGCCCGCAGGTCGCCGCCCGCGATCCGGGACGCCGCGCGGGTCAGCTCGGTCAGCGGGCGCAGCGCCCGCCGGCTCGCCCACGAGCCCAGCGCCACCCCGAGCAGGCTGACCAGCACCGTGCCCGCGACCAGCAGCGCGCTGAGGAACCGGAACGTCCGGTCGAGCTGCACCAGCGGCGCGAGTTCCACGTACGCGCCGTCCGCCGACGTGATCGGCAGCGACACGGCCAGCACCGGGATGCCGTCCACGACGAGCCGCTGCGCGGCCGGGGTGTTGCGCCTGCCCAGGTCGACCAGGCGGCGCGGGACGTCGTCGGTGTCGATCTGCCGGCCGCTGGTGAGCACCTCGCCGGGGCGGTACAGCAGCACGGTCGAGTCCGGGCCGCTGGTCAGGCCGGTCAGCAGCTCGGTGAGCCCCTCCGAGCCGTTGCGCAGCGACCGGTCGACCAGACGGGCGTTGGCCTCGGCCTGCCTGATGGCGCTCTGCTCCCGCTGGCGCAGCATGTAGCCCGAGGTCAGGTTCCACACCCCGAACGCCAGTGCGCTGGTGACCAGCAGCGAGACCAGGCCGAGGGCGGTGGCGACCCGCCAGCGCACGGTCAGGCGCGGCAGCCGGGTCACCGGTCCGGGTCGATCCGGTACCCCGAGCCCCGGACCGTGAGCACCAGGGTCGGGTCGTCCGGGTCGGGTTCGACCTTGCGGCGCAACCGGCGGATGTGCACGTCCAGCAGGCGGGTGTCGCCGAAGTAGTCGTAGCCCCACACCCGTTGCAGCAGCTGTTCCCGCGTGACGATCCGGCCCGCCGCCGACCCCAGCTCCACCAGCAGCCGGAACTCGGTCCGGGTCAGGTGCACCTCGACGCCGGCGCGGTGCACGGTCCCCACGTCCGGGCGGACCTCCAGCCCGCCGAACCGCAGCACCTCGTCCTGCCGCCCGCCCCCGCGCCGCCGCAGCAGCGCCCGGATGCGCGCCGCCAGCACGTCGGCCGCCAGCGGTTTGGTGACGTAGTCGTCCGCGCCCGCCTCCAGCCCGGCGATCACGTCGGCGGTGTCGGCGCGGGCGGTCACGATGATGATCGGCAGGTCGCCGCGCGCCCGCAACGTCCGGCACACCTCCAGCCCGTCCACGCCGGGGAGCATGAGGTCCAGCAGCACCACGTCGTAGGACCCGTGGTCGAGCACGCGCAGCGCGTCCTCGCCGGAGACCGCGTCCGACACGGCGAACCCCTCGTCGCCCAGCGCGAGCCCGAGCGCCTGCCTGATGTGCTCGTCGTCCTCGACCAGCAGTACCGAGTAGTCCATGTCCCGCCGATCTTTACGCCCGCCCGGAGCAGTTCGCCACCAGACTGCCGCGTCCGCCGCCGATCGCAAGCCGATCGCAAGGTTGATCGGCGTGGTTGTCCGCCACAGTGGACGCGCGCGCCGCCATGATCCCGGTGCGACCACCGGGTGCCGATCGCCGGTGCCCGCCGGACAACGTACCTGCCAGGAAAGTCGACGCATCCCGCTGTGACCGCGATACCCGGTGAACACGACCCGGCCACCCTCCTCCTGATCTGCGACAGCTGCGGCCGGGCGTTCGACGGCGACCACCCGCCGAGAGCGTGGCAGGCGTTGTGGGCGAGGGCGCTCGGCGCGGGCTGGCGCGGGCGCGACCGCCAGATCGGACCGCACAGCTGCCGCCGCTGCGCCGACTGACCCCACTTCACCGGCGACCGCATGGGCCCGCTCGGCACGGCGACGCCCCGCGGTCCGTTCCGGACGTCGACGGCCGTGATGGTCGTGCTGCGCTGGGACCACGACGACGAGGCGGGCCGTTCACCGGTTTACCCACCGGAACAGTCCTCAGTGGACGGTTCCGCTGGTGTTCGAGTTCCTGTGCGGACGCCTCCTGCGCCGGCGCGACCAGGACGAACTCGGCGGCGATACCGCGAACCCGGCGCACGGAAACGTCGTTGTGAGCCGCTGTCCATGTCGTTGATCGCGAAAGCGTGGCCAGTACTGGACGTCTGACAAATGTTCGCGTTCGGCGAGGGGTGGCGTCGCGTGCTCGCCCGGTTGCGCCTTGTCATTCGATGGAGCCCTCGGAGAACCCGATGGCGCGCGGAACATGACGGAAGGTCAACGGTCCGGCAGCCTGGGAACGGTGCCGGTGCCTGCTTGTCACTGGATGGGGTCGGGTCCCGCTCGTCGCGGCCAGGGCCCCTGACCTCGCGTGGCGATCCGCCACGCCGCCTTCGAACGCCGGTCCGCGTCTTGGGACACCGTCGAAGAGGCGGTGCAGACCCTGCACGAAGCCGGGGCGCTGCTTGCCGAAGGCCGAAACCGATGAGGCGGACAGGCCGGCAGACCGGGCCGCCCTCGCGAACACCGCGTCGCACGCCGCCGAAGCCGCCACGGACAACCCGACGCACACGATGTTCACCGGCGCCGACCGACTGGGCCTGGACAACATCGGCCACACCCCGCCCTACCTCCTGGCCGCCGGAACACCGCACCCCCAACCGAAATGGGCGCCACCACACGCGACCCTGGACACCTTCCGCAGCACCACGCTCACCTGAGACCGGCGGTGCCTCTGCGCGCCGGCAACTCGACACCGTCGTAATCCTGGGCGGAATCCCGGCGTGGACAACGGTTCGTTCGCTGCTCACCTCGACCGGGTGGGCGCGCTGCTGGACGCGGGCAGGCCGATCGTGCGGTCGCGGAACCGGGAGTTGACGACGACTGCGGTGGCGTTGTTGGCGGCGGCCATCGAGGAACGGTCGGACGTGCTCATCGACTACATCGACGGGAAGGGGGAAATCCTCGCGACTGTGCCCGCGCCACGAGCTCGACCAGTCGGCGGGCCGACTGGTCGAGCGGCGACGATCAGGTGGGTCGGACGCCGGGATTCGTCACCCGGTCAGGGCCGCTGGACGAGGCGCGACGTGACGGCCTGCTGTTCCAGCCACTTCAGAATCGCCTGGTTCGTCTCCTCCGGCTTCTCTTGCTGGATCCAGTGGCCGGAATCCAGGCTGACCACCTCCACGCCGGGTACGAACTCCGCCAGGTTCGCCGACTTCGCCACCATGTCCCGGTCGCCGTAGATCATGAGAACGGGCTGGTGGATGATCGGGTCCGCGTCCGCCAGCAGGTGCCAGTTGCGGTCGAGGTTGCGGTACCAGTTCACGCTGCCGGTGAACCCCGTCGACTCGAAGGCGGAGACGAAGACGGCCAGTTCACCGTCGCTCATCAGCGGCTCGCCGAGTGGTGCTTCCGCCCTGGCCAGGTCGATCAACGCCATGCCCGGCTGAGGTGCCCTGGCGGGCTCGTTCTTCCGGTACAGGTTGCGCAGGAACCGGGACGTGTTCTGGTCGAACACGGCGTCCGCGACGCCGGGCTGTCGGTTGAAGTGGACGAAGTAGAAGTCGCCGCCGAGCACTTGTTCCATGAACTCGATCCAGGGCGTTTCGCCACGTTCGGGGTAGGGCAGGCTCAGGTTGATCACTTTGTCGACACGGGTCGGGTGCAGCAGGGTCAGTCCCCAGACGACGTTCGCACCCCAGTCGTGGCCGACGAAGGTCGCCTTTTCGTAGCCGTAGTGGTCGAGAAGTGCGACGAGATCACCGGTCAGGTGTTCGATGTCGTAGTCCGTCACCTCGGCCGGGCGGGACGAGTTCCCGTAACCCCGCTGGTTCGGGACGATCACGTGGTAGCCCGCCGCGGCCAGAACGGGCACCTGGTAGCGCCAGGAAAAAGCGTGCTCCGGCCAGCCGTGGCAGAGCACGATGGGATTTCCCACGTTTTCACGGCCTGCCTCGAAGACTTCGAGTTCGACCCCGTTGACTGGAACAAGGGTGGGCTCGGGAAAATCGGTCGGGTTGACCATGGTGTTTCCTCGTCGTCTTTCCTGGATCAGGCGGGGAGGGTTCCCGAAGGCAGCGTCGGCGCGCTTCCGACGGGCGGAGGGTCGAGGTGGTCGTGGGCGGCGGGTCCCGCCGGTGAGGTCATGGCACCATCGTGCCGACCAAACCGGTCACCCCATGACCGGTTTGTTGTGGAAGTCTGGGCGGCGTGCGAACCGACCGGCTGGTGGCCACCCTCCTCCTGCTGCAACGGCGTGAGCAGGCGACAGCGGCAGAGATCGCCCGCGAGCTGGAGGTGTCCGAGCGCACCGCCCGCCGCGACCTCGACGCCCTGGCCATGGCCGGGGTGCCGGTGTACTCCATGCAGGGCCGGGGCGGCGGCTGGCGCCTCGTGGGCGGTGCCCGCACCGACCTGTCCGGGTTGACCGCGAGCGAGGCCCGCGCCCTGTTCCTGGTCGCCGGCCAGGCCTCGGCCGCGACGCCGGCCGTGAAAGCCGCTCTGCGCAAGCTCGTCCAGGCACTGCCGGAACCCTTCCGGGTGCAGGCCGAGGCGGCGTCGTCGTCGTTGGTCGTGGACCCGCAACGATGGGGGTCCAGCCGGGTCGAGCGCCGAACGCCCCACTTCCTCGACGAACTCCAGGACGCGGTGATCCGCGGCGTCCAGGTGCGGCTGGGTTACCGCGACCGCGACGGCGGCGAAAGCGAGCGAACCGCCCACCCGCTGGGCATCGTGGCGAAAGGACCGTGGTGGTACCTCGTCGCTGCCACCGAGGCCGGCCGGCGGACCTTCCGGGTCGACCGCGTGTCGTCGGTCGACCCGACCGGCGAACCCGTGCGGCGACCCGAGGACTTCGACCTCGCCGCGAGCTGGCGCGAGATCGCCGACGAGGTCGACCGCAGGCGGACGCCCCTGGAGATGCAGGCGCTGTGCACGCCCGACGGGATGAGCCGGCTCCGGATGGTGCTCGGCGACCGGCTGGAAGTAGGAGGGTCCACGACCGACGGCCGCATCGAGGTCGTGATCCGCGGCTACAACGAGTACGCGCTCGCCGGCGAGCTCGCCGGGCTGGTCGAATGGCTGGAGGTGACCGGCCCTCCGGGCGTGCTGGACCACCTGGCCTCGATCGGCAACGCGCTCGTCGCGCGATACGGCGGCAACCCTCCCACTCTGTCGAGGCCGACGCGCACGCCGGCTGACGAAGAGTCCACTATGGACTTGTGAAACCCTGTGGTGCGCTGAAGCGAAGGGTCAGGCCGGTACGGTCAGCGACAGTGCGCGCAGCCGTCCGTCCACTCCGGCCCGCAGCTGCTCGTTCCCGTCCCGCCGGGCGCGCGAGTAGGCGGCCAGCGCGTCCACCAGTTCGCCGGGGTTGTCGACCACGCACCACGAGCCGTCGCACTCCAGGCAGGCGTGGATGGTGCGCCGGCTGCCCGGGTCCCAGCCCTCCAGCACCCGCCTGGGCCGCAGCCTGATCGAGCACCACGGGCACCGGGGCCGACGGGCGTCCGGCTGGTGGACCGTCCGATCGCCTTTCAGGGCCGCGCCGACCAGGTGCCGCTCGCCGTGTCGTCGCCATTCCACCGCGCCAGGCTATCTCCGCGAAAGGTCGGATACCAGCGGGTGTGGTCGGCGGAACGTCCGGCGGGGCACCAGGTCGACCAGACCGGCGTCCATTCCGCACACCCAGTAGCGTTCGGTCATGGCCTCAGTCGAATCCGCCGGCGGTGCCCCGATCGTCGTCACCGGAGCCCGCACGAACAATCTCCGCGACGTCTCACTAGAGGTGCCCAAGCACTTGCTGACCGTGTTCACCGGGGTGTCCGGATCCGGCAAGTCGTCGCTCGTGCTCGACACGATCGCCGCGGAGTCGCAGAGGCTCGTGAACGACTCCTACTCGACGTTCATCCGGGCCCGGCTGCCGCAGCTGCCCGCGCCCGAGGTGCAGGCGATGGACGGCCTGACGTTCACGGTCCTCATCGACCAGCGCCGGTTCACCGGCAACGCGCGCTCCACCGTCGCCACCGCCACCGATCTGGCATCGCTGCTGCGGCTGGTGTTCTCCCGGATCGGCGAACCGTCGGCGGGGTACTCGCCGGCCTACTCGTTCAACGACCCGTCCGGGATGTGCCCTACGTGCGAGGGGCTCGGCACCGTCTTCGACATCGACGTGGACGAGCTCATCGACCCGGAGAAGAACATCGACGAGGGACCGGTGCGCTTCAGCGTGTTCCGCCCGGGGGTGTACCGGTGGAAGCGCTTCGCCCACGCCGGCCTGTTCGACCGGTCGAAGCCGCTCAAGGACTACACACCGGCCGAGATGGACCTCTTCCTCTACGCCGACCAGGTCAAGCTGGACAACCCCGACCCGCAGTTCCCGACGACCGCCCGCTTCGACGGGGTGGTCACCCGGATGCGCGACGTCTACTTCAAGCAGGGGCGCTCCAAGATGTCCGCGTCCGTCCGCGCCGAGCTCGACCAGCTGGTCACCACGCACCGGTGCCCGGACTGCCGGGGCGCGCGCCTGAACGCGGCGGCGCGGGCGAGCCTTGTCGACGGCCGGTCCATCGTGGACTGGGTGGGGATGTCCGTCTCGGACCTCCGTGCCCTGCTCGACCACTTCGCGGACCCGCGCGTGGCCCCGGCGCTCAAGGGCGTCCGCCACGTGCTGGACGCCCTGCTCTCGGTCGGCCTCGGCTACCTCACCCTGGACCGGGAATCCTCTACGCTGTCGGGCGGCGAGGCGCAGCGGGTGAAGATCGTGCGGCACCTCGGCAGCGCCCTCACCGACGTGACCTACGTCTTCGACGAGCCGAGCGCCGGCCTGCACCCCGCCGACATCCAGCGCTTGGTCGCGCTGCTGAAGCGACTGCGCGACCGCGGCAACACGATCCTCGTCGTGGAGCACCACCCGCAGGTGATCGCCGTCGCCGATCACGTCGTGGACCTCGGCCCCGGCGCCGGGGCCGACGGGGGCCGGATCGAGTTCGAGGGCACACCGCGCGGGCTGCGCGACAGCGGGACGATCACCGGCCGGTTGCTCGCCGAGCCCCTGATCCTGCGGCCGGTGCCGCGGTCGGCGCACAGCACCGTGCGGGTGACCGACGCCCGTTCGCACAACTTGACCGGGTTCGACGTCGACGTGCCGCTCGGTGTGCTCACCGCGGTGACCGGCGTCGCCGGATCCGGGAAGAGCTCGTTCGCGACGATCGAGCTACCGCGCCAACACCCGGACTTCACGGTCGTCGGCCAGGAACCGTTGCGCGGCGGCGTCCGGTCGATGTCGTTGACCGTGCTGGGTGTGGCCGATGCCGTGCGCGGCGCGTTCAGCGCGGCGTCGGGGCTCGATCCCTCGTGGTTCAGCTTCAACGGTCGTGGCGCGTGCCCCACGTGCAAGGGCAAGGGGCACATCACCACCGAGTTGGCGTTCCTGGACGACGTCTCGACACCGTGCGACGAGTGCGGCGGGCTGCGTTTCAACGACACCGCCCTGTCGGCGAAGCTGGACGGGATGTCCGTCGCGGACGTGCTCGCCGCGGTGCCCGCCGACATCGCGGCGCTGTTCGCCGACCACGCGGGGATCGCGAGCGCGATGTCGTGGATGCGGCGCACGGGACTCGGCTACCTGGCGGTGGGCCGCTCGCTCGACACCCTGTCCGGCGGGGAGAAGCAGCGACTCCTGCTGGCCCGGCACCTCAGCGACCCGAGGCGCGACCGGGCCGACCGGATCGTGCTGGACGAACCGACGACGGGCCTGCACCCCGACGACGTCGACACCATCACCACGCTCTTCGACGACCTGATCGACGGGGGAGCGACGTTCGTCGTGGTGGAGCACAACATGCGCGTCGTCGCCCGCGCCGACCACGTCATCGACATCGGCCCCGGCGCGGGCTCCGAAGGCGGCCGACTCGTCTTCGAGGGCCCACCCGCCGAACTCGCCGCACGCCGGGACTCGCTCACCGGCGTGGCGCTCGCGGCGGCGACCCGGGCGGCGCACTGAGCCCCGAAGTTTCCTGGCTCGGCGGTGCGCGGCCTGCGGGGCGTTCTGTTCGTGCTGTATACCGGCAGCCAGCGGGAGTTTTCCCGCAGGAGCTGGGCGTCGGTTCCGTGATGACCTGCCGGCGACGGCCGCGTGGCTGGAACGAGGCCGGCGTCTGGTCCCGGTTGCACGGGCTGCTGTTCGCGGAGCCGCACTCGGCCGGCAGTCTGGACTGGGACCGCGCGGTGATCGGCACCTCGCACATCCGGGCCGCGCGACGCGGCCCACGAGCGGGCCGAGCCCGGCGGCTCACCTCTCCGGGCGTGGTTGGTGTTGTTTGGCCTCCACCGCCTTGATGATCCGGCTCAGCATGTCCTCATAGGACAGTCCGGCCGCCGTGCAGGCGTACACGTAGACGCTCATGTTCGTCATGCCGGGCAGAGTGTTGATCTCCAGCAGCACGGGGGTGCCGGAGGGAGGCACGACGTAGTCCACCCGCCCGTAGTCGGTGATGTCGAGTTCGCGGAACAGCGCGGCCGACTGCTCCGCCAACCGCTCCTGGACGGCCCGGGGCAGGGTGGACGGTCGGTACTCGGACCTGCCGGGGACGAACTTGGTGGCGTGGTCGAACAGCTTGCCCTCGAAGCCGATCTCGACGGCCGGCAGGATCTCGCCGGCCAGCAGGCCGACGGTGGTCTCCACGCCGTCCACGTAGTGCTCGGCGACCGCTCGGCCGTCGTGTCGCATCGCGGCGGCCACCGCGTCGGTGTACCCGGCCTCGTCCTCCACCAGGGCGAGGTCGACGCTGCACCCCTGGGCACGCGGCTTCACCACGAACGGCAGGCCGAGCGTCCGCGCGACGTCCGCGAACGCCGGCGGACCGCTGTGCGCCGACAGCAGCGCGCACGGTGCCGTGTCGATGCCGATCGACGCCGCGACCTGTTTGGTCAGCACCTTGTCCATGCCGACGGCGCTCGCCCGGTGGCCCGCACCGTTGTACCGGACGCCCAGCACGTCGAGGTACGCCTGGAGGCGGCCGTCCTCGCCGAAGCCGCCGTGCAGGCCGATCAGGACGAGGTCGCCCGCGCCGAGCGGCAACGCCGCCACGTCCGCCGGGGACTCGACGACCGCCAGCTCGGCGCGCAGTCCGAGGGCGTGCGCGCCCTCCAGCAGCCGTCGGCCGCTCTTGAGGGAGACCTCGCTCTCGGAGGACGTGCCGCCCGCGATGACCAGGACCTCTCGCGTCGCCATGCTCAGAACTCCTGTCGCAGCGCCAGGACGCGGTCGCACAGCACGTCGAGGCCGTAGCGGAGGTCGGCCTCGTCCATCGTCGGGTCGAGGCTGATCCGGACGGCGCTGTTGGCGTCCGCGTCGTCCAGCCCGATGCCCTTGAGCACGTGCGAGGGTTGCAGCGAGGTGGAGTTGCACGCCGAGCCGGTCGAGATCGCGACCTTCGACAGGCTCGACACCAGGCTCTCCCCGGTGACGCCGGGGAAGGAGACGTTGATGATGTGCGGCACGCTGACCTCGGGGTCGTTGTTCAGCTTCGCGCCCGGCACCGCCGCGAACACCCGGTCGCAGACGATCTGGCGCAGCCACCGGGCGCGCTCGGTGTTCGCCGCCAGCTCCTGCCGCGCCAGGTCGCAGGCGCGGGCGAAGCCGACGATCAGGTGGGTGGGCAGGGTGCCGCTGCGCAGGCGGTTCTGCCCGCCGCCGAAGGACAGCGGGCGGATGCGGTGCTGCCGGGACGCGCGCACGTACAGCGCCCCGATCCCCTTGGGGCCGTACACCTTGTGCGCGGACAGGGACAGCGCGTCCACCCCGAGGGCCGCCACGTCGATCGGGATCCGGCCGGCCGCCTGCACCGCGTCGACGTGCAGCAGGGTGTCGTGCGCGCGGCAGACCTCCGCTATCGCGGGGACGTCCTGCACGGTGCCGATCTCCGAGTTCACCCAGTCCACCGTCACCAGCCGGGTGTTGTCGTCGACCAGTCCGCGCAGCGCGCGGAGGTCGACCTGCCCGCTGCGCGACACCGGCGCGGTGCGGACCTCGACGCCGCGCCGGGCCAGTTCCTTCGCCACCTCCAACGTGGACTTGTGGGCCAGCGGGCTCGTCACGACGTTGGCCGGTGCCCGCTCGTGCAGCTCGAACGCGCCGAGCATGACGAGGTTGTTGCTCTCGGTGGCACCCGAGGTGATGGTCAGCTCGGCCGGGTCGGCGTTGACGAAGCGCGCGACGGCCGCGACGCCCCGGTCCACCTCACGGCGGGCGAGCCGGCCCATCACGTGCGCGGAGGACGGGTTGCCGAACTGCTCGCCCAGCAGCGGCAGCATCACTTCCACGACCTCGTCGCGACACCGGGTGGTCGCGCAGTTGTCCAAGTAGACGGTGTGCATCGCGGGGACCGCCTCAGGACCGGAACGAGACGGCGTTGACCGTCTTGCCGTAGATCTCCGCCACGGACATCTCGCCGCTGCCACCGGGGTCGGCGACGAGCACGTGCATACCGGTCAGGCCGTAGAGCTCCAAGGCGATCTCGACGCCCGTGCGCACCGGGGCGAAGCACTCGCCCGGCGCGAAGATCAGCAGCGTGCGGTGGCCGGCGCGGTGCACCTCGGAGATCATCTCGGTGATCTCGCCCGCGCACCCGGTGACGCCGCAGCTGATCAGCGTGCGGTAGTTGCCGTCGGCGTCGAGGAAGGAGACCTCGGCGTCGCCCGCGCGGCCGGTCTCCAGCAGGCGCTTCTCCAGCCTGCCCTGCTTGACGAGCTTGTCCGCGCTCTTCTGGAAGCGGTACTTGAGCCAGGTCTCCGGGAAGACCAGTGGGTGCTTGCGGCTGGCGAGCACGTTGGCCTCGGAGAGCACCGACGAGCGGGCGAGCGTTTCGCGGAAGCGGGCGGGCAGCGCGTCCATGCCGGCGAAGTGCTCGGCCCGCAACTCGCTCGCCGACCGGCCTCGCGTCGGCACGTACTGCCAGTCGTTGACCAGCAGCAGCAGCCGGGTGTCGGCGAACTGGCCCGCGTGCTTCTCGGCCAGTTCCACGGCCAGGTCCCAGGTGTAGCCGGGGAAGATGCCGACGCGCCGCTCGATCCGCGTGCGCATGGTCTCCGACGCCTGCTCCTCGATGATGCCGGGCACCAGCGCGTCGGAGTCCTCGTCGGCGAACAGCATGTAGTGCCCACCCATGATCACCAGGTCGTCCGACACGCGTTCGGCGAGTTCGTCGCGGACGAACTCGTGTAACTCCTCCTCCGAGGCGATGATGGTGTGCTTCTTCATCATGGCCGTGCCTCCCCAGTTCCCGATTGCGGCTGATTCGGTTCCACCTGCGCCGGGGGATTGTTCGCCATGAGTTTCCCGGACGGTCGGCCGGTGTCCGCTCGCGGAACATCCGGCGGAGAAGCGCGGACCGGCGGTCGGAAAACGGAATTCCCCAGTGGAAGACCTTGGGTGGATAACCCCTGTCGACAGTTCGACCGAGTGCGGTGATCGGGTCGACCACCCATTCGCCGAAGCGTTTCCAACGTAACATGGAGGCCACGGGTCTGCAATGTTCGGACACCGACAGAGTCGGCACCCGAACGGAGTACCGAAGATTATTCCGGGTGATCGCGAAAAGTGCGGCGCGCGGCCGGGGAGCTCTGGGACAGTGGACCGGTGCAATCATCGGTCACGCGGACGCGCGTTCTCGGAGTGCTCGCCGCGGCGCAGGTGCTCGGCGGGATCGGGGTCGCCACGGGGATCGTGGTCGGCGCCCTCGCGGTGCGCGACCTGTCGGGCTCGGACGCCCTGGCCGGCCTCGCGCAGCCGAGTGCCGTGCTGGGTGCCGCGCTGTTCGCCGTCCCGGCGGGTGTGGTCGCGGCGCGCGCCGGCCGCCGGTTGTCGCTGGCGGCCGCGCACGGGGTCGGGGCGCTGGGCGCCCTCCTCGCCGCGTGCAGCGCCGCCGCCGGCAGTTGGCCGTTCCTGCTCGTGGGTCTGGTCCTGTTCGGCAGCGGGACGACGGCGATCCTCGCGGCCAGGTTCGCCGCCGCCGACGACGCCCCTCCCGGGCGTCGCGCGCGCGACTTGTCGCTGGTCGTCTGGGCCACCACGGTCGGCAGCGTGCTGGGCCCCAACCTCGCCGCACCCGGCCGGTGGGCGGCGTCCGCGCTCGGCCTCGCCCCGGCCGCGGGCCCGTTCCTGGTGTCGGCGCTGGCCTACGGCCTGGCGGCGCTGACCGTCCTGGTCGGCCTGGACCGCCGGGCGCCGGTGGCCGCCACGCCGGTCCGGGGCCCCGGCGCGTGGCGGGCGGTGCGCGGGTCGCGCCCGGCCCTGGTGGCGCTGACGGCCCTGGTGGTCGGCCAGGCGGTGATGTTCGGCGTCATGTCGATGACCCCGGTCCACATGGGGCACGGCGCCGCGTCGCTGACCGCGATCGGCCTGGTGATGAGCCTGCACATCGCCGGGATGTACGCGCTGAGCCCGCTGGTCGGCTGGGCGGCCGACCGGCGCGGACGCCGTGTCGTGCTGGCGGCCGGTGCCGTCCTGCTCACGGTGTCGGGGCTGCTGGTCGCGGGCGCGCACGGGCACGACCTGGTGCTGTTGGCGGTCGGCCTGACCGTGCTCGGCATCGGCTGGTGCTGCGGGCTCGTCGCCGGGTCCGCGCTGCTCGGCGAGTCGGTCCCGGCCGCCTCGCGCGCCACCGTGCAGGGGTTCTCGGACATGGTGATGAACGTCGGCGGCGCGCTGGGCGGCGTGGCGGCCGGCGCGGCGGTCACCGCGTGGGGCTACCGGGGGCTGGGGGTGGCCGCCGCCGTGGTCTCGCTCGCGCTGCTGGGCGTGATCGCCGGGGTCACCTCAGGACCGCCGTCCCGAACCCGTTGAACAGGTGCGCCATGGTCTCCTCGGGGAAGAAGCGCACCGCCGCGCGGTAGACGGGGTCGGAGGGGTCCACCACCGTGAACACGCCGTCGCGGTAGCCGTCCACGACCACCACGTGGCTGCCCTCGTAGAGCGCGCCGCGCACGGAGGCCAGGAAGAAGTCCAGCTCGCCGCGGTCGAACTGCGCCGCCAACTCCCGCACGTCGAGCCGGTGCAGGCGGGCGGCCACCCCGAACGTCCCGAACAGCGCGGCGGAGAACCGGTGGTCGTAGCCGCCGACCATGGTGAACGCGGGGGTGAACCGGGCCTCGTCGCCGCGCTCGACCCGGTCGTCCGGGCGTCGGACCAGCGCGCCGTCCACGCAGGTGTCGGGCTGGGCGACCCGCCGCACGGTGACGTCGAACTCCTGGCCGTGCCCGGTGTACCGGCGGCGCAGCACGTCGGTCGCGCCGTCGACGTGCGCGTCGATCACGTGGCGCACGAACGGGGCGAGCGAGCCGGCCGCGCGCCACTGGTCGCCGAGGAGCCCCTGGTGGGCCAGCACCATCGCCGCGGAGGCCGGGCCGCACATGCGCTTGGCGAGGTCGGGCACCGCCAGCGTGTCGAACTGGCAGACGAACGAGTGCTCGGTGATGCGCGGCGCGTACCGCCCGCCGGGCCAACCCTGTCCCGGCACCTCCGGATCCGGCGTCCCGGTGGTGGGCGGGAGGGGTTCTGCGCTGTTCACGTCCGGGGACTGTAGCGGCCCTGGCCGTGCGGCCGTTCGGCGGCGGGTCGGTCAATTCTTGCTGAATTCTACTTCGTACTTGCGCAGCTAACGGTCGACCGGGTGTCCGGTGGTGTGCCGGAATTGATTTGTCGCAGATGGAGATACCTGGCCGGCACTACACCCCGGTGGTAGGCGCGGAAAGCCACCGTTCAGCGCACCCACCTGCGGACCCCTTCGGTGCCGGGGTTCGGCCGCTCCCTTCTCGATTAATTCAGAAAGCGGGACGAAGATCGTTTACGGGCCGCCGAACGAGTGAATCGCGGGCCTGTTACCAGGGTGGACAATTCGCCTCTCGGCGGACCGCGCGGGCACCTCTGGAAACAGTCGGGTCGCTGGGTATGCTGACTCGCGGACGTGCGTCGGCCCGATCGCCGACGCGGTGTGTCGCATTCTTGGGGGAGAAGATGCTGAGGGTGCACTTCGGCCTCACCGACCTCGCCAGGGTCCGGTTCGGCGGTGCCTTCCCCGAGGACCTGGCCGGGGCCTGCCTGGAGGAGGCGCTCAACCGGGTGCACCCGGACGTCCGGTGGTGTCCGCCGACGCTGCTGGTGAACCGGCACCCGGAGCGGGACGTCCACCTCGACGGCCGCGGCCTCGTGGTCGTCCTGGGTGCCGGGTGCTCGGAACCGACCCTGACCGAGGAGGGCGACCGGCCCGCGACGCTGTGCTGCCCGCTCGGGCCCGCGCCGCGGCCGGACGAGGAGCGGCTCGACGCGCTGACGGGCGTCTTCGGGCGCACCCGGGTGCGCATCCTGCACGCGCTGCGGCAGGAGAGCACCACGTCCGACCTGGCGCAGCGGTTGGCGGTCAGCCCCTCCACCGCCTCCCAGGGCGCGACGGAGCTGCGCAAGGTCGGGCTCATCGCCTCACGCCGCGACGGCGGCGCGGTCCGGCACCGGCTGACCGGTCTGGGCTGGCGGATCCTGACCGAATCGCCCCTGCGGGACGGCTGACCGGTCAGGAGGCTCTCGCGCGTTGCGTGACCACGATGCAGGCGAGCACGACGACGGCGGTGATCGGGACGGCCGGGCTCAGGAGCTCCCCGAGCAGCAGGACGGACCACACGAGCGTCAGCAGCGGCTGGGCGAGCTGGAGCTGGCTCGCCCGGACCACGCCGATGAGCCCCATTCCCCGGTACCACAGGACGAACGAGCCGAACTGCGAGATCGCGGCGATGTAGGCCATCCCGGCGACGGCCTTCACGGTGAGGTGCACCGGTTCCTGCACCAGCGCGACCGCCGACACGGCGAGGTTCACCGGCGCGGCGAGCACGACGCCCCACGCGATCACCCGCCACCCCGGCATGTGCGCCGACAGCCGGCCGCCCTCGGCGTAGCCGGCCGCGCAGACCACCAGCGAGGCGAACAGGTAGAGGTCGGCGACGGTGGGCATGCCGTTGTTCTGCGCCAGGGTGAACCCGATGACGGCCGCCGCGCCGGTCCCCGCCGCGCCCCAGAACAGGGCGGACGGGTAGCGCTTGGTCAGCAGCGCGGAGATCACCGCGGTGGCCATCGGCAGCGCGCCGATCACCACCGCCGAGTGCGCCGTGGACGAGGTTTGCAGCGCGAGCGTCGTCAGCAGCGGGAAGCCGACCGCGCAGCCGCCGGCGACCACGGCGAGCGCGGGCCAGTCGGAGCGCGCCGGGAGCGGGGCGCGGGTGGCCAGCAGTGCCGCGAGCGCGATCAGCGCGGCCAGCACGCCGCGCACGCCGGCGGCGCTCCACGGGCCGAACCCGTCGAGCGCCCACACCGTTCCGGGGAAGCTGAAGGAGAAGGTCAGCACGGCCAGCGAGGCGTAGATGGTGCCTTGGCGCTTCGACAGTGGTGATACTCCGATAGGAGCGGTAGCGCTACTATCCGTTTTCATGGTCCACCGTAGCAGTCAGCAGGAATTGGTCGGCGTTCTCACGCGGTCAACGAGTTTCTTGCCGCAATAGCGCGGATTGCCCGCACCGCGACCTGGTGCGGCTGTCGGGCGCGCGCTACCGCAGCCGGCCCCACGTGGACGGCGGAAAACCCGCGCGTGGCGGGGAATCCGCGCCCGGCGGGGGATCCGCGCACGGCGAGCAGCGCGCCGTCCGACGCCGGGCGCGGTGACCGCACTACGACCCCAGCCGCCTCGCCAACGCCTCGGCGAACCGCGTCGCGCCGGTGTCGGTGAAGGGCAGGTTGAGCGACGGCTCGCAGAGGTCGAGTTCCAGCACCACCGGGCGGCCGTCGTCGTCGCGGATCAGGTCCACCCGCCCGTAGAGCAGGGGCCGCTCGATGCCCAGGTGCGACGCCGCCGCGTCGAGCGCGGCCAGCGCGACCGCCCGCTCCTCGGCGTCGGCCTCGCGCGGCGTGCGGGTGTCCAGCGTCGGCACGTTCACCGTGCCGTCCGGGCTGAGCATCGCGTCCTTGCGGATGGAGTGGCTGAACTCCTCCTCGAAGAAGATCAGGTCGGTCTCCCCGTGCCGGTCGACCGACTCGAAGTAGGGCTGGACCATCACGTGGGCGCCGTTGTCCAGCAGCTTGCCCGCGTACCGGGCGGCCTCCTCCACCAGCGGCCGGGCGAACCGCTGGACGTTCTTGGAGTACGCGCCGATGGTCGGCTTGACCACGACCTCCTTGGCGCCCTGGTGCTCGGCGAGGACCTCGCGCACCACCGGGAGCGGGTCGGTGCCGGGCGCGACGAACCTGGTCGGCACGACCGGCACGCCCCGGGCGGCGAGGTCGGCGACGTAGTGCTTGTCCAGCACCCACCGCGCGATCGCCAGGGGGTTGAGCAGGAGCGTGGCGGCGTCGACTTCCTCGCACCAGGCGAGGAAGTCCGGCAGGCGGTCCACGTAGGTCCACGGCGAGCGTGGCACGACGGCGTCGAACCGCGACCAGTCGACCGAGGTGTCGTACCAGTCGCACACCTCGGGCACCAGGCCCGCCGCCCGGCACGCGTGCAGCAGCGGGGGCATGTCGTGGTCGATGGGCAGGCTGATCTCGTCGGTGACGAGCGCGACGGTCTTCACCAGGGCACCACTTCCCCCATGTGCACGTAGCTGCCGGTCGGCCCGTCGTCGTCGAGCAGGGCCATGCCGACGCCGGTCCGGGCGCCGGTCTGGACGTCGAGGTCGCCCGCGCCGTCGTTCATGTCGGTCTTGGTGTAGCCGGGGTGCACCGAGTTCACCTTGATCGGCGTGTCACGCAGCTCGTAGGCCAGGTGCACGGTCCACGAGTTGACCCCGCTCTTGGACGCGCTGTAGGCGGGCAGCGCCTTGAACGTGTCGCTGTAGGTGTACGACCCGACGTCGCTGTGCCGGGTCAGCGACGCGAGCATGCTGGCGACGTTGACGATGCGGCCGGCCGGCGAGCGGCGGATCAGCGGCAGGAAGGCGATGGTCACCTCGACCACGCCGAACAGGTTGGTGTCGAAGGTTTCCCGCCACTCCCGCAGCGACTGCTCCGACGGCTTCTTGCCGTACTGCTCGACCCGGACGCCCGCGTTGTTGACCAGGATGTCGAGGCTGCCGTGCCGCAGTTCGACCTCCGCCGCGGCGGCGCTGATGCTCTCGGAGCTCGTCACGTCGAGCACGAGCGGTTCGACGTCGAGGCCCTCGCCGCGCAGGGCCCGCGCCGCCCCGGTGACGGCGTCGCGGTCGCGCCCGGAGAGCAGCACGTGGATCCCGTGCCCGGCGAGCTGGCGCGCGATCTCGCGGCCGATCCCGCGGTTGGCCCCGGTGACGAGCGCTGTTTTCGGCTGGTGTGCGGTCAAGTCGGGCTCTTTCCGTTCCGGGGGTGGTCACAGCTCGAACAGGAACTTCGACACCGGCGGTCCGAAGCGCGCGGTGTCGACCAGGAAGGCGTCGTGACCCTGCGGCGATTCCAGCGCCAGGAACCCGACGTCGGCGCTGCCGGCGCTGAGCCCCTCGACGATCTGGCGCTGCTGGCGCAGCGGGAACAGCAGGTCGGTCTGCACGCCGATCACCAGGGCCTTGTCCAGGCGCAGCGCGGCGAGCGCCTCCTCGGCGGTGCCGCCGCACGACTCGCCGAGGTCGAACCAGTCCATGCTGCGGCTGAGGTAGAGGTAGCTGTTCGGGTCGAACCGGCGGGTGAAGCGCTGGGCGTGGCACTCCAGGTAGCGCTCCACCTCGAACTCGGCGCCGAACGGCGCGGTGGCCGGTTCCGGGCCCGGTTCGAAGCCCGGCGCTGAACTCGGTTCTGGGCCCCGTTCTGGGGCCACGCGCGTCCGCCCGAACCGGGTGTCCCACTCGTCGGCCGACCGGTAGGTCATCATGCCCAGCTTGCGGGCCATGAGCATGCCGCGGTCCGGGTAGCTCTCCTCGTCGTAGCGGCCCAGGTCCCAGCGCGGGTCGGTGTGGATGGCCTCGCGCTGGAGGGAGCGCACGGCGATGGAGAACGGCAGCGAGTGGACCGCCGAGGAGATGTTGACGTGGTTGCGGGTCAGCTCGGGGTGCCGGGTCAACAACGCCAGCGCGCTCATGCCGCCCATGGACGCGCCGATGACGCACGCCAGCCGTTCGTAGCCCAGCGCGCGCACCGCCGCGGCCGCCGCGTCCGCGATGTCCTCCACGGACAGGTCGGGGAACCGCAGCCGGTAGGGCTCGCCGGTGGCCGGGTCCGGCGACGGCGGCCCGGTCGAGCCCATGCAGCTGCCCAGCGAGTTGACGCAGACGACGTGCCAGCGGTTGGTGTCGACCGGTTTGCCCGGCCCCACCATCGCCTCCCACCAGCCGGGGGCGGGGTTGTCCGGGTGCGCGGCGACGTGCGCGCTGGGCGAGAGCCCGGTGAGGATCAGCACCGCGTTGTCACCGGCCGGGTTCAGCTCGCCGACCGTCTCGTAGCCGATGCGCGCGCCGTGCAGCACGCCGCCGCGCCTCATCCGGAAGGGCGCGGGCAGGTCGACGAAGCGCGTTGCCGGGGGGACGAACTCTGCCATGCGCCTGCTCCTGTTCCGCTCGGGTGCCCGCTCGGGGTGGGGGTGTCCGATCAGGTGTCGCGCGGGGCCGGCTCCAGCGACGCCAGCCACTCGTCGTCGGACTCCTCGCTCACCCCGTCGAACAGGAACGTGGACAGGTAGCGCTCGCCGGTGTCGGGCAGCATCGCCAGCAGCACGGAGCCCTCCGGCGCGGTCTCGGCCACGCGCAACGCCGTGGCGAGCGTGGCGCCGGCGGAGATGCCCGCGAAGATGCCCTCCTCGACGGCCAGCCGGCGCGCGATGTCGCGCCCCTCGTCCTCGTTGACGGTGATCAGCTCGTCGATGACGGTCCGGTCCAGCAGGCTGGGCACGAAGTTGGGCGACCAGCCCTGGATCTTGTGGACGCTCCACTCCTTGCCGGACAGCACCGCGGCGTTCTCCGGTTCGGTGGCGATGACGCGCACCCCGGGCCGGGCGAGCTTGAGCATCTGGCCCACGCCGGTGAGCGTGCCGGTGGTGCCGAAGCCGGTGACGAAGTAGTCCAGCCGCTTGCCCGCGAAGTCGGCGAGGATCTCCGCCGCGGTGGTCTCCCGGTGGTAGGCGGGGTTGGCCTGGTTGTCGAACTGGTTGGCGCGGAACCAGCCGTACTTCTCGGCCAGCTCGTCCGCCCGGCGGTTGCCGCCCGCGCTGCCCTCGCTGCCGGGGAACAGGATGACCTTGCCGCCGTACGCGCGGATCAGCTTGCGCCGCTCCACCGAGTACGTGTCGCCCATCAGCGCCACGAACTTGTAGCCGCGGGCGGCGGCGACCATCGCCAGCGCGATGCCGACGTTGCCGGAGGTGCACTCGGCGATCGTGTCGCCGGGCTTGAGCAGCCCCTTCTCCTCGGCGTCGAGGATGACGGCCAGCGCCAGCCGGTCCTTGACCGAGCCGCCCGGGTTGAACGACTCGACCTTGACGTAGACCGTGGCGTGGCCGGGGGAGAGCCGGTTGAGCCGGACGATGGGCGTGCGGCCGATGGTGTCGAGGATGCTGTCATAGAGCGGCATGGGGGAACTGTCCTTCGAAGGAGAAGACGGCCGGGCCGGCCAGGGCGATCGGTGCGGACGGGTCGGGCCACTCGACGTGGAGGTCACCGCCCGGGAGGGAGACGACGAGGTCGCGCTTGACGCGCCCCTGCCGGATCAGCACGGCGGCCGCGGCGCACGCGCCGCTGCCGCAGGCCAGGGTCTCGCCCGCGCCGTACTCGAACACGCGCAGGCGGATCCGCTCCGGGGAGACGACCTCGACGAAGCCGACGTTGACCGTCGGCGGGAACAGACCCGAGCCCTGCAGGGCCGGGCCGACGTCGGCGACGGGTGCGGTACCGACGTCGTCGACCTCGATCACGGCGTGCGGGTTGCCGACCGACGCGGCGGCGAAGCTCAGCCTCCTCCCGCCCACCTCGGCCTCGTACCGGTCCTGCTCGGCGTCGAAGCCGGTCAGCGGGACGTCGTCGGGTGCGAACCGCGGCACCGCCAGCACGACCCGGAACCCGCCGTCGTCCAGCACGTCCACCTGGTGGGTGCCGGCCGGGCTGTCGAGCACGAAGCCGGTGCCCGGTGCCAGCCCGGCGCGCACCACCCAGGCCGCGACGCACCGGGCCCCGTTGCCGCACTGCGGGGAGGGGGAGCCGTCGGCGGTCCAGATCCGGTAGGACGCGACGGCGTCCGCGGTGCGCGGGGGCGCGACGCCCAGGACCAGGTCGCAGCCGACCCCGGTGTGCCGGTCCGCCAGCGCGCGGCACAGCTCCGGCGAGGGGTCGGCCGCGTCGCGCAGGTCGAGCACGACGAAGTCGTTGCCGGCACCGTGCATCTTGCTGAACGGCAGGGAGGTCACCGGGCGCCCGCCCGCGCCTCGAAGACGGGCGCGAGCATGTCCAGGATGGTGGCGACCCCCTCGGCGGCGGCCTGGTCGTCCAGCGGCGCGTTGAACTCCGCCACCTCGACGCCGACCAGCCGCTCCGGCGGGATGGCCGCGAAGATCGCCCGGATCTGGGCGGGCGACATCCCGTCCGGCACGACGTAGTCGGCGGGCAGGTACGCCGGGTCCAGCACGTCCCAGTCGATGTGCACCCACACCCGGGCGTCGCCGACGGCCGCCAGGACGTTGGCCGCGGACGCCTCCTCGGGCGGGATGACCCGGACCCCGGCCCGGTCCAGCAGCTCGCGCTCGGCGGCGTCGACGTCGCGGGTCCCGACCAGCACGGCCCGCTCGGGCCGCAGCCCGGAACCGTGCCCGCTGTCCCAGAGCCCGCACGCGGCCGACAGCACCATGCCGCCCAGGTAGCCGGAGTCCGTGGTCTGCGGGGTGTTGAAGTCGCCGTGCGCGTCGATGTAGAGCACCACGGCGTCCGGGTGCTCCCGGGCCACGACCGGCAGCGTGGCCAGGCTCGCCGAGCAGGTGTTGGCGACCATCACCGGCACGTTCCCGGCCCGGAAGCTGGCCTCCACCGCCCGCCGCAGCCCGACCAGCGTGTCCTGCGCCTGGGGCAGGCTCTGGGTCCAGTCGTCCACGACCGCCGGCGCGGGCTCCCCGATGAACTCGCCCTTGACGCCGTAGCGGTCCTCCAGGGCCCGCGCGGTGCGCGCCGCGCCCTCGATCATCCGCGCCGCCCGGTCGGCCACCCGGCCCTGGGACACAACAAGATCAATCATCGACCAGCACTCCCTGTCTGTTGCACCGACTGTCCGTTCCACCGCCGAGTCGACGTCAGGCGCGGCGGAACGTGAACGGGCACCGGTCGGTGCGCTCGGCGTTCTCCTCGATCAGCCCGTACTGCCGCCACTCGAGCTCGCCGTCCGCGTAGGAACCGAGCTGCCACGAGTGCGGCGTGCCGTCGTAGCGCTCGACCCGCTCGCGGATGTTCGCCCGGACCCGCCGGCCGCTGGGCGTGTCGCCGGCGAAGACGTCGAACCGCTCACGCGGGTTGACCACCAGCGCGAAGTGCCCGCCGAGGTTGCGGCTGCGGCGGACCCGGTGCGCCGGGTTGCTCATGTTGACGAACAGCGGCATGCCGTCGAAGCACATGGACCAGCCCTCGGAATCGGGATCGGTGCCGATCCCCTCCGGCCACCCGGCCGGGTCGAGGTCGTGCAGCGCGGAGAGCACCTGCCAGCCGAAAGCGTGGTAGTCGGCCACCGACCGCGCATTCACCGCGGCCGGCCCGAAAACCACGACCAGCGGACTGGCCGAATCGAGCCGGCCGTCCCAGCGGCGGGACAGCTCGACGTACTCCAGCAGCCCGTCGGCCAGGTGCCGGATCCCGTCGCTGCCGGCATCCGGCACGAACAGGAACTGGACGATCTGCTTCCGGAAGGCGTTCTTCGAGAAAACACAGGGGAAATCCGGTTCGGTGAGCCGGTCCGCGATCTCGCCGAAAGCGGTGCGGGACCACCCGCTCGCGTCGTCGCCGACACGCGCCTGGGAGATCAGTTTGGCGTGCTCATTCGTCTTGATCACTGAGGCTTCCATCCGTCAGCACAGGGCGGGCTTTCGTTCGGTCCGACGCGGTCGGCACGGCGCGCACCAGCGCTGCGGGAATCCTCGAAGGAATCCCGCTGCCACTGCGAAGACGTGCGCGGATGCCGTGCGCACCGCGGCGGAGGCGATGAAGCGGACGGTTTCCGCGCAGCCCGAACAGGTCTGCGCGAGCCGGCCGGGAAAGATCAGGTGATCACGGTCTGGCAAAAACGAAAGGACATCCACTACTCCCGACAATCGCGGCGGGACCTCCGCGCTTCAGCACCCAGAAGCTACGACCGGGTACAACGGGATGTCAACCGCGTGGCATAACCGCCGGGCGCGCGGTGGGCCGGTCCGGCGCATTGGCCGTCATCCCAATCCGGTTGGAATTCGGCTATGCGCGAAAGGGTGGCCCGGTCCGGAAGTTTCTGCCGTCGGACCCGGCGAAACGGGCGGGCGGTGCGGATCGCATACCCGCGACCGGGCCGCCGGTGCCGGGAACGTCCGGTCCGAACCCGTTCGGTTGAATCGTCACCGCCGCCGTGACGCTCTGCGGAACGCGGGCTCCGGGAATCGGGTGATGTTGTGTCAACGGTGAATCCGCGGCGATATCGGACGCGGTCGCCGACCCGCGCGGAACAACGCGGTCCCCGGTCGATCTTCGCGCCCCCGTGCGGCGGAAGGTCGACCGGGGACCGCGTGCGGTGTTCCCGGTGACGCCGCTCGACCCGCGCCGGGCGGGACTGCGGCTACCCGAAGGACTGGCCGGTCAGTGGCCGAGCACCAGGCAGGTGGCGGTCGCCGTCTTGGTCGGGTCGCTCTCCGAGGTGGCCTTCAGGGTCACCTTGGTCAGCAGCGGCCCGCCGTCCCGCTTCACGTGCACCGGCACCTGGACCTGCCGGCCGGCCTTGGCCGACGCCAGCGCGTTGGGCACCGAGACCGACCAGCCCCTGCCGTGCGCCTGGGCCGAGACGCGGTAGACGTCGCCGTCGAGGTACTGGGCGACGTCCTCCGGGTGCTCCCCGGCCGGGGTCGCCCCGCGCCCGGTGTTGAACAGCGGGAACTCGCAGGTCGCCACGCCGTCCCGGCCGGTGCGGCCGGCGGTCGGCAGGACCCGCACGCCCCGCTTCTGCGGGCCCGCGCCGTCCAGCGACCGGATCGCGACGGTGTAGGACAGCACGCCCTGGCCGTCGCGCTTGACGTCGAGCACGTAGAAGTGCAGCCGGTTGGCCTGGTCGACGTACTCGTACTCGCTGCCCGAGTCGGTGCCGGCGTGGAACAGCGCGTCCGACAGCTGCCGGTAGTCGCCGACCGTGATCGGCACCTTGCGCCCGTCCGGCAGCACGTAGTCGGTCATGCCGATGTCCTGCGGGTTGGCGTCGACCACCCACGCGAACGGCGCGCGGTCCTCGTTCTTGGTCTTGGCCAGCAGCACGCCCGCGTCCGGCGTGAACGAGTCCGAGCCCATCCGGTCCACGACCTCGACCGTGTAGTTCTGGTAGCCGCCGCCGTCGCACAGCGGGTCGGTCCGGATGTCGCAGGCGGGGGACAGGTCGCCGGTGCCCAGCGCGACGTTGACCCCGGAGAGCCCCGTCGACCCGGCCTGGACGGTCCGCGCGGTGACCTTGGCGACCACCAGGCCGGACTCGTCGAGCGCCTCGCGGGACAGCCGGAGCACGTTGCGCTCGTCCACGATGCCGAGCTTGATCTTGTTGCGCAGCACGTGCTGCGCGCCCATCGACGCGCCCGCCGTCGCCGGGATGACCCAGCGCGAGTGCGGCCCGCCGGGGCCGTTGAACGAGCCTCGGGAGAGCATGTCCCAGATCCCGGTGTACGCGCGGCGCGGCGGGTTGCCGTACGGGTTGTTGTAGTTGTCGCCGATGCCCAGCAGGTGGCTCAGCTCGTGCGCGTACACGCCCTGGCCCGAGCTCTCGGCCTGGGTCGAGGACCCGCCGCCGGCGTTGGGCCAGATGCTGGAGCCCGCCGCCCACGACGTCCAGTCCACGTAACGGGTGCTGGAGGAGTTCGGCAGGGCCGGGTCGGGCGGGCCGAACGCGTCCGGCACGTCCTGCTTGGTCGGGAACTTCATCATCCCGAACTCCTGCCAGGTGCCCGACTCGTCCTGGCCCGCGGACAGGAAGTAGACGAAGTCGAACCCGGCGGGGACCTGGGCCCCGACGTCGGCCACCCAGGCGGCGCGGCCGTCGGTGCGGATGTCGCGGTCGCACCGGTCGCCGGCCGGGCAGTCGGCGGCGGACTGGAACTCCATCGCGTACTCGTGGTCCTTGCCCGGCATGGTGTACGGGCCGAACGAGGCCAGGTCGACGCCGTAGCGCCCGCCCGAGTCCTCCATCCAGTACTCGTGCACGGTGTGGCCGCGGTTGAGCGCGCCGGGCTTGTTGAGGAAGTCGCGGTAGAACTGCGCGACCCCGTCGCGCGGGATGTCGTGGGCCTCGGCGCTGGGGTTGCCGAACACCGTGGACGCCTTCGGCTGGGTCACCACGAACGGCTGGTTCGGGTAGTCCAGCAGCACCAGCGCGCCCTTGAACGTCCGGACCGAGCCCTTGACCGACGGGTCGGCCCAGTTCGTGCCGGGGACCTTCCGGTAGTCGCGCTCCCACGTCATGTGGTCCGGGTTGACCCAGTTCTGCGGGTCGACGGGACCGGGGAAGCCGGCCTGCGCCGCCACCCGCGCGGTGTCCCGGGTCTGCTGCCACGGCTGCTGCTGCGGCCAGTGGTCGTACTGCCAGGGGTGTTCCGGCCCGTCGGGAGGGGCGGCGAGCGCGCCGGCGTTGCCCGCGGTCAGCGCGGCGACCGAGAACAGCGCGGCCACCACGAGCACAGTGCGCCTGTGCCTACGACGAACCCGTGTGTGATACATGCCACCTCCGAGGTGTGATCCACACACGCTAACGGCCGTCAATCGCCCGGTACGGCTCGCGAACCCGTTGTCAGTTGACGGCATTCGCCGCCCACGTCGCGTCAGCTCGGCGGTGACTTCCCGTGACGGCTGACAGGAGGCGGGCGGGACGGCATGCTGGTCGCCGGGTACCGGCGGAGGGGGCGCGGTGGGGGCGGAGAAGTTGTTGGCGGAACGGGATCACGTGCTGGTGTCGTTCGACGGGCCGATCGTCGGACTGCCGGCCGCGCAGGGGTTCGCGGACCGGTTGCGGGTGCTCATCGAGGACGGCGGGCTGCCGCGCGAGGTGGCGCGGACCGATGACCTGTACGTCGTCCTGGCCCACGCGGCGACGATCGGCCCGGCGACCGCGCGGGCGGTCTACGCGCACCTGTGCCGGATGGAGCACGAACTCGTGGCCGTCGCCCGGCTCGTGCCCGGCGTCCGCGAGGCGTTGGCCGCGCTCGTCGCGGCGGGCACCCAGATCACCGTGGTGACCGCGCTGGACGCCGAGGTCGTGCGGGCGTTCCTGGTGCTGCACGGGCTGGCCGAACACGTGCGGCACGTCGTCGGCCGGGCCGGGCCGGACCCCGCCGTGCTGCCGCCGGCCCCGGACCTGATCACGCTGGCGGTGCGCGAGCGCGCGTTCCCGGCCGGGTCGTGCGGGTTCGTCGGTGGTACGCGCGCCGACCTCACGGCCGCCCGTGCGGCGGGCATCGAGGCCGTCCACCTGCACCGCGCGCCGCCGCAGACCCCGGAGGCTTCCTGGTTCGACGCGCTGTCCGCGCCGACCAAGAGCTGACCGCACTGTCCTGGAATCGGGGCCGCGCAAGGGATTGCAGGTCAGCGGCCGGTGCGGCGAGCGGGGCCGTGGTCGTAGCGTGGAGTGGTCACCGAGTGAAGGGGGAGCCATGGCTGTCCGGTTGTTCACGCCCGAGAGCAGCGCGGTCGTGCTCATCGACCACCAGGTCGGCACGATGGGCTGGGTCCGCTCGACGGATCCGGCGCGGCTCAAGCGCAACGCGTTGGCCCTGGCCAAGGCCGCCAAGGCGCTCGACCTGCCGCTGGTGCTGACCACGTCGCTGGAGGAGGAGGTCCAGGGCCCGTTGGCGGAGGAGTTCCGGGAGGTCGCGCCCGAGGAGTACGCCGCCCGCGTCCGGCGCTCGGGAGCGGTCGACGCCATGGAGGACCCCGACTTCGCGGCGGCGGTCGAGGCGACCGGGCGGCGGGACCTGATCGTCGCCGGGGTGACCAACGACGTCTGCACCGTGCACCCCACCGTGACGGCGCTGGAGGCGGGCTACCGGGTGGAGGTCGTCGCGGACGCCGGCGGTTCGACCACCTGGCAGGCCGACGACATCGCCGTGCGCCGGATGGCGGCGGCGGGCGCGGGGATCACCACCACCAACCTGATCCTGACGACGCTCGCCCGGCACTGGGGCTCGCCCGCGGGGCGCAAGCTCCAACCGATCGTCGCCGGACTCATCCCGGCCTGACGCGCTGGTGCCGGTGGTCCCCAGTCCGGTGGTCCCGGTCCGGTGGATCCTCGGTTCGGTGGTCCACAGTGGAGGCGGCGGCGGTCGGGGCGGGGGCGGGCCGGTGTGCTCTAAAGTAGTGGCGTGGCCACGTCACGGGCGGCGGGACGCCTACGCCGGGGTGGCCGCGGGACGTGACGGGGGAGCGGCAGCGTGGGAGCCAAGAAGGCGTCGCGTCGGCCCACCCTCCTCGACGTCGGCCGGCTCGCCGGGACGTCGACGGCGGTCGTCAGCTACGTGCTCAACGGCGGCCCCCGGCCGGTCTCGGACAAGACCCGGATCAAGGTCGAGGAAGCCATCCGGATGCTCGGCTACCGGCGCAACCCGCTGGCCGGGGCGCTCAGCGGCGGCCGGTCCAACCTGATCGGCCTGCTGGTGCCCGACACCGCGAACGCCTTCTACGGCGAGTTGTCGCGCTGCGTCGAGGCGGAGGGGCGTCGCCGGGGGCTGCTCACGCTGCTGGGCAACACCGGTTACGGCTCGTCGCTCGGCGAGGAGTACGGCGAGGCGTTCTCGGAGCTGCGCCCGCGCGGGATCTTCGTGACCACCGGCGAGCGCCCCCGCCAGAACGACGAGACACCGCGCGTCTACCTGCAGTGGGCCGCGCCCGACACGAGTTCGCCGAGCGTGACCTTCAACGACTTCCAAGGCGCGGAACTCGTCGTGCGGCACCTGCTCGACCACGGCTACGAAGACGTGGTGTGCGTTGCCGGCGAGATCGGGGAAGGTCCGGCGGTCGGCCGTGAAGGTGGTTGGCGGCAGGCGATGCGCGATGCCGGGCTGTCCACCCGGGACCGGCTGGTCCGGGCCCCGTTCGACCGGGTCGAGGCGGGCCGGGTGGTGCGGCAGGTGATCGAGAGCGCCGACCGGCCCCGCGCGATCTACGCGACGACCGACGAGCAGGCGCTGGTCACCATCCGCACGGCGACGAGCCTGGGGTTGCGGGTGCCCGACGACCTCGCGGTGGTGGGCTTCGACGGCGTCCGGGAGGCCCGGCTCGGCAGCTTCCCGCTGACCACCGTCAGCCTCCCGTTCGAGCAGTTCGCGGTCCGCGCGTTCGACGCGCTGGACGAGACCTTCTACGAGGGCGGGAACCCCGGCGTGCCGGTGGTGCTGGACGGCGCGCTGAGCATCGGCGTGACGTGCGGGTGCCCGCACCGGGCCGGCTGACGTGGTCGCACCGGACCGGCTGACGTGGGCGCACCAGGCGGCTGACGTGGGCGCGCCGGCCCCGCCGAGGGCGGGCGGGGGGCCGGCGCGACCGGGCACGCCCTACGGCTTGGGCGTGTGCTCGTCGGACCCGTAGTTCGGGCTCAGCGACAGCGCGCTGAAGCGGAACGGGCGGTCGACCCGGGTGAAGCCGAGCGGGCAGTGCCGCACGCCCGCCGGGATGTAGACCGAGCCGCTGGTGGTGACCGTGTGCCGGATGCCCTCGATGTCGAAGTAGATCTCGGCCCCGAGGTCGTCGACGTTCTCCGGGTCGTTGCCGTGCCAGATCAGGACCTCGTCGTAGTCGTGCACGTGCTCCTTGACCCACTGCACCGGCTCGTCGCACGGGTTGATCCACGTGTAGGTCAGGTGGACCTTGCTCTCCGGGACCTCCTGCGAGCGCATCAGGGCGAGCGCCTCGCCCACGTTGTCCGGGTCCGGGATGCCGCTGCCGTCCCCTTCGTTGACGAGGTCGGCCAGGCAGTTCGGCATCTTCCTCACGAACAGGCGCTCGTACGGGCTGGTCATCGTCGTTCGTCCTCCGGGGTGGCTGGCTGGGGGTTCGACCACGACGCTAGCAAGGCTCTAATCGATTAGAAAAGTCACTCAAGTCCCCTTCCCTGCCATCGGTGGCGGACGTACTGTGTGGCCCAGTTCATTCCGGGCCATCCGTCGGAGCGTGATCTAAGCGCTTAGAACTGGCCCTCGCCCGCCACCGAGACCGGAGCCGCCCAGTGTCGCGCAGACCCCCACGCCCCGCGTTCCCCGCCGTGCCGGGCGGCCGCCGCCCCTCCCGGCTGGTCGCCGCCACCGCCGTGCTCGTCGCCGCCGCGCTCGCGGGGTGCGCGCCGCCGGCGCGGTCCGGCGCCGGCGACGGCGACGGCGGCACGCTGCGCATCGCCGCCGCCACCGACGTCGGCGAGACGCTCAACCCCTATGCGAGCAACCAGAGTCCGACCCAGCAGCTGCGCAGCGCGCTGCTCTACGAGGGGTTGACCCGGCTGAGCCCCGAGGGCAAGGTCGAGTGGGCGCTGGCCACCGAGATGACCCCGAACGCCGACCTGACGCGGTGGACGGTCAAGCTGCGCCCCGGCGTGAAGTTCAGCGACGGCAGCGACTTCACCTCCGCCGACGTCGTGGCCAGCATCAAGTACCTGCGCGACCCCGAGCACGCCGCGCAGGGGCTGGCGTTCATCGAGCGGATCGACCCGGCCGCCGTCGAGGCGGTCGACCCGACCACCGTCGAGGTCGGCTTGAGCAAGCCCTTCGGGCCCTTCAAGGAGATCTGGGCGAACATCCTGCTGCCGATGACCAAGGCGGGGTCGGTGCCCGCCGCGCCGATCGGCACCGGACCGTTCTCGGTGCGGACCTTCACCGCCGGGCGGCAGTCGACGCTCGCCCGGTTCGCCGACTACTGGGGCGACAAGCCCAAGGTCGCCGCGGTCGACATCACCGAGTTCCCGAGCCAGCAGGCGCAGGCCAACGCCCTGCTGTCCAACCAGGTCGACATCGCCTCCGGCGCCACCCCGACCATCGCGAAGTCGTTGGGGGACAAGGACGACATCGAGCTGCTCGACAGCAAGGGCGACTACACCCTGCGGATCGGCCTCAACACCGCGGTCGCGCCGTTCGACGACCCCCGGGTGCGCCAGGCGCTGCGCCTGCTCGTCGACCGGGACCAGGTGGTGTCCAACGCTTTCGGCGGCTACGCGCGGGTGGCCAACGACCACGAGGCCGGCACGCCGCAGTGCCCGTCGCCGGAGATCCCCCAGCGCAGGCAGGACGTCGAGCGGGCCAGGGCGCTGCTCGCCGAAGCCGGCCAGAGCACGTTGTCGTTCGCCATCGCGACCGACGGGCTGCTGCCCGGGATGCAGGAACTGGCCCAGGTGTTCGCCGAGAACGCCGCCAAGGCGGGCGTGCGGGTCGAGGTCAAGGTGGTCACCGTGCCGGAGTTCCTGTCGAAGTGGGGCCAGTGGCCGGTGTTCATCGACTTCAACCCCACCCCGTACCTGCCGACCGTGATCGGGACGCTGCTGCCCGGCCGGGTCGGCAACGCGACGCACTGGGACAACCCCGGGTTCGTCGCACTGGCCGACGAGCTCTTCCAGGCCACCGGCCAGGAGCAGTGCTCGATCATGAACCGGATGCACCGCATCGAGAACGAGCAGGGGTCGATGATCACGCCCGCGTTCGTCAACGTGCTGATGCCCTACCGCAGCACCGTCCGCGGTCTGGTGACCGACGTCAGCGGCCGTCCGCTGTCCTTCCTCACCAACGTGACGGTCGGCAGCTGAACCCCACCCCCGCGCGAAGGGCGTCCGGCCCTCCCCGCACGCGAACGAAGGTTGTCATGTCCTCACCGACGACGCGGACACGCGTTCCCCACCCCGGCCCACCGCCGCGCACGACCGCCCGGTGGCTGGCGCACCGGCTCGCGCTCGGCGTGCTCGTGCTGGTCCTGGTGTCGCTGCTGCTCTTCCTGGTCACGCAGGCGCTGCCGGGCGACGTCGCCCGGATCATCCTCGGCAAGGACGCGACCGCCGACCAGGTCGCCGCGCTGCGCCGGCAACTCGGGCTGGACGCCTCGCTGCCCGCGCAGTACTGGAACTGGCTCTCCGGGATGCTCACCGGGCAGATGGGGACGTCGCTGGAGAACGGCGAACCCGTGGCGGACCTGGTCGGGCCGCGGGTGTTCAACTCCTTCACCCTGGGGTTCGCCTCCCTGCTGCTGATCCTGCCGCTGTCCGTGGTCGTCGGCGTCTTCACCGCGCACCGCCGGGACAGCGCGCTGGACAAGGCTTTCGTCGCGGTGTCCTCGCTGTTCACCGCGCTCCCCGCGTTCGTGGTCGGGATGCTGCTGATCGCCTTCTTCGCCACCTCGGTCCTCGGGGTGCTGCCGGGCGTCTCGACCATCCCGCCCGGCGACCTGCCCTGGTGGTACCCGGCGGAACTGGTCCTGCCGATCACCACCCTGACCCTGATGGGCGTCATGTACCTGGGGCGCCTGGTCCGCGCCTCGTTCATCGACGCCATGAACAGCGAGTACGTCCAGATGGCGACGCTGAAGGGGCTCACCGGCCGGCGGATCCTGTTCCGGCACGCCCTGCCCAACGCCGTCGCGGCGAGCCTCCCGGCGGCCGGCCTGGTCGCGGCCGTCACGATCACCGGCGTCGTCGTGGTGGAGTACGTCTACTCCTACCCCGGTCTCGGGACGGCGGTGGTCGGCGCGGTGAACTCGCACGACCTGCCCGTCATGCAGGCGTGCATCCTGATCCTGGCGACGGCGTACTACCTGTTCAACCTCCTCGCGGACGTGTTCGCGGTCGTGGGGAGGTCGCGATGACGGCGACCGTCGAGCGCACTCCCGGCCGTTCGGTGCTGGGCCGCGCCGTGCGCACCGGCCAGGCCCGGCTCGGGCTGGCGCTGCTCGCGGTGGTCGGCCTGCTGGTCGTCCTCGGGCCGTTCCTGGCCCCGCGCGCGCCGGACGCGATCGTGGGGCAGCCGTTGGCCGGTCCGAGCGCGGAGTTCCCGCTGGGCACCGACATCCTCGGCCGCGACGTGCTCAGCCGGCTGCTGCACGGCGGCGTCGACCTGACCTGGATGGCGATCCTGGCCGCCGTGCTCGGCGTCCTGCTCGGCGGACTGGTCGGCCTCACCGCCGCTTACCTCGGCGGAGCGGTCGACACGGTGCTCATGCGCGCCATGGACGTGCTGCTGAGCTTCCCCGAGATCATCTTCGTGCTGCTGTTCGTGTCGATGCTCGGGCGCGGCACGGTGTTGACCGCCGTGCTCGTCGGCGTGGCGTTCGTCCCTGGTGTCTCCCGGGTGCTGCGCGGAGCGGCGCTGCCGGTGATCGGCAGCGAGTACGTGCTGTGGGCCAGGGCGAACGGGCTGCCGCCGGCGCGGATCCTGCTCCGCGAGGTGCTGCCCGGCGTGACCTCGCCGCTGATGGTGGAGGCCGGCATGCGGCTGGTCTGGGCGGTCTCGGCGATCGCGTCGCTGAGCTACCTCGGGTTCGGCATCGCGCCGCCGGCGGCCGACTGGGGCCTGATGGTCGGCGAGAACCAGGACGGGCTGCCCATCGCGCCCCTGCCGGTCCTGGCGCCCATCGCGCTGATCCTGATGATGGCGCTCGGGGGCAACCTGGTCGCCGAGTCCGTCGCGCGGGCGGTCGGTCGCACGGAAGGGAAGGACTGAGGTGGCCGCAGAGGTCCAGGTCTCCGGTGTCACGGTCGTGGTGGCCGCCACCGGCCGGCCGATCGTGGAGGACATCGGGTTCGAGCTCGGCCGGGGCGAGGTGCTGGGCGTGGTCGGCGAGTCGGGCTCCGGCAAGAGCACGCTCGCGCTCGCCCTGCTCGGGTACGCCCGCCGGGGCGCGCGGATCACCGGCGGCCGGGTGGTGGTCGACGGCGTCGACCTGCTCTCGTTGCCGGCGGCCGAGTTGCGCCGCGCGCGGGGCAGCCGGGTCGCCTACGTCCCGCAGGACCCGGCGACCGCGCTCAACCCGGGTCTGAGCCTGGCGACCCAGCTCACCGAAGGGGTGCTCGCGCCCCGGCGGGAGGCGCTGGCGCGGGTGCGGCCGCTGCTGGAGGCGGTGGGACTGCCGGGCGACGACGCGTTCCTCAAGCGCCGGCCCCGACAGCTCTCCGGCGGTCAGCAGCAGCGGGTCGCCATCGCGATGGCGGTCGCGGCCGGGCCCCGGCTGATCGTGCTCGACGAGCCGACCACCGGGCTGGACGTCTCCACCCAGGCCCGCGTGCTGGAGATGGTGCGCGACCTGTGCCGGGAGCACGACATGGCGGCGATCTACGTGTCGCACGACCTCGCCGTGGTCGCCGACGTCGCCGACCACGTCACCGTCATGTACGGCGGTGAGGTGGTCGAGAGCGGCACCGACCGGGACGTGCTCGTCCGCGCCGCCCACCCCTACACGCGCGCCCTGCTGGGTTCCGTCCCGTCCGCCACCCACCGGCACCGGCTCGTGCCGATCCCGGGACGCGCGCCGAACGCCGGCGAGGAACGCACGGGGTGCGTGTTCGCGCCGAGGTGCGGGCACGTCGCAGCCGCGTGCGCCACGACCCGGCCCGAACTCGTGCCCGGACCCACGGGCACGCTGGCGCGGTGCCTGCGCACGGAGGAGGTGGCGCGGACACCCCGCGTCCCACCGCCGCCGCACGAGCCGCACGCCGTCGACTCCGGGGAACAGGACGTGTTCGCCGTCGCCGGGCTCGACGCCGGCTACGGCGGCCGGCAGATCCTGTTCGACGTGTCGTTCGGCCTGGCCCGGGGCCGGTGCCTGGCGCTGGTCGGCGAGTCGGGCAGCGGCAAGACCACGCTGTCGCGCTGCCTGGTGGGCCTGCACGAGGAGCAGGACGGCGTGCTGACCTTCGAGGGCCGGTCGATCCCGGCCGGCGCGGGCGCGCGGGACAAGGAGACCCGCCGCGAGGTGCAGTACGTCTTCCAGAACCCCTACGGCTCGCTCAACCCGCACCGCAGCGTGGAGAGCAGCCTGCTGGTGCCGCTGCGCCACTACTTCGGCGTGGGGGCGGGCGAGGGCCGGCGGCGGGTGCGGGAGGCCCTCGAACGCGTCGAGATCCCCTCGGCCCTGGCCGACCGCTACCCGGCCGAGCTGTCCGGCGGGCAGCGCCAGCGGGTCGCCATCGCGCGCGCCCTGGTGTGCGAGCCGAAGCTGCTCATCTGCGACGAGGTGACCTCCGCGCTGGACGTGTCGGTGCAGGCGTCCGTGGTGGAGCTGCTGCGCTCGCTGCTCGACGACGGGTTGTCGATGATCTTCGTGACGCACAACCTGGCGGTGGTGCGCAGCATCGCGGACAGCGTTGTCGTGCTCAACGGCGGGCGGGTCGTGGAGTCGGGGGCGACCGGTGCCGTGCTCTCGGCGCCCTCGCACCCCTACACGCGGGCGCTCATGGCCGCCACGCTCGACGTGCCCGACGCGTTCGAGCCCGTGTAGCCGACCGTCGTGCAGCCGACCGTCGTGGTCGGCCGTGCCGTTGTCAGGTGCGGCCGACCGCGGCGAGCTTGTCCGGGTTCATCATCCAGAAGATCCGGTCGATGCCGTCCGCCGTGACCGCGACGGTGAGCACCGTGAAGACCCGGCCGTCGCGGCTGAGCAGCGCGGCGCTCTCGCCGTTGACCGTCGCCCACGAGATCTCGACGCCCGTCCAGAAGTGGCCGGCGAACGCGCGGACGTACTTCGCCACGGTGGCCGCGCCGGCGACCGGGATGCGCGAGGCCCGCACCACGCCGCCGCCGTCGGAGTAGCTCACCACGTCGGCGGCGAACAGCTCCTCCAGCGCGGCCAGGTCGCCCTGCCGCGCCGCCGCCACGAACGCGGTCAGCAGCCGGCGCTGCTCGGAACCGGTCACCGGGGCGCGCCTGCCGTCGGCGAGCTGCCGGCGCGCCCGGCTGACGAGCTGGCGCGCGGAGGTCTCGGTGGCCTGGACGATCTCGGCGATCTCGGCGTAGGAGTAGCCGAACGCCTCCCGCAGCACGTACGCCGCCCGCTGGGTCGGCGTGAGCTTCTCCAGCAGGAACAGCACGGCCACCTGGAGCGCGGCGTCCCGCTCGGCCCCCAGTTGCGGGTCGGCGGAGGTGTCGACGGGTTCGGGCAGCCACGGGCCGGCGTAGACCTCGTGCCGCGCCCGAGCGGTCCGCCCGGCGTTGATGGCCAGCCGGGTGGTGGCGGTGGCCAGGTAGGCGAGCGGGTCGCGCACGGCGGACCGGTCGGCGGCCTGCCAGCGCAGCCACACCTCCTGGACGAGGTCCTCGGCGTCCGCGGCGCTGCCCAGCATCCGGTAGGCGATGCCGAACAGCCGGGGCCGGACCTCGGCGAACACCGCGGTCGCCCGGTCGAGGTCCCCGCCGACGGTCTCCGCCATGGTCGAGACGTCCTCCAGCAGTGCCCAACTCGTCGGCGACACGATCCTCCCCGATCCTAGTGGCGGCGGCCGGTGCCCGGTGGGCTCCACCACGAGGACAGGGCGGCGGGCCCGTTCGTGACAGCGGCCACGTCACGAACCGCGCCGCCGCCCTGTCCTGGTTGTCGGGCGCCTGGAACGGCCGGGCGCCGACCGGAAGGAGTCACCATGAAGGTCGTCGTGATCGGCGGGACCGGCCTGATCGGGTCCACCGTCGTCACCCGGCTGGGCGAGCACGGGCACGAGGCCGTGGCGGCGGCACCGTCGACCGGCGTCGACACGATCACCGGCGAGGGGCTGGCGGCGGTCCTGGCGGGGGCGGACGTGCTGGTCGACGTGTCGAACTCGCCGTCGTTCGCCGACGCCGACGTGCTGGAGTTCTTCCGCACCGCCACCACCAACCTGGTCGCGGCGGCGCGGGGCGCGGGCGTCGGGCACTACGTCGCGCTGTCCGTCGTGGGCGCCGAGCGCGCGCCGGAGTCGGGGTACCTGCGGGCGAAGGTCGTGCAGGAGGGGCTGATCCGGGAGTCCGGGCTGCGCCACTCGCTGGTGCACGCCACCCAGTTCTTCGAGTTCGCCGGCGGGATCGCGGACTCGGCGACCGCCGACGGCGTGGTGACCCTGCCGGACGGCGGCGTGCAGCCGGTGGCCGCCGCCGACGTGGCCGGGGCCGTGGCCCGGACGGCGGTCGGGACGCCGTTGGACGGCTCGGTGGAGATCGGCGGCCCCGAGGTGTTCGGCATGGACGGCTGGATCCGGACCGTGCTGACCGCCCGCCACGACCCGCGCACGGTCGTGACCGACCCGGCGGCCCGCTACTTCGGCACCCCGCTGGAGGCCGGCACCCTGCTGCCCGGCCCCGGCGCGCTGATCGGCGAGACCCGACTGGCCGACTGGCTGACCCGGACCACCCGCCGGGACCGGCGCGTTCCGTAACATCGCCTCCAAGATCGTCGGACGAGGGGGGACGCGTGGCCGTGTCGATCGTGGAGTTCCCGGTGGGCGGGCCGGGCGCGGGACCGTACGGGATCACCGTCGCGCCGGACGGCGCGGTGTGGTTCACCGAGGTGCACCACGGCCGGATCGGGCGGCTGGACCCGGCCGGCGGGCACACCGCGTTCGCGCTGCCGGACCCGGCGGGCCGCCCGTCGGTGCCGGTGGTCGGTCCGGACGGGGCGGTGTGGTTCACCGAGTCCGCCGGGCACCGGATCGGGCGGATCTCGGCCGACGGCGCGGTCACCGCGCACGACGTGCCCGACGCCGGGCCGTTCGGGCTGACCGCCGGACCGGACGGCGCGCTGTGGTGCACCGCGATGAACACCGGTCGGGTCGGCCGGATCACGACCGGCGGCGAGGTCGCCTGGTTCGACGTGCCCGGCGGCGGTTTCCCGGCGATGATCGCGTCGGGGCCGGACGGCGCGCTGTGGTTCGCCCTCAACCAGGCGAACGCGATCGGCCGGGTGACGACGGCCGGCGAGGTCACCACCCACCCGCTGCCCACCGCCGAGGCGGCCCCGGTGGGCATCACCGCGACCTCGGACGCGCTGTGGTTCGTGGAGATCGGCGCGGGGCAGGTCGGCCGGATCACGTCGGACGGCCGGATCACCGAGTTCCCGCTGCCGGACCGGGCGGCCCGCCCGCACGCGATCGCCGCCGCGCCGGACGGCTCGTGCTGGTTCACCGAGTGGGCGTCCGGTCGGGTCGGCCGGATCACCCCGGACGGCGCGGTCGAGACGCACGCCCTGCCCGGCGCGGAGCCGCACGGCGTCGCCGTCGGTCCGGACGGGGTCGTCTGGGTCGCCCTGGAGTCCGGCACGATCGCCCGCCTCACCCCCTGACTTCGCAGGCCCCCGCCTATGTCGGGCAGCGGCGCTCGCGCTGCGGCTGCTGAGACCAGTTCGCCGCGAACGGCGGACGTGCGGCGCCCGGTCCACCGCAGAGCAGGCCACGATCGCCGAGGCATCCCGACCCGGCGTGGGGCTTGTTGCGCCGTCGCGATACCTAGAACTACTATGCCTCACGGTTCTAGGTATTGAGGGAGAGCGGGAGGCAAGTGAAGGTCACGAAAGATCTGGTGGCGGCCTCGGCCACGCCGATGGTGCTGGGCATCCTGACCGAGGGGGACAGCTACGGCTACGCCATCCTGCGGCGGATCAACGAGCTCTCCGGCGGGGAGCTCGACTGGACCGAGGGGCTGCTCTACCCGCTGCTGCACCGGCTGGAACGCCTCGGGCACGTCGAGTCGAACTGGCAGTCGGTCGCGGGGGAGCGGCGGCGCAAGTACTACCGCATCACCCCGAACGGTCTGGCCGAGCTCGCCGAGCAGCGCCGCCAGTGGGCCACGGTGGTGAGCGCGCTCAAGGAGATCTGGCCGGGCGCCGGCGACTTCCGGCCGTTCACCGGGATCGCGCGGGGAGGTCTGGCATGACCGCGTCGGAGGACCGGGACGAGCTGGCCGACCAGTTCGACCAGTGGCGGCACTACGTCCAGCGCCGCCCGGAGCTGCGGCGCGCCGACGCCGACGAACTCGAAGACCACCTGCGCGGGTCGGTCGACGAACTCGTCGCCGCCGGCCTGCACGCCGACGAGGCGTTCCTGGTGGCCGTCAAGCGGATGGGCAGCCTGGACGAGCTGTCCCGCGAGTTCGCCCGCGAGCACTCGGAACGGTTGTGGAAGCAGCTCGTGCTGACCGGCGACACCGACAGCCCGGCCGCCGCCAGCCGCTCCCGGCGCGACCTGGTCGCGATGGTGGCCTGCGCGGTGGGCGCGGCGGTGTCGGTCAAGGTGCCGGAGCTGTTCGGCGTGGACCTGGAGGACGACCCGGCGTTCTACGCGCCGAACATCGGCCTGTTCGCGCTGCCCTGGCTGGCGGCGTTCCTGGCCTGGCGGCGGCGGGCGGCGCGGCCGGTGATCGGCGTGCTGCTGGCGTTGTTCGCGCTCGGCGCGGTGGCGGCCAACGCCTACCCGCTCGCGGAGGACTCGCAGTCGCTCGTGCTCTCCGCCATCCACCTGCCGATCGCGCTGTGGTTCGTGGTCGGGCTGGCCTACGTGTCCGACGACCTGCGCTCACCGCGCCGCCGGATGGACTTCGTCCGGTTCACCGGGGAGTGGTTCGTCTACTACGTGCTGATCGCGCTCGGCGGCGGGGTGCTGGTCCTGTTCACCACCGGGACGTTCAAGGCCATCGGGATCTCCTCGGAAACGCTGGTGGGGCAATGGCTCGTGCCCTGCGGCGGCGTGGCGGCGGCCGTGGTCGCCGGGTGGCTCGTGGAGGCCAAGCAGAGCGTCGTGGAGAACATCGCCCCGGTGCTCACCCGGCTGTTCACCCCGCTGTTCACCGCGGTGCTGCTGGGTTTCCTGGTGACCTTCGCGTTCGCCGGCGGCGGCATCGACGTCGAGCGGGAAGCGCTGATCATGTTCGACCTGCTGCTGGTGGTCGTGCTGGGGCTGCTGCTCTACTCCATCTCGGCCCGCGACCCGCTCGGCCCGCCGGTGCTGTTCGACAAGCTGCAACTCGCCCTCGTGGTGAGCGCGCTGGCCATCGACGTGCTGGTGCTGCTGGAGGTCCTCGGGCGGATCAGCGAGTACGGCACCACGCCGAACAAGGCGGCCGCACTGGGCGAGAACGTCCTCCTGCTGGCCAACCTGGTCTGGTCGGCCTGGCTGCTGTTCCGGCTGGTCCGCGGGCGCGCGCCGTTCGCGGCGCTGGAGCGGTGGCAGATCAGCTACCTGCCGGTGTTCGCCGGGTGGGCGTGGGTGGTCGTGCTGGTCTTCCCGCCGGTGTTCGGCTACCTCTGACCGGTCCCGGTGGCCGCGTAGGCTCCGATCGTGCACCTCGTGCTGCTGGTCGGGCCCGCGCGGCTGCCGGACCTCGCGTCGGCGGAGCACTACGCGGACGTCGTCACCGGCACGTGCTCGGTGGCGGCGGACTACCCGTTCGCGGCCTGGGCGGAGCCCGAGGACGCGCCGGCGCACGTCGGCCGGGTGGACGGGCCGGTCGTCGCCGCGCTGCGGCTGGCCGCCGCACGGTGGGCGACCTCCGGCGAGGTGCCGGGCGACGGTCCGGCCGACGAGAGCGCGCTGTTCCACGACCCGGTGCTCGGCGCGGTGTGGGAGCGCGGCCCCGAGCACACCGCCGCGCGCGGCCGGCTCGGTGCCCCGCCCGGGATCACCGGCACCGGGCGGCTCGACGCGTTCGACCACTTCCTGCACCACAGCGGCGAACCCGTGGTGTGCTCGCCGGTCGACTTCGCTCCGGTGGTGCGGGACAACCGCGCACCCGGCGGGGTGGTGCCCTCGGCGTCCCGGCTGATCGCCGAAGCACGCCACCTCGCAGGGGTGCTCGCCCTCCCGCCCGACGACCCCCGCGCCGCCGGTATCCGCGCGCTCGTGGCCGCCGCCGGTGCCGCCCTCGCCGCCGGCGCGGGGCTGGTGCTGGACTACGCGTGAAACCCTTGCGGCGGCGGGCATCCAGGGTTCGGTCCCGGATTCACCGCACGCCGATCACGTAGGGCCGCAGCAGGCGGGCGACCTCCGGGTCGGGGTGGCCGCGGGACTCCTCCTCGGCGATGCGCCGGGCGACGCCCGCGACGAAATCGGCGACTTGGACGCGGTGGTCGGCGCGCGAGTCGACCAGGGTCAGCTCGCGCAGCCCGGGAGCGGCGTCGTGCAGCCGGGCGATCCGCGAGGCCGTCAGGGTCGGGTGGAAGTCGTGGCGGACCGTCACGTCGTCGCCCCAGTGCCGGACGGCGCGCACGATCGCCGGGAACAACGGGTCCAGGCTGCCGTGCGGGCCACGGGCGCGCAGCGCGTCGTTGTAGGGCTCCAGCGGGCCGGGCGGGGTGTGGCCCAGGTGGTGCAGCAGGAAAGCGCGCTTGTCGACCAGTTGCACGTAGGCGTGGCCGAGCACCGGACCGGCCGGGCCGAGCAGCCACAGCAGCGTCGGCCGGTGCTTGGGGCGCAGCAGGTGGTTGGCCTTGTACTCCAGCGCCGGCGACCGGATCCGGTCGCGCAGCTCGGCCAGGCACGCCGCCGCGTCGGCCGGGTCGAGGCGGACCGACGCGTGCGCGAACACCGCCGTGACGCCGCCGACGAGCTTCTCGCCCTCGGAGCCGGACTCGTCGCACGCGATCTCCACCGTCATCCCCGGCCAAACTAACCGGCGGTGACCGGTGCGGCCAGGCCATTCCCGGCGTGGCGGGTACCGTCCGCAGTGGAGCGCCGGAACCGCCCGAGCGGCTCGTGATCACGTGACTACGGTGCGTTATAGTCGCGGTGTTCCGGATCGAGCAGGAGACGCCTTGGACACCGCAGCGCCCGACACCGCACCGCCTGACACCGCAGCGCCCGGCACCGCCGTCCCCGAGCTCGACCCCGCCGCCGTCGCGCGCTGGCGGGAGTCCGGCGGTGAGCTGGTCGACCTGCTGACCGCCGTGCGCCGGCTCGGCGGGGTGAGCGGGTTCCGGCTCGGCGACCGGCGGGTGGTGCTGGTCACCGCGCCCGAGGCGGTGCACCACGTGCTCGCCCTGCACCCGGACCGCTACGTCAAGCGCTCGCACCGGCTCAAGGCCGTGCTCGGCGACGGCATGATCGCGGCGAGCGGCGAGCGGTGGCGCACCCAGCGGCGGGTGATGCAGGCGCAGTTCACCGGCCAGGGCGTGCGCCGGTACGACGGGCTGATGCGCGACGCCGTCGCCGAGATCGCCGCCCGCTGGACCGGAGCCGCGCGGACCGGCGAGCCCCGGGACGTCGCCGCCGACATGCGGCACTTCTCGCTCGACGTGATCTGGCGGTCGATGACCGGCCGGCCGCTGGACCCGACCACCCACCGGGAGTTCCTGGCCGCCGGGCGGATGGTCGCGGCGCTGCCCGCGTTCGCGCCCGCCACCGGCGAGGCCCCGCCCGACCTCACCGCCGAGCTCGCCCAGATCGACGCCGTCGCCGCCCGTGCCATCGCCGCCGCCCGCGAGTGGCCCGGCCCGAGCCTGCTGCACGTCCTGCTCGCGGCGGCCGAGGAGCACCCCGAGTACACCGAGCGGCTGATCCGGGACGAGCTGGTGACCCTGCTGGCGGCCGGTTACGAGACCACCGCCACCACGTTGAGCTGGCTGTTCCTGCTGCTGCACGAGAACCCCGCCGAACGCGACCGTGCCCTGGCAACGCCACCCGGCTCGGCCGAGCGCGGCACCGCGATCCGCGCCCTGATCAGCGAGACGCTGCGGCTCTACCCGGCGGCGTGGATCATGCCCCGCCACGCCGAGCGCGAGGACGTCCTGGCCGGCTACCGCGTCGAGGCCGGCACCACCATCCTCACCAGCCCCTACCTGACCCACCGCGACGACACCGCGTGGCCCGACCCCGAGCGCTTCCGCCCGGACCGCTTCGCCGCCACCGCGCCCCGCCCGGCCCCCGGCGCGTACTACCCGTTCGGCCTGGGTCCCCGGACCTGCCTGGGCGTCCAGTTCGGCCTGCGCGAGATGACCCTGCTGCTGGAGACCCTCCTGCCCGCGTTCACCGTCGTTCCGCACACCACCCCCGCGCCGACGTTCGGCGTCACCGTCCGCCCCGACGGCCCGCTCACCGCCACCATCACCCCAGTGCGCACAGCGGAGCCGCTGGACGGGTGAGTCCCCGCACGGGAGCGGCTTACTGCCCACGTCGTGGTCACCGGTCCTGCTCCAGCGGGCCGGTGCGCGGGTCCCGGGTCGGCGACTTGGTGTCCGCTGCGGGAAGGGTTGCGGACCACACCGTCAACGTGGTCGGCACCGACCCGGTGATCCGGCGGCACGAGGCCCGGTACAACGAGTCCTGAACCCCGGTGCGCGCGCAAGTTCCCCACGGCGCAAGGAAAGGCGTCGGCCGGCGCGGGGAGTTCGGTAACGCGTAGCCGAGTCCGGTGGTCTGGACGAGTTGGGTGATCCCCGGCGCTGGACATCGACGGCGATGTGCGCTGAAGTGGAACCACTGGGGCGTTAACGGGGGACATACACGGGGGATCGGGATCGTGCACCGCCTTGACCGGCGGTGTGGTTCCGCGCGCGTCGATGGCGCTCCGCCGTGGTTTCCGCCCGTCCTCACCGGTGGTTTTCTGAGATGGGGGCAACTCTGTGCGGAAGAAGTCGTTGTCACTGCTGACCGTCGCGCTCGTGCTGAGCGCCGGGAACGTCGCCCTGTCCGCGCCCGCCGCCGCCGCGGCGCCGGCCGGACCGGGCGCGGTGTTGGAGGTGAAGCTGGCCGCCGGGGTCGGCGTCGCCGCGGTGGGGCAGGTGTTGGACGAGCGCGAGATCGCGTCGGTGCGGCCGCTGTTCTCCCGGCTGGACGAGAAATTGGCCGCGCTGCGGCCGGTGGGTGCCAAAGCGGCGCAGGCACCGGGGTTGGAGCGGTGGCAGCGGGTGCGGCTCGCGCCCGGTGTCGACGCCAAGGCCGCCGCGCGGGAGCTCACCGCGTCCGGCCGGGTCGAGGTGGCCTACCCGCAGCCGGAGGGCAGTGACCCGGTCACGCCGAACTTCGCCGGCCAGCAGGTCTACGCCGACCCGGTCACCAGCGGCGGGATCGACGCGGACTACGCGCACACCAAGCCGGGCGGCAAGGGCGGCAACGTCAAGGTCGTCGACCTGGAGCGCAACTGGAACAGCCAGCACGAGGACCTGTCGAAGCTGCGGCTGCCCGGGGCGCTGATCGCCAACGGCACGCCGGACTTCACGCCGACCAGCATCGACCACGGCACCGCGGTCACCGGCGTGATCGGCGCGGACGCCAACACCTTCGGCGTGACCGGCCTGGTGCCCGAAGCGGGCCTGCACTACACCAACGTGGTCAGCCAGGAGAACGGCTACGACCTGGCCAACGCGCTGCTCACGGCCGGCGCGGGCGTCGGCGTCGGTGACGTCCTGCTGATCGAGCAGCACGTCACCTACTGCGCCGACTGGGCACCCATGGAGGTGTGGGACTCGGTGTACGACGCGATCGTCACCGTCGTGCAGTCCGGGCGGCACGTCGTGGAGGCCGGCGGCAACGGCAACCAGGACCTCAACAACGCGTGCTTCGGCCCGCGCTTCCCGGCCGACAAGCCGGACTCCGGCGCGATCATCGTCGGCGCGGGCGCGGCCCCGGGCTGCACCGGCACGCCCCGCTCGAAGCTGGGCTTCTCCAACTACGGCACCAGGGTCGACCTGCAGGGCTGGGGCGAGTGCGTCACCACCACCGGCTACGGCGACCTGCACGGCACCGGTGCGAACGACAAGTACACCGCGTACTTCTCCGGCACGTCGAGCGCGTCGCCGGTCGTCGCGTCGGCGTTGGCGTCGCTGCTCAGCGTGGCCGAGGCGAACGGCGAGACGCTCTCGCCCGCCGAGGCCCGGGAGATCCTGATCGCGACCGGCACGGCGCAGAGCGGCACCCAGCACATCGGCCCGCTGCCCAACCTGCTGACCGCGGTCGGCAACTACCTGGCGAACGTGAACTTCCCGGAGCGGGTCGCCTACCCGGGCCCGCGCCAGGCGACCCGGACGGTGCCGACCAGCCTGGCGCTCCAGGCGTGGGACGGCGACGACGACCCGCTGACGTTCTGGGCGACCGGCCTGCCGCCGGGGCTGACCCTCGCGCCGGCGACCGGCGTGATCTCGGGGACCCCGACCACCGCCGGCACCTACACGGTCACCGTGTACGCCAGCGACAGCTACACCGGGCCCGCGCAGACGACGTTCACCTGGACCGTCTCCTAGGCGTCGGGCGAGTCGTCCGACCGGGAGGTCCCGGGCAGTGACCGCTGCGGTGGGTGCGAATGGTCCGCGCCCGCCGCAGCGGTTTGTCGGGACAATGGAACCCCGTGTCGCAGGACGCGGTCGACCCGAGGAGCGCCCGATGGTGGACCTGTTGCCGGAAGCCCGTGAGCTGGACTCGATCCGGTCCGACCCGGCCGAGGCCGCCCGGTACGGGTTCGGGTCGGTCGCCGAACTCGCGCTGGCGGTCGGGGTGAAGCGTGCGATCGCGGACGGGGACGTCGAGCGGTTGCGCGGTCTGGTCGCCGGACGGCCCGAGGTGGCCGGCGGCGGGATGAGTTCGAGGTTCGCCGGGAGCACCGGGGCCTGCCTGCTGAACTACCTCGGGGCGGCCCGGTTCCACGGGATCCTCGACCACGACCGGGTCGGCGGGGTGGCCCGCGTGCTGCTCGCCGCCGGCGCGCCGGCGGACGGGCCGGCCGACGTGCGGGAGACGCCGCTGATCACCGCCGCGTCGTACGGCGAGGTCGAGCTGGCGCGGGTGCTGGTCGACGCGGGCGCGGACCTGCGGGCGGTCGGGTACGCCGTCGCGGGCGGCACGGCGTTGGCGCACGCCGTCGAGTACGGCAACACCGACGTGGCCGACCTGCTGGTGGCGGCGGGCGCGGAGCCGGCCGGGGTGGTCGAGGCGGCCGGTGCGGGGGACCTCGGGCCGGTGCGCGAGCAGTGGTCTGACGCGACGGCGGCGCAGCGGGTCCTCGCACTGCGGGCGGCCGCGGTGAACGGGCGGTCGGCGGTGGTCGACTGGGTGGTGTCGAACGGGGTGGCCGTGGACGACTCGGTGGACGGGTCGGGGCAGACCGCGCTGCACTGGGCGGCCTGGCACGGCAAGCCGGAGTCCGTCGCCCACCTGCTGGCGCTCGGCGCCGACCCCGGTCGCACCGAAGCGGAGTTCGGCGGCACCCCGCTCGCGTGGTGCCGGCACCGGCGTGCCCAGGTCGAGGTCTACCGGGCGTCCGCCGGCCACGCTGCGGTGGAGGCCGTGTTGCTCTCCCTGGCGGATCCCGACGTGACGTGATGAGCCCGCGTCTGTCCGTTGTGGATGGTCGCGGGTGCGTCGATGACCTCGCGACCGGGTGGTCGCGAGGTCATCGACGTGGTCAGCGGCGGCCGCCCCCGGTCGGGGGCGCGGCCGTCACTGGTAGGTGTACACCGCGCTGTGGTTGAGCATGTCGTTCGGCGTGGTGGTCCACGGGTTCATCGCCTCGTTGAGGTCCACCACGTTCGCCGTCCCCGCGGTGGGCAGGTAGGTGCTCCCGGGGTGCTGGGCCTGCCACTGCGACCACAGGCGGTCGACGTTGCAGTGGTGCAGCCAGAAGACGGGGTCGTTGGGCGAGCCGAAGCCCGCCATCGTGCCGTTGACCCAGTTGTGCACCCGGTTGTGCAGGTTCGGGCCGCGGAAGCCCTCCAGGTAGTTGCGGAAGCTGTTGATCGAGGTGCTGTTCCACGGCGAGGTGTCGTAGGTCGTCAGCCCCAGGACGGAGTTCACGTCGCTCGCCGAGGGCAGTTGCAGCCCGCCGGAGCCGAAGTTGCGGCGCAGGTAGTTGGCCGAGTCGCTGCGCACGGTGAGCGTCCACTGGCCGGTGGACTGGGCGAACGGGCCGGCGTTGACCCGCCAGTTGGTCGCCGACGTCCCGTTCGGGCCCAAGAAGTCGTTGGCCCACAGCGTGGACGTGCTGCCGGCGGTCGTCCAGTCCCAGTACGGGATGGTGACCGACGGGTTGACCTCCTGGAGTGCCTGCTCGAACTCGATCAGGTACCGGCGGTGCCACGGCAGGAACGACGGCGAGCGGTGCCCGATCCGCAGCCCCCAGTCGCTGTCGCCGTTGGCCCGGTCGATGTGCAGCCGCACGAACAGGTCGTAGCGGCCGTTCTGCTTGAGCGTGAGCAACGCGTTGACGAAGTTGGACCGCTCGGTGGCGGTCAGGTTCTGCTGGTTCTTGCGGATCCCCATGATCTCCCCCTGTCCTGTACCCGGATCAACGGCCGTGGTGGGCCAGTTGGGTTTCCGGCCTCAGCCCGCCGAGGGTGTCCACGGCGTGCCGGGTCGCGGTCTTGAGGGAGTCGAACGACTCGTAGTGGTTCACCGACGTGGTGAACGTGCCGTCGCCGTTGCGCATGACGTGCAGCGCGTCGCCGTCGACGGTCGCCTCGCTGCGCGGGTCGTCGGCGTCCTTGACCGCCCACCCCTTGATCCGCCGGCCCTCGTAGATCTCGTCGAACTCCTCCAGCGTCACGGCCTGCGCGCTGGAACCCAGCCCGATCAGCCCGGCGCCGGCGGCGACCGCGACGCCACCGCCGACCAGACCGCCGACGAGGAATCGTCTCCGGCCGACCGCCTTGTCGGAACCGTCCCTGTGGACATGCATGTGTGTGCCACCTGTCTGTGTGGTGAACGCGGCGCGAACAATCCGAAGGGCGGCCTTCAGCTCCCCCTGGAAGCACCGCGGTCCCGACATTATCAGCGGACATTTCTGTGAAAGAGCCGCCAACTAGGCGATCTGCCGGCGGTAAAGTGTTAAACAGGTGGTGGCGATCACCTTGTCGTCGTCCGGATCCGTCGGTAGAAGTGCGCGCGGGGCGTCAAATCGTTATTCATCGGCAGTTCTCGACGGCTGTCAAGCAGTCTTGCGTCCGGTATTCGGACGGCGCCCGCCACTGCTGCGACGCGGCTCGGTAGAATGCGCACCACCGCGTGCCGCCTGCGGAACCACTGAGTTCGGAAACCCGCACGGATCGGTTCTCCGGTATTCCGGGAACCTGTCCGTCCGGCCGGCTGCACCAAGCCGAAAGGACAGGGTGCGCGGTGCGCCTGCTTTCCGCCCCGGCCGGCGGGGCGTCGTGCGGACCGGGTGGGCGGAATGAGCGCGAACACCCCGCCCGAGGTGGGTCGAGCGCCGGCGGGCCTGGTGGGGCCGGCCCGCCGGTTCGGGCACGTCGGAGCAGGTCCGACCGCCGCTGACGTAGGGAGACTGGGCGGCCTGGGGGGCGCTGACCTGGATGTCTCGCGAATGCGCGGTGTCGGCACCGTCCGGTTGTGTCACAGCGTTGCGACAGATGGTCCACCGCGTCCTGCGAATGCTGGCCGGTGTACCCCCGCAAGTGACTGTCTAAACTGTTACTACGGTGCGTGACGCAGCTCACATATGCCTGGCTACGAGGACTGTCACCAGCATGTTCCGGTGGTGTTGCAGTTGATTCCGCAGTGGGTGTTTCACAGTCGACAAGAATGGCTGGACGGTTACCGGTAATCCGCTGTTAACGTCGGTTCAGGTGCTGCCCCGCGGCGCCGGTCCGTCGAATCCGACATTGTGGGAGAGTCGACATGACAAAGCTCGCGCGCGTGCTGGGCGCCGTGGTGACCGCGAGCGCGGCCACCCTCGCGCTCACCGGAGGGATCGCGCAGGCCGCCCCCAACACCGTCCACCTCTACACCGGCACCGAGGCGCTCTGCCAGAAAATCGGCGACGGTGGCGTCGCCAACGACGTGTTCGACAGCTACGAGTGCAAGAGCGGATTCGGCGGCTACAGCACGCTGGTCGACCCGAGCCCCGACCTGCTCGCGGGTGTCCCGGTCTTCACCGACGCGGAGGCCGTCTGCGAGACCGTCGGGACCAACGGCGTGACCAACGGCGCGTGGAGCGCCTACTACTGCCAGTTCGGCATCGTCGGCTGGACCCTGCTCGTCGACCGCTGGTGACTCCGGTGGCCGTCCGGGACCCCGGGCCGCCACCCGCTCGTTCGTGTTACGCCGATCCCGCAAAGACGCTGGAGGAATCCACATGAACCGACGAGTGCGCCTTCTCGCGACCCTTCTCGCGGCCTTCGCCGCCCTCTTCACGGTCTCCGCCGCGACGGCCCAGGCCGCGCCGGACCCGGACATCTTCGTGTTCTCGGCCCCGCAGGGCCCGTGCGAGACCGCCGGGGGCAACGGGGTGACCGGCGGGGTGTTCGCCGACTACGCGTGCAACCCGATCTTCATCGACTACGGCCTGTTCGTGGAGCCGACCTACGGCTCGTTCGACGACGTCTACATCGCCACCTTCGCCGACGAGCCCACGTGCGAGGCGGCGGGCGACAACGGCGTGAACGGCGGCGTCTGGGCCGACTACCAGTGCGTCATCGGCACGGCCTCCGGGTACCTGCTGCTGGTCAGCAACTGACCTCGCCGACCACCGGCCGCCCGCCCGCCGACCTCGGCGGCGGGCGGCCGCCCGGCGGTCGGGCTGCGGCGCGGCGACAACGTCGTAGGCTCGACGGTGTGAGCGAGCACCCGGAGCACAGCACAGGCGGGACCTATTCGGTGAAGGGCAAGGAGTTCACCAGGGACTCCCGGTACATCACGACCCGGATCACGACCGACGTCCGGGACGGCTTCCCGGTGGAGCCCGGCCGGTACCGGCTGGTCGCGGCGCGGGCCTGCCCGTGGGCGAACCGGGCGATCATCGTGCGCCGGCTGCTGGGGCTGGAGGACGCGATCTCGCTGGGCCTGCCCGGCCCGACGCACGACGCCCGGTCGTGGACCTTCGACCTCGACCCGGGCGGCCGGGACCCGGTGCTGGGCATCGAGCGCCTCCAGGAGGCGTACTTCGCCCGCGACCCGGAGTACCCGCGCGGCATCACCGTGCCCGCGATCGTGGACACCGCGACCGGCGCGGTGGTCACCAACGACTTCGCGCAGATCACCCTCGACCTGTCGACGCAGTGGCGGGCGTTCCACCGCGAGGGCGCGCCGGACCTGCTGCCCGCCGCGCACCGCGACGAGATCGACGAGGTGAACCGGCGGGTCTTCACCGAGGTCAACAACGGCGTCTACCGGTGCGGCTTCGCGGGCAGCCAGGAGGCCTACGACGAGGCGTACGACCGGCTGTGGACCGCCTTGGACTGGCTGGAGGAGCGCCTCGCCGACCGCCGCTACCTGGTCGGCGACACGATCACCGAGGCGGACGTGCGGCTGTTCACCACGCTGGTCCGCTTCGACCCGGTTTACCACGGGCACTTCAAGTGCAACCGGAACAAGCTCAGCGAGCAGCCGAACCTGTGGGCCTACGCCCGCGACCTGTTCCAGACACCCGGTTTCGGCGACACGGTCGACTTCGTCCAGATCAAGCAGCACTACTACGTCGTGCACACCGACATCAACCCGTCGCGGATCGTGCCCAAGGGCCCGGACCTGTCGGGCTGGGTGACGCCGCACGGCCGCGAGGCGCTGGGCGGGCGGCCCTTCGGCGACGGCACCCCGCCGGGACCGGTCCGCGAGGGCGAACGCGTCGACCCCGCGCACGGCCCGCGCTGACCCCGGCGCACGGCCCGCGCCGACCTGGGGTGCGGGCCTGCCGGAGGTGCGGGCCTGCCGGAGGTGCGGGCGCGCGGCGTCAGCCGTTGAGGGCGGCGCGCACCTTGGCGGTCACCGCGGCCTCGACCTCGGCCACCTGGCCGTCGGCGGCGGCCACCTCGTGGCAGATCGCCTCGACGGCGGCCGGGAACGTGGCGGCGTCCGCGGGGGCCTTGGCGGTGAGGATCTTCAGCGACGCCACCAGCGCCTGCACGACCTGCTCCTCCAGTTCGGCGTCGGGGACCGGGGGGAGGTCGGGGCGGGAGGCGTGCAGCACGCCGCGCAACTCCGGCGACAGGTGGGTGAGGGCCCGCAGACCGGCGTAGCGCTCCTCCAGCACGGGGCCGGGGTCGGCGTGCGACACCAGCACCATCACGCCGAAGACGGCCTTGCGCAGGGTCCGGCTCTCGGCATCGGTGTAGAAGATCATGCGTTCAGCCTAAGGACGATCTCGTCGGCCCCTCGCGGTGCCCCGGCCGCCCTCGTCGGCGGGAGCGATCAGGGGTGACGCGCGTCACGACGCCGGGAAGCGGGTTCGGGCCGGGCGTCGGGAACGGGTCGGCGGCGGCCCGGGTCCGAGGTCCATGACCTACGACATCGCCGCGTTCGAGTCGGCCGACACCGACGACGACGGCTGGGAAGCCTGGTACGGCGACCAGCACGACTACTTCGACGCCCACCCCGGGGCGGACGTGTCGGTCGTGTCGCCGAAGCTCCAGGCGTTCTACCGGGACCTGGCGGTGACCGTCAGCGCCGCCGAACGGCCCGAGGACGGCGAGACCAGCGCGGAGTTCGACGAGCTGGTGGACACCGACCCGATGGCGGCGATCTTCACCTTCGGCCCCCGGATCGTGTACGGCGAGCACTCGCACGGTCAGGAGCGGCAGGCCGTCGACCTGTGGTTGGCGCTGGCCGAGAAACACGGGCTGGCCGTGGCGCTGCTGGGCGAGTCCAACCTGCCGATCCACCGGTTCTGACGCTCCAGGGTCACGCCCGGTCGCGCAGGGACAGGTAGACGGCGCGGACGGCCAGCGTGCGCTCCACCTCGTCGATGATCGGCGCGAAGAACTGCTTGCGGTGGTCCGCGTCGCTCATCGAGGTGATCGCGAAGTACATGCTGCCGAACGCGGCGAACAACGTCGCGTTGCGCAGCATGGCCGTCGGGATCGCCGGCAGCCACTTGGAGTAGTTCGGCGGCGAGCCGATCCACTGCTCGGCGGTCTCCGGTGTGACCACCAGCAGGCCCAGCACCAGGAAGAACGCGAACAGCGCGAGCCCCACCAGCGCGGCCTGCACGAGCTGGCGGGTCGCAAGCATGAGCAGCAGGTTGCGGTTCTGCCGGCCGGTCAACGGGGTGGGGCGCAGGGGTTCGGTGATCGCGACGCCCGCCAGCGGCGTGCCCAGGCAGGCGGCGGTCAGCCGCTCCGGGCTCAGCTCCTGCTCCACCCGGCCGGTCTCGTCGCGCAGGCGCGCGGCGGCGGCCAGCACCGTGATCGCGCCGAAGAGCACCACCACGAGGGTGAGCCGCCACCACGCGAAGTTGTTCATGGCCTGCCACAGCTCGCCGGTGAAGAACAGGAAGAGGGTCACGAACAGCATCGCCGGCAGCGCGCGGCCCAGCAGCTGCACGCTGTTGCGCAGGTCGTAGACGGTGTGCCGGACGGCCCGGCGCAGCAGCCGGCCCAGGCCGTACGTGGTGGCCAGCAGCGTGCCCGCGAACACGGCGGCGAAGAAGATCACGAACCCCAGCAGGCCCACCGCGCTGCCGGCCGGCGGTGTCACGGTGTCGTCGACGACGAGCTGGAGCAGCGGGACGGCGACCGGCATCACCGCGTACACCACGAGGACCAGCACGCGCGCGGGGCGGGACAAGCGGGGCAGCCGGCGGACGACCAGGCGCAACGCGACCCACGTGGCCACCGTCGCCCCGAGCACGACGGCCAGCAGGTACCAGCGTTGGGCGCCGGCCGACTTGAGCGGCACCAGCCACGCGAGGCTCGCCAGCGTCACCAGGCCCAGGGCGGGCAGCATCCGGGGCAGCACGTGGCTGTCGAAGCCGTAGCCCTCGATCATCGTGGGCGTGCCGTCGCCGACGAACCAGTGCTCGGTCTTGCGGACCCGGGAACGGGTGGAGGTCGACGGCATGCGCCGATCATCCACCGCGACCGGCCGCCGCCGGTAATCGCCGGTGCCCCTCCCGCGGGCACCTCGTGCACCCGGCCGGCATCCGGTCCGGACAGTGGGACGGGAAACCGCTTGCCGGCATTGTTCACCCGGGCGGGTGCGCGGGGTCCCGGGCTCCCACCGCGGGTGAGATGTGCGACGCGCGCCACCGCCTATCGGATGAGTCCGGGGTGGGCGGCCGGGTCCGGCCGCGCCGCTCGGTCGGCGCAGCGTCCCGACCGCGCCGGGTCCGGCGTCCCGTGTGGACGGTCGTGGTCGGCGGATGATTTGCCGTCACACCGGGTTCGGCCCGATGCTGTGCGTCACCCCGACCACGTGCCGCGAGAAGCGGCAATCGGCGCACGGCGAATACGGAGGATTTTGTGACGAGAACGGTCGAACCGCGGTCGAGCCTGTCCACCCGCGCGGCCCGGACACTCGCCACAACGACCAAGAGCGTGCCCCAGATGCGGGCGATCACACCCCGGTACCTGTTGCGGGCGTTGCCGTGGGTCGACCTCGAAGCCGGCGCCTACCGGGTCAACCAGCTCGTCGACTACCGCGTCGGCGACGGCCGGATCAGCACCTCGCCCGGTGCCGACCCGCGCCCGGTGCCCGAGGACCTGCGCGAGCTGTGGTTCCTCCGGGACTGCCCGCCGGCGCTGCTCGAAGACGTCGCCGCGGCCTTCACCGCCGAGGTGGTCGGGCCGGGCGCGCTGCTCACCTCGGGCGACCGGGCCACCCGCCTGCACCTGGTGGTCAGCGGACGGGTGGAGTGCCACGGCACGTCGGCCTCCGGGCAGGACGCGCTGACCGGTGTGGCCGGCACCGGGGACTTCTTCGACGCGGACGCCTTCGCCGTCTGCGGCCCGTGGACGGTCGAGGCGCGCACCGCGACGCCGTGCCACCTGCTGGTCCTCGAACGGTCCCGGCTGGCCGAGTTCGCCGCCCGCGAACCCCGGCTCGACGGGCGGCTGCGGGCCGGGCCGGGGGAGCGGGCCGGGTCCGGCGAGGCGAAGGTGTCCCTGGTGGCGGGCCACGACGGGGAGCCGCTGCTGCCGCGCACCTTCGTCGAGTACACCGACGACCCGCGCGAGTACGAGCTCAGCGTGGCGCAGACCGTGCTCCAGGTGCACAGCCGGGTCGGCGACCTCTACAACGCGCCGATGAACCAGTACGACCAGCAGGTCCGGTTGACCGTCGAGGCCGCGCGCGAGGCGCAGGAGGCCGAGATCCTGACCAACCGGGACTTCGGCCTGCTGCACAACGTCACGCTCGCCCAGCGGGTGCACACCCGGACCGGCCCGCCGACGCCCGACGACCTGGACGAGCTGCTCCGGCTGGTCTGGAAGAAACCGGCGTTCTTCCTGGCCCACCCGGCGGCGATCGCCGCGTTCGGCCGCGAGTGCACCCGGCGCGGGGTGCCGCCCGCGGTGCTGGACGTGTTCGGCAGCCCCATGATCACCTGGCGCGGCGTCCCGCTGCTGCCCAGCGACAAGATCCCGCTCGACGGCAGCGCGGGCGGCACGACCAGCATCCTGCTGCTGCGCGTCGGCGAGGAGCACCAGGGCGTGGTGGGCCTGCGCCCGGCGGCGCTGGACAACGAGCGGGAGCCCGGCGTCACGGTCGAGCCGATGGGGCTGGACCAGCGGGGCATCAAGTCCTTCCTGGTGTCGTCCTACTTCTCGGCGGCGGTCCTGGTGGACGACGCGATCGGGATGCTGGAGAACGTCGAGGTCGGCAACTACCATGACTACCGCTAGGTACTGGCTGCGGGAGTCGGTCCCGGCGCGGGTCCCGGCCCCGCGCGCCGCGGACTTCCCGGTCGCGGCGATCCGCCGGGACTTCCCGATCCTGCACCGGCCGGTCGACGGGAACCCGTTGGTGTGGCTGGACAACGCGGCCACCACGCAGAAGCCGCTCGCCGTCGTGGAGTCCCTTGTGGACTACTACCTGCACGACAACTCCAACGTCCACCGCGGCGCGCACGCGCTCGCCCGCCGGGCGACCGAGGCGTACGAGGGCGCGCGGGCGAAGGTCGCGGCGTTCCTGGGCGCGGGCGGACCGGAGGAGGTGGTGTTCGTGCGCGGCACCACCGAGGCGGTCAACCTCGTCGCCGGCAGCTGGGGCGAGGCGGAGGTCCGGGCGGGCGACGAGATCGTGCTCACCGAGCTGGAGCACCACGCGAACATCGTTCCGTGGCAACAGCTCGCGCGGCGTCGGCGGGCGACGCTCAAGGTCGTCCCGATCGACGCGACCGGCGCGCTGGACCTCGACGCGTTCCGCGCGCTGCTCAGCCAGCGGACGGCGCTCGTCGCGGTCACCCACGCGTCCAACGTCCTGGGCACCGTCCCGCCGATCCGCGAGATGGTCGCGCTGGCCCACCGGTACGGCGCGCGCGTGCTGGTCGACGGCGCGCAGGCGGTCGGGCACTTCCCGGTGGACGTCCGGGCCCTCGACGTCGACTTCTACGTGCTGTCCGGGCACAAGATGTTCGCGCCGACCGGGATCGGCGTGCTCTACGCCAAGCGCGAGGTGCTCGCGACCATGGGGCCGTGGCAGACCGGCGGCAACATGATCGACCGCGTGACGTTCGGCGGGTCCACCTTCGCCGGCCAACCGCACCGGATGGAGGCGGGCACCGCCGACATCGCCGGCGCGGTCGGCCTCGGCGCGGCCGTGGACTACCTGCGCGGGCTGGACCGCGAGCGGGTGCGGGCGCACGAGCGGCACCTGGCCGAGCACGCGTGCCGGGCGCTCGCCGAGGTGCCGGGGCTGCGGCTGTTCGGCGCTGCGCCGGGCCGGGTCGCCGTGCACTCGTTCCTGGTCGACGGCACCGACCCGGTCGCCCTCGCGGCCCACCTCGACCGGCGGGGGATCGCGGTGCGGGTGGGCCACCACTGCGCCCAGCCCACCCTGGCCGCGTTGGGCGAGGCGGTGACCGTGCGCGCGTCGCCGGCCTTCTACAACACCACCGACGAGGTGGACGCGCTGGTCGGGGCGGTGCTGGAGTTCGTGGCCGGCGGGGTCAGACCCGGCCCAGCAGCAGGCGGGCGGCGGCCAGGTCGTCGCGACCGGTGAGGAAGGCGGTCAACGCGCCCCGGAACTCCTCGGTGTGCAGGGTGCCGTCGCCGTCGCCGTCCAGCGAGCTCAGCGCGAGCACCAGTTCGCGGCGGCGCGGGCTGTCGGCGAGCAGCCGGGCGTACTCGGCGGGGCTCACCTGGCCGTCGTCGTTGCGGTCGATCAGCCGGCAGATCACGTCGGCGACCCGGCCGTGCCCCTCGGCCGGGTCGGCCGGGCCGGGGTAGCGGCCGTCGGCCAGCGCGGCGCGGTAGGCGGCCAGGGCCACCCCGTCGTCGGGCGGGGTGCCGGTGGCGGTGACCAGCTGCCGCCACCACGAGTCGAACGCGGCGTGCACCTCGTCCTCGTCGGCCGCGTCGAGGTCGAGGTGGGTGCTCAGCTCGCGGGCCATGCCGAGCAGGTCCGCCCACCGCAGCACGCCGTCGCCGCTCTGGTCCAGGATCGTGGTGAAGAACTCCTCGGGCGCGCTGCCCGGCCGGGCGCGGACCTCGCCGGTGGCCCTGATCGCGGCCGAGGCGTACGGCAGGTAGCGCCACGGCTTGGGCACCAGGTCCATGACCGTGCGGATGGCGCGGTGCACCCCGGACACGACCAGGCCGGCGCCGGGCGGGCTGGTCAGCCGCAGCCGGCGCCGGTACACCTCGGGCAGCGTCGCCTGGGTGGCCTGCACGGCGGCGGAGACCATCACGTACCGCACCGGCGACCACACCACCTCCGGCAGCGGCAGCCCGCCGGGCACCGGGATCCGGAAGATGCTGCCGGACAACAGGTCCCGCACGGTCCCGTTGTCCTCCAGCTCCTCGGCCACCATGCGGTCGAAGTACTCGCGGAACTCCTCCAGCGTCGCGGGCTGGTCGCCCTCGGCCAGCCCGAACAGCCGGCCCAGGCCGCACCACTCGGCGTAGAACCGGCGGACCTCCTCGGGGGAGAGCGCGTCGCCGCCGAGTTCGTAGAGGGTGACGACGCCCTCGAACAGGGTCAGGTGCACCCAGGCGCGGGCGGCGTTGTCGGTGGCGGTGAACGGGCGGCCGTGCGCGTCGGTCCCCCGCATCCGGCTGTGCAGCCGTTCCAGCCGGGCCAGTTCGCGGCGGCGTTCCGCGGCGGTGCCGTAGACGTAGGTCAGGAGGCTCTCCACGGTGCGCTGGTAGCGCCGCCACGGCCGGGCGGTGTAGACCGAGAACTGGGACACCGCCGCGCCGATCTGCGGGTGCGCGGCCTGCAGGACCAGGGTCCGGTGGGCCACCAGCAGGTAGCGCCACTGGCCGAGGCGGTCCCAGGTGGCCGAGCCCGGTCCGAGCGTCTCCTGAGTGGTCATCCGGGAGGTACCTCCGAGGTGGTGGGAGCCCGGTCGAGAGCAGGCTGCCCGCATCGTCGATGATCGTCGGGGTGACCGGCAAGACCCCGTCAGCGTGCTCTGCGGTCACGCACGGCGACAGCCCGTGAGGTCGTCGGGGCGTTCTGCCGGCCGTGGGCGTTCCGCGGTGGTCCGCGTCCACAAGCGACTGTCCGGGCGCCGGGGCCGCGGTGATCCAGTGGTTGTGAAGGTTAGGCTACCCTTCATGGGTCGGGTGGTGGCACGGGTAGTGCGCACCCGGTCCGAGGAGAGGCGGGGTAGCGCTGATGTCTGTCACGACGACCGAGGTCGAGGTCGAGCCCTTCCGGCACTTCGACGCCGAGGTGCTGGCCGTGCGGTCGGTCGGTGCCAGCCTGGTGCGGGTCACGTTCGGCGGCGAGGGGCTGCGCGACATCACCACCAGCGGCCCCGACCAGCGGATCAAGGTCTTCCTGCCGCGCCCCGGCGAGGTCGTCCCGGACGTGCCGCGAGGACCCGACTGGTACGCCCGCTACCGGGAGCTGGCCGAGGCCGAGCGGCCGATCATGCGCACCTACACGATCCGGGCCGCGCGCGACGGCGAGATCGACGTCGACTTCGTCCGGCACGGCGACACCGGCCCCGCCTCCCGCTGGGCGGGCGTCGTGACGCCCGGCGACCGGGCCGTCCTGCTCGCCCCGGACCGGCGGTACCCCGGCTACCGCGCCGGCGAGCGCATCGGCGCGGACTACGTGCCACCGGCGGACACCGGGTGGCAGGTGGTGGTGGGGGACGAGACGGCGCTGCCGGCCATCTCGAACATCGTCGAGGCGCTGCCCGCCGACGCCGCGGCGCAGGTCTTCCTCGAAGTGCCCGCCGAGGGCGACCGGGTGGACTGGGCGCTGCCCGCCGGCGTCTCGGTCACCTGGCTGGTGCGCGGCTCCGGTGCTTCCGCCCTGTCGGCGGCCGTGCGCGCGGCGGTGCTGCCGGACGGGCCCGGGTACGTGTGGCTGGCCGGCGAGTCGAGCCTGGTCCGCGAGCTGCGCCGGCACTTCGTCACCGACCTCGGGGTGGACCGCAAGCGGGTCTGCTTCGGCGGCTACTGGCGGGTGGGCCGGTCCGAGGACACCGCCCACGAGCCGGACGAGGACTGACCGGGCCCGAAGAACCAGGCGGCGTTCGGGTGGGTCCGGGCCTGCCGACGTGTTGTGGCGCAGGTGCGGGGCGATCCGTCCTCCGGTCGATTGCGCCCGTCCGATCGGTGGCAGATGCTGCCCGCATGGGGGAGTGGCTGCGGGTGGTGCCGAACGGGAAGGTGACCTGGGACGTGGTCGGGCCGGCCGAGGTCGGCCTGGTCGCCGCCGCGATCGGCGCGGGTGTGTTCCTGGTGCAGGCCGGTGAGGTCGGAGGGACCGCTTTCCTGTTCCTGTTCCTCGGATCCGCCGGGTTCACGGTGTGGCGATCGGCGCGCGCCGGTGTCTACCTGGGCCCGCGTGGCGTCTTGATCTACAACGCGCAGAAGCGCGCGTACGTGGTGCCGTGGAACGAGGTCGTGCGGTTCGAGACGCGCCCGTTGCCGACACCCGACGGCGTCGGGGACAGCGACGCCATCTACCTGCTGAGTGCGAACGGCTCCCTGCACGAGACGCCGATCAGGCGGCGGCGCGGCTCCAAGGACAGGGGAGAACGCGGGTGGTCGTTCGCGGTGTCCTTGCCCACGGCGGAGTTCGGCTCGACGGTCGACCGCCTCAACGGCGCGGCACGCCCGTTCCTGCGCGGGCCGTGACGGTCGGTAGGGTTGCCCGGCGTGACCACCATCGACGACCTGGTATCGCTGGTACCGCCCCCGGCGTCGCCGGTCGGCGCGGAGGGTGACTGGCGGGCCGCGCAAGCGGCACTGGGGCTGCGCCTGCCGTCCGACTTCGCCGCGCTGACCGCCCGCTACGGCACGGGCGGGTTCGGCGACATCGGGCTGTTGAGCCCGTTCCCCACCGACCAGGGGCCGGGCGGCCTGGTCGCGCGCGGGCTCGGCCTGATCGAGGTCTTCGGCGAGCACCGGGAGGAGTGGCCCGAGGACGTCCCGCACCCGCTGCACCCCGAGCCCGGCGGCCTGCTGGAGTGGGCGCTCACCGGCAACGGCGACGCGCTGTGCTGGCTCACCGAAGGCGAGCCCGACGACTGGCCGACCGTGGTGTGGAACCCCCGCAGTGGTGCCGCCCGCTACGAAGTCGGCGCGGTCGGGCTGTTGCACGGCTACCTCAGCGGGCGGCTGGACGTCCCGCTGCTGGGCGCCCCGCCCGCCGTGCCGTGGTTCGACGCCCACCGCGAGCTGTCGCACGTCCACGTCCGACTGTCCGAAGGCGAGGGTTCGCACGGGGATCGCCTGCGGATCCTGCGCGACGCGCTGCACCCGACCGCGGACCGGGGTGGGTTCGACGACGGCGAGGGCAACCGGCAGGACCACTTCAAGGCCGTCGACCGGGACTGGCGGCTCACCTACGAGAACTGCTACGGGCACCAGGTCCGCGTGGCGTTCCCGCCGGGGGACGAGGTCGGGGCCCGCGCGGTGATCCTCGCCGCCGTCCGGGAGATGGGCTGCGACGTGCTCTCGGCACGGACCATCGAGGGCGAACCGGTCTGGTCCGACTGACCGCGGGCGTCCCCCGGAGCGGAACCGAAAGGCCGCCGAGGGCGTCGGACGTGGCGTGGCTCAAGGTCGAATGACGGCTCGGATCGCGGCGGTGGTGGCGGTCGCCGCTGCCTTGGTGGTGGTCAACCCGGCGGTGTCGGGGGCGTGTGCTTGTGGTGCGTTCGTCGCGAACGACAAGCTGCGCACGCAACAGGAAACAGCGCTGGTCGAGGTGAACGGGCGCACGGAGTCGATCACCCTGGCGGTGCAGACCCGGTCCGAGGCGAAGCAGGCGGCGTTCCTGATGCCGGTGCCCGCGCGCGCCCGGTTCGAGGTCGCCGACGGCGGGCTGTTCACCGAACTCGACCAGGTCAGCCGCCCGGACACGGTGGAGCGCGAGGTCGTCGTGCAAGGTGACGGCGTCGGCGGCTCGGCACCCGGGCGCGGCGCGACGGTCGTGGACCGGGTCGACGTCGGGCCTTACGACGTGGCCCAGCTCAGCGGCACCGACGTGTCCGCCGTGACGGAGTGGTTGGGGACCAACGACTTCACGCTGCCCGAGAAGCTGGGTGGGGCGCTGCAACCCTACCTGGCGGAGGGCTGGCTGGTCGTCGCGGTGCGACTGTCACCGGCGTCCGGCAGCCTCTCCGACGGCCTGCCGCCGATGCGCCTGACCTTCGAGACCGACACCCCGATCTACCCGATGCGGCTGTCGAAGACCGCGGAGCAGGTCCAGCCGCTGCGCCTGTACGTGCTGGCGGACCACCGCGTCGACATCGGCAACCCCGCGCCGAAGGGCGACGCGCCGGAGCTGACCTTCGCGGGTCGCTTGGAGCCGGACGCGCAGCACCCGAAGCTGTCCGCGCTGCTGACCACCCCGCGCTTCCTGACCCGCTACGACGGCGAGTTCCGGCCGGAGCACATCACCGACGACGTCCGGATCACCCGCGCCTCGACCGACGAGCCCTACCGCGCGGTGGTCGAGGTCGTCAAGATCGTCCGGTCGCCGTGGCCGCCGGCCAACGTCCTGATCCCTGTCGGCGGCGCGCTGGTCGTCGCGGCGGGTGTGGCGTTCTTCCTCTGGCGGCGCAGCAGGAAAGCCGCCTGATCCCCCGAAGCTCCACAGTGGACGGACCGCCGTCCGGACCGGCCGAGGGGCGGCCGGTCCGGACGGCGGCGGTCACGCGACGTCGAACCTGTCCAGGTTCATGACCTTGTCCCACGCGGCCACGAAGTCCCGCACGAACTTCGCCTGCGAGTCGTCGCTCGCGCAGACCTCGGCCACCGCCCGCAGCTCGGAGTTCGAGCCGAACACCAGGTCGACCCGGCTGCCGGTCCACCTGACCTCGCCGGTGGCGCGGTCGCGGCCCTCGAAGGTCTCCGCCTCGCGCGAGGTCGGCTTCCACTCGATGCCCATCCGCGGAGAGCACGGCCATCCGAGGGCTTGTCACGCGCAGCGACGCCCCGCGCAGCAACTGCTCGAAGTCGGACGCCGTGGGCACGCGCCGCAGTGTTGTTCAATTTCTGGAGTCAATCAAGTCTGCGCGAGTAGACGAAGGACACAGTTGACGCGACGCGCCCCGGCGGCGAGGCCTCGGGATCCACTTCGGAGCGTGGCGCAGAACGCGGCGGCCCGATCAGCGGGCCAGTGCCCGGCGGAGTTCGACGCGCGAACCGGTGCCCGTCGTGGTGTGGGCGTCGTGGCTCGCGACTTCGAGGCTCATCAATACCTTGGGTGCGAGCCCCACCAGCGCCGGGGGCCGGGCCGGGTGGACAGGCCCGGCCCTCACGCCTCGGTCGCCGCCGCGTGGACCAGTGGCGGGGCCAGGCTGTCACTGCGGTCGGTAGGGGGCGGGCAACCCAGTCCAGGGCTCCTTCACCCCGCGCGGCGACCTGGCGTGGGCGGTCGCCGCCGGAGTCGACCTGGCCGATGGGATCGTGCTGGTGAAGCCGTCGTTCGGCGGGGAATGCGCTGCGGCCGATTGTCCGACTCGGTCAGGCTTTCGCCAGTCGGTATTCGTAGCTGGATCCGGAGGTGGAGCAGTTGTTGCCCTGCCGGGACGCGGTGTAGGTGTAGCCGGATGGAATGTTGCAGGCGTAGACCCCGGTCAGGTTGTAGTTCACCGGGTCGAGCAGGTAGTACTCGAAGCGCCAGGCGCAATTGGTGTTGATCCGCACGGCCGACCAGGTGAAACCGGCCGGTGGGCTGCACGCCCAGGACCTGTGCAGACCGCTGGTGCCGACGCCGTCCGCGGTCGGGCCCCCGGCTTGCGCCGCAGCCGCTGAATTGCCCGCGACGACCGATGCCGCGACGGCTGCGAAGGCCAGCGCGGCCATTCCGATCCGGCGGGTGGTGGCAGTGTTCATTATTCTCCCTGGCGAAGCGCGATAGTTGTCGTCGGGTCCGGTTCGACGGGGTTCATAAAAGTCGATCCGGTGAAGTCGCAGTACCGCCGAAAGGCCGTTCGCGGCTCGACGGTCCGAAGTGGACTGTCCCGCGCCCCTTCGTGACCGCTGTCCGTCGTGACCGCCGTTCGGCGGCGGGGCGGGCGACGCGATCGGACGGCGCTTGTAACCGTCTGCGTGATTCCCCGCGACCGCAGATCGGTGCCAGGGTGGAGGTCGGCGACGACCGGGGGTGAGGCGTGGGCGGTGGGCTGATCGGCGCGCGGGTGAGCCGCGCGGAGGACGTGCGCATGCTCACCGGGCGCGCGGTGTACATCGACGACATCCGGCCGCCGGGCGTGCTGGAGGCGGCCGTCCTGCGCAGTCCGCACCCGCACGCCCGGATCGTCCGGGTCGACACGGCGGCGGCGGCCGCGCACCCCGGCGTCTTCGCCGTCGTGACCGGCGCGGACGTGCGGTCGGTGGTGCGCCGGCCGCAACCGGTGGTGTGGCGGCTCTCGCCGGACGCGCCGCAGCCGGTCGCCTACCCGCTCGCCGTCGGGAAGGTCCTCTACCCCGGCCACGGTGTGGCGGCCGTGGCGGCGGTCGACCGGGCCACCGCCGAGGACGCGCTGGAACTGGTCGAGGTCGAGTACGCGCCGCTGGCCGCCGTCACGACGCTGGAGCAGGCGCTGGCCCCGGACGCGCCGCGCCTGCACGAGGACTGGCCGGACAACGTCGCGGGCCGCACCGTGGTGGCGCAGGGCGATGTCGGAGCGGCGTTCGCGGCGGCGGACGTGGTGCTGCGCGAGTCGTTCCGGTTCGCCCGCCAGATGGGCACGCCGCTGGAGACGCGCGGCGTCGTGGCGACGTGGGACCCGTTCACCGCACGCCTGGACGTGTGGCTCAACACCCAGGCGCCGCACCTGGCCCGTGAACTGTTCGCCGAGGTGCTGGGGCTCTCGGTGGACAAGGTGCGGGTGCGCGTGCCGGACATCGGCGGCGGGTTCGGCAACAAGTTCGACTTCTACGGCGACGAGGTGGTGGCCGCCGTCCTGTCCCGGGCGGCGGGACGGCCGGTGAAGCTGGTCGAGGACCGGCGGGAGAGCTTCGTCGCCACCGTGCACTCGCGCGAGCAGCACATCGACGTCGAGATCGCGGCCCGTGCCGACGGCACGATCACCGGGCTGCGCGGCACCTTGCACGGCGTGCTCGGCGCGAACTTCAGCACCGTCGGCGTCAGCCCGTGCTGGACGGCCGCGGCCGTCATGACCGGGCCGTACGCGATCCCGGCGTACGAGATGAACGTGGTCGCCGTCCTCACCAACAAGACGCCGTACGGCTCGTACCGGGGTTACGGGCTGCCGAAGGCGAACTTCGTGCACGAGCACATGGTCGAGGCGCTGGCCCGGCGGCTCGGACTCGACCCGCACGACGTGCGGCGGCGCAACTTCGTGACCGAGTTCCCCTACCAGAGTCCCGTTTTCGTCTATGACAGCGGCCGTTACGCCGAGTGCCTGGACCTCTGCCTGGACGCCGTGCGGCAGGCCGGGTGGGCGGATTTCGTGGCCGAGGCGCGGGCCGGCGGCGCGCACGTCGGCGTCGGGTACTCGTTCCAGAACGAGGTGGCCGGGTTCGCGCCGTCCCGGATCGTGAACCTGGCCGGGCTGGACCACTCCGGGTTCGACGAAGCCGTGGTGCGCATCGACTCCACCGGGCACGTCACCGTCCACACCGGACAGACGTCGATGGGCCAGGGCATCCACACGGCGTTGGCGCAGGTCGCCGCGCACGCCTTGGACGTCCCGCTGGACCACGTCTCGGTCGTGGCGGGCGACACCGACTCCAGCCCCTACACCGGGTACGGCACGGCGGCGAGCCGGGCGGCGGCGGTCGGCGGGGCGGCGGTGCTCAACGCGGCGACCAGGTTGCGCGCCAAGGTGTTGCGCATCGCCGCGCACATCCTCGAAGCCTCGCCGGCCGACCTGGTGATCGCCGACGGCGTGGTGTCGGTCGCGGGCGCGCCGGGCTCGGCGGTGAGCTTCGCCGCGATCGGCGACGCGGCCTACCGGCGGCCCGCCGGCGTGCTGCCCGAGGACGAGGAGCCGACGCTGCACGAGCGCGAGGTCTACGACCCGGTCAACGTCGTCACCGCGTTCGGCTGCACGGCCGTGCTCGCCTCGGTCGACGTGGAGACCGGCGTGGTGAACCTGCTCGGCTACCTCATCGCGCACGACTGCGGCACGGTGATCAACCCGATGATCGTCGAGGGCCAACTGGCCGGCGGCGCGGTGCAGGCCATCGGCGGCGCGCTGTACGAACGGCTGGCGTACGGCCCGTCCGGCGAGGCGCTGACCCGGTCGTTCGCCGAGTACCTGCTGCCGACCGCGGCGGTGGTGCCGCCGATCGGGATCTCGCACCTGGAGACGCCCGCCGAGCACGTCCCCGGCGGGTTCAAGGGTGCCGGCGAGGCCGGGGTGATCGGTGGCGGCGCGGCGATCGCGCACGCCGTGGAGGACGCGCTCGCGGAGTTCGGGGTGCGCATCACCGGGTTGCCGATCACGCCGCCGGACCTGCTGGCGGCGATTCGAGCGGGAGGTGGCCGGTGAAGGCCGCGCCCTTCGAGTACCTGCGCCCGTCCTCCGTGGCCGAAGCGGTGGCGGCCCTCGGACCTGGCTCCGCCGTGCTGGCGGGCGGCCAGAGCCTGGTGCCGCTGCTGAACCTGCGGGCCCGGCGGCCCGCGCTCGTGGTCGACGTGTCCTGGCTGCCGCTGGCCGGCGTCGAGCGGACCGCCACCGCGCTCGTGCTCGGCGCGCTGACCCGGCTCCGCGCCGCCGAGACGTCGCCGGTCGTGCGCCTGGCCGCGCCGTTGCTGGCCGAAGCCCTGACCCACGTCGCGAACGTGTCCGTGCGCAACCGGGGCACGGTCGGCGGCAGCGTCGCGCACGCCGACCCGGCGGCCGAGCTCCCGGCCGTCCTGCTCGCGGCGGACGCGGTGTTCACCGCGCACGGTCCGGCCGGCACCAGGACGATCGACGCCCGTGACTTCTTCCTCGGCCCGCACCGCACCGCGCTCGCCGCCGATGAGCTGCTCACCGCGATCCGCGTCCCGCTGCTGCCGTCGACCGCCCGCCACGGCATGGCCGAGCTGAGCCGCCGCCCCGACGACCTGGCGCTGGCGGCGGTCTTCACGTCGCTGGTGTCGGCCGACGGCGTCGTGACCGACGCCCGTGTCGCGGTGGCCGGCGCGGCACCCACGCCGATCCGCGCGCACGCCGCCGAGCGCCTGCTGCGCGGCGCGGTCCCGACTCCGGACGTGCTGGAGGCGGCGGCCGAAGCGGCGGCGGCCGAGACAGACCCGGTCGACGACGTGCACGCGCCGGCCGCGTACCGGCGCGACATGACGGCCGTGCTGACCCGCAGGGCACTACGACAGGCGGTGACCGAGTGAAGATCAGCGTCACGGTGAACGGCCGCGCGCAGGAGGCGGACTGCGAACCCCGCCGCACGCTCGCCGACTTCCTCCGCCACGACGTGGGTTTCACCGGTGTGCACGTGGGCTGCGAGCACGGCGCGTGCGGCTCGTGCACGGTCCTGCTGGACGGCGCTACGGCCCGGTCGTGCTGCGTCCTGGCGGCCCAGGCGGAAGGCAGCGAGGTGATGACTGTGGAGGGCCTGGCGACCACGGAGCTGAACCCGCTCCAGGAGTCGTTCCGCCGCCACCACGCGCTGCAATGCGGTTTCTGCACGCCCGGGATGCTCGCGGTGGCCACGGAACTGCTGCGCGACAACCCGACACCGACCGAAGCCGAGATCCGCACCGCGATCACCGGCAACCTGTGCCGCTGCACCGGCTACAACGCGATCGTGAAGGCGATCGCCGCGGCCCGCGACGAGAACCGGCGGCGCGCGGACGGGCCGCCGGGCACCGCCGGTCCCGGGAGCCAGGGCGTGTCCGCCGGGTCGTGATGGCGCGGAACCGCTTGCGGCAGCCGCGCCCGCGACGGGGCGGAGGGCCGCCCTCGGGCCGCCGCCGACGTCAGGGCGTGCGGCCGGCGGCCAGCGTGCCGATCAAGTCGGACAGGAGCCGGTCCCGGAACGCGGTGGCGGTGCTGCCGTGGATGAGTTCCTGGGCCGTGGTGCCCTCGTGCAGCGCGGTGAGCAGGCGGGCCACGTCGCGGGCGTGGTCGGGGGTCAGGTTCGGCAGCGACCGGACGAGCAGGTCGGCCATCCCGGTGGTCAGCCGGTCCTCGTGCGGGGCGAGTTCGGCGGCCAGTTCGGGCGTGCGGGCGGCGTGCAGCGTGAACTCCATGGACACCAGGAACCACCGGTGGTTCTCCCGCCGGTGCGCGCCGACCCGGTCGATGATGTGCCGGACCGGGTCGGCGCCGGGGGAGACCTCGGCGACGGCCTGGGCCATGTCGGACAGCACCCGGTCGGCCTCGACGTCGAACAGCGCCAGGAACAGTTGTTCCTTGTCGCGGTAGTTGGAGTAGAAGGCGCCCCGCGTCAAGCCCGCGTGCCCGCAGATGTCGCTGATGGACGTCGCGTGGAAGCCGCGTTCGACGAACAGCGCACGGGCGCTGTTCATCAACGCCGTCACGGTTTTCGGGCGGGTCTTCGTGGGCGACTTCGGCATCGGCCTCCCGTCAGGGCGTGGGGTAGTCGTCGTAGAACCCGGCGCCGCTCTTGACCCCGAGGCGTCCGCGGTCAATGTAGTCGCGCAGCAGCACCCGGGGACCTTCCGGGTACTCCGGGTGCTCGGCCGCGTAGTGCTCCTCGATGTCCAGCACGACGTCGAGCCCCACCTGGTCCATCATCCGGAAAGGACCGCCTTTCATGCCGGTGTTGACCTGGAACATGCCGTCGACGTCGTGCGGGGTGGAGACGCCCTCCGCCACCAGTTCGAGGCATTCGCGCTTGATGGCCGCCCACACCCTGTTGAAGATGAACCCGGTGCTCTCCTTGCGCGCCTCGAAGGGGTGCACGCCGTACTCCGGCAAGGTCGCCATCATGAAGTCGAGCACGTCCCGGTCGGTCTTGCCGCTGGACATCACGTCGACCGCGTTCTGCGTGGGCGGCATGTAGAAGTGCACGTTGAGCACGCGTTCCGGGTGCTCGACGCGGTCGAGGAACAGCCTGCTGGCGTAGGACGACGAGTTGCTGGCGAGCACCGCGTCGGCCGGGGCGAGTTCGTCCAACTGCCCGAAGACCCGGGTCTTGAGGTCCAGCCGCTCGGGAACGGCTTCCACGACCAGCCACGCGTCCGCGACGGCGGCGGCGAGGTCGTCGGTGGCCGACACGGTGCCGGGGGTGCCGTCGGGGATGCGGGCGGTGACGGCGTCGAGGTTCTGCCGGACGTAGTCGACGGTGGCCTCGCGCTGCGGCCCGGCCGGGTCGTAGACGCGCACCTCGCCGCCGCGGGTGGCGAGCATCAGGGCGATCCGCCGTCCCAGGGTGCCCGCGCCGATGACGGCGGCCGGGCGGGTCCGGTGGTCGGTGGGCACGGCGAAGCTCATCGGGATCACTCCTTCGGGTGCTCCCCGCGCGGGGAGCGTGTTCCGGCGGCCACACCCGGGCGCGGCCCCGGCTAGAACGAGTACGGTATGTATCCGATACAGACTGTACTCTTCGGAGGCCGACATGCACACTGACAAGCTCCTCCGCCACCCCGTGACCCCGCTGACAGCGCCGCCCTACCCGCTGCGCGCCACCCGGTTCGTGGACCGGGAGTACCTCAACGTCGTCTACCGCACCGACCCGGACGCGCTGCGGGCCGTGGTGCCCGAGCCGCTGGAGGTCGTCGAGCCGCTGGTGCGGTTCGAGGTCATGCGCATGGGCGACGTCGACGGCTACGGCCCGTACACCGAAGCCGGGCAGGTCGTCGCGGTCCGCTTCGACGGCGAGGACGGCGAGTACCTGCACGCGATGCACCTCGACAACGTCGGCGCGATCCTCGCCGGACGGGAGCTGTCCGCCTACCCCAAGACCGGCGGCCGCCCGCGACTGTTCGCAGAGGACGGTGCGCTGGTCGGCACGCTGGACTACGGCAGCCAACGCGTCGCGACCGCCACCATGGCCTACAAGCACCAGCCGCTGGACCACGACCAGGCGCGCGCCCAGATCGCCGTGCCGACGTTCGCGGTCAAGAGCACCCCCGACTACTCCGGCGGCCTGCGCGTGTGCGACCTGGTCCGCACCGAGATCACCGACATCACCGTCAAGCAGGCGTGGCAGGGCCCGGCGCGCCTGCAACTGCTGGCCCACGTCATGGCACCGCTGGCCGACCTGCCGGTGCTGGAGGTCGTGTCGGCCTCCCACGTGCTGACCGACCTCACGCTGGCCCCGGTCGTGCCGGTGCACGACTTCCTGCGCGCCTGAAGATCGCGCCGGATACCACGCCGGCGGTGCCCGGACCAGCGCGTTCGGGTCGGTCACCCGAGCGTGGTGCGGTGGATTGTCGGTGGTCGCGGGTAACTTGTACGCCGTGAATGTTGGGGAACGGATCCAAGGACTCGCCGACCGGATCGTGGCGCTGCGCGAGGCGTACTACCAGGGCACGCCGTTGGTGGCGGACGCCGAGTACGACGTGATCGAGGACGAGCTGCGGGGCCTGGTGGAGGCCAACCCGGAGCTCGCGCCCGATCCGAACCCGCTGGAGCAGGTGGGCGCGCCGGCGGTGCTGCACGCCCCGGTCCGGCACTCGCGGCCGATGCTGTCGCTGGAGAAGGCGACCAGGCCCGAGCAGGTCGCCGCGTTCTTCGACCGGTTCCCCGGTCAGTCGGTAGTGGTCATGCCCAAGCTCGACGGCCTGTCGCTGGCCCTGGTCTACGAGAACGGCCGGCTGGCCCGCGCGGTCACCCGGGGCGACGGGACGACCGGCGACGACGTGACACCGCTGGTGCGCGCGATGGTCGACGGCGTGCCGGAGCGGGTCGACGCGCCCGGCCGGGTCGAGGTGCGCGGCGAGGCGGTGATGCTGCGCTCGACGTTCGCCGCCTACAACGCCGCGCACGTCGACAAGCCGCTGATCAACCCGCGCAACGCCGCCGCCGGCACGCTGCGCGCCAAGGACCCGGCCACGGTCGCCGGGCGGCGGATGCAGTACTTCGCGTTCGACCTCGACACCTCCGAGGGCGGTGCCGCGGCCGACCTGGAGCACGGCCTGCGCGCGCTCGGGTTCGACGTGGCCGACATGCGGCACTGCGACGACGCGGAGTCGGCGCAGGCGGTCATCGGCGAGATCGAGACCCGGCGCAACGACCTCGACTACGACCTGGACGGCGCGGTGCTGCGGCTGGCCAACCGGGACGCGTTCGCCGCCGCCGGGACGCGCTCGAACTCGCCGCGCGGCGCGCTGGCGTTCAAGTTCGCCGCCGAGGAGAAGACCACCGTGCTGTCCGATGTGGTCTGGGACGTCGGCAAGACGGGCAAGATCGTGCCGGTCGCGCACCTGGAGCCGGTGTTCGTCGGCGGGACGACGGTGACCAAGGCGACGCTGGCCAACCAGGAGGTGATCCGCGCCCGGGACGTGATGATCGGCGACACGGTGCTGATCCGCCGCGCGGGCGACGTGATCCCGTTCGTGGCAGGCGTTCTCGACCCGGCCGCGCGCACCGGCGCGGAGCAGGAGATCGTGCCGCCGGTCGCCTGCCCGTCGTGCGGGCAGGCGGTGGTCGAGCAGGGCAACAGCCGGGAGCTGTTCTGCACCAACGTGGCCTGCCCGGCGCAGACCGTGCGCCGGCTGATCCACTGGGCGTCCCGCCCGGCGGCCGACATCGAGGCGGTCGGTCCGGTGTGGATCGAGCGGCTGGCCGAGGCCGGGATCCTGGAGCGCCCGTCGGACTTCTACACCCTGACCAAGGAGCAGCTGCTGGAGTTCGACCGGATCGGCGAGACCTCTGCCCAGCGGATGATCGACTCCATCGCGACCAGCCGCGCCGTCGGCCTGCGCCGCGCGCTGATCGGCCTGGCCATCCCGATGGCCTCCGAGGGCACCGCCGCCCGGCTGTGCCGCGCCGGGTTCGGCTCGCTGGAGGAGGTCGCCGACGCCGGCGAGGAGCGCCTGGTGGCCGTGGAGGACATCGGCCCGAAGGTCGCCGCGTCGCTCACCGAGCACCTGACCCGGCTGCGCCCGGAGCTGGAGCGGTTGCGGGAGCAGGAGGTCTCGCTCGACGTGCGCGAGGAGGACCTGCCCCCGGTCGTCGCCTCCGACGCGCCGCTGGCGGGCAAGACGGTCGTCATCACCGGCTCGATCAGCGACCCGCGCTCGGGCGAGAAGATCCCGCGCCCGACGTTCCAGCGGATGTGCGAGAAGGCCGGCGCGACCACCGCGTCCTCGGTCTCGGCGAACACCGACATGCTGATCACCGGCGCGGACGTCGGTGAGGGCAAGCTCACCAAGGCCGAGAAGCTCGAAGTCGCGGTCGTGGACCAGGGCGAGATCTGGCCCCTCCTGATCGCCGCCGGCATCGCCTGACCCCGCTGCCCGCCATCCGTCCACAGCGGTCTGGACGGATGGCCCGCCTCGTCCGGCCTCGTCGGGTATCCGCACCCGCTGCGGCCCGCCGGCGGCCCGTCCTCCGGCCGTCCTCCTGCTGCGGTCCTGCTGCTGCGGTCCTGCGGGGGGAGACCGGCCGGAGCCGGTGGTGTTCGCCTTGGCGGGCCCGGCGGCGGGAGCGACCCGCCGCCGGGCCCGCCAGGCGTCGCGCGGTCAGCCCGCGCGGGTGATCCAGTCCCCGAGGTGCGGGGCCTCGGCTCCGATCGTGGTGTCGTCGCCGTGCCCGGTGTGCACGACGGTGTGCTCCGGGAGCACCAGCAGGCGCTGGGTGATCGACTCGATGATGGTGTCGAAGTCCGAGTACGAGCGGCCGGTCGCGCCCGGACCGCCGTGGAACAGGGTGTCGCCGGTGAAGACCGCGCCCAGCTCCGGGGCGTGGAAGCAGCACGCGCCGGGCGCGTGGCCCGGGGTGTGCAGGACGTGCAGGGCGGTGCCCGCGATCTCCACGACCTGCCCGTCGGCCAGGTCGCCGTCCGGGGCGACCGTCGGGTGGACCAGGTCCCAGAGCACCCGGTCGGCCGGGTGCAGCAGGACCGGGGCACCGGTCGCGGCGGCCAGGGCGGGGGCGACCCGGACGTGGTCGTCGTGCGCGTGCGTGGCCAGGATCGCCTTCACCTCGCGACCGCCCACCACGTGCAGGATCTTGTCGACGTCGTGCGGCGCGTCGATGATCACGCACTCCGCGTCGTCGCCGATCACCCACACGTTGTTGTCGACGTCGAAGGTCTGCCCGTCGAGGCTGAACGTGCCGCGCGTGACGCCGTGGTCGACGCGGGCCATCAGAACACCACCACCGAACGCAGCACGTCGCCGTGGTGCATCTTCGCGAACGCCGCCTCCACGTCGTCCAGCGCGATGGTCTCGCTGACGAACGCGTCGAGGTCGAGCCGGCCCTGGAGGTACAGGTCGATCATGTACGGGAAGTCGCGGGACGGCAGGCAGTCGCCGTACCAGGACGACTTGAGCGCGCCGCCGCGCGAGAAGAAGTCGATCAGCGGCATGTCGATCCGCATGTCCGGCGTCGGCACGCCCACCAGGACCACGGTCCCGGCCAGGTCGCGGGCGTAGAACGCCTGCCGCCACGTCTCCGGTCGGCCCACCGCGTCGATCACCACGTCCGCGCCGAACCCGCCGGTCAGCTCCTGGACGCGCGCCACGGCGTCCTCGGCCGAGGCGTCCACCGTGTGCGTCGCGCCCAGGCCGCGCGCCCACTCCAGCTTCCGGGGGTCGATGTCGACCGCGACGATCGTGGTGGCCCCGGCGAGCCGGGCACCGGCCACCGCCGCGTTGCCGACCCCGCCGCAGCCGATGACGGCGACGCTGTCCCCGCGCGAGACGTTGCCGGTGTTGACCGCCGCGCCGAACCCGGCCATCACGCCGCAGCCGAGCAGCCCGGCCACGGTCGGCGACGCCTTCCGGTCGACCTTCGTGCACTGCCCGCTGTGCACCAGCGTCTTCTCCGCGAACGCCCCGATGCCCAGCGCCGGCGACAGCGGCGTGCCGTTGGCCAGCGTCATCGGCTGGGACGCGTTGTGGGTGGCGAAGCAGTACCAGGGCTTGCCCTTGAGGCAGGCCCGGCACGTGCCGCAGACCGCCCGCCAGTTGAGCACCACGAAATCACCCGGCGCGAGGTCGGTGACACCCGCGCCGACCGACTCCACGACCCCGGCCGCCTCGTGGCCGAGCAGGAACGGGAACTCGTCGTTGATGCCGCCCTCCCGGTAGTGCAGGTCGGTGTGGCAGACCCCGCAGGCCTGCACCTTCACCACGGCCTCGCCCGGACCGGGGTCGGGGACGACGACGTCCACCACCTCGACCGGAGCGCCCTTGCCCCGTGCGACCACGCCGCGAACCGTCTGAGCCACGAAGTTCCTCCTCGAATGCGTGCAGTCCGAGTCTGTTCTATGCCACGCCCCCGTGCACGCGAAAACCGCCCCTCGCCCCTCCACAATGGAACACGCCACCCGCCACCGGTCATCCGACCCACAGCCACCCGTCGGCGCGGTAGTCCTTCACCCCGACCGGGCGGCGGGTGAACGCGGGGTCGGCCGGGTCGACGGCGAAGGAGTGCACCGCGTCGGACACCAGTACCGCAAGGTCGGTGGCCTGCTCCTCGGCCAGTGCGGCCCGCAGCACCTCGCTGTCCAGCAGTCGCCCCGCCGTCGTCGCGGGCGGGCCGACGAATCCCAGCGGTCCGGGGGCGACCGGGCCGAGCGCCACCGCCATGCGCAGCCGCAACCGGTCCGTGTACAGCTCGTTGTCCTCGTGCAACAGGTCCCACCAGCCGCGCAGCAGCCGGGGCACCGTCCACGGCACGTCCACGTGGGGCGGCAGGAACACGAGCACGCCGTCCCCGGTTCCCTGGTGGTCGACGTCCCGCAGATCGACGCCCAGGTGCTCCAGCACGGCCGAGTTCAGTTCGGAAACCCGGCGCTGAGCCAACGCCCGCAGCCGCGCCGTGCGTGCGCCGTAGCCGACGACGTCCACAACGAACCCCATCCGCAACGGCCGCCGCGCCCGCCTGCCCGGTGACGACGGGTCGTCCCCCGCGGCGGGGGCCACGGACCGGCGGGCCTGGGTGGGGAGCACCAAGTCGGCAGCGGTCACCTGGCGGGGTACCCACACGGTCGGCTCCACGACGACCTGGTGGGCCACGACGTGCTCCTCCACCAGACGCGAGAGCAGCAGGCACTCGACGGAGCAGAGTCGCGTTCGCATTCTCAGCAGCGTCGTGGGGTCGACACCGCCGGCCAACAGCGCTTCCGGCCCGCCGGCCGGCACGGTGTCCCGGTCGCGGAACCGGAGGACCCGTGCGTCGACGGGGGCAGTCAGGTCGCGCGGCACGTCTGTCATGACTCCTCCAACGCGGCCAGATCTGCCGAAGCGCGGCAGGTCTCCTGGTGCCGCGCACCGAGCACGCGGTGCCGATCGGCCACGACGGCGGTCAGGAGCACACAAGCCTGCTCGACCTCGCCGCGCTCGCGCAGCAGCAGGGCCAGCCGGTGGCGGGACACCAGGGTCGCCGGGTGGTCGCAGCCGAGCATCCGGTCACGCGTCCGCAGGACGTCCCGGGTCAGCTCGCCGGCCTCCGCCGCGTCACCCTGGGAGTGACGGACGTCAGCCAGCAGTTGGCGGGCGCCCAACGTGCGCCGGTGCGCCGGTCCGAGGACCCGCGCGCCGACGTCGGCGAGCCGGCGCAGCAGCCGCTCGGCGAGGTCGAGATCACCGCGCTCCTGCGCCAACCGGCACAGGTGGTAGTGGGTGACCAGAGTGGCCGGGTGCTCGTCGCCGAGCGCCTCCCGGCGGGCCGCCAGTACCTGCTGGAGCAGGGTGTCGGCGGCGTCCAGTTCGCCGCGCCCGGTGTCGTCCCCGGCCGACCGGCCGCGCTCCAGGTGAACGGCGGCCATGTTGTTCAAGCTGGTCAGTGTGTCCGGGTGGCGGTCACCGAGAGTCCGGCGACGGATGTCGAGAGCTTCGGCGAAGTAGCGCTCGGCGAAGTCGACCAGGTCGTGGTCGAGCAGGACACGACCCAGGTAGTGGAGCGTGGTCGCGGTGTCCGGGTGATCACCGCCCAACACCCGACGACGCCGCTCCAGCACGTCGTGCAGGTCGCGCTTGGCCTGGTCGTAACGACCGGCCTCGTAGCGGCTGCGGCCCTGTTCGTGGTGCAGCGCGAGGGTGACGGGGTGGTCTCGGTCCAGCAGTCCCCGTGCGGCGGAGAGCACCGCAGCGCACTCCTCGACCGCCTGGGACGGGTGGCCCGCCGCGCGCAGGTACCGTGCTGCGGCCAGCGCCGGCCGCAGTACGGCGGTGGCGTCGCGCACCTGGCCCGGCCCCCGTTCCACGACCAGGTCCAGCGGTGCCGGGCAGTGCACGGCCAGCGCCGACCAGCGCGCCCACGAGGACGGGTGTTTCGGGTCCAGGTCGCGCACCGCGTGCGACAGGAGCGAGGCCAGCAGCGCCAGGTAGGCCGCCGCGTCGCCGGCCATGTCGTCCTGACGCCGCGACGCCTCGCGCACCAGTGGGTGCAGGACGAGCGACTCGGCGCTCCCGTCCCCGGTGGGCCGGCGGTCGACCAGGCCGACGTTGATCAGTTCGGTGATCGCGTGCCACAACCGGCGCGCGGTGAGCGCGGGGAACAGCGGCGAGGCCGCGAGGACGTCGGCGCGCAGCAGGTCGACCGGGACCGGTGCAGATCGCAGGCAGGACAGCAGCCGCAGGACCGGGCGGGCCTCCGGTGCCCCGGTGTTGGCGAGCATGTCCAGCGAGAGCTCCCAGGTGCGTCCGATGGTCTCGCGGTGGCCGGCGTCGGGCCGCGCGTCGAGGAGGTCGTCGTGCTTGCCCTCGTCCATCGCCGCGGCGTACTCGTCGAAGTTCGCGGGGTCGCCTCGATCAGCGAAGTTCGGCGGCATGGCAGTGACCTCCCGGAGGTAGTGGCCGGCGAGGCGCAGCGCGAGCGGCAGGCCGCCCAGCCTGGTGGACAGCCGGCGGGCCGCCGCGAGGTCGCCCGCGGCCTCCCCGGCCAGTTCGAGCAGGACACGCGCGCCGTCGTCGGGGGACAGGGTGTCGACCGCGTGCAGCCGCAGCCACCGCCGGTCGACCGCGGCCCAGTGCTCGGGGGCCCTGTTGCGGGTGGTGACCAGCACCGCGCCGTGCGCCGGGACGCCCGGCCGCAGCCAGCCGTTGCCGTCGGACACAACCGCGCCCGGCAGGGCCAGCCGGGACGGCTCGTCGGCCTCGTCGAAGACCAGCAGCCACGGCCGCTCGTACGCGACGAGGCCCGCCCACACCCGGTCGGGCAAGCTGCCCAGGCGCAATTGCTCGGGCGCGATCCCGAGTTCCACCGCGACCGCGTGCACGCTCGCGGTGAACAGGGCGGGATCACCGGCCGACACCCACCACACCTGGACGCCCCGCCGCTCCGCCAGACGGGCCAGGGCCAGGGCCGCGGTGCTCTTGCCGCAGCCGCCGAGCCCGTGCAGCACGTGTGTCCGGCAGCCGTCGCCTGGTTCGCGCAACACCGCCGAGAGCCGGTCGAGCAGATCGTCCCGGCCCCGCGGTCGGGGCTGGCGCGCGAGCCGGTCCACGGGCGCGCGGGTCGACACGACGATCTCCGGCGAACCGGCGGGACCCGGCGGCGGCTCGGGCGCGGGTTCCGGCCGCACCACCCGGGCCCGGCGCAGCGCCAGCACCCAGGCGTCGGCCGCCGCACCGTCCGTTACCCCGCACGCGCGCAGCAGGTCGCGGAAGGCGGTGCTGCCGGGTCGAGGCAGGTGGGCTCCGGTGAAGTAGCCGCCGAGCGTGCTCGCCGGCACGCCGATCGCCCCGGCGAGACCCCGGACGGTCAGCCCGGCCGCCTCCCGCAGCAGGCCCAGTTCGCGGCCGAAGTCGTCACGGGTGGCGACGCGTGCCGGGTCGGACATCGGCCACCTCCTCGACGTCACGGGCGGGCGCGGTGCGGCGGGCGGATCGAGTGGGCGCGACGCGACGGGCGGTGCGTGACGGCGGCAGCCCACGCGGGCACGACGGCCCCGTGCCGCCGGGCTCGGCTGACGGGACCGGGTGGGTCCGGGGCGTGGGGTGGCTGCCGGGTCGACCGGTCATGGCGCTCCTTCGTCGTCGGGCAACGCGGTCAACGATCCGCCCGGCGCGTGATCGGTCCGAGCGCGGGAGGTCAGGTCGGACAAGTCCGTACGGTTGAAGGCGTCCGACCACCCCACGGGCGGATTCGCCGGACCGGGCGCGGCGTCTAGATTCGCTGGGGCAGTGACGTCGGCCGTCAGGAGGGGGCATGGGGCGTCTCGGCGACCGGGAAGCCTGGGACGAACTGCCCGAGGGGGTGGTGGACGCGCTGGAGGACTGGCTGGCCGGCCAGGACTTCACCCTGGACCACAAGGAGTGGTTCACCGACGGCCGCAGCGGGGAACCGGTCGCCCGCGTGCTGCGCCGGGGGCTCGACGACGTCGACCAGCTGGTCCTGAAGTTCTTCCGAGCCGACGGCGAGCGGCGGATCTCGAACACGCAGGCCGCGTGGAGCGCCTCGAAGTCCTTCACCAAGCGGCTGGCCAAGGTCGAGCGCCAAGCCCTGCCGCTGGGCGACTGGCGGGCGGTCTTCCTGCGGGTCGCGGGTGGCAACATCGCCACGGTCGGCGCGCTGACCTCCCTGATCGAGGACAAGGACTTCCCCGATCACTGCGGCACGATCGTCCGCTCGGTCGTGCGCGACTGGAACAAGGACCGCACCCCGATGCCGCGGCGCGCGGTGGCCGACGTGCTCGGTGACATCCTGCGCCGGCGTCGGACCGAGGTCTGGCGGTGGGCGCACGCGGCGGGCATCGCCGTCGACGGGACCGAGGAGCGCGTCACCCGGCACGGCTGGCCGGGTGCGCTGGCCAACCCGTTCACGCTCGTCGCGGACACGGCGGCGGGCCGCCGGACGCACGACTTCATCGTCGGCAAAGCACACGGCGACCTCAACGGCCGCAACATCCTCGTGCCGAAAGAGCCCACCGTCGACGCCGACTCGTTCGTCCTGATCGACTACGACCGGTTCGCCACCGACGCCCCGCTCGCGCGCGACCCGATGCACCTGCTGGTCACGCTCGCGCTGGACGAGTTCGAGTCGTTCAAGGCCTCGACGCGGCTGAAGCTCTCCCGGGTGCTGGTGGACCCGGACGCGGACGACGTCACGCCCCGGTACGAGTACCTGCGCAGGCTCAGCGCGGCGGTCCACGAGTCGTCCGCGCCGAAGTTGAAGAAGGGCCTGGGCGCGGAATGGCGGCAGCAGTGCCTGCTGTCGCTGGTGGGTGCCGCCCTGATGCACCTCGGTCGGCGGATCCGCACCCGCGAGGAGGACGCCGCGAAGGAATGGTGCTTCCACTTGGCGGCGACGGCGGCGGAGGCGTACCAGCGAACGCTCGGACGTGCAGAGCGGGTCGAGCCGGCCGTGCCGCCGAGCGCCCTCGGGTCCTCGAACCGGGAACTGCCCGGTCCGCTGGTCGACCGCAAGTCCGACCTCCTCGCCCTGCGGACCCGGCTGTCCGACGGTCCGTGGGGGGTCACCGTGCTGCGCGGGCTGCGCGGCATCGGCAAGACGAAGCTCCTCGACGTCGCCTTGGACGGCGCGCCCGCGCGGGACCTCGGGCGGTTCCCGGCACGGATCTGCCGGCACGAGACCGACGCCGTGGCACGGCTGGACACCGGGACGCTGATCGACTACGTGGAGGGCACGTCGGAGGCGCTGCCCGCGCCCCAGTACGGCAGGTCGTCGCTGGTGCGGCTGGAGGCGACGCTGCGGCGGCTGGGCGAGTCGCCGGTGGTGGTCGCGGTGGACTCCGCGGAGAACCTGCTGGACCCGGACACCGGCAAGCTGGTGGACCCGGACCTCGACGAGGCCCTGGAGATGCTCGCGACCAGGCCCGGCCACCGCGTCACCGTCCTGCTGGCGACCCAGCAAGAGCTCGCCTCGCCCGCCGCCGGCACGTGGCCGACCGCCGAAGCGCCCCTCTACCTGGACAAGCTGCCCTACGAGTACTTCCTGCACCACCTCGCCGGTCTGGACGACGACAGCCGGTGGGACCACACGAGCTTGCCCGAGCAGACGCGCCGCGCGCTGTACGACCGGATGCAGGGCAACCCCCGTTATGCCGAACTGGCCCACGCGGTGGTCGCGGTGGCGAAGACCGCGATCGACCTGCGGGCCCTCGCGGCCCTGCTGGCACCGCAGCCCAGGAAATCCGTGCCGGGCTACCTGACCGGCCTGCTCCTGGAGGGGCTCGCGCCGGCCGAAAGCCGGGTGCTGCACGCCCTCGCGGCGCTCGACACCCCGGTTCCGGACACCGCCGTCGTCGGGCTGCTCGGCGACGTACCCCCGGACGACGTCCGGCGCGCCTTGTCGACTCTGGTGGCCGGGCGCGTCATCCGGCGTGCGCCGCCCGACCAGTACGTCATTCCCGCGCAGGACGCCCGTCTGGTGCTCGACCACCTGCCGAGCGAGGAAGCGCGCGGCACCCTGTACTTCCTCGCGGCGACACAGCTGACCTTCCTCCAGAACAACGATCCCCGGAGCGTGGAAGACCTCCGCGTCCACTTCGCGGAGCTCACCGCGCTGCTCAGGGGGCGCAAACACGCGTCGGCGTACAACGTGATCGAGTTGATCCACGACGTGCTCAGCGAGTGGAACGCCGCCCACCTGCTGCTCAAGCCACGCCAAGAGGTTCGCGGCCGGCTGGGGGATGACCACCTGGAACTGGCCAACCACAACGCGTTGGCGATCATCTACACGACCTACGGGCGGTTCGACGAGGCCGCATCGGCCTATGGGCGGGCGTTCGCCCTCGCGACCGCCCGCCGTGACGAGATCAGCCAGGCGAAGATCCGGGTCAACCTCGCGGCGCTGTACTGGCAGTGGAGCGACACGAACCGCGCCCTCGGCTACTTCGAGCTGGCGCGCGACGACGCCCGCCGGCTGGACGACCCGGTGATCCTGATGGGCGCGCTGGAGGGCATCGCGGACTGCGACCGGCGTCAGGGGCGCTACGAGGACGCCGTGCGGCACGCGGTGGAGGCGCTTGAGCTGCCGCGACGACCCGACTACCCGGACACCCGGTCGGCACGCGACCACGCGGAGTCCCGCGGTGTCGCCCTCATGCTCAAGCTCGCGCGGTGGTTCGGGGAGCGGGGTGACGCGGTCGAGGCGACGCGATACGTCGAACTCGCGAAGCTGGCGGCGACCGAACTCGGCGGATCGTGGCTGCGGACCTCCTGCCTGGACGGGCGCGCCACCCTGCTGGTCCACCAAGGCGAGTTCGAGTTGGCGCAAGCGGCGGCGCTGACCGCCGTGGACGAGGCGTTGCGCCACCACGACCCGGTCACCCTGTTGCAGGCGCGGACCACGCTCTGCCTGGTCTACCTGAAGACGGGCCGTCGCGAGCACGCCTGGAGCGAGATCGAGCAAGCGCTCCCCTACCGAACCGAAGGGCGTTCGCTGGTCGTGCTCGCGCTGCTCGGCCTGGCGTCCTACCAGAAGGGCGACCGGGCGACGGCGAGCCGCCGGTTCCGCGCGCTGCTGGACGAGTCGACCGCCCGCACCGCTCTCGACGGCGACGACTTCGCGGCCTGGGACTTCCGCGGCTACGCGCTCTGCGGACTGCACCTGGTGGACGGGGCGGATCTCGCCCCGGCCGTCGAGGTGCTCGGCAGGACGCGGCGGCGGACCCCGCCCGCACTGGTCGACCGGTTGCGGTTCCTGATCGGAGAACTGGACGACCAGGGCCTGCTCGGGCGCGCCCTGGACGCCCTCTGACGCGCGGGCTCACAACCAGCCCGACTCCTGCGCGCGCATGATCGCCTCCAGCCGCGTCCGCACTCCCATCTGTCGGTACACGGCCTGCAACAGGCGGAACATCGCCCGTTCCGAGTAGCCGGCCCGATCGGCCATCTGCGTCACCGTGGAACCACTCGCCAACTGCCGCAACCACGAGAGCTGCTCGGCGGACAGGGCGCGCTGCCCGTTGGGCGGGGTACCGCCGGCCAGCGCGGCGGCCACGTCGGCGGGCATCACGGCCTGGCCGCCGATCGTCGCCTCCACGGTCTGGCGCAGCGTGTCGGCGGCGACGTCTCGGGCGAGCACCGACCGTGCCCCGGTCCGCACCGCACGTGCGCCCAGGACGGCAGACTCCGCGTCCAGCACCGCGATCACCAGGTGGTGCCCGGCCGCGCCGCACAGCCGGTCGAGCAGGTCCCAGTCGCGCTCGGACCGCACGGTCAGCAGCACCACGGAGGACTTGGCGCGGCGCAGCCACAGGCTGACGTCGGTCGGTGTCTCCACGGAGTGCCCGGCCGCCGACAGGACCGAGGCGACCCCCTGCCGGAACAGCGGCAGCGGGTCGACAACCGCGATGCGGGCGACCACCGGTACAGGGGATCCCTTCCCCGGCGACCACGGGTACCGCCGGCGTTCGGCTCCGAGCGGGGCTCGACGGACAATCTCAGCAAAGGCTCGGAGATCATGCCGTGATCGCCGCGCGGGCTGTCGCCACCCCGTCCTGAACCCGCCGTCCGCTGTCAGGTTCCTGCCCGACAACATGTCATGGACCTGCGCACATCGCCGTTCCTACCGTCAGGGCCGTCCGGCGCGGCACAGCGAGGGGGCGGTGCGCATGGTCTATGACGACGACACCAGCAGGCGGGGCGAGTACGACATCCGCAGCGAGGACCGGCCGCCGGACCGGGGTCCGAAGCCGAGCCTGCCGGCGCAGGACGTCCAGGACGACATCCTGTCGTTGGGCCGGCGTCCGGGCTGGGACGCGGAGCGCATCCACGAGCACTACCGGATCGTGCACAACCGGCACGACATCTCGATGGCCGCGATCAGGTACGTGCTGCACGGGACGCGGGTCGGGCGGTAGCGTCCCGCCGGCCGAGGTCAGCCGGGAGTGCCGGTGGCCAGGCGGGCTTCGAAGCCGTCGAGGATGGCGGTGAGGCCGAACTCGAAGCTGTTGTCGGGTGCGCCGAGGTAGTCCGTGGTCTCGATCCGTTCGCGCAGGCGGGGGAACTGCTGGGCGATCTCGGTCGCCCGTGCCATCGTGTCGGCCATCAGCTCTTCCGGGTCGCCGCCGTTCTTGGTCAGCCGGCGGGTCAGCGAGACGTGCGCGGCGGGTCCCAGGGCGCTGCCCAGCACGAAGAGGAACACGGTGGCCGCGGCGCGGTCGGCGTCGGCCGGGGCGAAGCCGGCCTTTTCGTAGAGGGCCAGGCTGTGGTCGTCGTGGCGGGACTTGCCGTGGCCGTAGAGCAGGTGGCTGCCGAACGCCTGGCCCAGCCACGGGTGCCGGGTGAGCATCGCGTGCACGCTGACGGCCATGGCGGTGGCCGCGGCGCGCCAGTCGGTGGTGTCCGGGTCGGGCAGGTCGACCTCGGTCCAGATCGCGTCGCCGGCCAGCCGGACCAGGTCGTCCTTGGTCTTGATGTGCCAGTAGATCGCGGTCGCCGCCGAGTCGAGGCGTTTGCCCAGGCTGCGCATGTTGAGGCCGTCGAGTCCCTCGTCGTCGAGCAGGTCGATGGCGGCGCGGACGATCTGGTCTGCGGTCAGGGTGTCTCGCGGCATGGTCGACAGCCTAGTTGAACTAAGTTCAGGCGGAGACTTGCACTTTGTTCAAGTGACTTCTAGGGTCTGACTTGTACTTAGTTCAAGTGAGCGCAAGGGGGAGCATGATGTCGCAGGAGAAGCAGTCCGCGCAGGCGCTGGCCGGGTTCGTCGCGGCGAAGGCGGGGGAGTACCGCGTCCCGGGTGCGGCGGTCGGGGTGCTGGTGGGCGGCCGGGAGCTCTACGCGGCCCACGGCGTGACCAACCTGGACAACCCGGCGCCGGTGGACGAGCACACGCTGTTCCACCTCGCGTCGGTGACCAAGACCTTCACCGGGACCGCGCTGATCCGGCTGGCCGAGGAGGGCCGGGTCGACCTGGACGCCCCGGTGCGCCGGTACGTCCCCGACCTCGTGCTCGCCGACGAGTCGACCGCCGCCCGGATCACCGTGGGTAACCTGCTCAACCACACCGCCGGGCTGGACTGGAACCTGATCGACGCCGACGGTGACGACGACTCCCTGGCCGGGTTCGTGGCCCGGCTGTCCCGGCTGGCCACGATCGCGCCGCCCGGCACCCGCGCGTCCTACAGCCAGGCGGGCTACAACCTGGCCGGGCGGGTCATCGAGAACGTCACCGGCATGAGCTACGAGAAGGCCGTGGCCGCCCTGGTCCTGGAGCCGCTCGGGCTGACCGACACGGTCTTCGAGATCGACGAGGTGATGGTCCGCAAGTTCGCCGTGGGCCACAACCCCGACGCGGACGGGGTGTTGCGCCCCGCGCGCCCGTGGGCGGCGTGGCGGGCCGGCGCGCGCGGCAACAACCCGGGTGGCGGGATCGTGTCGTCGGTCGCCGACCTGCTGCGCTGGGCCCGGTTCCACCTCGGGGAGGTGGACGGGGTGCTGTCCGCCGACGCCCTGCGGCGGATGCGGGAGCGAACCGTCGAGATGCGCGCCAGCACCCTCGGTGACGGCGTCGGCATCTCGTGGTTCCTGCGCGGCGTCGACGGCGTCCGCACCATCGGCCACGGCGGGTCGGGCAACGGCCAGTTCGCCGAACTGCTCATCGTGCCCGAGCGGAACTTCGCGGTCGTCTCCCTGTCCAACGTCGGCCCGGACGGCTTTCGCTTCAACCAGGACGTCGTCCGCTGGGCGCTGGAGCACCACCTCGGCGTGGTCGAGCGCGACCCGCAGCCGATCCCGCACGATGAGGCGCGGGCGCGCGAGGTCGCGGGCCGCTACCAGGGCGACGCGATGTTCCTCGACATCGCCACCGACGGCACCGGCCTGACCCTGGAAGTCGGGATCAAGCCGGAGGTCCGGGCCGCGTCGGAGACCGAGATGCCCCCGGACTACCCGCCGGCCGCGATCGGCTTCCTGCCCGGCGATGGCGACGAGTACGTGCTTGTCGAAGGCGGTCTCCAGGGCCAGCGGGGCTACTTCAGCCGCGACGAGAGCGGCACGGTCGTCGGCATCGACCTTGCCGGCCGCCTCTTCGTCCGCGCCTGACCCGGCGCAGTCGGCGCGGGTGCTGATGCGGGTGGTGGGGCCCGTGTGGGTGCTGGTGCGGGTGTGGGTCGTTGCAGAACGCGGACATTGCGGGCATGGGGTGCGGATATCTCGCGGGCAGGGTCGGAGGGGTTGGTTTCCGGCTCTACCAGTGAGGAAGACATGTCCTGCCAAGGGGTGCGCGAACGGGTCGGTGGTGGGCGGCGGGCCTTGGTGGCGGTGGTCGGGGTGGTTGCCGTGGCGTTGACGGGCTGTGCGGCGGGGTTCTCGGGGAAGGGTGCCGCCGGGCACTCGGCGGGGCGGGCCGAGGAGGACGGGAGCATTCCCGACAACACCAGCATCGCACTGACCGAGACTGGGCATGCCGCCCTCCGCAAGCTGGACCCCGCCCTGCTGGCGGCGGTGCGCGCGGCTGCGGTGGATGCGGGGGCGGCGGGGATCGAGTTGCGCGTCACGTCGGGGTGGCGGAGCAAGGCCTACCAGCAGCGGCTGCTGGACGAGGCCGTAGCCAGGTTCGGCAGCGTCGAGGAAGCGCGCCGGTTCGTCAGCACGCCGGAGACGTCCGAGCATGTGGTCGGCAAGGCGATCGACATCGGCCCAACGGACGCCGCCGACTGGCTCACCCGTCACGGCGCGGACTACGGGCTCTGCCAGACCTACGCGAACGAGATGTGGCACTTCGAGCTTCTGACCACGCCTGGTGGCCTATGTCCGTTGCAGCGCAACGATGCGTCCGGGTGACCCGTCAGCTTGAGGTTGTGGTGAGGCCGTGACGGGTTGGATTTCGGTGCCGGTGCCGGTGCCGGTGTCGGCGGAGGCCACTGTTTGGTCGGTGGCCCGTCCCCCTGGAGGTCTGATTCTTTAACACCGGGCCGACGGCATCAAGGGCGCTTCGCGTCGCTGCGCGATGCCCTACGGGCACCCTTGACACCGCCGACCCGGTGCTAACGGATGCCAGGACCAGGGGGCGGGGGGCATCCGGCCACCGAAGGACGCGGTGCGAAGAGGATCGGTGTGAGGAGGATTGGGGGTGGGCGACTTGGTGATTGTCGGCAAGGCGGTGTGTCAGCGGATTTTGGCGAAGAACTCGCGGATGTCGGCTAGGAGCAGTTCGGGTTCTTCGAGGGCGGCGAAGTGGCCGCCCCGGTTGACGTCGACCCAGCGCGTGATGGTGTTCTCCGCTTCCGAGTAGCGGCGGATCGCCACGTCGTGCGCGAACACGATCACGCCGGTGGGTACGCCGGAGTTCTCCGGCACCACGCCCCACGACTGCTGTTGCGCGTAGCCGACGTACGCCGCCGAACCCGCCGTTCCGGTCAGCCAGTAGATCATCACGTTGGTGAGCAACCGGTCGCGGTCGATGATCTTGTCGGGGTCGACGTCGCGCGGGTGGGTCCACTCGCGGAACTTGTCCATGATCCACGCGAGCTGCCCGGCGGGGGAGTCGACCAGGCCGTGCGCGAGGGTCTGCGGACGCGTCGACTGGATCGAGATGTAGCCGAACTCCTCCTGCATGAACGCCTCGATCCGCCGGATCCGGTCGCGTTCGAGGTCGGTCAGCGCGGCGGTGTCCTCCTCTGACAGCGGCAACGGCGGGAGCGGGCCGGGGCCGCCGTTGACGTGGACGCCCGCGACGCGGTCCGGGGCGACCCGGCCCAGCTCCGGGCTCACCGCCGCGCCGATGTCACCGCCGTGCGCGCCGTAGCGCTCGTAGCCCAGCCGCCGCATCAGTTCCGCCCACGCGCGGGCGATCCGCTCGACGTCCCAGCCGCCGTCCGCCGTGGGACCGGAGAAGCCGAAACCCGGCAGCGACGGGATGACGACGTGGAACGCGTGGGCGGGGTCGCCGCCGTGTGCCCGGGGGTCGGTGAGCGGCCCGATCAGGTCCAGGAACTCGACCACCGAACCGGGCCAGCCGTGCGTGAGCACCAGCGGGAACGCGTCCGGCTCGGGGGAGCGGACGTGCAGGAAGTGCACGCGCTGCCCGTCGATCACGGTGGTGAACTGCGGGTGCCGGTTGAGTTCCGCCTCGGCGGCCCGCCAGTCGTAGCCGGTGCGCCAGTACTCGGCGAGGTCGCGGAGCCAGGCGGTCGGCACGCCGGTGTCCCAGCCGTCGCCCGGAAGCGGGGCCGGCCACCGGGTCGCGGCCAGCCGGTCGCGCAGGTCGTCGAGGTCGCGCTGCGGGACCCCGATGCGGAAGGGGGTGATCTCGTCGGTCATGTGACCAGGTTAGGAACCATTGCGGACAGGTTCGGTCCTGGATTAGTAGTGGTGGTCGCTTGACGTGGAGGCCGGGAGTGTCGGATGCTTGTGGTGCGGAGGGGAGTACCCGCCCGGTTCGTGATCGTCATTACGGCCGCTCCACAGCGGCTCGGTCACGACGTCGTCGCCTCGCGACGACCGGGGAGACCTCTGGTTCGGTTGAGCCGGAGGAGTCCTGATGCGTTCCCCTGTCGCTGTCGCGTTGTCCGCTGCCACCCTCGCCGTCGTCCTGAGCGGCTGCGGTGCCGCACAGGAAGTCGCGAACACCGCCAACGCCATCTCCAACACCGCGACCACCGTGCAGGTGTGCGCCGACGCGCTGTCCCAGGCCGGGCGGATCTTCGACGCCGGGTCGCCGGAGCGGGCGGTGAGCAGCGCGCACGACGCCGCGAACTCGCTGACCGACCTCGCCGCGTCGGCCGCCGACACCACCGTCAACCAGGCCATCGCCGCGCTCGCCGCGACGCTGCGCGACGTCACCGTGGACGACCTGGTCGGCCGCCCGGCCGCCTGGCTCGCCACCAAGGCCGACCAGGTGGCCGCGCTCACCAGCGCCTGCGCCCCGTGACCCGGAAGCCCGGGACCCGGCCGTCAGAGTTTGTGCATCACGTGCTTCACGCGCGTGTACTCCTCCAGGCTGTACTGCGAGAGGTCCTTCCCGTAGCCGGACTGCTTGAACCCGCCGTGCGGCATCTCGGGCACCAGGACCATGTGGGTGTTGATCCACACGCAGCCGAAGTCAAGCCGGGCCGACATGCGCAGCGCACGTCCGTGGTCGCTGGTCCACACGCTCGCGGCCAGTCCTTGCTCCACCCCGCACGCCAACCGCAGCGCGTGGGCCTCGTCGGTGAACGGCTGCACGGTCAGCACCGGGCCGAAGTTCTCCTGTTGGACCACGGCGTCGTCCTGCCGGACCCCGGTGACGACCGTCGGCGCGAGGAAGTAGCCGCGCTCGCCCACGGCCTCGCCGCCGGCGGTGATCCGGGCGTGGTCGGGCAGGCCGTCGAGGATGGCGCGGACGCGGGCGAACTGGTCGGCGTTGTTCAGCGGGCCGTAGTGGGCGGTCGGGTCGCTCGGTGGTCCGGTGTGGACGGTCCTGGCTCGTTCGGCCAAGCGGGCGGCGAACTCGTCGTGCACGCGGCGGTCGACCAGGACCCGGGACGCCGCCGTGCAGTCCTGCCCGGCGTTGAAGAAGCCCGTCGCGACGATCCCCTCCACTGCCGCGTCGAGGTCCGCGTCGGCGAACACGACCACGGGCGCGTTGCCGCCCAGTTCCAGGTGCGTGCGGGCGACCCGGTCGGCCGCGCTGCGGGCCACCTCCACGCCTGCCCGGGTCGACCCGGTGATCGACACCATCGCGGCGGCCGGGTGGGCCACCACCGCACGACCCGTGTCGCGGTCGCCGCACACGACGTTGAGCACGCCCGCAGGCAGGAACTCGGCCGCCAGCACCCCGAACATCACCGCGGTCACCGGGGTGGTGTCGGCGGGCTTGAGCACCACCGTGTTGCCCGCCGCCAGCGCGGGCGCGATCTTCCACATCGCCATGAGCAACGGGTAGTTCCACGGCGCGACCTGACCGACCACGCCCACCGGCTCACGTCGCACGTAGGAGGTGTGGCCGGGCGCGTACTCGGTCGCGCCGACACCGGGCAGCACCCGCGCCGCGCCGGCGAAGAACCGCAGCGCGTCCACGGCGGCCAGCACCTCGTCGGACAGCGTGGTCGCGGTCGGCTTGCCGGTGTCGCGGCACTCGGCGGCGACGAACTCCGCCGCACGGCGCTCCAGCGCGTCCGCGCACCGCAGCAACGCGACTTGGCGCTGCCCCGGCGTGGTGTCGCGCCACACCTCGAAAGCGTCGACGGCCGCGCGATAAGCGGCGTCGACGTCCTCCACAGTGGACAGTGGTGCGGTGTCGCAGACCTCGCCGGTGCTGGGGTCGACCAGTTCCGTGGTCGCCCCGGCGATCGTTTCGCGGGTCTGCCCGCCGATGACGTTGTGCACGGCGTCGGTCACCGCTCCTCCTCGGGCAGCACGGACAGCAGTTCGTAGAGCACGTGGGCGGCGGCGATTCCGGTGATCTCGGCGTGGTCGTAGGCCGGGGAGACCTCCACGAGGTCCGCGCCCACCACGTTGAGCCCGGACAGGCCGCGCAGCACCTCCAGCAGTTCACGGCTGGACAGGCCGCCCGCTTCCGGGGTCCCGGTGCCCGGCGCGAAACCCGGGTCGAGCACGTCGATGTCGACCGAGACGTACACCGGCCGGTCGCCCAGCCGGGCCCGGACCCGGTCGATGATCGCGTCGATCGGCTGCCGGGCGAAGTCGCGGGCGTGCACGGCGGTGAACCCGAGCTCCTCGCTCTCGGCCAGGTCCAGCTTCGAGTACAGCGGGCCCCGGATGCCGACGTGCACCGAGTGGTCGGCGTCGACCAGCCCCTCCTCGCCGGCCCGGCGGAACGGTGTGCCGTGGGTGTAGGCGGCGCCGAAGTAGGTGTCCCAGGTGTCGAGGTGCGCGTCGAAGTGCAGCACCGCCACCGGTCCGTGCCGCTCGTGCTGCACGCGCAGCAGCGGCAGCGCGATGGTGTGGTCGCCGCCGATCGTGAGCAGCCTGCGCCGGGTCCCGCCCAGCTCGCGGGCCGCCGCCTCGATCGTGGCCACCGCCTCGCCGATGTCGAACGGGTTGACCCCGACGTCCCCGGCGTCGGCGACCTGCCGCGCGGTGAACGGCTCCACGTCCAGCGCCGGGTTGTAGGGCCGCAGCAGGCGCGAGCTCTGCCGCACGTGCGCCGGCCCGAACCGGGCACCCGGCCGGTAGCTGACGCCCGCGTCGAACGGCACGCCCCACACCAGCACGTCGGCGTCGGGCAGGTCGGTCAGCCGGGGCAGCCGGGCGAAGGTGCTGTCCCCGGCGTAGCGCGGGATCCGGGTGGCGTCGGCGGGGCCGATCGGCATCACAGCACCGCCAGCAACTCGGCGGCGGCGCGCCGGCCGCTGTCGATCGCGCCGTCGATGAACCCCGGCCACCGCCGCGCGGTGTGCGCGCCCGCGAAGTGCACCAGGCCCTCGGGGACGGCGAGGTCCTGCTCGTAGCGGGAGATCTGGCCGGCCCGGAACGTCGTCCACGTGCCGCGCGACCACTCGTCGTCCACCCACTCGTGGGTGGCGGTGGCGACGACCACGGCGTCCGGCGCGAACTCGCGGACCGCGCGCTGCACGTCCGCCGGGTCGTTGCCGTCCACCCGGTCGTGCTCCGGCGCGAAGCACACCAGCAGCACGCCCTCGGGCAGGGTCTTCATCGCGCCGACGTAGTCGAACGCGGTGCCCCAGCCGTAGCCGCTCAGGTCCGGCGGCACGTCGCGGGCCACCGCCCACACCTTCTGGCCCTGCCCCGCGTGGTTCTCGGTGGAGACGGCGAGCTTGCCGGGCGACAGCGCGGGCCGGAAGTCGATGTGCCGCAACACCCCGAGCGGCACGGTCACCAGCACCCGGCGGGCCGTGAGCTGCCCGCCGTCGTGGACCAGGACGACGTGGTCGGCCTCCTGGCGAATCGACCGCACGGGCGCGTTGAGCAGGATCTCCGCGCCGCTGTCGTGCGCGATCGCCTCGGCCAGGGCGGCGGTCCCGGAGTCGAAGGTCTGCCCGAGCACGCTGGCCCGGACCATGCCCCACACCGAGTTGCCCATCGCGGCGAGCCAGCGCAGCACGTCCAGCGCGGAGCCGGTGTCGGCGGAGGCGTTGCCGCACCCGCAGAACCACGAGATCAGCAGCTCGCGGGCGTTGCCGCGCAGCCCGGCCGCGTCCGCCCACTCGCGGATCGGCACGTCGAGGTCGGCGAGGCCCTGCTCGGCCAGCGGGCGGTCCACGTCGAGCCGCGCGCCGGCGGCGACCAGCGCGCGGACCGCGTGCTCCAGGTCTTCGAGTTCGGCGGGCGGCACCGGGAGCAGCGAGGTCAGCACGCTGCCCCGGTCCGACCAGGTCATCCGCTCGGGCAGTTCGCTGTCGGACACCGCGATGCCGTACCGGCGCACCTCGTCGGTGACGAAGGTCTGCTCCGGGACGATCCACGTGCCGCCCATCTCCAGCCCGACCCCGTCGACCAGGTCGGTGCGGTACCAGGTGCGGCCGCCGATCCGGCCCCGCGCCTCCAGCACGCGTACCGCGCGCCCGGCCGCCGCCAGGTCATGCGCGGCCGTCAGCCCGGCGAACCCGGCACCCACGATCGCGACATCGACTTCCGGAGAACCCATCGAGCACCCGCCTCCTGTCACCGTGCACGGCGCGCCGCTGCGGGCCGTGTCGGCGAAACTACGGTCGCCCCGCCGCCGGGTCGATCGACGCCACGTCCAACTTCACGGCCGGAACCCGCCGCGACGTCCAGGCCGGGCGCGCCCAGGTCAGGGGCGGGTCGGGCTCGCGTAGGAGAGAGCGTCCCGTGCCTCCAGCGCGAGCCACAGCTCGTAGCGCGTGGACGCGGTGGCCAGCGCACGCCCGGTGAGCTGCTCGATCCGGTCGACGCGGTTGCGGACCGTGTGCCGGTGGACGCCCAGGCGCTGGGCGGTGACGTCCCACGCGCCGTTCGCGTCCAGCCACACCCGCAGGGTCGCCAGGAGCTGCCCGCGCGGGTCGGCGGCGTCGATCGGCGCCAGCACGGTGTCGGCGAACGACGCCAGCAGCTCCGGCGGTCCGAGCGTGAGCAGCAGTCGGCTGGTGCTGTGCTCGCCGGCCTCCGCCGGCCGGCCGAGCCGGCTGCTGGTCGCCACCAGCGCCCGTGCCTGCCGAAGCGACACCGCCGCCGCGCCGGGCCGCAGCGCCGCGCCGATCCCGGCCGGGCGTCCGGGCGCGAACCGGTCGAGCAGCGCCGGGACGTCGACCTCGTCCACCACCAGCGCCTCGACCGTGTCGCCGGAGGACCGGACCAGACCGCCGGGCAGCACGAGCGCCAGGTCGGCCGCGAGTTCCGCGGTGTCGTCGGGCCGGGCCCGCACGGCGAGGCCGCGCACCGAGGGCGCGGACAGGCCGAACGCGGCGAGGGTCGCGGCGGCCTGGTCGTCGGGCATCCCGGCGAGCAGCCGGGCCGTCGCCTCCGCACCGGCCCGCCGGCGCGGCTCGTCGGCCAGGTGGCGGCGTTCCAGCTCCAGCGTCAGCAGCGACACCAGCGCGGCGTCCGCGGTGCCGGGCGTGGGCTGCGGCGGGCGGGCCAGCAGCAGGTGCCCGCGCAGCCGGCGGGCGCCGATCGGCTGCACGCCCACGGTCAGCCCGTCCACCGCCACGGACGCGCTGCCCAGCAGGCCGCGCGCGCCCACCTCGTCCAGCACGGTGCGCCCGGCGGCGAGCAGCGGGCGGGCGGCGGGGCCGACGCCGGCCAGCTCCCGGCCGAGCAGGTCGGTCACCACGGCGGCGCGGCCGGTCGCGTCCAGCCACACCTTGAGGATCGCGTCGAGGCCGCCGGAGGTCGCGGCGACGGTGAGCCGGCGCTGCACGTCGACGGTGTGCTCCAACGCGCGCCGGTCCTCGGCCGCGAGCGCCGCGAACACCGCCTTGGTCACCGCGATGAACGGCACCTCGTCCGGCACCACCAGCAGCGGCAGCCCGGCCTCCTCGGCGGCGGCCACCAGCGCGCGGGCGGCGCGAGGTGGGGCTGGCCGTGGCCGACGCCGAACCCGAGCGCCGCCGCGCCGCCGTCCACCACGTCCCGCACGTACCCCCGGCACGACTCCGGGTCGGTCGGCAGCACCACACCGGCCGTCATCAGCAGTTCACCGCCGTGCAGCCACTCGCCGGGCCGGGCCAGCTCCGAGACGTGCGCGGCCTCGATCACCCGGTCCCGCCCGGTCGCGCCGGCGACCAGCGCCAGGTGCAGGTCGCGCACGGCCAGCAGGGCGTTCACGGTGAGCGGCATGGACACAGTGTCCACCCTGCGCGGGAAGTTCACCGCCACGTCCATCGACGGGCCCGGTCCCGCCCACCTACCGTCCCACTCCACGTGATCAGCGTCTCAGTCCGCTCCAGGACACCGCAGGAGGCCCCGCCGTGATCGAAGACCCGACCAGCAGAACCGCCCCGCCGCCGGCGGCCAACCCGGAGACCGCGGCCGACGACGCCCGGCTCCGGGCGCTGGGCTACGAGCAGCGGTTGAGCCGGCGGCTGGGCGTGCTGGGCAACATCGGGATGGGCTTCGCGACCGTCTCGCCGGTGGTCGGGCTCTACGCGGTGGTGCTGGTCGGCATGACGGTGGCCGGCCCCGCCTGGGTGTGGGCGCTGCCGGTCTGCCTGCTCGGCCAGTGCCTGCTGCTGACCGTCTACTCCGAACTCGCCTCGGAGTTCCCGGTCTCCGGCGGGGCCTACCAGTGGTCCCGCCGGCTGATCGGGCCCGGGTTCGCCTGGATGACCGGGTGGCTGTCGCTGTGCGGGCCGCTGGTCGCCAACACCACCATCGGCTACCTGTCCGCGCCGTGGATCCTGGGGCTGTTCGGCATCACCCCCACGCCCAACCTGCTGGTGGCCGTGGCCGCCGGGTTCATCGTGGTGTGCGCGCTGGTCAACACGTTCGGCATCGACGTGCTGCGCCGCGTGCTCGCGCTCGGCGTCGCCGCCGAGGCCGTCGCGTCGGTGCTGATCGGGGTGGTGCTGCTGCTGGCGTTCCGCGAGCAGCCGTTCTCGATCCTGACCGCCACCCTGGGCGCGGAGGCCGGCTCGGCCGGCTCGGTGCCGGCCGCGCTGCTCGCCGCGCTGGCCGTCGGCGGGTGGGCGTTCATCGGGTTCGACGCCTGCGTCGCCACCTCCGAGGAGACCCGCAACGCCGCCCGGCACGTGCCGCGGGCGATCTGGTGGGCGCTGCTCAGCGTCGGCGCGCTGGTGATCCTGAACGCGTTCGCCACCACGCTGGTCCACCCGGACCTGCCCTCGGTGGTCGCCGGCCTCGACCCGGACCCGGTGTCGACGGCGGTGATCGCCTCGTTCGGGAGCTGGTCGGCCAAGCCGTTCGTGGTCGTCGTGGTGGTCGCGTTCTTCGCCTGCGGACTGGCCTCGCAGGGCTCGACGGCCCGGGGCGTCTACTCGATGGCCCGCGACGGCGTGCTGCCGCTGTCGCGGCTGATGTCCGCGGTCAGCCGCCGGCAGGTGCCCATCGGCGCGGTCGTGGCGGTGACGGTCGTGGGCTGCGCCGGGCTGCTGCTGGCGGTGAACAGCGCGGCCATCGGCAGCCTGATCGCGTTCGGCACGGCGGTGCTCTACCTGACGTTCTTCCTGACCGCGCTGGCGGCGCTGATCGCCCGGCTGCGCGGCACGTGGGTGCCGGCCGGGTACGTGCGGCTGGGCCGGACCGGCACCGTGATCAACGCCCTGGCGGTGGGGTGGCTGGGCTTCGAGTTCGTCAACATCGCGTGGCCCCGGGCCATCCTCGCCCCGGTCGGCGCGCCCTGGTACCAGATCTGGGCGGCCCCGCTGGTGTCGGCGGTGGTCGTGCTGGCCGGCCTGCTGTACCTGCTGATCGCCCGTCCCCAGGATAAAGTGCTGGTCAGCGCCTCGTTCGCGACCCGCGTGGAAGGAATCGACCGATGACCGCCGCCGATTTGGTGATCCTCGGGGCCACCGTCCACACGATGGACCCGCAGCGGCCCCTCGCCAGTGCGGTCGCCGTCCGCGACGGGCTGGTCGTGGCCGTCGGCGACGACCTGCCGATCGGCTCGCGCACCGAGGTGGTCGACGGGTCCGGTCTGGTCGTCACGCCGGGCCTGGTCGACTCGCACCAGCACCCGCTGCACGGCGTCGCCGACGCCGGGGGCGTGGACGCGGCCGGGCTCACCACCCCGGTGCGACTGCGCGACCTGCTGCGCCGCGCCGCCGACGGGCTGCCGCCGGACGGCTGGGTGGTCGTGAACGGCGTCGAGTACCCGGCGCTGCCCGACCGGCCCCGGCAGTTCCTGGACGACGCGGTGGCGGGCCGGCCCGCGTTCCTGTGGCTCGCCGACTCCCACACCGCCCTGATGAGCACGCGGGCGTTGCACCTGGCCGGCATCACGGGGCCGATCGACTTCGGCGACCGCTCCGAGATCGTGGTGGACGAGGACGGCGTGCCCACCGGGCAGCTGCACGAGATGTCCGCCGTGCTGCACGGCTACGCGGCCGTCCCGAGCCCGTCCACCGAGCACATCGCCCGACTGGCCGCCGACCTGTTCGCCGACCAGGCCGCCTGCGGCATCACCGCGATCCACGTCCCCGACTCGTGGGCCGGCACCGAGGCCGTCCTCGACGCGCTGGAGGCGCAGGGCCGGCTGCCGCTGCGGGTGCTGCGCGCCCCGTGGATGTTCCCGGCCCGGATCGAGGAGACCCTCGACGCCCTGCGCGGCGCACGGGCCGACGACCGCGCCAAGCTGTGGCGGACGGGTGCGGTCAAGTTCTTCCTCGACGGCACCATCGACGGCGGCTCGGCCTGGCTGGGGCACCCGGACTGCGCCGGCGACGGCACCCGTCCGATGTGGACGGACCTGGGCCGGTACCGGGACGCGGTGCGCCGGGCCGCCGCGCTCGGCCTGCCCAGCTTCACCCACGCCATCGGCGACCGCGCGGTGACCGAGGCCCTGGACACCTACCAGGCCGTCGGCCGCCCGGCGCGCGGCCGGCACCGCGTCGAGCACGCCGAACTGCTCGCCGACGACGACGTCACCCGGTTCGCCGGCCTCGACGTCGTCGCCTCGATGCAGCCCACGCACCTGGACTGGACGCTGCCCGACCACACCGACAACTGGTCCGAGCGGCTGGGCCCGGACCGCTGCGGGCACGGCTGGCGGTGCGCCGACATCGTGCGCGCGGGCGGCCGCGTCGCGCTGGGCTCGGACTGGCCGGTCGCCGGCTACGACCCCCGGGTGGTGATGGCCGGGGCCCGGCTGCGCCGCCCCGCCGCCGAGCACGGTCGTGCGCCGGTCGGCGCGGACCAGGCGCTCACCGCGCGCCAGAGCCTGGCCGGCTACACCACGTGGGCCGCCTACGGCAGCGGTGAGGAACAGGTCGCCGGGCGGATCCGGGAGGGTTTCCGCGCCGACCTCACGGTGTTCCGCGGCGACCCGCTGACCGTGCCGGCCGAGGAACTGGCGGACCTGCCGGTCGAGCTGACCGTGGTCGCGGGCCGGGTCGCGCACCGGGCCGGGTAGCCCGACGAACCGGGACGGCGGGCGGCTCCGTCATCGTGACCGCCCTGCGCTGCCGGCGACCCGGGGGAGGCCGCCGGCAGCGACGACGTGCGCGGAGCACGCGCCTGGGTGGATCAGGCGGGTGCGTTTGCCGGCCGACTCCTTCCTGAGCAGCTGTCAGCACCGACGGCTGTGGTCAGGTCTGCCGGGCCAGCGCACTCCCGACGGTACGGACGCCGTCGGGGAAGGCGCCGGGGTTCGGGCCGGAGTAGTTGAGCCGCAGGTAGGCGCCGGTCGGTTCGGCCGGGAACCACTCGTTGCCGGGTGCGACCACCACGCCGGCGGCGTCGCAGTCGCGGACCAGCCGGGCCAGGTCGGTGCCGTCGGGCAGGCGCACCCAGAGGTTGAGCCCGCCGTGCGGCACGGCCTCCAGCCGGGCGGCCGGGACGTGCTCGTGCAGGGCCGCGACCATCAGGTCACGGCGGGCGGCGAGCCGGTGGCGCGAGTCGCGCCGGTGGGTCCGCCAGGCGGGCTGGGTGACCACGTCCAGCGCCACCGCCTGGAGCACGCCGCTGACGTACATGGACACCGCCTCGACGTCGGCCAGGATCCGCTCCCGGGCCGGGCCGCGGGCGACGATCCCGGCCACCCGCACCGCCGGCGAGACGCTCTTGGTCAACGAGCGCAGGTAGACGACGTGCCCGCCGTCGTCGCGGGCGGCGAGCGGGACCGGGTCGGCGGTGATGCCGAAGTCGTGCGCCCAGTCGTCCTCGACCAGGAAGGCCCCGTGCCGGCGCACGACGTCGAGCACCTTCTCGGCCAGGTCGGGCGACCACTGCGCCCCGGTGGGGTTGGCGAAGTTCGGCTGGGCGTAGAACGCCCGCGCCCCGGTCCGGGAGAACGCGCGGGCCAGCTCGTCCGGGTCGGGCCCGTGCGCACTGCTCGGCACGGGCACGACCCGCACGCCCGACTGCGCGGCGGCCAGCAGCGCGCCCCAGTAGGTCGGGGACTCCACCAGCAGGGGGCGCTCCGGGCCGACGAGGGCGCGGAAGACGGTGCACAGCGCGCTCTGGCTGCCGGGGAAGACGACGACCTCGCCGGGTGACGGGGGAGCACCGCCGAACGCGCCCAGCTCGGTGGCGAACCACGCCTGCAACTCCGGGAGTCCCGCGGTCGGCGGTCGGGTGACGGCGGCGTCACCGCGCGCGGCCCGGGTGAACGCGGCCCGGACGAGCCGTTCGGGTAGCAGTTCCCGGTCCGGGTAGCCGGAGTGCAACGCGATCACGTCGTTCGGGGTGGTCCGCAGCGCCGTGGAGCGTTGGGTGGCCCGGAAGCCGGGCGAGCCGAGCGCCGCGGTCTGCCAGCCGTAGTCGTTCGGGCGGGTCGTGCGCACCGCGCGCACGAAAGTTCCCACGCCAGGCCGGCTTTCGATCAGACCTTGGGCGGCCAGGGTCCGCAGCGCCTTCTGCACGGTGACCGGGCTCGCCGCGTACCGCGCGACCAGGGCGCGCGTGGAGGGCAGCTTCGCACCCGGCGCGGCGGCCGCGACCCAGTCGCGCACGCCGGCCGCGATCCGTGCACTGCTATCGTCCGACATGAGTGGCAATAGTAGCGCTACGCTCAGCCGGGCGGCCGTGCTATCGCCGTCCCGGGCGGGTCTGGGATGGGGCCTGGTCGGGGTCGCGGCGTTCTCGTTCACCGTGCCGTTCACCCGGGTCGTCGTCGGCGGCGGGATGTCGCCGCTGTTCGTCGGCTCCGGCCGCGCGGTCGTCGCGGCGGTGCTCGCCGCCGGCGCGCTGGCGGCCACCCGGCAGCGCCTGCCCCGAGGGGGCCAGTGGGCCCGGCTCGCGGTGGTCGCCGGGGGAGTGGTCGTCGGGTTCCCGCTGCTGACCTCGTTCGCGCTCACCAGCGCGTCGGCGGGGCACAGCGCCGTCGTGATCGCGCTGCTGCCCGCGGTCACCGCCGTGATAGCGGTGCTGCGCGGGCGCGAACGCCCGCCGAGGTCGTTCTGGGTCATGGCGGCGGTGGGGGCGGCCGCCGCCGTCGTGTTCGCCTCGCTGCGGGGCGACGGGATCGGCGGCCCGCACTGGTCCGACCTGCTCCTGCTCGGCGCGGTCCTCGCCGCCGGGATCGGCTACGCGGAGGGCGGGCTGCTCGCCCGCGAACTCGGGGCGTGGCAGACGGTGTCGTGGGCGCTGGTGCTCTCCGCGCCGCTGATGGCCGCGTTGGCGGGCTTCGCGGTCGTCCGGCAGCCGCCGACCGGCACCCCGGGCGAGTGGGCCGCGTTCGGCTACCTCGCCGTGGTGAGCATGTTCCTGGGTTTCTTCGCCTGGTACCGCGGTCTCGCGATCGGGCCGATGGCGCAGGTGAGCCAAGTCCAGCTCGTCCAACCCGTGATGACGATCTGTTGGGCCGCGCTGCTGCTGGGCGAACAGCTCACGTGGTCGACCGCGCTCGGCGGTGTCGCGGTGATCGCCTGTGCCGCCGTCGCGGTCCGCGCGCGGCTCGGAGCGACTCAGGTCGGGACGGGTCAGGGACTCCCGGTGGACCGGGAGGGGTGAACTGCGTCATTCGGGGTATCCCGTCGGCGTGGTGCCGCAGCCGCCGCGATGACCTGCGCTGCGGACCCGTGGACGGAGAGGAGCAGGTCGTGTCCGAGACGTCGACCAGTGACCTGGTGCGCGACGTGACTCGGCAGACGAGTCGGTTGGTGCGTGAGGAGATCCGGCTCGCCGTGGCCGAGATCAGCGAGAAGGGCAAGCACGTCGGGCTCGGCGTCGGGTTGATGGGTGCCGCCGGGGTGCTCGCGTGGTTCGGCGTCGGCACGGTCGTCGCCGGGCTGGTGCTGACCCTCGCCCTGGTGCTGCCCGCCTGGGCGGCGGCCTTCGTGGTGGCCGCGCTGGTCTTCCTCGTGGCCGGCGTGCTCGTGCTGCTGGGCCGCAAGCAGGTCACCGAAGGGACGCCGCCGCTGCCGGAGGAAGCCATCGAAGGCGTGAAGCGGGACATTTCGACCGTGACGGAGAGGGCGCACCGATGAGCGGCAAGGACATCCCCGACGACACCGCGCAGCTGCGCGCGGACATCGAGAAGACCCGCCGGGAGCTGGGCGACACGGTCGAAGCGCTGGCGCACAAGGCCGACGTGCCCGCCCGGGTCAAGGAGAGCGTGCACGACGGCGTCGACAAGGCGAAGGAAGCCGCCGGGGAGGCGAAGACGAAGGCGAAGGAAGCCGCCGGGGAGGCGAAGGCGCGGGCCGGTCAGGCCGTGACCCGGGCCGCCGCCGAGACGCAACTGGCCGCGGACTCGTTGGCGCACAAGGCAACCGCCGCCGCCGCACACGCCGTGGAGTCGCTGCCGCCGCCCGTGCAGGAGAAGGTCGTGCTGGTCCGGGAACAGGCGGGCCGACGTCCGGCGGCTGTGGTCGGCGGGCTCATCGCGGCGGTGCTGCTGGTGACGTGGCTGGTCAGGAGGGGCCGATGAGCCTGATCCGGGTGCTGTACAAACCGCTGGGCCCGCTGCTCGGCGTGGCCGGCGGTCTGGTGGCCGGCCGGCTGTCCGGGCACCTGTGGAAGCTGGTCAGCGGCGACGACGAGCCGCCGGCCGCGAACCGCAAGGACCGGGGCTGGGGCGAGGTGCTGTTCGCGGCGACCCTCCAAGGCGCGGTGTTCGGCCTGGTGAAGGCCGCCGTGGACCGAGGTGGGGCGACCCTGTTCGACAAGGTGACCGGCGAGTGGCCGGGGGACACCGGGGACGACGACAAGTCCTGACGGACGGGTGCGGCGTGCAATTCGCTGGTCACCGGTCGGCGGCGGTGTCTACCGTGTCGCCGAACGGGACCGGCGAAGGGGTGACGGGGTGCGGCTGGCGGGACGGCAGTGGCGGACGAGGGTCAGTGCCGTGCGGTTGGGCCGTGACAGCTACCGGGTGATCCGGCCTGAGCACCCGGTCGTCCACGCGTCGCTGTACGAGGGTCGGTACGGCCCTCGGCTGGCGGTCGACAAGGCCGCCACGGTGGACCTCGCGTTCGCCTGGTGGCCGGCCGCCCGCTCACCCCGCAGCCTGGTCTACCTGCCGGTGCGGTCGGGTGCTCCCACCTGCGGCGAGGACTACGGCGGCGAGGGCCGCAAGCTCGACCTCGTGCTGCTGCACCACAGCCTCCGGTTCCCGGTGTCGCGGTGGAAGCAGGTGCGGGCCCGTCTCGCCCCATCCGCCGCGCACACGGTGACGCTCCCGCCCAACGCCTTCCCGGTGTTCTCCCGCGAGGAGCACCGGACGGACAACCACCGCGAGTTCAAGGACCACCTCCGCTGGGCCGTCGCCGCGGACACGTTGTTCCTTGTCGGCAGTCGGCTCGCCTACGAGCGCGAAGCCGACCGCGTGCGCGGGCTGGCCGAGGACGGCCCGGCCCAGGTCGTAGGACACCCCGAAACGTACTGCTGCACGGAAATCACGTTGGGCCAGTGGAAGATGAGCGCTGCGCACCAACGCAACCCCTCTGCGGAACTGCACGTCGACCGCTGCCACGAGCACTGGCCGGCACCACAGCGGTGATCACCCCCGACGACGGCCCCCGAACCACCGCGCTGCTCAAGGCCCGGCTGGGCACGGTCCTGGAGGCGGTGACCGAGGAGTGGCACTGGTACGACGGCCGACCGAACAGCCTGATCCGGTTCTGACCGCACTTCGCCGGTACGGCGCACCTGATCGGCGAACTCCACCAGGGCACCCCGCCGCTCACCGACCGCGAGCGGGACGTCCTGCGCTGCCTGGCCAAGGGTTACGACAACCGCGAGATCGCCGACACCCTGGGCATCGCGGTCCGCACGGTCAACCGCCACCTGGAGAACATCCGCGCGAAACTGGGCCACCGCCGCCGGTCCGACTGATCCGAATTGCCCGCCGTGAGGCACTCGGCTGACGCGGCGACCGCGACCGATCACGTCGCTCCCGCCTGCCCGCAACTATGATCCGGCACTCGGGCTCGCGAGAACGGGGGAGCAGGCGCATGAGTGATGTGGACACCGGCAAGGTGGTCGTGAACAGGGCGATGTCGCTCGACGGCTTCATCGCCGGTCGCGGCCACGCGATGGACTGGATCGGCGAGCACCTCACCCCGGACGTGTTCCCGGAGGTCATGGCGGCCACGGGCGCGATGCTCGTGGGTCGGGGCACCTACGAGGTCGCCAAGGGCATGGCCCCGCAGGACACCGCTTACGACGGCGGGGTGCAGTTCGTCCTCACCCACCAACCGCCCGACGAACCGGACCCCACCGTCACGTTCCTCACCTGTGGCATCGAGGAAGCCGTCGCCACCGCCCGCGCCGCCGCGGGCGGCAAGAACCTGGAGATCCTCGGCGCGGACGTGGCCGCCCAGTGCCTGGGACGCGGTCTCGTGGACGAGATCCTGGTGTACGTCCTGCCGGTGCTGCTCGGCGACGGCGTCCGCTTCTCGCCCCCCAGCCTCGACCGGGTCGAGCTGGAACCGTTCGCCAACACCCAGTCCGGTGCCGTCACGATGCTCCGCTTCCGCGTGCGCAAGCAGTCGTAGCCCTCTGCCGGCTAGCTTCGGTACAGCTCTCCGGCTTCGCGCCACCGCCGCCGCCGGTGCCCTCCCGCGAAGGGCACTGGCGGCGCTCCGGCCGTGCGCCGGACGCTGTGGTCACCCGGCCGTCCACCCGGTGACCACAGCGGACGTCCTAGGCGAGGTCCGGCAGGGCGCGGGCCACCTCGTCCGGTGACGGCATGCGGGCGATCTCCTCGGCGATCGCGCGCGCCGCGTCCCGGTACCCGCGCCGGAGGGCCCGCACGTGGTCGGCGACGGCGTCCGCGCTCAGTTCGTCGCCGAGCAGGCGAAGCCCGGCACCCGCCACGCAGACCGCGTCGGCGTTGGCGAACTGGTCGGCTCCCTGCGGCAGGAACAACTGCGGCACGCCGGCGGCGAGCGCACCCAACGTCGTGCCGCTGCCGCCGTGGTGCACCACCACGTCGACGTGCGGCCACAGGTCCGCTTGCGGCACCCAGGGCCGAAGGATGACGTTGCCCGGCACAGGCCCGACCTGTTCCACCGGGACTCGCCCGGTCGCGACCACGACCTGCGCGCCCAACGCCGCCAGCCCCCGGATGGCCGTGGCGAGGACCTCAGGGGTGCCGAACGCGGTGCCGAGCGTCAGGTAGACCAGCGGCGGCCCGCCCCTCTCGGGCAGCGCGCCGGGTTCGCAGAACGCGACCGGCCGCAGCGGGATCCGTTCGGCGGTCGCCAGGAAGTCCGGGTCCTGCAACGACGGCGGGCAGATGTCGAGGTGCGGGCGGCCCGGCGCGGGCCGTTCCAGCCCGATGCCGGCCGGGAACATCCGGCCGAAACCGTGCCAGAGACCGGGGATCCCGGCGGCGCGGGCGGCGTCGGCCGCACCCGGCAGCCCCCACTCGTGCACGACCAGGTCCGGCCGCAGCCGCGCCAGCTCCGGCGCGAGGTCCTCGGCGTAGATCTCGTAGAACGAGTCCGCCGGGCGGAAGGGCCGCAGCCCGTGCGCCGCCAACGGCCCGTGCACGTCCTCGCCGGCGGCGAAGTGCACCTCGTGCCCGGCGTCGCGGGCGGCGATCGCGAGCGGGATCAACGGGTAGGTGTGGCCGACCGAGGCGAGACTGGCGAAGAGCACGCGCATGGCCGCAGAACCTACGCGTGCCGGTGCTCACGCCCGCCGGTCGGCCGGTTCGGGCTGGACCGAGTACGCCCGGGGGTACTTGCGGCCCGGGTTCGGCGTCGGCGAGCCGGTGAACGACACCGGCGTGCCGGTGGCCAGCGCCGAACGGCCGTCCGGCAGGTCGTCGCTGGAGACGAACCACGACCCGCCGCGCGTGTCGGTGATGAACCCGTGCGGCTGCCCGGCCCGCCACCCGGTCACCGTGCCGCGCCGGCGTCCGCGCGGCGAGCCCACCGCCGACGCCGCCACCCCGGCGGAGCGGACGAACGGCGGCCGCAGCGGGTAGTCGGCACGGTCGGCGGGCGCGAACAGCGCGTCGAACCCCGGCGTCCGACTGGCAGCGGCCCGCAGCGGCGCGGCGGTGCGCGGCGTCCACGCGGGCGGGAGCGGCGACGAACGGATGTCCACCACCGGAACGACCACCCGGATGCCGCGCGCCGTCAGCCGGGTGGCCAGCGGGGTGAAGTCCGAGTCGCCGGTGACCAGCACCACCCACTGCAACCGCGCGGTGGTGGCGCGCTCCCAGACTTCGAGCGCGAAGTGGACGTCGACGCCCTTCTCCTTGCCGCCGTGCAGCGGGAGGTCGTGCCGGACGATCCCGGCCACCGCGAGCGCGGCGTCGAACGACGTGGCGGGCGTGTCGATCCGCCCACGGACGTAGTGCGCCTCTTCCACGGTGCAGACGTCGAGCGGCAGCCCCGTCTCGGTGTGGACGTACCAGCGCAGCGAGTCGTGGAACCCGTCCAACGCGATCCGTGCCGCCCGTGGGTGCTCGGTGGCGTAGAAATCGCTCAGGTAGGCGAACCACGTCCCGTCGTAGAACACCCCGATGCGCGCGCCTTCCCCCACCGCCCCAGTTTACCCGCACCGCGCCGAACCCGAGCACGACACCCGCTCCACGAGCCCGTCCGGTGTGGAGGGCGATCCGGTACGGCCACAGTGGACTCCCACCCCGGCGGCAGTGCCTCTCGACCTGGTATCGGCGGCCCCGTGACCAGGCCAGGCGAACGGGCAGCCGGCGGGGTGGGCACGGCGGTCAGGGGTTCTTGCGGACCAGCAGCTGGGCCTGGTGGAACTGCCGCTCGTGCTCGAAGGGCTCCCGCCGCAGCCGGCCGACCTCGGCGAACCCGGCTTGGCGCAACAGGTCCGCGAGGCTGTCCGGGGACCACCGGTAGGCGGGCGCGACCTTGTGGTCGAACTCCCGCGGCAGCGGGTCGTCGCCGGCGAAGAACCCGAGCAGCAGGTGGCCGCCCGGTGCCAGCACCCGCTCGAACTCGGCGAACACGGCCGGCAGGTGCTCCGGTCGGGTGTGGATGGTCGAGTAGGACGCGAGGATGCCGCCCAGGACCCCGTCGGCGAGGTCCAGGGCGGTCATCGAACCCACGTCGAACCGCAGGCCCGGATGGGCTTGCCGGGCCAGCGCGACCATCTCCGGGGAGAGGTCGATGCCGAACGTGCTCGCCCCGAGCCCGTGCAGGTGCGCGGTCACGTGGCCGGGCCCGCAGCCGATGTCGGCGATCGGCCCGGCGTCGTGGACCCGCACGAGTTCGGCGAACGCGCCCAGCAGCGCGCGTTCCAACGGCAAGGTCTCCAGAACGTCGCTGAACAGTTCGGCGTAGAGGGCGGCAACGGCGTCGTAAGCCGCCCTGGTCTCGGGATCGGTCACGGGCAAAACCCTAAGCGGCTCTTGGGTGACCGGGTGGCGTGGGGCATCGTTCAGATCGGCCCATCTGATGGTCACCGGCCGACGTCGAGCCCTCGTGCGCCACGCCGACGCCCAACTCCGCCACGCGAGCCGCCCAGTACGGCTGGTCCGCGATCCGGGGCACGATCACCTGGGGCGCACCGGCTCGGGCCGCCGTCGTCGTGGTGCCCGCGCCGCCGTGGTGCACGACCGCCGCCACCCGGCGGAACAGCGCCTGCTGGTTGACCTCGCCGACGGTGAAGCAGTCGTCGGCGTCGTCGATCGCGGCCAGGCCCGCCCAGCCCCGGGCGGTCGTCGGTCAGGATCCACGCGCCGGTCTGCACGACGTCGAGTTCCGTCATGCCCTGCGACGGGCACAGCACCGGGTCCGCCGCCGGCCACGGCCGGCCGGTCAGGACGTGGTCGCGGACGTTGTCCACCGGCGGCAGGCTGATCGCCGCCCGATGGCTGTCGAGCGCCTCGCCGTACAGGGCGTTGACCCGCTGCGCGTCCTGCTCCCACAGCACCCGGTGGTCGGTCTCGCCCTCCGGCGACGGGGTGCCCGGCCGGGCACCCGGCGCGAAGTGCCGCGACGGCAGCCCGAGCAGGTGGAAGCACGCGAGCACGTACGGGATGCCCTGCTTCTCGGCCACGTCCCGCGCCCCGGCCGGCATCAGACCGGTCGCCGGCAGCGCGTCGCACCCGCGTGCCGCCGCGCCGGGCACCTCGAACCGCGCGGCGACCAGCGCGGGAGCGAGCCGGAACGCGTCCTGCGCCGTCGGCGGCTTCGGCCCGGCGACGACCGAGCGCACCGTCGGGCCCAGCGGCACCAGCGGCACGTCGACCCGTTCCAGCGGCACCGCGAACTCCTCGTCCGGCGGCGCGCACACCGTCGCTTCCGTGCCGAGTTCCCGCAGCGCCACCGCGAGCCCGGCGAGCGGTTCGACGTCTCCGCGCGATCCCCGTGTCGTCAACAGCACCCGCACGTTCGATCCCCGTTTCCCCAGGTCCCGGCCTCAGGCCGAATTCCGCCTTCGCCGCGGCGAAGGGCGAGCCAGGCGCGACGGCCCGGCTCGCCGGTCACCTCAGAAGTCGCCGGGACGCTTGAAGGCCCACCGCTGGTTGGTCTGCGTCTCGTCGCCGATCAGGTGCCAGAGCTGCACCGGGGTGCCGTTGGAGCCGGTCTGGTTGGCGACCGCGTCCACGACCTTGGCCGAGTGCTGCCCCATGATCCACCGGTAGCCGGGTGTGTTGGTGGACAACGACTTCCAGATCTGGTTGCGCTGGTTCGGGCCGAGGCAGTCCCACAGTTGCAGCCGGGTGCCGGCGGCGGTGCCCATGCCGGTCGCGTCGAGGCACCGGCCGCTGGCGACGCCGATCAGCTGGAACTCGTAGTCGGAGACCCAGTGGATCCGCCACATCTGGTTGTACTGGGTCGGTGGGTAGCAGTCCCAGAGCTGGATCGGCGTGCCGTTCACCCCGTTCCATTGCGCGGTGGCGTCCAGGCACCGGTTGTTGGCGCGGCTCACGATGTACACGACTTCATCATCGGCGAGTGCGGTGCCCGCCGGTATCACCGCGCTGAATACGGCCACCGCGACCATGGTCCACAGTTTCCTGAGCACGGAACCCCTCCCTCATCCCAGCTGAACAGTTCGAGCCACTGTCTCGGCGGTGAACCGACTGGTCAACGCCGTGGGAAGGGGTGGGAACACGTGGGAGGCTGGGCCCATGGACCAACCTGGGCTGCCCGGCGACCCGACGACCTGGCGGGAGTTCCGCGGCGCGTTGAAAAAGCTGATGAAGCGGTCGGAGGTGACCGCGCTCGCGATTGAACGAATGTCCGTCGACGCGATCGCGCGGAGTCGGGGAGCCGAAAGCACCTCCGATGCCACGGTCGGTCGGAAAATCGCCGACAAAGAACAGGAGGTCGACGCCAGATCCGTGCGGACGATCGTCGTCGCGTGCGCGTTGAGCGTGGAACGGAGGGGCGGCTTACCCGTGGACGCCGACGTCGACGCGTGGCTGCGGGCCCGCACGCGGCTGGTCGAAGCCGGCATCGGTGCCGGGGAACCGGTCACTCCGGCCGTCGAACGACGTCGTCGGTGGAGCAGGGCGCGCATCGCCTGGCTCGCCGTCGCCGTCGCCGTCGCCGTGGCCGCGGTGGCGGGCGGGGTGGCCGTCGCAGCCGGTGCCTGGCGGTCCGAACCGGTGCGGCAGTCGTCCTGCGCCACATCGCCGGACCGGGTGGCGACCGACGGCCTGACGATGGGCTCGCCGGCGTCGGACACCGTGGTCACGGGCGACTCCGTCGAGGCGGGCGGCACGGTCGACCTCGCGCCCGGCGAACGTCCACCGTGGCTGCTACTGCACGCCATCTCGGCGTGCAAGTACTACCTCGTGGGGCCGACGACGGTGTCTGGACGTTCGTGGACCGGCACGTTGTACGTCGATCCCGCCCAGCACGGGGTTTTCGGCGCTTACGCCGTGGTGGTGGGGGAGGCCGAGGATGATCGTCTGCACCAACTCGCGGCGGCGGGCAGGTCGCCGTTCATCGAGCAGTTGCCGGACGGCGCCCGCGTGGTCGGCGTGACCGTGCGGTGCTGCGCCTGAGCCTGCGGCCTGGTGGCGGCAGGTCAGTACTCGTCGGGGAGCCGGATCTCCGGGCCGCCGGCGTGGAGGCCGAGCGGGACGGCGCGTCCCTTCGGCTCCTCCCACGGTTCCTGGCGGCCGAGGGCGGTCAGGTCGAGGTAGTGGCTCACGCCGACGGCCGATTCGATGCCCCGGGCGAACGTCGAGTACGTGTGGTAGACGGTGTCGCCGTCACGGAGGAAGGCGCTCAGGCCGGGGTAGTCGCCGCGCCGGGCCGCCGACCACGGCGTGCCGGCTTCCGCCAGTTCGGCCTCGGTGCGGTAGTTGAGCAGGACCGGTGCGGACCTCTCGTCCACGGTGGCGTGGAAGTCGTGGTTGAAGTCGCTGCCGGCGGAGGAGTACCAGGGGAAGTTCCACCCCATCCGCTCGCGGAACGCGGCGATCTTGTCGTACGGCCCGCGCGAGACGGCGACCAGCGTGGTGTCGCGGACGTGGAGCTGGGTCAGGCCGGCGATGCCGTCCGCGGTCGTCGAGCAGCTCGAACAGGCGACGTCACGGGGGTGTTCACGCCCTTCGGCGTCGATGTCGTAGGTCCACATGAAGTGGTGCAGCACGAGCTGCGACCGGCCCTCGAACAGGTCGAGCAGGCCGACCTCGCCGTCCGGCCCGACGAACGCGTAGGGCTTGTCGACCCGGACCATGGGCAGCCGGCGGCGCTCGGCGTTGAGCCGGTCGCGCGCCTTGGTGAGGGCCTTCTCCTGGGCCAGCAGCTGGATGCGGGCGGCGAGCCAGTCGGAACGGGACACGATCTCGGGCAGGGACATCCGGGCCTCCTCGAACTGATCTCGTTTTGCAAGTGGTCCCACGGTAGGGGAGACTGGTTCGAGAACGCAACCGGTGCGGAGGTGGGTCCGGTGCGCAAGGACGTCCGGTCGACGTGCCCGGTCAACCTGTCGCTGGAGGTCTTCGGCGACCGCTGGACCCTGCTGGTGCTCCGGGACGTCGTCTTCGGGGGTGCCCGGCACTTCCGCGAACTGCTCGGCGGGCCGGAGCGGATCTCCTCGAACATCCTCACCGACCGGCTGGCCGCGCTGGTCGAGCACGGGCTGCTGACCCGGGCCGGCGACCCGTCGCACAAGCAGAAGGTCGTCTACAGCCTGACCGAGCGGGCGATCCAGCTGGTGCCGGTACTCGTCCAGATCAGCGCGTGGGGCGCGCGGCACCTCCCGGTGGCCGAGCAGTACGCCGCGCGCACGGGCGTGCTCGTCGCCGGCGGCCCGCCGCTGTGGGAGGTGTTCATGGACGAACTGCGGGAAGACCACCTCGGCACGCGGCTGGCGCCCGCGCCGGCCGGCCCGACCGTCAGGGAGCGGATGGAGGCCGCGTACCAGGCGGTGCTGGATCGTGCCGGACGTGGTCCAGGACCGTGCCGGTGAACAGGCCCAAGTCGACCTCGCCGACGAACGTGCTGCCGCCCATCGAGGCGAGGCCGGTCGTGATGCCGTCGAACGAGCAGTCGATGAACGTGCAGTGGTCGAAGTGGCTGCGGTGCAGTTGCGCCCCGGTGAAATCGCACCGGGTGAACGTCTGACCGGACGCGACCACGCCCCGCAGACGTGCGCCGGCGAACGAGCAGTCGGTGAACGTCGCGGGCAGCCGGCAGCGGTCCAACCTCGCTTCGCGGAACGAGCACCGCGTGAACGAACGGCCCAAGAACGTGCCGCGCAGCACCGCCTGGTCGAACACGCACGACGTGAAGTCCGAGTCGAACTGGCCGCCGTCGGCGAGCGTGCCGGCGGCGAAGTCCACGCCCTCGACCCGCGCGTGCCGGATCGGCTCGGTCAACCGCAGACCCCGGTAGTCGAGCAGACCGCCCGGGGTGGTGCCGAACGGGGACGCGGGCGGGTCGAACGGCGCTTTCGGCGACGACCGGCGGTGCGCCAGATCAGCGCGCAGCCCGGCCATGACAGCGGCCGTCCGCTCGCCGTCCCACCGGACGCGCCACGCCCGCGCCCCCGTTCCGTTGCGCGGCAACGGACCTAGTCCCACCAGAAGGTCCAGCCCTCGTCGGACAGGAGTCGTTCGGCGTAGGTGGTCAGCGTCTCGGACCTGCGGCCCTGCCAGAAGTTGTCCGGGCAGAACGCGAAGTGCTCGGCGGCGACGCGGAGCGCGTCCTCCATCGTGGCCGGTCGGTTCGCGACGCTGAGGTACAGCGTGGCGAAGCCGACCCCGACCACCCGCGCGCCGAAGCGGTCCTCCCACCCGCGCACGACGGCGGAGATCTCGGCCGTGTCGCCGGTGTAGTTGACCGGACCGGTCCAGCCGACGGCGGTCAGCGCGTCCGCGCCGCGCCCGGCGGCCACCAGGCCCAGCCGCATCGAGTCGAGGACCGACCCCAGGACCTCGGCCACGTCGTCGGCCTCCGCGCCGGGGTCCGCGGTGCCGGCCGAGGGTGCGGCCAGGCCCGGCCACTGCCGGCCGAACGGCGCGGTCAGCCCGCGCTGGTCGTCCTCGGGGCTCTCGCCCGAGGTGTGGCCGGCCCACCAGCGGGACAGCAGCGCCTCGGCGTCGTGGCCGTCCGGCGAGGACATCCCGGCCGTGGCGAGTTCGCCGACGCCCCAGGGGCGGAACTCCTCGTTGTCGTGCAGCGGTTCCAGCATCAGCGGCCACAGGCCGGACTCGGGGTGCTCGGCGCGCAACCGCCGCCACAGGTCGAGCCTCGGAGGCGCGTCGCTGAGCCAGAGCACCGGGCGTTCCTCGTCCTCGGGCACCACCAGCCGCCCCGGCGGCAACGGGATCGACAGCGGTCGACGGGCGTCCGCGTCGGGGAACAAGGCGGCGAGGTCGGGCGATGTTTCCGAGGTCACCTCACGGATGTTAGGTGGCCGTGCGGCGTGCCCCGCGTGGCACCCCTGCTGTCACGTGTGGACGGACGCGCGATCTCGGCGTGGAGAACCGGTCGCAGCGCGACGCGGCGCAGCCGATCCGGTGGACTGGACCCTGAACTCGTTGGCTGGCACCGGGCTCGGCGCTGGTGGAACTGCTTGAACGGGCCGGCGTCAGCGGTGGGCCGCGAACAGGTCGAGCAGGCCCTGCGGTGCGTCGTCGCGGAAGCAGGCGGCCTGCCCTGCGGCAGAGGCCGCGGCGGAGGACTCGCCGCGCGGGAACAGCGCGGTTTCGTAGGCGGTGACGGCTTCGTCGGGGTCGCCGGGGTGTGCGGCCAGGGCCAGGCCGAGTCCGGCACCGTCGAGCATCGCCAGGTTCGCGCCCTCGCCGGCGAACGGCGACATCAGGTGCGCGGCGTCGCCGAGCAGGGTCACGCCGGGGACGTGGTCCCAGCGGTGGCCGACCGGCAGGGCGTGGATCGGGCGGGGGACCAGGTCGCCCTCGGCGTCGGCGATCACCGCCCGCAGGCTCGCGTCCCAGTCGGCGAACCGGTCCAGCAGCACCGCCTTGGCGGCGGCGGTGTCGGCGAAGTCGACGCCGGCGATCCACTCCTCGGGAACGGTGAGCGCGGCGTAGACGTGCACGTCGCCGCCGGACTCGCGGTGCGCCAGGAAGCCTTGGCCCGCACCGAGGGCGAACATCATGCCGCCGCCGACCAGGGCCGCCGCCGCCGGGTGGCGGGCGTCGGCGTCGGGCAGGTCGAGTTCGACGAAGGACACACCGGTGTAGGCGGGCGTCGCGGGGGAGACGAGCGGCCGGATCCGGGACCACGCGCCGTCCGCGCCGACCAGGAGGTCGGTGCTGAACGTGGTGCCGTCCGCCAGGGTCACCTCGTGGTGGTCGCCGATCCGTTGTGCGGTGCGGACTCTCGCGCCCCAGCGGACGGTGCCGGCGGGCAGCGCGTCGAGCAGGAGGTCGCGCAGGTGGCCCCGGTCGATCTCGGGCCGGTCGCCGGTGCCGTCGTCCTGCTCGGCGAGGTGCACCACGCCGTGCCGGTCCAGGACGCGGGTCTCCTGGCCCTTGGGCAGCACCAGCGCGCGGAACTCGTCGTGCAGGCCGGCGGCGTGCAGCGCGACGGCTCCGGTGTCGTCGTGGATGTCGAGCATCCCGCCTTGTGCGCGGGTGTGCCGTGACGGTTCCTGTTCGTAGACGGCGGCGTCGACGCCGTGGCGGTGCAGGACGCGGGCGAGCGTGAGACCGCTCAGGCCCGCACCGACGACGGCGACGTTGTGGTGGGTCATCGGGGGGCTCCGGTCTGTGCGGGGAAGTCGGGGTCGGTGCCGGTCAGTTCGGCGCTGATCGCCCACAGCCGGGCGGCGGCGTCGAGGTCGGCCAGCGGTCCGCGCACGCGCTCGCGGTGCGGCCGGCCCCGGAACCCGAGGAACCGGGGGCCCCAGAGGTCGCCGCCCTCGACGGTCGGGTCCAGCACGGCCCGCACCGAGGTCCACGCGCCGGCGTGCTTGCCGTGCAGCAGGAGGGCGGCCGGCAGGGTGCGCGCCGACCGGCCGGCGTGCACGGCCGGTCGGGCCGGGGTGAGGCCGTCGAGCGCCCCGCCGGGGTGGGTCACGACGCTGCGGACGGCCGACCCGGCGGCGCGCAGCCGGCGGTCGAGTTCGAAACCGGTCAGCATCTGCGCGAGCTTCGACCGCGCGTAGGCGGGTTTGGGCCGGTAGTCCCGCGTGCTCTCCAGGTCGGCGAAGTCGAGGTGCTCGGACTTCGCGGTGAAGCTGCCGGTGGTGACGATCCGCGCGTCCGGCGTGAGCACCGGGGCCAGCAGGGCGGTCAGCCCGAAGTGCCCGAGGTGGTTGGTCGCGAACATCAGCTCGTGGCCGTCCGGGATCTCCCGGCGGCGCGGGTCGTCGAGCAGGACCCCGGCGTTGAGCACGACGGCGTCGAGCCGGTCGGGCCACCCGGTGGTGCGCGGGAGGTCGGCGAGGTCGAGCGGGAGGTGCCGCAGCCGCGCGTCGGGGACCTGCGCGCGGATCGCCGCCATCGCGGCCCGCGCCTTCGCCGGGTCCCGGCTGCCGAGCACCACCTCCGCCCCGGTCCCGGCGAGCTGTTCGGCGACGAAGTAGCCGATGCCCGCGTTGCCCCCGGTCACCAGGAACGTCCGGTCGTCGGCGCGCGGGAGTCGGTGGACGTCCCACACGCTGTCTGCTCTGGTCACGCCACCGACCATAGTCGGAATCATTCCGAGTTTGCAATCAGTATGATTTTGGAGCGCCTCGGGTTTGTTAGGGTGGTCGGCATGGCGGAGATCCCGGGCCGGCGTGCGCGCAAGAAGGCGGCGACCAGGCAGGCGCTGGCCGACGCGGCGCTGCGGCTGTTCCTGGAGCGCGGGTTCGACCAGGTCACCGTCGCCGAGATCGCCGCCGCCGCCGACACGGCCGTCTCCACGCTGTTCGTGCACTTCCCCGGCGGCAAGGAGGCGCTCGTCCTCGGTGACGGCGGCGAGCGCGCCGAGGCGCTGACCGCGGCGGTGCGCGACCGGCCCGCGGGCGGGTCGGTCCTCGACGCCCTGCGCGACTTCCTGGCCACCCGCGGCCCGTTCGCGGCAGACCTGGACCCCGACCACCGGCGGCGCACCCGGCTCGTGGTCGAGACCCCCGCGCTGCGCGCCCACGCCCGCAAGCTCTGGACCGACAACGAGGCGGTGCTCGCCCGGGTGATCGCCGAGGAGACCGGCGGCGACCCGGCGGAGCTCTCGCTGCGCCTGCTCGCCCGGTTCGTGCTGGAGGTCCCGGACCTCGCGGCCCTGGAGCCCGACCCCCGGGCCGCGCTGCGCACCGCCTTCGCCCACCTCCGCGCGGGGTGGCCGGACCTCTGAGGCCACTTGCCGGAACGGCAACAAAACGTGCGGAACTCGCGGCCGGGTCGCAAGGTGGGTCGCGGAGGTGGTCGTGATGACCGATCAGCTGGGTGACAGCTATGACGTGGTGGTGGTCGGCGGCGGGGCGGCCGGCTTGAACGGGGCTTTGATGCTGGCCCGCTCGCGGCGCTCGGTGGTGGTGGTCGACGCCGGCGAGCCCCGCAACGCCCCCGCCGACGGCGTGCACGGACTGCTCGGCCGGGAGGGGACCCCGCCGGCCGAACTGCTGGCGCGCGGACGGGACGAGGTCCGATCCTACGGCGGCCACGTCGTGCCCGGCCGGGTCGACGCGGTGGCCTTCGCCGACGACGGGTTCGCCGTGACGCTGGCCGACGGGCGCGCGGTCCGCGCGCGGCGGCTGCTGGTCGCCACCGGCCTGGTGGACGAGCTGCCGGCCGTGCCGGGGCTGCGCGAGCGGTGGGGGCGCGAGGTCCTGCACTGCCCGTACTGCCACGGCTACGAGGTCCGGGACCGGGCGGTCGGCGTGCTGGCCGGCGGGCCGATGTCGGTCCACCAGGCGTTGCTGTTCCGGCAACTCACCGATGACGTCACCTACTTCGCCAACGGCGCGGAACCCGCTGCCGACGAGACCGAACGGCTGGCCGCGCGCGGCATCCGGATCGTGGCCGGGCAGGTCGCGGCCGTCGAGGTCGCCGACGACCGGCTGACCGGCGTGCGACTGGCCGACGGCACGGTGGTCGCCCGCGACGCGCTGGTGGTCGCGCCGCGCATGGTCGCCCGGGTCGGCTTCCTGCGCGCGATCGGGCTGCACCCGGTCGAGCACCCGTCCGGGGCGGGCGAGCACCTGGCCGCCGACCCGACGGGCCGGACCGACGTGCACGGTGTCTGGGTCGCGGGAAACTCGGCCGACCTGGCCGCGCAGGTCGGCGCGGCCGCCGCCGCCGGTGCCATGGCCGGCGCGCAGATCAACGCCGACCTGGTCGCGGAGGAGACCCGACTGGCCGTCGACGCCTACCGGGACCCGGTCACCGCGGGTTCCGGGGCCCGGGAGGGTGCGGCGGTGCCGGGCGAGCGTCCGCACGGCCGCTGAGCGGGCCGGGCGCCCAGCTGTCCGGCAGGGCGGGCCGGGAGCCCAGGTACCCGCGCAGCGCGGCCAGTGCCGGGTGCGGGTTGCCCGCCCGCCACAGCACCGAGTGCGGGTAGACCGGCGTCGGGTGGTGCAGGTCGACCCGGCGCAGGTCGTGCTCGGGCGCCCGGAGCAGCCGGGTCTGCCCGCCCACGAACGCCGCCAGGTCCGCCGAGCGCGTGATCACGTCCAGCAGCGGCTCGGTGCCGTAGTGCGGGCCGACCGGGTCGAGCGTGAACCCGAACTCGGCGGCGAGCCCCTCGTAGAACTCGCCCCACTCGGTGCCCGCGATCCCGGGCATCCAGATCCGCCGGCCGGCGAGGTCGGCCGGCCGCACCGCGCCCGCCTCGGCGAACTCGTGGCGCGGGCCGGTGAGCAGCTGGATCGGCTCGTCGAGCACCCGGACCGCCTCGATGCCGGGCGGCAGCGCGCCCGCCGCCCGGAACGAGGCGTCGACCGTGCCGGCGAGCAGGGCGGCGGTCGCGGCGTCGGCGTCGTGCAGGGTCACCACGTGCAGCTCGACCTCGGGGTGCGCGCGGTGGAAGTCGCGCAGCAGGTCGGCCGGCGCGAGCTTGCGGCCGATCACGTCCACCCGCAGCGCCCGCCGTTCGGGCCGGACCGACGCCACCGCCCGCCCGGCGGCGTCGAGCAGGTCCCGGGCGTGGGGCAGGAACGCCTCGCCGTCCGCCGACAGCCGCGCGCCCTGCGCGGTCCGGGTGAACAGCCGCACGCCGAGTTCCTTCTCCAGCGCGGCGATCCGCTTGGACACCGCCTGCTGGCTGATCGCCAGGTCCTCGGCGGCCCGCTGGAACCGGCCCTCGTCCACTACGGCGACGAAGGTGCGCACGGCAGCGAGATCCACGCCGCAGGACCCTAGCCGCACAACCGCCGGTTGTGCCCCGGTGCCCGCGGGGTTGTTTGCCGCACCGGCCGTCCGGTCGCTTGGATCTCGTCCGGAGGTGGGGGATGGGACGGCGGTTCGGGTGGCTGTGGGCGTCGTTCGCGGTGAGCACGTTCGGCGCGTGCCTCGCGTTCGACGCCTTCACCCTCATAGCGGTCCTGGTGCTGCACGCCGGGCCGGTCGAGGTGTCGGCGCTGGCGGCGGTCGGACGTGCGGTGGGCGCGGTCGTGGCGGTGCCGCTGGGGCCGTGGGTGGAGTTCCGCCGCAAGCGCCCGGTGATGGTCGCGACCGACCTGGTCCGGTTCGCGGCGGTGGCGAGCGTGCCGGTGGCACACCTGGCCGGGTGGTTGGGTTTCGGTCAGCTCGTGGTGGTGTCGGTGGTGGTCGCGGCCTCGGACATCGCGTTCCGGGCGGCCAGTGGCGCCTACCTGAAGTCGTTGGTGGGCAAGGAAGACCTGCTGATCGCGAACGGCCGGTTCGAGGCCACGACGTGGACCGCCACCGCGCTGGGGCCGCCACTGGGCGGCCTGGCGGTCGGGGTGTTCGGCCCGGTGGTCACGGTCGCCGCGAACGCTGCGAGCTACCTGCTGTCGGCCATCGGGATCCGGGCGATCGGCGGTGCCGAGCCGCCGCCGGCGCGGGCCGGCGAGCGGCTGCGCGTCGGCGACCTGCTCGAAGGCTGGCGGCACGTCCTGCGGCACCCGACGCTGCGGCCGTTGTTCGGCAACACCCTGCTGGTCAACGGCCTGATCATGGCGATCGCGCCGCCGGTCGCGCTGCTCATGCTCGGCCCGCTGGGGTTCTCGGCCTGGGAGTACGGGCTCGCGTTCGGGCTGCCGTGCCTGGGCGGGCTGGTCGGCGCGCGGCTGGCCCGGCCGCTGGTCGCGCGGTTCGGGGCGCACCGCGTGCTGCGCGTCGCCGGGACGTTGCGCGCGTGCTGGTCGCTGGGCCTGGCCTTCGTCGGGCCCGGACCGGGCGGGCTGGTGCTCGTCCTCGTCGTCCAGTTCGGACTGGTGACCTGCGTGGGCGTGTTCAACCCGGTGTTCGCCACCCACCGGCTGGAGCGGACCGGCGCGGACCGGGTCGCCCGCACGCTGGCGGCGTGGTCGGTCACCAGCGCCCTGACCACCGCCGCCCTGACGGCGCTGTGGGGCGTGCTGGCGGCGATGGTCGGTGTTCGCGAGGCGGTCCTGACGGCCGGGATCCTGCTGCTGGCGACCCCGTTCCTGCTGCCCCGCGCGGACCCCGTGCCGGAGCCCGACTTCGCGCGGCGGCACTGACACCCCCGCCCGGCCGCGTCGACCGGCCGGGCGGGAGTGCGGTCAGGCGCGCCTGCCGAGCCGGCTCACCAGCGCGACACCGGCCACCAGGGACAGCAGGCCGGACAGCGCGAGCCAGCCGACCCCGACGCCGGTCGCGGCCAGGGCGTCCGGGTCGTGCGCGGGCGCGCCTCCCGGCGGAGGTCCGGCACCCGGGTCGAGCTGGTCCGGGTCGGGCTGGTCGGGAGCGGACTCGACGTAGACGATCGTCGGGTTCCCGCCGTTGTCACCGGCCCGCACCTCGAACGGCCCGGTCGCCTTCCACGGGCCGACCACGCCGAAGTCGTACAGGTCGGCGGGCAGGTCGTGGAACTCGAAGCTGCCCTGCAGACCGCTCACCGCGCGGGCGACCACCTGGCCGGTGACCTGGTTGCGCAGGTACACCTTCACCCCGGTCAGCGGTTCGGCGGCCGGCGGGCACATGGCGCACGTGACGCCGCGGGGCAGCAGGCGCAGCAGGCGTCCGACGGCCCGGTCCGCGTGCGCGCCGGGCACCCGGGCCACCGCCTCGACCCTGATCGCGCCGTTGCCGTTCGGCGGCGCGCCGACGGTGCAGTCCACCCGCAGGTGCCCGGCCCGCGCCGCCTCGGGCGTGACCCGGAAGGTGACGGGGTAGGTCCGCGACGTGCCGCCGGGCACGCTGGTGCCCTGCTCGCTGCCGAGCTCACCGAGGTCGACCAGCACGCCGTAGATGGACCAGCAGGTCGCCTTGAGCTCGGGGACGGCCGTGGGGCCGGAGTTGGTCAAGGTCAGCGCGAGGACGGAGATGTCGTCCTGGGCGTAGGCCGGCTTGGTGAACGCGGCGGTCGCGGTGATCTGCCCCTCCACCCGGCCGGCGCCGCGGAGCAGCACGTCCGGGTCGTCGACGTCGTCGATCTCGACCCCGGTCGGCGGGAACCACCACTCGGAGCCGGCGAACTCCACGACGTACCGACCGACCGGCACGGTGGCGGTGAAACGCCCGTTCGAATCGGTGTGGACCGTGTAGGAACCCCACGGGTGGCCGCCCTGCAACCGGATCCCGAAGCCGGCCGCCCGCTCACCGGGGTCCATCGTGCCGCTGCCGTTGGTGTCGAGGTACACGACGCCCGAGTAGGTGCCGCGCACGATGCTGATCGGGACCGCGGCGGTGACGGTGTTGTCCGCGGGGGAGGCGTCGGGCTCGGCGGCGGTCGTCGTGACGACGAGCCGGACCTCCCCGCGCTCCGGGTAGTGCGCGTAGCCGCTCGCCGTGCCCTGGGCGGACTGGCCCGGTTCCAGCGTGACACCCGGCCAGCCGAAGCCGGACCAGTAGTTGCTGTCGATGTTGCCGGTCGACGTGACGCCCACGCCGGTGGCGGTCGCCGTTCCGACGTTGGTCACCGTCGCGCGCGCCCGGACGACCTCGTGCGCGTAGTAGGCGGGCTTGTCGTACACCACCGCGATCCGCAGGTCGACGCCGGCTTCCGGGGCCGCCGCGGTCGGCGGCTCGACGGGCGCGGTCGGCGTGGATCCCGGTGGCGCCGGGTCCGGTGGGTACGGGGGCGCGGGCGTCGGTGCCGGGGTCGTGGGTACCGGGATCGGCGTTTCGGTGGTGGGGGATTGCGGGGTGGTGGTGTCGGTCGGGGCGGGTCTGGAGGTCTCGGGTGGGTCGGTGGTCTGGGCGGCGGCCGGTCCCACCGACACCCCCAGGGCCAGCAGGGCGGTGAGCAGGAGCGCTCCGGTCGACTGGCATAAGCGGGACATGCGGTTGTTCCTCTCGTCGGGTTCCGCGGGAGCCACCCAGCGTTCTCCTCTCGGGACCGGCGCACAACGCCGGATCGGCGGGACGTGGACCGGCCCTGCCGGAACCGGTCGGTCCGACTAGCCTGCTCGGTGTGCCCGCCCGGACGGGCGCACCGCCGACGCACGACCCGCAGGGAGCCCGCATGACCGAGCAGCCCACCCGTTCCGACGCCCCCGTCGCGGTCACCGGCGCGACCGGACGGCTGGGTGGCCGCGTCGCCTGCCGGCTCGCCGAAGCCGGTGTGCCGCAACGACTCCTGCTGCGCGACCCGGCCCGTGCGCCGGAACTGCCGGGCGCGACGGCCGTGCCCGGCGACTACGGCGACCGCGCGGCGGTCCGGGCCGCCCTGGAGGGCGTCGAGCGGGTGCTGATGGTGTCGGCACCGGAGACGGCCGACCGGGTCGACCTGCACCGGGCGTTCGTGGACGCGGCGGTCGACGCGGGCGTGGCGCACCTGGTCTACATCTCGTTCTTCGGCGCGTCGCCGGACGCGACCTTCACGCTGGCGCGCGACCACCACGCGACCGAGCAGCACATCCGGGCGAGCGGTCTGGCGCACACGTTCTTGCGGGACAACATGTACGCCGACCTGATGCCGTCGATGGCGGGCCAGGACGGGGTGATCCGGGGTCCCGCCGAGGACGGCCGGGTCTCCGTGGTCGCGCTGGACGACATCGCCGAGGCCGCCGTCGCCGTGCTGCTGGCCGCCCCGGAGCACGCGGGCGCGGTGTACAGCCTGACCGGGCCGCAGGCGCTGACCCTGGACGAGGTGACCGCGATCCTGACCGAGGTCACCGGCCGCCCGGCGGTCTACGAGCGGGAAACCGTCGAGGAGGCGTACCTGTCGCGTGCGCCGTACAAGGCCCCGGACTGGATGCTCGACGCGTGGGTCTCCACCTACACCGCCATCGCCAAGGGCGAACTGGCCGAGGTGACCAAGGACGTCGAACGCCTCACCGGCCACCCCGCCACGCCCCTGGCCGACGTGGTGCGCGCCGCCCAGAGCTGACAAGCCCGAAACCGACCGACACTGCGCCGACCTGCCCAAAACCGACCTGCCCAGAGCCGGTCGACACTGCGCTGACCTGACTGGTCGGGGGTCAGCGCGGTGCGCCTTGGAGGTAGGCGAGCACCGCCGGCACGCGGCGGTGGCCGCCCTCGCTCTGCTGGAGGTCGAGCTTCGCGAAGACGTTGCGGATGTGCTTGGCCACCGCCGTGTCCGACACCGCCAGGGACCCGGCGATCTCGGTGTTGTCCTGGCCCTCGGCCATCAGCGCCAGCACCTCGCGCTCGCGGTTGCTCAGCCGTTTCAGCTCGGTGCCGCGCTGCCGCCGGGTGAGCAGCTGGGCGATCACCTCGGAGTCGATGGCGGTGCCGCCGCCGACCACGCGGTGCAGCGCATCGAGGAACTTCGCCACCCGGCCCACCCGCTCCTTGAGCAGGTAGCCGACCTTGCCGCCGCCGGAGAGCAGCTCCAACGCGTAGCTGTGCTCGACATGCGCGGAGAGCACCAGCACCGGCAGGCCCGGGTGCCGGCGACGGGCCTCGACCGCCGCGCGCAGGCCCTCGTCGCGGTAGGTCGGCGGCAGGCGCACGTCGACCACCGCCACGTCCGGCAGCCCGCCGGCCAGCGCGTCGAGGAAGTCGTCGGCGGTCTCGGCGGTGCCGGTCACCTCGACCCCCTCGGACCGCAGCAGCAGGGTCAGCCCTTCGCGCAGCAGGGCGTCGTCCTCGACGATCAGGACGCGCACGGCAGCACCACTTCCAGCACGGTGGGGCCGCCGGGCGGGCTGGTCAGCGACATCGCCCCGGAGAACGCCTCGACCCGGCGGCGCATCCCGGTCAGCCCCCGGCCCTGGCCCTCGGCCGCGCCGCCCAGCCCGTCGTCGGTGACGGTGATCCGCAGGTTGCCCTTCGCGCCGGCCACGCGGACCCGCACCGAGCGGGCGCCGCTGTGCTTGGACACGTTGGTCAGGGCCTCCGACACCACGTAGTACGCCGCCGCCTCCACGGCCGTCGGCGCGCGCGGCACGTCCACCACGTCCAGCTCGCACGGCACCCCCGAGTGCGACGCCAGCGACGTCAGCGCCCCGTCCAGGCCCCGGTCGGCCAGGATCGGCGGGTAGATGCCGCGCACCACCTCGCGCAGGCCGGCCAGCGCGTCCGTCGCGGCGTCCTGCGCGCGCAGCACGAGCGGCAGGGCGGTCTCCGGATCGCGGCGCAACGCGCTTTCCACCATGCCCAGGTGCATCGACACCGCGACGATCCGGTTCTGCGTGTCGTCGTGCAGCGCGCCCTCGATCCGCCGCAGCTCCATGCCGTGCGCGTCGAGCGCGGCGGCCCGGCTCACCGACAGCCGCGCGACCTGCTCGGCCAGCCGGACCCGGCCGCCGCGCCCCGGTGAGAGCAGCCGCCGGCCGACCCGGGCGTGCAGCCGGGCCAGCGGTGGCGCGATCAGCAGCGCGATCACCACGTACGCGACGCCCTGGCCGAACGAGCTGAGCGCGGTGGGCCAGGAGGTGATCTGGTGGATCATGCTGACCGGCTTGTCCGCCGGGAGCAGGTACCACCACAGCGGGATGGTGAGCCCGAACACGGTGCCCAGCGACAGGGTGAGCCCGATGATGCCGAGCGGAATCCCGACCACGGCGTGGAACAGCAGCCAGACGAGGTCGCGGCGGGTGGCCGGGTCGGACAGGGTGGTGGCCAGCCGGACCGACGCCGGGCCCTCCAGCGGGCGGTAGGGGACGGGCACCTCGACGCCGAGGTAGCGCGCCACCCGGCGGCGGTCGAAGCCGATCAGCACGCGCAGCGCGCCGGCCAGCCGGGGGATGCCGAACACGCCGACCAGCAGCAGGCCCAGCACGACGGTCAGTGCGGGCAGCACCGTCAGCGCGAGCAGCGAGACCAGGGAGGTGCCGAACCCGACGACCAGGTAGCCGCACGAGCGGATCGCGTCGCGCAGGCGGTGCCGAAGACCGGCCCACCGGCCGACCCGCGCGTTCTCCCCGCTCACACCGTGCTCGCCCGTCTCCTCGAAACTCCAGGTGACCCAGGGTAACCCGGCGGAGGGGGTGCGGCGGACGAGGGGGCGGTCACTCCCTTGTGGACCGGCGGGCGTTCGCCACCCGTGCCGCGGCTCCACGTCGCTAGGGTGGCGGCGTGAGCACCGTCGAGATCGTGCCGGCCGGTCCGGAGGACGCCGAGGCGTTGACCACCCTCATGCACGGGTGTTCCGCCTACAGCGGCGAGTACGCCTCGATCCTGCACGACTTCCGGGTGACCGCCGAGCACGTGCGCGCGCACCCGACGTTCCTGGCCGGGGCGGCGGGCGAGGTGCTCGGCTTCTACAGCCTGATCACCGACCCGGCGGAGCTGGACATGCTGTTCGTCGCGGACCGGGCGCAGGGCGCGGGCCTGGGCGCGCGGCTGGTCGGCCACCTGCTGGAGCAGGCCCGCGCGCGGGGCCTGACCACGGTCAAGGTCGTGTCGCACCCGCCGGCCGAGGGGTTCTACCGGCGGATGGGCGCCCGCCGGGTGGGCGTGGTCCCGGCCCGGCCGCCCAAGGTCACCTGGGAACGGCCGGAGCTCGCGTTCGACGTCGGGCCGCGCTGACCGCCCGGTCGGCCGCGCCCCGGCGTGGCAGGATCGGGTGTCGTGGCGGACGAGACGGAACCGGTGCTCGCGGCGGTCGGCCCCCGGCTGCGCGCCCTGCGCAAGCGGCGCGGGCTGACCCTGGCCGACCTGTCGACCGAGACCGGCACGTCGGAGAGCACCCTGTCCCGGCTGGAGAGCGGCGACCGCAGGCCCACCCTGGAGTTGCTGCTGCCGCTGGCCCGCGTGTACGGGGTGCCGCTGGACGACCTCGTCGGCGCGCCGCGCACCGGCGACCCGCGGATCCACTTGCGACCGATCCACCGCCACGGCATGACGTTCATCCCGCTCACCAGCCGGGCGGGCGGGGTGCAGGCGTTCAAGATGCTCATCCCGAGCCGGCGGGAGCCGGCCGAACCGACGCCGCAGACCCACGGCGGCTACGAGTGGGTGTACGTCCTCGACGGCCGGCTGCGGCTGGTGGTCGGCGACCGCGACCTGGTGCTGGCCGCCGGCGAGGCCGCCGAGTTCGACACCGCGCTGCCGCACTGGCTCGGCTCGTCCGACGGCCGCGCCGTGGAGACGCTCGTCCTGTTCGGACCGCAGGGCGAGCGCGCCCACGTCCGGGCGCGCACCGCCCGTCAGCCCGGCGCCGTGCCGCAGAGTCAAGTCCACAGTGGACGGTAGCCCGGACGGGGATCGCGCTGTGGCCGTATCCCCGCCCGGGTCCCGGGTTTCTCGCGGAGGTCGTCAGGCGTCCCGGACGCAGGTGCTCGCCACGTAGCCGTCGATACGGGCGTTGCCGTCCCGGTCGACCGGGATCCAGCCGTTGGCGTCGGTCGTCCCGCAGGCGGTGTACCGCCCACCGGCCACCACCGGGAAGCAGGACAGCCGGTGGCCGCGGTTCACCGTGACGAGGATGTCGTAGTTGGTACCAGGGCCGGATCGCACGTGCAGCCCGTCGGTGTTGGAGATGACCCAGCCGTAGCCGGCGCAGCGCGCCGCCGCGATCGAGGTCCGGTCGGCCGGGGACTGGAGGCCGGCCGCCGGAGCGGGATCCGCTCCGGCGACGCCGCCGAGCGTCGCGCAGCCGAACAGGGTTGTCGCCAGGGTGATCGCGGACAGTGTCTTGTTCATCGTCGTCACCATTTTCGGATGGTCGTTCCCGATGGCCGCGCCTTTTCGGGCGGCTCGTCGCCGTTGTGCTGTCCCGGCGGTGATAAAGTCCAGGGCCGGTCCTGTCGGTGGCCCATTCATCGCCGGGGTATCCGGCCGGCCAACCGTATGACGCGCTCCGACGGTGGGGGAAGAGCACTTCCCGGCGGTGTTTCGACTATGGCCAAATCCCGGTATAAACGCAGTTCAGCGATTTGGCTTGGAGCAGTGGGCAGTCACGTCACGGCCGGGCGGAGCCGGTGCAGAACCAGAATGCGCCGGGCAGGGCCGAGCTGTCCGGACTGCTGTCGCCGGCGCGGATGTCCCCGACCCGGTTCTTCGCCGAGTCGTAGAAGTGCGCGGTGATGGGCAGGTTGTTGTCGTAGGAGAAGACCGCGTCCTGCAAGTGGTAGTCGGCGAGCCGCCAGCACATGTTCTGCCGCTGGGTCCGGAAGTTCATGTCGTCGAAGCCGGTGTTCCGGTACAGGCACAGCCACGTCGCCTCGCACGGTTCGGCGATCGTCGTCGGCGTCGGGTGTTCCGGCCGCGATCGCGACGCGGTGACCAGCAGCACCCCGATCACGATCGCGGCGACCGCGCCCAGCAGCCACCACTTGCGCCGCCTGATCCACGGTGCCGCCGGCGGGCGTTCCACCGGCGCGGCCTGGGCCAGGACCGCGGCGGCCGCCTGGTCCCACCGCTGTCGCCACGTCGCGTGAACGCGCTGCTCGTCCTGGCCGAGCACGCCGACCGCGAGCGATCGGACGAACTCCCAGGTGGTCTCCCAGGACGGCAGCTGCGCGCCGCGCGCCGCCGCCGACAACGCCGATTTCGAGGCCAGCGCGCCGTGGTCCTTGCGCATGGAGTCGTAGGACGGGTCACCCGCGCGTTGCTTGAGCTCCCACAACCGCCGGGCGAAGACGGCCGCCGGGCCGGCGCCCTCGGGAGCTTTGGCCACCCGCCCCGGCGCCCGGTTCCGGTTGTCTCGTTGCCCATCGTTCTCCCACGCGACGGGTTGGCCGGCCGGGCGGTGTCGTACGCCTCGACCGGCAGGGTCGGACCGCGTGCGGCAACGGTGACAGGGAAGGTGTGCCACGGGAACACGTTGACAAGCGGTTCACCTGAACCGGCGATCCGTCGGGGGTGACCGCGATCACCTGGTTCCGTTGTCACGCCGCGTCCTCCCGTTTCGTCGGGTTCGCGGGAGCATCGGGAATCCGGAGGAGTGACGGTGAAGGTCGCGGTTGTGGGAGCGAACGGGCGGATCGGCGCGGTCGTGGTCGACGTCCTGGGGCGGCGGGGGCACGACGTGGTGCCGATCGCCCGTTCGGCCGGGGTGGACGTCTACACCGGCGAAGGGCTCGCGGCGGCGTTGGCCGGCGTGGAGGTCGTGGTGGACGCGGTGAACGTGTCGTCGCAGGACACCGACGTGGTGGTGGACTTCTTCGGCACGTCCGCGCGCAACCTCCAGCGGGAGGGCGCGGCGGCGGGGGTGCGGCGGATCGTGCTGGTCTCGATCATCGGCATCGACCCGTTCACCTCCGGCCACTACGCCGGGAAGCTCGCGCAGGAGCGGGCGCTGGCGGAGGGGCGGGTGCCGGTGCGGGTCGTGCGGGCGGCGCAGTTCCACGAGTTCCCCGGCATGGTGCTGGAGTGGACCACCGAGGGCGACGTGGCCCGCGTGCCGGAGGTGCGCGCGCAACTGGTCTCGTCCCGCGCGGTGGCCGAGAAGGTGGTCGAAGCAGTGCTGGTGGAGGACGTGCCGGCGCTGGTCGACATCGCCGGGCCGGAGGAGTTCCGGCTGGTCGACGCGGTGCGCCTGCTCGTCGAGCGGCGGGGCGCGGCAATGCGGGTCGAGGAGGTGCCCGCCGGGGACGACCCGGACCAGGCGCGGTTGGCGGCCGGCGCTCTGCTCCCCGGGCCGGACGCCGTGATCGCCGGCGAGTCCTTCGGCGAGTGGCTGGACGAGCGCTACCCGGCCGGGTGACCGGGGGGTGGGACGTGCGAATCGCTCGGTACAATCGGGACGAGTGTCCCGGTTAGCCGTGTCAGCCGTCGGAGGGCGTGGTGGAACGACCGTTGCGCGCCGACGCGCGGCGCAACCGGGCTCGGGTGCTGGAGGTCGCGGCGCACGTGTTCGCGACCGAGGGCTTGTCGGTGCCGGTGCACGAGATCGCGCGGCGCGCGGGCGTCGGCACCGGGACCGTCAGCCGGCACTTCCCCACGAAGGACGACCTGGTCACCGCCGTGCTGCGGACCCTCACGGCGGACCTGGTGGCCGAGGCCGACGCCCTGGCCGCGAGCGAGGACCCGGGTGGCGCGTTCTTCGCGTTCCTCGGGTCCCTGGTGCGGTCGGGCGCGGCGCACCGCGGGCTGGCGCGGGAGCTGACCGGCGGGTGCGGGGAGCGGCGGGACGTCGAAGGGCGGACCCGCGCGCTGCTCGCCCGTGCCCAGGAGGCCGGGGCGGTCCGGCCGGACGTCTGCTACGCCGACGTGAAAGCGCTGCTGACCGGCTGCATGGTCCACGAAGGCGGGCCGCTGGAACCGGTGATCGGCGTGCTCCGCGACGGCCTGCGCCACACGACACCACCACGAGAGGACGACTCCGCATGACCGAGGAACGCCGCAACTTCAACCAGCAGATCGCCGCCGAGTTCCGCGCCAACAAGGGCGTGGTGGGCGGCCCGTTCGAGGGGCGAGACCTCCTGCTGCTCACCACGGTGGGCGCGAAGAGCGGCGAGCCGCGCCTCACGCCGCTGGTCTACACCCGCGACGGCGACCGCCTGGTGGTCGCGGCCTCGTACGCCGGCGCGCCGAAGAACCCGGCCTGGTACCACAACCTGCTGGCCGACCCGAAGGTGATCGTGGAGGTGGGGGAGGAGAAGTTCGAGGCCACCGCCTCGGTGGTCGAGGACCGCGCGGAACGCGACCGCCTCTACGCCGGCATGGTCGCGCACGCGCCCGGCTTCGCCGACTACGAGCAGAAGACCGATCGCCTGATCCCGGTCGTGGTCCTCGAACGCTGATCCCACCCCACGCCGCCGACTCCGGAGACTCGCGGTCCGGAGCCGGCCGGCAGTGGGGTGCGACGGTGTCAGCGCGAGCTGCCGTCGGCGAGCCCGGTAGCCGGCCTCACGGGCGCAGGCCGTCGACGGTGAAGCGCACCAACCGTTCGGACCGCTCGGCCGAGGTGTGCTCGCGCAGCCACGCCGCCGCGTTGATCAACGCGAACACGTCCGCCCCGGTGACCTCCGCGCGGATCGCGCCGGCTTCCCGCGCGGTGGTCACGAACGCCTGGCTCGCGTCGGTCATCCGGTGGCAGGCGTCGGCCAGTTCCGAGGCGGTGTCGTCGGCGCCGCCGGTCAGTTCCGCGGCCAGGCCCCGGTAGGTCGCGGCGTGGGCGACCACCGCCTCGATCCACCGTTCCAGCGCCTGCGCGGGCGGCACGGTCTCCCGCAGGTGCCCGGCCAGCGCGAGCAGCGCTTCGTGCCGGTCGTGCAGGAGCGCGCCGATCAGCGCGCGCCGGGTGGGGAAGTGGCCGTAGAGGGTGCCGATCGCGACTCCGGCCCGGCGCGCCACGGCCTCCAGGGACGCCGTGGTGCCGTGTTCACCGAATGCCGCGTCCGCCGCGGCCAGGAGGCGCTCGCGGTTGCGGCGGGCGTCGGCACGACGTTTCTCGGGCTGGGGCATTGACGTCCACTCCAAGTCGAGGCACCCTCGATCTAGTAGGTCGAGGTGCCCTCGAGTTTAACTGGAGTGGTGAGGATGATCCTGGTCACCGGTGCCACCGGCACCATCGGTCGGTCTCTCGTGGGAGAGCTGACCGGTCGCGGCGTGCCGTTCCGGGCTTTGGTGCGCAGCGCGGCCAAGGGCGCGGAGCTGGGCTGTGACCACGTCGTCGGCGACTTCGACGACCCGGACTCGATCACCGCCGCGCTGACCGGCGTCGACCGGCTGTTCCTCAACAGCACCGGTGTGACCGCCGGGCCGGGGGAGCAGCCCATCGCCCGCCGGCAGCGCACGGTGATCGACGCGGCCGTCCGGGCCGGCGTGTCGGCCGTGGTCAAGGTGTCGGTCTGGAAGCCCCGCCACGGCGGCAAGCTCGCCCTGGGCGCGCACTGGGAGGCCGAGCGGCACCTGCGCGCCTCCGGGCTGGACTGGGCGGTGCTCCAGCCCACCGGCTTCATGCAGAACTTCGTCACCGGCGCCGCCCTGGTCACCGAGGACGGCGACATCCTCGGCGCGTACGGCGACGCGGGCGTGGCCTACGTCGACTGCCGCGACATCGCCGCCGTCGCCGCCGAACTGCTCACCGGCACCCGCTGGAACGAGGACTTCGCGCTCACCGGCCCCGAGGCGATCGACCACCGCCACATCGCCGCCCGGCTCTCCGCCGTGACCGGCCGCACCATCCGCTACGTCGACCTGCCGCCCGACGAGTTGGCCGCCCGGCTCACCGGCCAGGGCCTGCCCGCCGACTTCGCGGCCGACATCGCCGAGCTGTTCGCCGAGGTCGGCGCCGGCGCGCAGGACACCACGACCACCACCGTGCGGGACGTGACCGGCCGCGACCCCCGCACGTTCGAGCGGTTCCTCGCCGACCACGCGGACCTGCTCGCCGTGCGGGGCACCGAAGCGGCGAGCAGGTCCACCGGTCAGTCACTTGTGCAGGACTCCTGACCAGCGTGGGTGGGGGAGCGGCACCCGTGCCGCCGCGTCACCGGCGGATCAGCAGGCGGCCTTCGCCAGCATCGACGTCAGGAGCGGGCTCATCGAGGCGGTGGTGCGGCCGGTCCACGACACCGTGATCCGGCGGGTGGTGTCCTCGCTCTGGAAGCTCACCACGTTGTAGCCGGGGACTCCGCCGCCGTGCCCGTACATCGACTGCCGGCACCGGTCGAAGTACGCGTGCTCCATGCCCAGGCCGTTCGCCTTCATCTTCGCCAACTCCGGGTCGCGCAGCAGCCGCCCGTCCAACAGCCCGGTGTAGAAGCGGTTCAAGTCCGCTGTGGTCGAGACGATCTCGCCCGCCGCGCCGAACAGCGTCGGGTTGACGGCGGTGTACTCCACGGTCCTCCCGCCGGCCACCACGTGGCCGCGCGCGTGCGGCCCCGTCACGAACGGGAACGCCCCCGGGACCCGGGTGTCGGCCAACCCCAGCGGTCGCAGGATCCGCCGCTCCACCTCGTGCCGGTGCGAACGGCCGGTCACCTTCTCGATGACCAGGCCGAGCAGCACGTAATCGGTGTTGGTGTACCCGAACTTCCCGGGCGGTTCGGGATCCGCGACCCGCAGGGCGGTGCGGACCAGCTCCTCCGGCGTCCACGTCCGCCACCGCTGGAGCGGCACGCCGTCGGTGTCCAGCAACGCCAGGCCGTACTCCGGCAACCCGCTGGTGTGGCCCACCAGGTCCTGCACGGTGATCCGCCCCGGCGGCAGCAGACCCGGCACCAGTCGTTGCACGCTGTCGGTCAACGCCACCCGGCCCTCGTCGACCAGTTGCAGAACCACGGTCGCGGTGAACGACTTGGTGACGCTCCCGGCCCGGAACCGCCCGTCCACCGGCGGCCGCGGCCCACCCGCCTCCGTCACGCCGGCGCTGCCGCGCCACAGCCCCGCGCCGTCCCGCACCTCGGCGGTGACCCCGACCGCGCCCTCCGCCACCAGGCCGTCCAGCATGGACTGCCAGGACGACGGGGCGGCCGACGCGACCCCCGCACCCGAGACCGCCAGCGCCGCCACGACGACCACGCCGAGCATCGTTGATTTCACGATAATCCCCTCCACGCAACGCGAATCCGTCGCTCCAGCCTCACCGCCGGCGAGCGTCGGCGAAACCACCCGGGGGACTAGGGGATCGGGCTCGCCGGGATCGGGGAAGACACCCAGCCGGCTCAGGGACGTGCCGCGCACTTCGGCGCACCGACCGGTCGGCGGTGGAAGTGTCCCGCGTGCGCACGCGGGACACTCCCGCCGGGTCAGACCGCGGCGAACTGCGCCGAGTACAGCCGCTGGTACGCGCCGTCCAGGGCGATCAGCTCCTCGTGCGTGCCCTGCTCGACGATCCGGCCCGACTCCATCACCAGGATCAAATCGGCGTCGCGGATCGTGGACAGCCGGTGGGCGATGACGAAGCTGGTGCGCGACGAGCGCAGCGCGGCCATCGCGTGCTGCACCAGCGACTCGGTGCGGGTGTCCACCGAACTGGTCGCCTCGTCCAGGATCAGCAGCGACGGGTCGGCCAGGAACGCGCGCGCGATGGTGATCAGCTGCTTCTCGCCCGCGCTGACGTTCGAGCCCTCCTCGTCGATCACCGTGTCGTAGCCGTCCGGCAGGGTCCGGACGAACCGGTCCACGTAGGTCGCCCGCGCCGCGGCCAGCACCTGCTCCTCGGTCGCGTCCGGGTTGCCGTAGGCGATGTTGTCCCGGATCGTGCCGCCGAACAGCCAGGTGTCCTGCAGCACCATGCCGGTCTGGGCCCGCAGGTCCTGGCGGCGCAGCGCGGTGATGTCCACGCCGTCGAGGGTGATCCGGCCGGCGTCGAGCTCGTAGAACCGCATGATCAGGTTGACCAGCGTCGTCTTGCCGGCACCGGTCGGGCCGACGATCGCGATGGTGTGGCCGGGTTCGGCCACCAGCGACAGGTCCCGGATCAGCGGCTGCTCCGGCTTGTAGGAGAACGCCACGTCGTGGAACTCCACCCGGCCGCGCCGTTCGCCGGGCACCGCGGCCTGCGCCGGGTCCGGTTCCTCCTCCTCGGCGTCGAGCAGCTCGAACACCCGCTCGGCGGAGGCCACGCCGGACTGCATCAGGTTCGCCATCGACGCCACCTGGGTCAGCGGCTGCGCGAACTGGCGCGAGTACTGGATGAACGCCTGCACCTCGCCCAGCGACATCGCGCCGGAGGTGATTCGCAGACCGCCCACCACGGCCACCGCCACGTAGCTGATGTTGGACAGGAACATCATCACCGGCATGATCAGGCCGGAGATGAACTGCGCCCCCAGCGACGACTCCAGCAGCTCGTCGTTGCGGCGGCGGAACTCCTCCTCGGACTCGCGCTGCCGGCCGAACACCTTGACCAGCTGGTGGCCGGTGAAGGACTCCTCGATGTGCGCGTTGAGCTGCCCGGTGTGCTTCCACTGGGCGATGAACAGCTTCTGCGACCGCTTGCGGATCCGGCTGGTGGCGATCACCGACAGCGGGATCAGGGCCAGCGCGATCAGCGCCAGCAGCGGCGAGATGGTCACCATCATCACCAGCACGCCGATCACCGTCAGCAGCGAGGTGAGCAGCTGGCTCAGCGTCTGCTGGAGGGTGGTCGAGACGTTGTCGATGTCGTTGGTGACCCGGGAGAGCAGCTCGCCGCGCGGCTGCCCGTCGAAGTAGCGCAGCGGCAGCCGGTGCAGCTTGTCCTCGACCTCGGCGCGCAGCCGGTAGACGAACCGCTGCACCACCTTGTTGAGGATCCGCCCCTGCACCCAGCCGAACGCCGAGGACGCCAGGTACAGGCCGGAGACCCAGCCGAGCGCCTCGCCCAGGGCGGTGAAGTCGATGCCGCCGGGCTGCCCGCCGACCCGCCGCAGCACGCCGTCGAAGATGATGTCGGTGGCGTACCCGAGGATCTTCGGGCCCGCCACGGCGAACGCGACGCTGATCACGCCGAGGGCGAGCACCGCCGACAGCGCGGCCCGCTCCCCGCTCATCCGGCGGACCAGTCGTTTCGCCGACGGCCCGAAGTTCTCGGCCTTGCCCATCGGGATGCCCGCGCCGGGGAAGCCGCCGCCCATCCGGGCGGGGGTGGGCCGGTTCGTGGTGGGTGCGCTCATGCGGCCTGCTCCGAACTGAGCTGCGACTGGACGATCTCCACGTAGGTGGGGCACGTGTCCAGCAGTTCCTGGTGGGTGCCGACGCCGACCACGGACCCGTTGTCCAGGACCACGATCCGCTCGGCGTCGATGATGGTGGACACGCGCTGCGCGACGACGATCACCACCGACTTGGCGGTGTGCGGCCGCAGCGCGGCGCGCAGCCGGGCGTCGGTGGCCAGGTCGAGCGCGGAGAACGCGTCGTCGAACAGGTAGACGTCCGGCCGGCGGACCAGGGCCCGCGCGATGGACAGCCGCTGCCGCTGGCCGCCCGAGACGTTCGTGCCGCCCTGGGCGATGCTCGACTCCAGCCCGCCCATCTGCTCCACGAAGTCGCGCGCCTGGGCGATCTCCAGCGCCGACCACAGCTCGTCGTCGGTCGCGTCCGGCTTGCCGTAGCGCAGGTTGCTCGCGACCGTGCCGGTGAACAGGTACGGCCGCTGCGGCACCAGGCCGAGCCGGTCGCACAGCACGTCCGGGGCGAGTTCGCGCACGTCCGCGCCGTTGACCAGGACCTCGCCGCCGGTGACGTCGATCAGCCGGGGTACCAGCGAGAGCAGCGTGGTCTTGCCCGCGCCGGTGCTGCCGATGATCGCGGTGGTGCGGCCGGCCTCGGCGCGGAAGGAGATGTCGCGCAGCACCGGTTCGGCCGCGCCCGGGTAGCGGAACTCGGCGTGCCGGAACTCCACGGCGGCCGTCCCGGGCAGTTCGCGCACCGGGGCGAGCGGCGGGGTCACCGAGGAGTCGGTGTCGAGCACCTCGTTGATCCGCTCCGCGCAGACCGAGGCGCGCGGCACCATCATGGAGATGAAGGTGGCCATCATGACCGACATCAGGATCTGCATCAGGTAGCTGAGGAACGCGGTCAGCGCGCCGATCTGCATCTCCCCGGTGTCCAGCCGCTGCGCCCCGAACCACATGACGGCGACGCTGGAGCCGTTGAACATCAGCATGACGACCGGGAAGATCAGCGCCTGCAGCCGGCCGACCTTGAGCGCGGTGTCGGTGAGCGCGGCGTTGGCGTCGGCGAACCGCCTGGTCTCGGCCGGTTCGCGGACGAACGCCCGGACCACCCGGATGCCGGAGAGCTGCTCGCGCAGCACCCGGTTGACCGCGTCGATGCGCTCCTGCATGAGCCGGAACTGCGGCACCATGCGGATCACGATCAGACCGATCCCGATGATCATGGCCGGCACGCACACCGCGAGCAGCCAGGACAGCCCGACGTCCTCGCGCAGCGCCATCACGATGCCCGCCGCGCACATGATCGGCGCGGTGACCAGGATCGTGCACACCATCACCACCAGCAGCTGAACCTGCTGCACGTCGTTGGTGGTGCGGGTGATCAGCGAGGACGGGCCGAACGCGTTGACCTCGCGGGCGGAGAACTCGCCCACCCGGTGGAACACGGCCGAGCGCACGTCCCGGCCGAACGCCATGGCCGTGCGGGCGCTGTAGAAGACCGCGCCGGCGGAGCACCCGATCTGCACCAGCGTGACCCCGAGCATCCACCCGCCGGTGGCCAGGATGTAGTCGTTGTCGCCGCGGGCGATGCCGAAGTCGATGATGTCGGCGTTGAGGCTGGGCAGGTAGAGCGACGCGACGGTGCCGACGCACTGGAGCACCAGCACGATGATCAGCTCACGCCGGTACGGACGGAGGTATGTCCGGAGTAGGCGGTTTAGCAACGTTTCCCCCATAAGATACGTGCCGTGTCTTACGGTGGGGCACGGTAGACCTGTCGAATAAGAAACGCAACGTATCTTAGGAGTAGGGTGTCGGAGCCGAAGTCGCGCCGCCGCGGGGCGGAACTGGAACAGGCCATCCTCGACGCCGCCTGGGCCGAACTGAGCGAACTCGGCTACGCCCGGTTCACCGTGGAAGGCGTCGCGGCGCGGGCCGGCACCAGCAAGCCCGTCCTGTACCGCCGTTGGAAGAACCGGGCCGAACTCGCCCTGGCCGCGTGGAACCAGCGGGTTCCGGCGGCCAAGGGCGTGCCCGACACCGGGTCGTTGCGCACCGACATGCTAGCCGTGTTCGACCGCATCGCGTTGCGGACCGGGAGCATGATGAGCGGGATGATCGCCGGCGTGATGGCCGAGGCGTTCCGCCACCCCGAGGTCGCCGAACTGCTCCGCTCGCGCCTGACCCAGCCCTCGCCGCTGACCGAGGCGGTCCGCACGGTCGTGGACCGGGCCGTGCGGCGCGGCGAGCTGCCGCCGGTCGAGGTGCCGCTGCGGGCGCTGCGCGCGCCGCTGGACCTGGTGCGCAACGAGTACTTCATGTGCGGCCAGACGCTGGACGAGACGACCATCGCCGAGCTGGTGGACGAGGTCTACCTGCCCCTGCTGCGCGGGCTGCGGGCCGGTTGACGAGCCGCTTGACGAGCCGGTTGCGCGGGATTCAAGAATTTCTCAAGCGGTGTGCCGCACAGTTCTCGCGGGCCGTGCGCGGCCCGGACACCGGCGGCCGGGGGAGGGTCGTCCAGTCCGCGGCGGGGCTCGGTCGAGCCGGTGCACCCCAGGCACCCTGGCTCCCGACCCCGCCGCACCACACCCCGTCCCGCGGGACGCCGGCCCCGCCGCTGGTGGGCGCGCCGAGCCCGGATGTGGCCCTCGACGTCGGCGACGGGGCCGGGTCAGGACTGGAACGGGATCACGTAAGCGATGAAGCCCCGGTTCTCGGCCACCTGGTCGTAGAGCCGGCGCGCGGTGTGGTTGTCCTCTTTGGTGTGCCAGTACAGGCGCGAGCACTCGTGGGCGCGGGCCCACTCCTCGACCGCGTCGATCAGCGCCCGCCCCACGCCCCGGCCGCGCGCTCCCGGCGAGGTGAACAGGTCCTGGAGGTAGCAGGCGTCCGGTGAGGTGGTGCTGGGGTGCACCAGGAAGTGGGCGATGCCGACCAGTGCGCCGTCCAGCCGGGCGCCCAGCGCGTGCATCCGGTGTCCCAGGTGGAACTCCCGCCAGGCGCGCTCCAGGGCGTCGGGCGGCAGCGCGCGGCCGTAGAACTCGTTGTAGCCGAGGAAGAGTTCGGCCCAGGCGGGACGGTCGTCCGGCTCCAGCGGTCCGACACCGATCATGCGGACACCCTACGGGTTGTGCGGTCCCGGGGGAACGATCTTGACCTACGCTGGCCCCGACGAAACCCATGGTGTGCAGGGGAGAGCGAGCGATGGCCCACTCGGCGCAGGAACTGCTCGACAAGATCCGGAAGGAAGTCGCGGACGAGCACGGGGTGAACCGGTTCATCCCGCTGATCGCGCGCGGCGAGGTGCCGTTGCCGGTGATCGGCGCGCTGGCCGCCGAGGAGAGCCGGATCGTGCCGGCGGACTGGCGCAGCTTCCTCACCCTGGCCTCCCGGGCGGACGAGCCCGCCGGGCGCGGGTTCTTCACCAGCCTGTCCCAGGGCGAGGCCCTCGCCCTGCCGCTGCTGCCCCCGCTCGCCGCGGCGGCCGGGTTCGACGAGGTCGCCGTGCGCGCCTACCGGCCCCGGCCGGGGTGCCAGGCGTACGCGGCCTACGTGGCGTGGCTGGCGCTCAACGCGGAACCGGCGGTCGCGGCGGTGGCCATGCTGACCAACTTCGCGGCGTTCGGCGAGTACTGCGCGGCGATCGCCGAGGCGCTGCGCGAGCACTACGGCTTCGACGAGGACGCCCGCGCGTTCTTCGACTTCTTCGGCACGCCCGCGCCCGAGCTGGCGCAGCAGGGACTGGCGGCGGTGCAGGCCGGGATCGACGCCGGGGTGTCCTTCCGCGGCGCGGTCGAACTGGTTCGCCTGCTCCAGGGCTACGAGCTGATGTTCTGGAACACCCTGGCCGACCTGAGCGCGCGCTAGCCGGCCACCCGGCCGGCGGCCGGCGAGTCGATCCGGCCCGCCGCGTGCAGGTCGAGGAACAGGTCCACGACGTCCGGGTCGTAGCGCGAGCCGCGCCCGGCCCGGAGCTCGTCGCGGGCCGCCTCGACCGACAGCGCCCGGCGGTGCGGGCGGTCGGTCAGCATCGCCGCCCACACGTCGCACACCGCGACCAGCCGGGCCTCCCAGCGGATCGCGCCGCCCACCAGGCCCTGCGGGTAGCCGCTGCCGTCGTAGCGCTCGTGGTGCTGCCGGATCGCCCGCGCCACCGGGAAGAACCCCGGCACCGTGTCGGCCAGCCGGAAGCCGTGGTCGGCGTGCGCGCGCATCAGCTGCCACTCCTGGCCGTCCAGCGCGGACGGCTTGGTCAGCACCGCGTCCGGGACGACGATCTTGCCGATGTCGTGCAGCCGGCCCGCCAGGCCCGCGACCTTCACCGCGTGCTCGTCGTGGCCCAGCTCGGCGGCCAGCAGGCGGGTCCACCGGCCCACCGCGCGGCTGTTGTGCGGCGCGGACAGCTTCAGGTCGACCTGGTCGGCGACCCGGCACAGGTGCTCCAGCATCACCGGGTCGGACTCCGGGCGGACCGCGCCGACCACCGCCCGGTCCCGGCCCGAGACCTTGGCCGCGTACAGCGAGCGGTCCGCGGCGGCGATCACCTCGGCCGGGTCGCCCGCGTGCTCGGGGTAGCAGGCCGCGCCGATCGACACCGTCGCCGCGAGCCACACCGAGTCGGTCACCTCGATCGGGCTGCCCGCCACGCTGTCGCGCAGCCGCTGCGCGATGGCGGCCAGCTCGGCCGGGCTCGCGCCGGGCACCAGCAGGGCGAACTCCTCGCCGCCGTAGCGCGCCACCACGTCACCGGCCCGCGCCGCGCGGCGCAGCCGGTCGGCGATCTCCACCAGCGCCTGGTCGCCCGCCGGGTGGCCGTGCCCGTCGTTGATGGACTTGAACCGGTCGACGTCGGCGATGAACACCGCCACCGACCCGCCCGCGCGCCGGGCCCGCTCGACCTCGATCGGCAGTTGGGCGACGAAGAACCGCCGGGTGTGCAGGCCGGTCAGCGCGTCGGTGATGGCCAGCCGCCGCTGGTCCGCGACCAGCACCGCCAACCGGGCGATCACCAGCACGAACAGCATCGCGCACGCGGCGGCGACCACCGGGATGTCGTGGGTGTTCCCGGTGGCGTGCCGCACGACCAGCATCGCGGGCGCGGTCAGGGCGGCGGCGCACAGCGCGGCGATCCGGCCGGGCCCCAGCACGTCCTCCCGCACCGCCGTGGGCTCGGCGACCGCCGACCGGGTCGGGTGCAGCGCCGCCGCGCCCAGCGCCAGGTTGCCGCCCAGCCAGATGGCGTCGAGGAAGTTGCCCGCGTGGTAGGTGCCGTTGAGCTGCTGCACCACGTAGAGCGTGTCGGCGGTGAGGATGGCCAGCAGGTTCGTCGCGAGCAGCGCGAACGAGCCGGAGCGCTTGCCGGTGCCCAGGAACAGCCGGATCGCCACGGCGAGCAGCGCCAGGTCCATCACCGGGTAGGCGACCGACGCCGCGGTCACCAGCACCGGCTGGTCGAGCCTGGCGCGAGGGCCGATCAGGTAGAGCCAGGACAGCATCGCGGCGACGACCGCCAGCACAGAGGCGTCCAGCGCGCTCTGCACGTCGCGGCCGGGCGTGCGGCGGCGGATGAGCAGCAGCAGCGCGGCCACCGCCAGCGGGTAGTGCCCCAGGTAGAACACGTCGGCCAGGGACGGGTAGCCGGTCAGGCCGAGCAGGTAGTGGTTGACGTAGAAGGTGCAGTCGGCGATCGAGTAGACGACCTGGCTCAACCCGAGCAGCAGCCACGGCAGGCGCGCGCCGGTGCGCAGGCGCAGCGCGGTCCACAGCACGACGACGGCGGCCGACGTGCTGGTCAGGCAGTACATGATCACGCGGGCGGCGACCCCGAAGCCCTCCCGGGGGATCGCGTAGTAGCAGGCGATCGCCACCAGCCCGGCGGTGAGGTAGCCGAGCCAGGCCCTGCCCGAGGTCGGGCGGGGGCCGTTCGCACTCATCGATGAACTCCGCGTGTCGCCTGGGTGGTGGTGGTCGGCCTGGAGCGGCAGGGGCGGCGTCCACCGTCGTTGGATCATGCCGTACCCACGCGATGCGGGGAAAGCCGGTCGACTGGTCCATTCGTGTTAACCAGCCGGGATCCGATTGCCCGCTGTAATGGCATTCGCGCTGGTCCACCGGGCGCAGGGGGCGAATTCTACGAAGCCTCCTCATATTGCCGCGTGAATTCCGGGCCGCCGGGAAAGCGGCTGATCTTCCGGTGGAATATTCCGCTCTATAACTTCAGTGTAGAATGAAGTGAATTACGGGTTGTGGGCCCGACGACCCCAGGCGTTCAACTCGGACAAGCGGCCGTGAGGAGGGCTCACGGCCGCCTGCGGGCGTCAGGGCAGCACGGGGATCAGGTGACGGGCGCGCCGAACCAGCGGGAGAGGTGCTCGTCCAGGTCCTGCTGGTCGTGGCCGACCCAGGCGACGTGGCCGTCCGGGCGGAGCAGGACGCACGGGACGTCCAGTGCCGCAGTGGCGTCGGGGAGGTGGTCGACCCGGTCCGACCAACCGCCGGTGGTCAGGCGTTCGGTGCGGTCCAGCAGCAGGCCCCGGCCGTGGTGCAGCAGGTCGTAGAGGCGGCCCTGCTTCACGTCGAGGTCGGGCAGGCGGCGGCCGAGCAGGTCGTGGCCCGCGCCGAAGTCGTAGCGGATGCCGATCGCGGTGATCTTCTCGAGCAGGTGGCGGTTCACCTCGTTGAAGTCCATCAGCTCGGTGAGCAGCCGGCGCACGGCCTGCGCGCCCGGTTCGGGCGACAGCAGTTCCGCCTGGGCGCGGGTGTTGTCCAGCACGTCCTCGGCCACCGGGTGGCGTTCGGCCTGGTAGGTGTCCAGCAGGGTCTCCGGCGCCCAGCCCCGGACCTGTGCGGCCAGCTTCCAGCCGAGGTTGACCGCGTCCTGGACGCCCAGGTTGAGGCCCTGCCCGCCGATCGGCGGGTGGATGTGGGCCGCGTCGCCGGCCAGCAGCACCCGCCCGACCCGGTACCGCTCGGCCAGCCGGGTGGCGTCCCCGAAGCGGGACAACCAGCGCGGCGAGTGCACCCCGAAGTCCGTTCCGGCGACGGCCCGCAGTTGCCGCTTGAAGTCTTCGAGGGTGGGCGGTTCCGTGCGGTCGCCGACGCTGGCGGCGGGGACCACGACGCGGTACACCCCCTGGCCGAAGGGGGCGAGGCTGAACGCCTTGTCGGTCTGGTGGATCTCGGCGACCTTGGCGGCGATCTCCTCGTGCGGCACGCCCACTCCCATCTCGCCCATCAGCGTCTCGTTGCGCGTGGGCTCGCCGGGGAAGCCGACGCCGAGCAGCTTGCGCACCGTGCTGCGCCCGCCGTCGCAGCCGACGAGGAAGCGCGCTCGCAGGCGTTCGCCGTCGGCCAGTTCGACGGTCACGCCCTCGTCGTCCTGCTCGAACCCGGCCACGGTGCTGCCGTGCCGTATCTGCGCACCCAGGTGGGTCGCGTGTTGTTCGAGGGCGTCCACGACGACGGGCTGCGGGATGCCCAGCAGGTAGTTGTGCGCGGAGTCCACGCCCTGCGGCGCGGGTTTGGCGATGGCGGCGAAGAACCCGGCGGCCGGCCGCTGCCTGCCCTGCCCGACGAGGCGCTCCAGCAGTCCGCGCATCGCCATCAGTTCGAGGCTGCGCATGTGCAGGCCGACGATCCGGACGAACGAGGCGGGCTCGGTCTCCTTCTCCAGCACGAGGACCCGCACGTCGTGCAGGCGCAGCTCGGCGGCCAGCATCGCGCCGGTCGGCCCGCACCCGGCGATGATCACGTCGAAGGCGAGGGGCGGGCGGTCGGTCTCACTCGCTGCGGAGTCGCGCTTGGTCCCCGTGGGGTTGGGCCCGGTGGGGTTGGGCCCGGTGGAGTTGGGCTCGGTGGAGTTGGGCTCGGTGGAGTCGTGCGCGACCGTGTCGTCCGACGACGGTTCGGCGGTGACCTGTGGAGGGTTCATCAGCTGTTGCCTTCCGGGAGTGCCCTGTTGTCGAGGCGCTCCCGGCGACACCTACATCGATCACCCGACCGTGACGGCAGGGGGGAGCACCCACATCGCTGCTGCGTTCATGGGTCTCACCTCCTCGGGCCGTGTCACGGTCGGCAGCAAGCTACAAGATCGCCAACGGCCGCGTCGAATCCTTTTCCCGTCAACGTGATCACGACGAGCAGGGCGCCGGCCGTGCCGGGGGTGAACTGCCCGGCCGGCGCGGCGCGTCACGCGGTCGTGGCGTCCTGGACGGGGCGGAGGATGACGCGGCCGATGATCTCGACCAGGAAGGCGGCGGCCGCGCCGATGGCGGCACCGACGACCAGGCGCTGCGGTGTCACGTCGAGCAGGAAGATGCCGTTGCCCAGCACCGGGATGGCGAGGATGAGCGCGAACGCGCCGGCCAGCGCGGCGATGAGGGCGATCTTCCACGCGGTGAACGGGCGGGCCAGCAGGGACAGCGTCCACAGCGAGGCGATGGCGACCACGATCGTGGCGACGGTCTGGGCGGCCGTCCGGCCCGCGGTGGGCTCCAGACCCCGGATGGTGAGGTACCCGGCGAACGCGGCCAGGCCGATCACCGCGCCGGTGGGCACCGCGAGCCGGAGCACCCGGCCGAGGAAGCCCGGGACGTAGCGGCGGCTGTTGGGCGCAAGGGCGAGGATGAAGCCCGGGATGCCGATGGTGACCGCCGAGATCAGGGTGAGCTGGATCGGGGCCAGCGGGTAGGCCAGCGAGGTGGCGACCACGATCAGCGCGAGGACCAGCGAGTAGACGTTCTTGACCAGGAACAGGTTCGCGGCCCGTTCGATGTTGGCGATCACCCGGCGGCCTTCGGCGACGACGTCGGGCAGGTGCGCGAACCGGCTGTCGAGCAGGACGAGTTGGGCGACCGCGCGGGTCGCGGCGGCCCCGTTGCCCATGGCGACGCCGATGTCGGCGTCCTTGAGCGCCATGGCGTCGTTGACGCCGTCGCCGGTCATCGCGACGACGTGGCCGCGGCGTTGCAGCGCGCCGACGATGGCGCGTTTCTGCTGCGGTGTCACGCGGCCGAAGACGGCGTTGTGCTCCAGGACGTCGGCGAGTTCGTCGGGGTCCTCGGGCAGGGTGCGGGCGTCGACGGCCTCGGTGGCGTGGCTGATGCCCGGCAGCCCGACCTGGACGGCGACCGCGCCGACCGTGCGCGGGTTGTCGCCGGAGATGACCTTGAGCGCGACGCCCTGCTCGGTGAAGTAGCGCAGGGTGTCGGCGGCGTCGTCGCGGACGTGCTCGGCGAGCACCACCAGCGCGCGGGCGGTGAGGTCGGCGGGCAGGTCGGTGCCGGTGGCGGGGGCGGTGGTGTGGGCCAGGACCAGGACGCGGCGGCCTTCGCCGGCGATGTCGGCGGCGGTGGCCAGCAGCGGGTTGTCGCCGGCGTCGGGGAAGACCATCTCGGGCGCGCCGAGCACCCACGTCCCGTGGTCCTCGGCGACGACGGCGGACCACTTGCGGGCCGAGGAGAACGGGATGCCGCCGGCGTTGCGCCAGGTCGGGTCGGTGAACTCGGCGGCCAGCGCGCTGGAGGTCGCATTGGCGTCGGGAGCCGCCGCGCACAGCGCGAGCGCCTCGCGAACCTCCCGGTCCTCCTGGCTACCGCCGTCGTTGCTGTCACCGTCCTTGCTGCCGCTGCCGCTGCCGCTGCCGCCGTCGCCCTTGCCGCTGTCGCTCTCGTGGCTGTTGCCCTTGCCGCTGTCCTTGTTGTTGCTGTCCTTCGCTGTGACCAGGCGGTCGAAGACGATGTCGCCGTGCGTGAGGGTGCCGGTCTTGTCCAGGCACACCGTGTCGACGCGCGCGAGCACCTCGACCGCTGGCAGCTCCTGGACGAGGGTTTCCTTGCGCGCCAACGACATGGCGGCGATCATGAACGCGAGACTGGTCAGCAGCACGAGACCTTCGGGGACCATGCCGACCAGTGCGGCGACCGCGCCCGTGGCGGCGTCCTGCCAGCCTTCGGTGTCCGGGACGCGGAACTGGCTCCACAGCAGCAGCGGTGCGACGACGAGCATCATCAACGAGATCCAGCGCAGCAGCTTGTTCGTGCCGGCGACCAGCTCCGAGCGCACGACGGTGAACTGGCGGGCCTCGGCGGTGAGCCGGGTGGCGTAGGCGTCCGCGCCGACGTGGGTGGCCTGGAACCGGCCGGTGCCGGCGACCACGATCGAACCGGAGCGCACCTCGTCGCCGACGGTTTTGTGGATCGGGTCGGACTCGCCGGTGAGCAGCGATTCGTCGATCTCCAGCCCGGTCGACCCGGTGACCGTGCCGTCGGCCACGACCTGGTCGCCGGTGCGCAGCTCGATCAGGTCGTCGGCGACGACGCCGGCCACCTCGATCTCGGAGGTCGTGCCGTCGCGGACGACCCGGGCGTGCGGCGCGTTGAGCACGGCGAGCCGGTCGAGGGTGCGCTTGGCGCGCAGCTCCTGGAACACGCCGATGGCCGTGTTGGCGACGATCACCAGCCCGAACAGCCCGTTCTGCCAACGTCCGGTGGTGAGGATGACGATGAACAGCGCGAGCAGCAGGCCGTTGAACGGGGTGACGACGTTGGCCCGGATGATCTGGGCCGTGCTGCGGCTGGTCTGCGCGCCGACCGCGTTCGTGCGCCCGTCGGCGACCCGTTCGGCGACCTGAGCGCTCGTCAGACCCCCTTCCCGGGCGTCTGCTGTGACCAGCACGGAGCTCTCGGACATCCCCACCTCCACCAGTTCCGAGGGCCATCCTGCCCTCGGGGAGGTGATCGCGCCCGGCCGGGTGCGCGTGTCGCCAACCGCCCCCGGTGACTTCGGGGTCCACCGCGCGCGCAGGCGTCGCCGGACGTCAACGGCATGCGGCGACAGCAGAAGACGATGCCCGGTACGGGCTGCGGCGGACGATGGCACGAGGCGCGCACGGCTGCACGTCGATCCCCGTCGGATCGGCGGTGCCGACGGGCCTCACACACCCGTCCCCACCCGTTGGCCCGCAGATGGCCCCTGCCCGCAGACGGCCCCTGCCCGTGCGCACGCTCGCTGACTGCGCGCAGCGGCTGTCGCGCGTGGCGGCTGCCTGCGCGTGGCGGCTATCGCGCGTGGCGGGCAACCAGGCCGGGTGATCGCGGAGTGGGTCCCTGTGTCGGCGGGGGCCTGTGGGGTGGGGGCTGTGGGGTGGGCTGGTGGGGGTGGCGTCAGGGTGGGGGCTTGGGGTTCATGGTCTGGTGGGGTTCGAGGCGGTCGGTATTCAAACCGAGTGACGGGAACAGTGTTTCCGTACGTATTTTGAGGTTCTTCACCCGATCGGGTGTCACCGCAGGTCGGCGACTGCTGCGGCGGCGTTGTCGGTGCCGCCCGAGTCCAGTGCGGCGGCTACCAGGAGGCGGGCGGCTTCGGCCGGGTCGCCCACCGAAGCGGCGATGCGGGCGATGTCCTCGGCGTCGAGTTGGTGATGGACGCCGTTGGTCAGCAGCACCAGGCGGCCTGCGCCGGGCGGGCCCGCCGCGTAGCCCGGTACGCCCTTGCGCGCCGTGGTGGTGACTACCCGGTCGAGGCTCGGGTTCGCGTTCACCCCACGTTCCCTGAGGTACTGGCCGATCGTGTGGTCCGCGGTGAGCAGGACCGCAGGTCCGTGGCCCGCCGGGGTGTCCGGGACCAAGGGGACGAAGTACGCGCGGCAGTCGCCCACCCAGGTCACCGACCAGCCGTGGTGGCGGTCGCCCGCCGCCACCACGTACGTCGTGTCGCCGGAACGGGCGTCCGAGGGCGGTGCCGGACGAGCGACCCGGGATGGGATGACTGCGGTTGCCTCGTCGGGGAGCCTGCTGATGGGCACGGTCGGCGTCGCGCGGTCCAAGGCGTGGCGGACGGCGGGCGGGACCCCCATGACGTCGGCACCCCACGCCTCGTCGGCGGCGACCTCCACGGCCAGACGGGCGGCCTGCACGGCTTCCGGGATGTCGCCGATGCCGTCGGCCACGGCGATCGCGAACCTGCCGGTCGCCGTGGCGGTGCGTGCGGTGGCGGCGTCGGCGGCCACCCGCCGCCGGCCCTGGGCGGTGGCCCAGCCGGTGGTCGGGACGTCGGGACGGACCAGGTGGTCGAGGACGGTCATGGCGGCCCTCCGATGCGCGGAGTCGGTGCTCTGACCTCGATGGTCCGTTCGGATGCTGAGGGCAGCCTGTGAGTTCCCTGTCAGTCGCCCTTGGTTTCCCGCGATCATGCTCCGGTGGACCTCCTGGCCCTGGACGGACGTGTCGGGCACGTCGCCGGTATCGAGTCGTTGACGGTCGACGGCCGCCGGTACTACTTCGCGTTCGACCACGGCAGCTACCTGGTCGTCTCGCCGCTGACCGACGACCCCGCCGACGCGGACTTCAACTCCGCCGCCCTGCGCGCCGGCCCGCCCGGCTACCACCTGCGCTACCTGCCGGGCGCGGCGAGCGGCTGGGACGGCTCGCTGCTCGACCGCGCCACCCGAACCGGCGCCACCCGGACCGGCGCCACCCGAACCGGCGCAGCCTGGCCCCGCACCGCCTGGTCCTGGGGAGCCTCGCCCCAGGCCGGGTCTGACGTCGAGCACGACCGGAATCAGGCGTGCTCGACGGCCATCGCTCCAGTCGCGTCATCGAGCGCGTCATCGGTCGCGTCATCGGTCGCGTCCTCGGAGGCCGTCTCGTCGGAGGCCACCGTCGTGTCCGGAGTGGACGGGCGGTGGGGCGTGCCGGGGTCGGTGCCGATGGCGGCCCACAGCTCGCGTGCGATGCGGCGTGCCTTGGGTTCGCCCACGGCGCGCGCCCCGAACGGGCACGGCCGGTCCACCACCTCGTCCACCAGTTCCACCGCTACGGCCGACGGCTCGGCCCCGGCGCGGGCGCTGACCTCGTGCAGCAGCGCCCACGCGGTGTCGGCGTCGGTGCGGCAGCGGGCCATCACGATGCCCTTCGCCTGGTCCACCAGGGCCCGGTGGTGCAGCACTGCCAGCACCCGCCCGGTGCGCTCCTCGGTGCCCGCCGACGCGGACACGGTCGCGATCGCCGACGCCACCAGCCGTTCGTACCGGGACAGGACGTCCAGCGTCGCGTCGTCGGCCGGCCGGTTGCCGTAGGCGGTGAGCACGACCAGGCCGCCGTTGTCCCGCAGTCCCGGCAGCGCCGTCGCGCCGCGCACCTCGCGCAGCGCGGCGCGGCGACGGGGGAACATCCGGCACGCCCGGTCCAGGTCGAGCCCCGGCCACCGCTCGTCGCGCCACAGGTCGGCGCTGACCACGGGCTTGCCGCCGGCGGCGGCGTCCCGGGTCGGCCCGCCGCGCACCCGGGACTGCACGTCCTCCAGCGCGCCGCCCACGCCGTGCTCGGCGAGCACCACCGGCCGGTGGTGCGGCCGGGACGGGTACAGCACGGCGACGTCCGCGCCCACCAGGCCGGGCACCGCGCCGCGCAGGCCGCGCACCACCGCCCCCAGCACGTCGTCCAGCCGGAACGAGTCCATGGTTCCTCCTTCGGGTAGCGACGCCCCGACCTGCCGCCCCGGGCCTCCGGGTGGCGCTTCGACCCCTCGGGTGACGCCTCGACACGTACCGTCCCGGTCCGCGCACCTCCGCGCCTCGCCCACGGCGGGTGACTGACCGAACGCGGCCCGTGGCGGGGACCTCGTCGTCCCGCCGGCCGCGGTGCCCCTCAGAGGAGGCCGCGCTGCCGGGCCACGAGCACGGCGTCGCGCCGCTGGCTGACGCCCAACTTGCGGTAGATGCCGCGCAGGTGGGTCTTCACGGTGTTGACCGACACGTACATCGAGTCGGCGATCTCCTCGGTGGTGCGCATCGACGGCAGTTCCACCAGCAGATCCAGTTCGCGGTTGGTCAGCGGGTCGACGTGCCCGGACGCCTGCGCGGGCAGCGCGGGCATCACCGCGCCCGCGAACCGGTCCAGCCGCCCGAACCGGCCGACGCCCACGCCGAGCAGGTCGCGCACCGGCGCACCCGCGTTGACGAACGGCCGCACAACGCCGATCGGCTCGGCCAGGGCGAGCGCCTTGGCCAGCGCCTCGTGCGCCCGGTGCCGGTCGCCCGCCCGGTCCACCAGCACCGCCTCCAGCAGCCACGCCTCGACCGGCGTGGTGGCCGCGACGGTCCGCAGCTCTCCGCGCAGCAACGGTTCCAGCAGCCGGCGGGCCTGCCCGGAGCGGGCCCGGTGGGCCTGCACGACCGCCTGCAACAGGGCGGTCTCGCCGCCCGCGCCCAGCGCGGCGGACGCCCGTTCGGCGAGTTCGACGGCCCACCCGAGTTCCCCGACCCGCAACGCCATCCGCTGCGCGGTGGGCGCGACGTAGGCCAGCAGGGGAGCGGCCACCGACCGGTCGTCGACCGCGCCCCACTGGCCGCGCAGCTTGGCCACCACGGCGTGCGGGTCGTCGGCGTCGTCGAACGACACCACCGCGTGCAGGCTGGCCGCCGCTAACGCGGTGGTGGTGTCGGCGCCCTCCGGCAGGTGGTCGACGGCCAACCGGGCGAACCGCTTCGCGCGTTCGCGGTCGTAGCGCAAGTGGCTGCGCAGCCCCAAGAGCACGTACGCCATCACCAGGGCGGGCCGGCCCGCCCAGTGCCGTTCGGCGGCGAACTCGACCGCGTGCCGCGCCCGCTCCTCGACCAGCGGCAGGTCGCCCCGGGCCGCCGCGATCACCGCCAAGTGGACCTGGCAGTGCAGCGCCGCGTAGTCCAACCCGCCGCGCAGCGCCAGGTCCAGCGCCCGCCGCAACCCCTCCTCGGCGGAGGTGTGCGCGCCTCGGCGCAGCGCGGCGACCCCGTGGCTGAGCAGCGCGAGCACGTCCAGGTCGGGGTCGCCGCTGCGGCCCATCGGCGGCCGGCCGGGCCCGTCCTGCGGTGTCGGCGGGTCCGGGAACCTGCCGCGCTGCACCAGGACCGCGCTGTGGAACGCCCGCAGCACCTCCGAGCGCAGCAGCCGGGGCGACTCGTCCATCCGCTCCAGCGCCCGGTCGGCGGCCGGCACGTCGCACTCCTCCAGCGCGGCGGTCGCGGCGACCAGGGCGACGCCGGGGCGGGCCGGCAGGTGGCCGGGCAGCCGGCCGAGCAGGTCGTGCAGCCGGTCGGCGTCGCCGCGCAGCACCACGCCCAGGCCGGTCTGCTCGACCAGGTCGCCCGCCAGGTCCCGGTGGTCGCCGGACAGGGCGTGCTCCAGCGCGGTCAGCGGCCGGCCGTGGTCGCGGTGCCACTCGGCGGCCACCCGGTGCAGCCGGCGCCGCGCCGACGGCCGGGTGCGGGCCAGCTCGCCGCCCAGGAACGCCCGCAGCACCGGGTGCACCCGGTACCACTGGCCGGGTTCGTCCACCCGGCTGACCAGGGCGTTGGCCCGGTCCAGCCGGTCGAGGATCTCGCCGGAGTCGCACCGGTCGGACAGCGCGGTCGCCAGGTCCGGGGTGACCGCGTCGCACACGCTGGTGGACAGCAGGAACCGGCGCACGTGCTCGGGGTGGTGGTCGAGCACCTCCTCGTTGAGGTAGTCCGCCACGGTCCGGTCGTCGGCGGGGAACGACGGGCGGCCCCGGGTGGTCAGCGACATCGCGGCCAGCCGCAGGCCGACCGCCCAGCCCTCGGTGTGCCGCAGCAGCACGTCCAGCTCGTCCGGCGCGAGCTCGATGTGGTGGTTGCCCAGCAGGACGGCCGCCTCCGCCGCGGTGAACGCCAGTTCCACGGCCTGCACCTCGCGCAGCCGGCCCTCGACGCGCAGCCGCGACAGGTGCAGCGGTGGCGGGGTGCGCGAGACGAGCACCAGCCGCAGCCGGTCGGGCGTGTGCCGGGCCAGCAGCGCCAGGCCGCGCACCGACTCCGGCCCGGTCAGCTCGTGGGCGTCGTCCAGCACCAGGCACACCGGGGTGGTGACGGTGTCGAACGCGGTGATCAGCGATTCCGGGAAGCCGTCGCCGGCGGGCGGCAGGCCGTGGCAGCCGGCGGCGGCCAGCGCCTCGCGGACCGCCGCCCACAGGTGCGCCGGGTCGTTGTCGTGCGCGTCCAGCGTCACCCACGCCGGGAACGGCGCGAGCGGGTCCGCCGCGCGGCGTTCGGCGAGTCTGCGGGCCCACAGTGCCAGCAGCGTCGTCTTGCCCGCACCCGCCGGCGCGCACACCACGGTCAGCGGCGGCGGGCGGTGCGCGGCCGAGGTGTGCTCGTCCAGCGCGTCGAGCAGCCGGTCGCGGGGGACGGGCGCTGGTGCGGTGGCGGGCGCCCGCAGCTTCGGCGGCGCGACCGGCGGCGAGGCCGGGTCCGCGTCGGGCGCTGCGGTGAGCTCGTGTTCCGGCATGGTCCTTCGTCTCCTGATTCGACGCTGCACCGCTGCCCGACGGCCCCGGGCCGACGACGATCGGTCCGGGGGGTTCCGGCACGGGGAACCCGGCGGTGCCAAGGGAAGTGGGGGCCGGTGGCCACGGTCGTGGCCCCGGAGCGGGCCGAGAGGGCGTTGTGTCCCATGTGGACTCCTCTCGTCGTGGGCGGTGTCGATCGTGGTCGACCGCCCGCGGCTGATCTTCAACCGAACCGGGTGGCCGTGCTGATCGGCATCACCCTCCTCAGGTGAGGCGCGGCGGTGCGGCGGCTGGTGGGCTTGAGCGTGAACAGACCAGGCGGCGGGGCGCGCAACCCCCGCCGCTTCCCCCGGAGACCCGCCGGGCGGCGGGCGACACGACCCGGGCGAGCCTGACCACCTCGCCCGCGCCGCCCGTCCGGCGGGTCTCCGTCCACGCCACCCGGAATCCTGGCCGCACGCACCGACCAATGGCGGGTTTACCGCCGCCGGCGACAGGTCTGGACTGGAGCCCATGCGATCACTGCTCGCGGCGGCCGTCGCCGTGCTCCTCGTCGCGCCGCCCGCCCAGGCCGCGCCCGTGCTGGACCTGGACCGGGCCACCATCCCGCACCTGGCCCGCCGGATGGACGCGGGCACCCTGACCGCCGTCGACCTGACCAGGGCCTACCTGCGCCGCATCCACCAGGTGGACGGCCGGGTCCGGTCCGTGCTCGCCCTGGACCCGACCGCGCTCGACCAGGCGGCGGCCAGCGACCGGCGGCGCGCGCAGGGCCGGACGCTCAGCCGGATGGACGGCATCCCGGTGCTGCTCAAGGACAACATCGACACCGGGGGCCTGGCGAGCACGGCCGGTTCGCGCGCGTTGACCGTGCCGCCCCGCCAGGACGCCGAGCTGGTCACCCGGCTGCGCGAGGCCGGCGCGGTGATCCTCGGCAAGGTGAACCTGTCGGAGTGGGCCAACTTCCGGTCCACCCGCTCGACGTCGGGCTGGTCGGCGGTGGGCGGCCAGACGAACAACCCGCACGTGCTCGACCGCAACCCGTGCGGCTCGTCGTCGGGGTCGGGCGCGGCGGTCGCCGCGTCGCTGGCCCAGGTGGCGGTCGGCACCGAGACCGACGGGTCGATCGTCTGCCCCGCCGGGCAGAACGGCGTGGTCGGCCTCAAACCGACGCTGGGCCTGGTCAGCGGCAGGGGAGTGGTGCCGCTCTCGACCGAGCAGGACACCGCCGGGCCGATGGCGCGGCACGTCGTGGACGCGGCGATCCTGATGTCCGCGCTCGGCGGCGGCGACTACGCGGCGGCCGGCTCCGCGGGCGGGAACGCGCTGCGCGGCGCGCGGATCGGCGTGTGGCGCAAGGCTGGTGCCAGCCCGGAGGCCGACCTGGTGGTGCAGCGGTCGGTGGACGCGCTGCGGCGCGCCGGGGCGACCGTGGTCGACGTCGACCTGCCCTACCAGGACCAGATCGACGCGGTCGAGTTCCCGGCGCTGACCGCGGAGTTCAAGCACGACCTGGAGCGCTACCTGGCCACCCGGCCCGGCCGCTTCCGGACCGTCGCCGACCTGATCGCGTTCAACGAGCGGGACCCGGTCGAGCTGAGCCGGTTCGGCCAGGAGCTCTTCCTCGCCGCCCGCGACGCGCCCCCGCTGACCGACCCGGCCTACCAGGAGCAGCGCCGCACCGCGACCACCCTGGCCCGGCGGTCGATCGACGAGGTGCTGGCCGGGCAGCGGCTGGACGTGATCATGGCCCCGACCAACTCGCCGGCCTGGAAGACCGACTACGCCGCGGGCGACGCCTACGTGCTGGGCACCTCGACCCCGGCCGCGGCGGCGGGCTACCCGAACGTGTCGGTGCCGGCGGGCTTCGCCGGGCCGCTGCCGGTCGGCGTGTCCTTCATGGCGGGCCACCGCGCCGACGCGAAGGTCCTGCGGTTCGCGGCGGCGTTCGAACAGCTCACCCACGCCCGCCGGGCCCCGCGCTACCTGACCACCCTGCCCTGACCCGACCGGCGCGCCGGTCATCGGGGCGCCCAGCTGATCGTCGGGGCCCAGCGGGTTCGGCTGGGCCCAGCCGGTCGTCGGGGCCCAGCCGGTCGTCGGGGCTCAGCCGGTCGTCGGGGCTCAGCCGGTCGATGGGGCTCAGCCGGTCGAGGTCCAGCGCCAGACCAGCGGTGGCCGCCCGCCCTTGGGCAGGGCGGCCGCGTGCTGCTCGGTGCGCTCCAGACCGGGTACGCGGTCCATCGTGCGGCCCAGGTTGGCCGGGTACGGGCGGTCGCCGGTGAGCGACTCGGTCACGTCCAGCGCCTGCGCCGTGGTGAACTCCCGGCCCAGCAGGCCCGCCGTGAACGGCACGTCCCGCCACAGCCGGTCGGCCAGCATCGGCCGGCAGTCGGCCACGATCCGGTCGTGGTCGAACGCCAGCGCGGGCACCTCGGCCGGCGGCGTCCAGATCGGGCCCGAGGCGGGTGCCGCCGGGTCGACCGTCGCCCACAGCGCGACCGACAGCGTCGGCCCGCGCGGGTCGCGCGACGGCTCGTCGAAGGTCGCCAACTGCCCGGTGGCGGTCACCGCCGACCCGTCGAGCCCGAGCTTGCCGGTCACCGCCCGCAGCGCCGCGTCGCGCAGCCGCTCACCGCGCCCCAGCAGCACGCCCGGCAGCGCCAACGCCCCGGCGAACGGGTCGGACCCGCGCGGCGCGACGGCCAGCAGCACCGCCCGCGCCCGCGCGTCGAACCGCAGGGTGAGCACGTCCACCGAGACCAACGTCGACTCGATCCTCGCCATGGGCGCGATTCTCCCGCACGTCAACCAGCGACCGGAACGCGCACGCGGTAGTCCGCCCGGTCCGGGCCGCGCCCCTCGACCTCCACCGGCAGCCCGGTCGCCCGCTCCAGCCACGCCACCGGGTCGGCCAGCGACTCCAGCACCGGCACCGATCCCGCCGGCAGCACCGACGAGGTCAACCGGGTCACCAGCCCGCGCCCGACCCGGTAGGCCGAGGCGACCGACAGGTCCCGCGCGTCCAGGTGCGTGAGGGCCAGCGCGTCCACCCCGCACAGCCCGATCGCGTACCGCAGCAGCACCGCGTCGAGGTGCCCGGCCCGCCACGCCCCCTGGTACGCGCCGGTCCCGTTGTGCCGCTCCGGGAACCGCTCCAGCACCGCCGCGTCCTCGGTCGGCAGCGGGCCCGCGCCGTGCCGCGTCTGGTAGGTGCGGGTCACCCCCAGCACCCGCGCCGGACGCCCGCCGAGCAGTTCACGCGCGTTGCGCGGCGTCACCGTGGACCACGTGGTGTGCGGGTGGAAGCCGTGGGTCTCGTCCAGCAGAACCCCTTGCGCCCCTTCGAACACCACCCGCCCGCGATCGGCCAGCCGCCCCACCTCGTCGCCGTCGACCACGCGCACGGCGTCCGCGAACGCCCGGTACAGCTCCACCAGTTCGTCGACCCGGAACCCGTCGCCGACCAGCGGCTCGTAGAACCGGGCCAGCGCGTCGAGCTTGCGCCGCAACACCCCCGGCGACGCGCAGTCCCCGACCCTCGGCGCTTCGCCGGGCGTGCCCAGGACTTCCTGGTGCTCCACGACGTCACCGGGCCGGGCGTCGGCGAGCAGCGAGTACCAGACCGTCTCGCCGATGCCCTTGCCGCACGAGCCGTGCCGCCCCGCGCCGCGCGCGTCCTCCCGCGCCCGGTTGGCCGCCACGTGCAGCGGCGTGGTGAGCAGCGCGCGGGCGTCGACCGAGACCAGGCCCAGCGGGTCGGCCACGCCCAGTGCCGCCAGCTCCCGCGACTCGGCGGCCAGCGCGATCGGCTCCACCAGCACGTGCCGCGACAGCAGGGTGGGCACACCCGCGAGCGTGCCCGACCCGAACTGGCTGAACGTGTGGTGCCGGCCGTCCGCGACCACGTTGTGCGCGGCCTGCGCGCCGCCGTTGAACCGCACGACCGCCGACACCGACCCGTCCCGGCACAGCGCGTCGACCACCGCGCCCTTGCCCTCGTCGCCGAACCCGAGCCCGACGACGATGACGTGCCCCCCGCTCCCGAGCGCCGTCATGACAGGGTGACGTCGTCCGGGCCGTCGAGCCCCGGCGGCAGCGCCGACGTGGTCCCGGCCAGGGCGGTCTTCGCGCCGACCTGCACCAGCGCCTTGCCCACCGCGTCCCGCTCGGCGACCGAGCCGACCTCGGCCAGGTCGACCAGCGCCTGGTCGAGGTCCACCACGCGCTCCTCCATCCCGATGGTGGCGGCGATCAGCTCGCACACCGCGCCCGGGTCCTCCAGCTTGAGGAAGTTCTGGCCCAGCAGGTCGCGCCAGTGCTCGGCGATCTGCGGGTCGTTGTAGTACGACGACTGGTTGGGCAGCACGAAGTAGACGTGCCACTTGCGGCTCAGCTCCCGGTACACCGACGCCGGGTCGATGTCCTGGCGCACGTCGTCGCCGATGATCCGGCGGATGTGCCGGGCCTCCAGCCGGGGCTTGTTGAGCTCGTCGCCGATCAGGAACAGGTAGCCCTTGCGGCCCCGCTTCTGCCAGGCGTCGGTCGCCACGTGCCGGGCCACGAAGTACGCGGCCAGTTCGTAGGACTCGCTCTTCTGCCCGCCGCCGTTGCCCTCCAGGAAGATGGTGCGCAGCTGCTCGTCCATCCGGTTGTCCGACTCGAACTGCCCGACCTGCAACGGCACCCGGTCGCTGTCGGCGTCACCGATGCCGCCGAACATCAGCTGCGGGTCGGCGAGGTAACCCTTGCGCTGCAACAGGCCGTGCAGCTTGCCGAGCTTGCGCTGCATGATCTTGGGCACCTGGCCCATCGAGCCCGTCACGTCGAACAGCACCGCGATGGGCGTCGAGTCGGCGTGGTCGGGCGAGTCCCGGCACTCCCGCGCGGTGACGCCCAGCGGGTCCATCGACGGGTCGGCGGTCCACTTGTCGGCCGGCTGCGAGCGCAGCTTCGCGGTGTAGCCGAAGTCGTCGATCCCCTTGGCCGCGCGGAAGGTCTTGGCCGCCGCGTAGGCGTTGTCGTCCCACTTGCCGTGTCCCATGGTTCAGGCTCCTGTCCGGTTCGGCAGCGCGAACGGGCGGAACACCCGTGCGCCGTAGAGTTCATCGAGCAGTTCGTCGTACTCGCCGAGCAGATCGGCCGCGTCCGGGCGGCGGCCCGGGTCGTCCTGCGTGCACCCGAGGGCGAACCGTCGCTGTCGGGTCTCGTTGCCCGCCAACAGGTCCAGCATGAGCGTGTGTGCCATGTGGACGTCGGTGGCGGTGGTCATCGGGCGTCCCGCCCTGATCTCGGGCGGGTAGTCGATCGTCTTCGCGGTGGCCAGCGGCGGCTGACCGTCGCTCACCGCGAAGGTCCACCCGGCGAGCACGATCCCGTGCTGCTCGGGGTGCACCAGCACGTTGTCGGAGACGATCGCCCCGTGCACCACGCCGTTGCGGTGCGCGCCCGCGACGGCCCGCAGCAACCTGCGGTGCATCCACGCGTAGTCGCGCCCGTCGAGCCCGCCCGGGAACGCCCGCTTCACGTCCGCGAGCGTCACGAACCCGTCGACCAGCGGTTCGAGCACGGTGAAGGCCCGCTCGCCCCGCAGCGCGTCCCCGGTGTCCACCAGGCGCGGGTAGTACGGGCGCAGCCAGTCGTGCTCGTCGGTGAACCGCCGCAGCACCCGCAGCGCGTCCCACTCGGCGCGCAGCAACGGGTTCATCGCCGGGTTCCGCACGATCTTCACCACGGGCGGGCCGTCGGTGCGGTAGACGTTCGCGACGCTGCCCACGGCGTGCCGCCCGGCGACCTCGTAGCTGCCGCGCCTGGTGCGCAGGACGACCGGCCCGGTGTGCTGCCACTCGTGGTAGAGGCGGGTCAGGTCGGCCGACGCGGCGTGCGCCCGGCAGTCGTCCGGGGCGACCCGGTCGGGGTGCAGGGCGGCGGCCAGCCCCCGGTACCGCCGCTGCGCTTCCTTCCGGCGTTCCGGGGCGACCGGTCCGAACAGGTCGACCGGTGTGGTCCCCTCGACCAGCTCGAGCGCCTCTTCCCTCGTGAACATGGTTTGAGTCTAACTGACTCAAACCTGGTTTGGCAACCGGGTGTGACCGGGACTGCTCTCGAACGGGCGCTGCGCCTGACCCGAACGGGGAGTCAGGGGCGTTGTCGGCCACCGCTCGTGGGCCGTCCGGTCTCGGCCGGGCGCGGCCACAAGAGGTCAGTCGGAAGTCGTGCCGGACCGCCGACCCGAGGGTGACGCGCGCCGGTCGGTGCGCAGGGCAACCTGGAGCCTTCGACGTCGACTGGGGAGGGGACGATGTTGATGACCAGCAGAGCTGTCGCCTTGGCTGCCGCCGTGGGCTTGGTCGTGGCCGGGACCGGCGTGGCCGGGGCAGCGCCGGACGAGGACCGGATCGACCGCCGGGTGGTGCAGCGGGTGCTGGACGAGATGGTCCGCACCGGCGCGCAAGGGGTCCAGGTGCGGATCGCGGACGGGCGGCGCGAGTTCACCGCCCGTGCGGGCACGGCCGAGGCCGACTCGCCCGAACCCGTCCCGGTCGACGGCCGGTTCCGGATCGCGAGCATCACCAAGACCTTCGTCGCCACCGTCGTGCTGCAGCTGGTGGACGAAAGGCGGCTGGAGTTGGACGCGCCCGTCGCGCGGTACCTGCCCGGCCTGCTCGCCCACGGCGACGGCGTCACCGTCCGGCACCTGCTCCAGCACACCAGCGGCGTACCCGACTACCTGGCCTGGCTGCCCGACGACGCCGGCACCCGCCCGTTCACCCCGGGCGAACTGGTCGCGCTGATCGCCGACGAGCCCCTGGACTTCGCGCCCGGCACCGCTTCCGGCTACTCCAACACCAACTACGTCCTGGCCGGGATGCTGGTCGAGCGGATCACCGGCCGCCCCTACGGCGACGCGGTCACCGCGCGCATCCTGCGTCCGCTCGGTCTGCGCTCGACGTCGTTGCCGGGCACCCGGACGCAGATCCCCGGCCCGCACGCCCGCGCCTACCTCCGGTTCGACGACCAGGCGCTGGACGTCACCGAGTACGACCCGTCCTTCAGCTGGGCGGCGGGCGAGATGATCTCCACCACCGCCGACCTGAACCGCTTCCTGGACGCGCTGCTCGACGGCCGCCTGGTGCGCCCCGCCCGACTGCGGGAGATGCTGACCGCCGTCGAGGGCAGCGGGCTGGGCGTCAGCTTCTACGAGCTGTCCTGCGGAATCCCGGTGTGGGGCCACAACGGGCGGATCCTCGGCTACTCCAGCACGGTCGCGAGCAGCCGTGACACCGGCACGAGGATGACCTTCGCGGTGAGCTGGGCGTGGGACTTCGGCTCCGTCACCGGCCGGCAAGCCCTGATGGAGGAAGTCTTCTGCTGACGGCCGACAGCTGACGGCTGACGCGGTGGCCGCCGCGATCACGCGGGGCTCTGTGCTGTCCCCGGCACAGGGCGCCGCGTGGTCCGAAGACGACGTGCCACCAGCGGGATGACCACGGCCGCCGCGACGATGTGAGAGCCGAGCAGCATCACCTTCGTCGACCACGCCGTGGCACCGGCGGTCAGCGGACCGGCCATCGACACCGCGGTCAGCGCCACGGTGACCCACGTCCAGGTCCGCGCCGGGTCGCGGCGGGCCCACCGGCCCAGCGCGACGGCCGGCAGCGTGCCCCAGAACGTGCAGATCAGGGTGCCCATCGCGAACATGCCGACGGTGATCGGCTCGGCCGCCGCCGCGCCCGCACCGCCCGCCGCCATCGGCACGCCGACCAGCCGCGCCGGCAGGCCGTAGACTTCCGCGGCCGCCGCACCGGCGAGCCCGGCGAGTGCTCCGACCAGCCAGATCGGTCGGACGTCGGTGGTGGTCGTGGTCGCTCCTCGGGGTTGGTTCCGGGTGGGTCGACCAGGGGTCGTCGCCGACCCGGCGGCGCTCGACATCGGGGCGGGAAGAAGTTCCGGGCAGTTTTTCCGGCGGCGATGTCGAGAACGGCGTGGTGTGCTCCGACTGGGGGTCGACAGCACGCCGCGGGGTGTGCGGAGCGAGAGGACGACCGACGTGAAGTACCTGCTGATGATCTACGGCAACCAGGAGAAGTGGGACTCGTTCCCGGCCGAGGAGTGGCCCGAGGCGATCGCCAGGCAGGAGGCGTTCAACGCCCGGTACCGGGAGAGCGGCGAACTGCTCGGCGCGTACGGGCTGGGCGACGCGGTGACCGCGAAGCTGGTCCGCCGGGAGAACGGCGTCGCCGCCGTGACCGACGGGCCCTACATCGAGACCAAGGAGTACATCGCCAGCTTCTACCTGCTGGACGTGGCGAGCCAGGAACGCGCGGAGGAGATCGCCGCCGACATCCCGTTCGCCGACGTCGACCCGGTGGAGCTGTGGCCGATCCTGCACGAGTCCCCGCAACCGTGACCAGGCTCGTCGTGACGCGGCTCGCTGTGACTCGGCTCGTTGTGACCGGGCATGTGGTTGTCGTGATGGGGCATGTCGTGACGGGGGCGCGGTGACCGGGCCACACCGGGTCGAGGACCTGCTGCGCGAACTCGCGCCGCAGGTCCTCGGCGCGCTCGTGCGCCGGTACGGCGTCTTCGACGCCTGCGAGGACGCCGTGCAGGAGGCGATGCTCGACGCCGCCACCCAGTGGCCGGCCGGCGTGCCGGACAACCCGCGCGGCTGGCTGATCACCGTCGCCGCGCGGCGGCTGGTCGACCACGTCCGCTCCGAGCAGGCGCGCCGCAAGCGCGAGTTGGCCGTGACGCCGCAGGCCGAACTGCTCGCCCGGCCCGCCGACGCCGACCACGACCGGGACGATTCGCTGGCGCTGGTGTTCCTGTGCTGCCACCCGGACCTGTCGGACCCCAGCCGGGTGGCGCTGACCCTGCGCGCGGTCGGCGGCCTGACCACCGCGCAGATCGCCGCGGCGTTCCTGGTGCCGGAGAGCACCATGGCGCAGCGGATCAGCCGCGCCAAGCAGACCATCAAGGGCACCGGTTTCGGCGCGTTGTCGGCGCGCGACCGCGCCGAACGCCTGCGTGCCGTGCTGCACGTGCTGTACCTGGTGTTCAGCGAGGGGCACACCACCACCGACGGCGCGGACCTGACCGCGCCCGCGCTGTCCGACGAGGCCATCCGGCTGACCCGCTGGCTGGCCGGCCTGCTGCCCGAGGACGCCGAGGTGGCGGGCCTGCTCGCGCTGATGCTGCTCACCGACGCCCGCCGGCCGGCCCGCACCGCGCCGGACGGCGGCCTGGTGCCGCTGGCCGACCAGGACCGCACCCGGTGGGACCGCGACCTGGTGACCGAGGGCTTGGAACTGATCAGCCGCACCCTGCCGCGCGGCCAGGTCGGCCCGTACCAGCTCCAGGCCGCGATCGCCGCCGTGCACACCGAGGCCCGCAGCGCGGAGGAGACCGACTGGCCGCAGGTCCTGGCGCTCTACGAGCTGCTCGAACTGGCCGCGCCCAACCCGATGACCACGCTCAACCGCGCGGTCGCGGTCGGGGTCGTGCACGGTCCCCAGGCGGCCTTGGACCTGCTCGCCGACCTGGCCCGGGACAAGCGCCTGGCCGACCACCACCGCCTGCACGCCGTCCGCGCGCACCTGCTCGAACAGTCCGGAGACCACGGGGGAGCCGCCACCGCCTACCGCGACGCCGCCCGCCGCGCGACCAGCGCCCCGGAACGCCGCCACCTCACCGACCAGGCCAACCGCCTGGAAGCCGCACACCGACCGCAACCCGCAACCGGAACCCGACGACTGGTACCCACGGGGGTGGACGATGACGACACGCGCTCTTCGCCGCACTGACGGTAGTGGTCTCCTCACTGACAGCGGTCACCTCGGCCGGAGCCGAACCACCACCGACGACGGCCACACCGACGGCGTCGCGTCCCCGTCGGCTGACAAGACACGCTCGAAGCCCGGTCACCAGGCCCTGACCGGCGCGCGCCGGTCAGCCGGAGATGACGACCTTGCCCCGGGCGTGGCCCGCGCCGAGGTGGGCGAACGCGTCGGCGACCTGCGCCAGGGGATAGGTCCGGCCGACCAGCGGCACGACCGCGCCGGACTCGGCCAGCGCGACGAGTTCGGCGAGGTCGGCGGTGTTCGCGGTCGACAGGAAGGTCTTCACCCGCTGGCTGACCAGCAGCGAGGTGACCGTCCCGCGCACGATCCGGGGCAGGCTGCCCAGCCACCGGCCGCCGCGCCCGCTGTTGGGCAGCAGGGTGCCGTGCCTGGTCAGCACCCGGCACAGGTTGGTCAGCGAGTGGTTGGCGACGTTGTCGAAGACGACGTCGTACCGGCTGTCCTCGCGGGTAAAGTCCCGGCTGCGGTAGTCGATCACGTCGTCCACGCCGACCGATCGCAGCAGCTCGTCCGACCCGCCGCACACCGCCGTCACGACACACCCTTGGTGTCGGGCGAGCTGCACCGCGAACGACCCCACGCCGCCCGCCGCACCGTTGACCAGCACCCGGTCGCCGGCCTTGACCTGCGCCGCGCGCAGGCCGTGCAGCGCGGTGAGCCCGGCCATCGGCAGCGCCGCCGCCTGCTCGAACGTGAGGGCCGCGGGTTTGGCGACCAGCTTCGCCACCTTCGCCACGGCGTACTCGGCGAACGCGCCCACACCCTCCCCGAGCACCTCGTCGCCCGGCCGGTGCGCCGTCACGCCCGGCCCCACCGCCTCGACCACGCCGGCCAGGTCCGTGCCCCGCACCGGGTTGCGGGGCCGCCGCACGCCCGCCGCGAGCCGCAGCACGTACGGCGTGCCGGTGAGGAACAGCCAGTCGGCGTAGTTCAGCGACGCCGCCCGCACCCGCACCAGGACCTCGCCGTCGCCGGGGGTCGGGGTGGGGAGGTCGGTCAGCTCCAGCACGTCCGGGCCGCCGTAGGCGCCCTGCGTCGCGGCCTTCACTCGACGGTCCGCAGGATCTGCTCGATCGACGCCGTCCGGGTGCGCAGCTCGGCCACGTCGGCGGCGGTGCGCTGCTGGGCGTCGAGGGTCTTCTCGGCAAGCTGCTCGTAGCGGCCGACGAGCTGTCTGAGCTGCTCCTCCTGGTCGGCCCTGATCTTGGTCTTGCGGATGTCGAGCAGGCTCTGGAACAGGTACAGGACGGTGACCACGGCCAGGAACAGCAGTCCGATGGTGAGGGCCGCGTCGGGCCACGTCGTGGGCCCCTCCGCGCTGAGGTGCATCAGGAACGCTCCTTGCGTCCGGGACCCTTCTCGGGGTCGGTGAGGGTCTGGGCCGCCTCGGCGAGGGTCGAGGCGGTGAGGCGCACGTCGAACTCGGCGACCTCGTAGTACTTCATGGCTTTGCCGTCCGCGGACAGTTCGAGCGTGCCGACCACCAGGCCGGCCGCCTCCAGTCGCTGGAGGTGCATGTGCAGCAGGGGGCGGCTGATGCCGATCTCGCGGGCCAGGTGGCTGACGTAGTCCCGGCCGCCGGCGAGCGTCGCGACGATCCGCAGCCGCAGCGGGTTGGCGAGGGCGGCCAGGACCTCGACCAGGTCGTCACCGGTCGGCCGCGTCATGTTCAGGGTATCCCTTCACGTGTCAGAATTTCCTTACACGTGAAACCGTAGCACGACACCACAGGGGTCGGGCCGAAGTTCTTCGCCACGCGTCGGCGGCCCGTCACAGGGCCGAATAGCCCGCCGGCCGGTTCGGCCGCGGGTCGCCGAAGGGCGGGGGATCGTGTCGCAGTGCTGGGCCGGCGCACCGAGATCTGCATTGGCGGCGCTCAGCGCGCCCAGGCCGGCCCGGAATCCTGCTCCAGCGAGTTCTGCGGCGAACTGCGCGATCGGTGGACATGCGTGCGGGCCGCCCGCCGAAGCGAACGGCCCGCCTGTCGTGCGCCCGGGATCAGAACGGGTAGTGCGCGTGCTCGGTCGCCAAGGTGATCCAGCGGGTCGTGGTGAACGCCTCGACGCCCCACCGGCCGCCGAACCGCCCGTAGCCGCTGGACTTCACCCCGCCGAACGGGGCCTGCGGCTCGTCGCCCACCGACTGGTCGTTGACGTGCACGATCCCCGTCTTCACCCGGCGGGCCAGGGACAGCCCCCGGGTGCCGTTCTCGGTGAGGATCCCGCAGGTGAGGCCGTGCTCGGTGTCGTTGGCGCGGGCCACGGCCTCGTCGTCGGACGCGAACGTCTCCAGCACGCACACCGGCCCGAACGCCTCGCCGTAGTTCAGGTCCATGTCGGCGGTGACCCCGGTCAGCACGGTCGCCCGGTGCAGCGCGCCGACGGGCTCCTCGCCGCCGGTCAGCACGGTCGCGCCCTTGTCCCGGGCGTCCCGCACGAGCGCCGCGACCCGCGTCGCCGACCCGGTGTTGACCAGCGGGCCGACCACCGTCGCCGGGTCGGTCGGGTCGCCGTGCGGCAGCGAGGCGATCTTCGCCACGAACCGCTCGGTGAACTCCGCCGCGATCCGCTCGTGCACCAGCACCCGGTCGCCGGACATGCAGATCTGGCCGGAGTTCATGAACACCCCGAACACCGCCGCGTCGACCGCGTGCCCCAGGTCGGCGTCGTCCAGCACGATGATGGCGTTCTTGCCGCCCAGTTCCAGCACGGCGGGCTTGAGGTGGCGGGCCGCGTGCGTGCCGATGATCCGGCCGACGCCGGTGGAGCCGGTGAAGTTGACCACCCGCACCCGGGGGTCGGCGATCAGCGCCTCGGCGACCTCGGCGGCGTCCGCCGGGTCGTTGGTGACCACGTTGAGCACCCCGGCGGGCAGCCCGGCGTCGCGCAGCACGTCGCCCAGGAACAGCCCGGACGCCAGCGGTGCCTCCTCGCTGGGCTTGAGCACGACCGTGTTGCCGGCCGCGATCGGCGCGGCGAACGCCCGGACGCCCAGGATCAGCGGCGCGTTCCACGGCGCGAACGCCGCCACCACGCCCACCGGCTCCCGCACGGCCAGCCCGAGCGCGCCGGGCTCCTGCGCGGAGAGCACCTCGCCCAGCGGCGCGGTGACCGACGCGGCGGCCTCGCGCAGGATGTTGGCGGCCAGGAAGACGTTGAACATCGCCCACCGGCGGGTGCCGCCGGCCTCGCCCGCCATCAGCTCCACGGCCTGCTCGGCGCGGGAGTCCAGCAGGTCGGCGGCGTCGAGCAGGATCTTGCGCCGGGCGAACGGCCGGACCGCCGCCCACTCGGCGAACGCGGCGTCGGCGGCGGCCACCGCGGCCGTCACGTCCGCGGGGCCGGCGGCGGCGACGGTCGCGTAGACCTCGCCGGTGTACGGGTTGACGTCCTCGACGGTGCGGCCTGACGTCGCGGGCACGTCGGAGCCGGCGATCAGCAGGTCACGGTGGATGGTCATGGTTCAGCGCCTCCGGACCACAGCAGGGGTTGGTCGGCCAGCATACGGACCGCAGGCCCCGCCGCACTTGTGCCAACGCGTCCGCCATTTGGCCCTGCGCGCACGCCTTCACGGCCGACTCCCGTCATAGCCGACCCCGTCACAGCCGACTGGTGACGTGGCCGACCGGTGACGTGGCCGCCACCACGACCAACGCCGGCCGCCGGGCCCGCCGACGTGGACCGGATCCGCGGACCGGTCACGGGGTGTCAGACCTCGTACCGCTTCGTCACCACGAACGCCGTGCCCGGGAGCGCCTCGCCGACGGGCGTCCCCGCCCACTCGGCCAGCCGCCGCGTGCTGCCGCCGCTGCCGTCGAGCAGTTCGGCCAGCTCCGCCGCGGACGGCGGCGTGGTCCGACCGCAGCGCAGGACGGGTTCCCCGGTCGCGCCGCTGTCCTCGTCCTCCGGGTCGTCGGCCACCCACCGGCAGACCTCGACGCCCCAGTCCGCGCGGCCGTGCGCGCCGCCGGGCAGCGGTGCCTCCACGGCGAGGAACAAGCGGTCCGGGCCCTCGTCGAACGGGTCGTCGGTGATCGAGAACTCCTCGACCAGCAGCCGGGCCTCGTCGTTGTCGCAGCGGGTGTAGGCGTCCAGCAGCAGCCGCAGGTCGGCGGCGGAGTTGCGGACCTGGTCGACGTGCAGGTCGCGCTCGGCGTCGTCCAGCCGCCGGCGGGCCTCGCCGCCGAGCCCGTCGACGTCGCCGAACGACACGAACGGGGCCTCGAAGTCCCAGACCCGCCGGTTCGGCGCCGCGAACGGCTCGATCCCCTCGGTGAACTCGGCCACGGCCTCGCGCAGCCCGCGCGCCTCCGCTTCGAGCTCGGCGTTGATCGCCAGCCGCACCGGGTCGGGCACGTGGTCGGTGCACTCGTCCAGGTAGAGCAGGGAGTCGTGCAGGAGCGCCTTGACGTACTCGTACCAGAGGCTGTGGGCGCCGGTGAGCAGGTCGCGGCGGACGCCCGGTTCGGTGAGCGCGGCCAGGTGGTCGGACGGGTAGTGCTCGAACCGGCCGTCGCGGTTGTCGTGCACGCCGACCGGCACGGTGGCGCAGGCGGAGATCCGGTTGAGCGCGTCGACGATCGGCGTCGCCAGCGTGGTGTCGTCGAGGCTGGTCACGGTCGCCGAGACGACGCCCCCGGGACTGCGGTAGGTGGCGAGCACCTGGATCTTGCCGCGGCTGGGGTGCTGGGAGTAGATGGTCACGGGGATCCCTTTCGACCGGTCGCGACAGGGCGCGCCGGCGGGCGCGGGAAGCTGGGGGTGGGGGAGCGGTGGCAGGTGCTCCCAGGAGTGCCGGCGGTGGTCCAGGTCCGATCCCGAACTCCTTGCCGGGCTTCGACTTTAGCGCACCGGCGGACCGGCCGGTCGCACCGGGCGCGACCGCCCCGGCCACCCCGCACGCCGGTCGGTACTACAGTCGGCGGGTGGCCGACGTCTTCGGTGGTGATCTCCGGGTCGCCCGGTTCGACCGGACGGGAGTGGTGATGAGCGGGGTCTCGCTGGTCGAGGTCGACAGCCGCGGTGGTCGTCGGTGCTGAAGGTCTCCGGCTTCGCGCCGGGTTCGGGCGCTCCGGACGTCGAGCTGGACGTATACGTGCCGTTCACGCTGACCTGGCCCGGCTACCGCCGGATGACCGACGCCCCCGCCTACTACCAGGTGGGCGGCGGCATGAACGCCCACCTGGAGCTGAAGTTCGACCGCTCGTCCGGGGTGCTGGTCGAGCTCGCGGCCATCTCGGTGACCGCGATCGCCGAGAGCGCAGGGAACGCGCCCTGCCCGGGGACGCCGCCGGACGACGTCCTGCCGGTCTGCGACCTGGCCGCCCTGGGCCCGCAGTTGGCGCTCGGCGACGACCGCGCCCTGGCCTTCACCGCCTACCCGGACGCGTTCGACATCCGCATCGGCGACCGCGAACCCGTGACGCACCGGGGTGACGCGGTCGTGTTCGGCCTCGCCGCCGACGACACCCTGGCCTCGGTCCGCTTCCACTGGACCGACCGCCAGCGCCGCGAGATCCTCCGCGACCACGGCGGCTGACCACCGGCCCCTCCGCGCCGGCGGCGGACCCCCGAAGGACCCGACACCGTTCCAGCGGCGGGCGTGCCGGACCGCGTCGTCGCGCGGGAGGGCTACCAGTGCCCGAAGTGCACGACCTCCTCGAACGGCCGGCGGTCGCGGGTGCGCGGGGAGGCTCCCTCGGAGATCGGCTCGTCGGCGTCGTGGCCGATCGCGATGGCCCCGATCGGCTCGTGGTCGGCCGGCACGCCGAACTCGGCGCGGAGGGTGGCGAAGTCCTCGGCGGCGAACCCGAAGTACACCGCGCCCAGCCCTTCGGCCACCGCGGTCTGCAGGACGAGCAGCGCCGCCATGCCGGTGTCGACGTACCAGAACGGGATCGGCCACCGCTGTTCGGAGCGGTCGGTCCAGCCCTTGTCCGGCTCCTCGTACCGGTCGAGGTAGGCGTTCTTCACCGCGAACGGGATCACGACCACCGGCGCGGACGTGACCGACGGCGAGGTCAGCAGCGTGATCCGGTCGTAGAACCGGGCCAGTTCCGGCCCGCGCAGCACCAGGAACGCCTGGCCCTGGGCGAACCCGGCGGACGGCCCGCGCGTCGCGTTGCGCAGGATCCGCCGCAGGCTCTCCTCGGACACCGGCTCCTCGGTGAACTTGCGCACCATCCGCCTGCGCCGCACCACGTCCTGGAAATCCACGAGCCCCCCGTTCGCCGCCACCCAGGGACCCCACGCTAGCCCCGGACGCCGGTCGCCGGCGAGCGGACGACGGGTCCCGGCGTCGGCGCACCACCGACGCCGGGACCGGCGCGGTCAGGCGCGGGCCGCGAGCGTGCCGGCGACCAGGTCGTTCACCCACGGCAGCACCGCGTGCCGGACGTTCACCGTGCGCGGGAGCAGACCGTTGGCGGCCAGCAGGTCGGCGGCCCGCTGCTGCTCGTCCAGGAACTTCTCGTCCACCGGGTTCACCCCGAACGGCCGGGTGCGCAGCGCGCGCTCCCACGAGTCGAGGTCGGCGTCCACGCCCCGCGCCGCCGCGTCGTCCACGAAGTACTGCGCCGCGGCCCGGGGGTTCTCGGTGATCCACCGGTCGGACTCCTGCAACGACTCCACGATCGCCGCCACCTCGTCCCGGTTGTTCTCGGCGAACTCGCGGCTGGTGAACCACAGCGACGGGTGGCTGAACAGGCCCTCGGTCGCGACCAGGGTGCGCAGCCCGGTCTGCGCCTCCACCCGGTCCAGGTCGGGGTAGGAGCCGGTCCACGCGTCGATCTCGCCGTCGAGGAACAGCCGCGCCGCGTCCGCCCCGGTGTCGACGGGCTCGACGTCGGCCCAGGACAGCCGGGCCTCGTCCAGGGCGAACAGCAGCAGGGTGGTCTGCCACGAGCCGTGCGCGATGCCGACCCGGTGGCCGCGCAGGTCGGCGACCTCCCGGATCGGCGAGTCGGCGCGCACCACGATCCGGCCGTTCTCCGTGCGCGGCCCGGAGACGCCGAGGTAGACGACGTCGTGGCCGGCGCCCAGCGCGGTGATCGGCGGGGTGAAGCCGGTGCCGATCACGTCGTAGCCGCCCTCGGCGAACAACTGGTCGCTGTGCACGGTCGGCAGGCCCGAGCGCGGGTCGGGCCGCTCGCCCTGCGGGAGCGCGCGCAGGTCGACCCAGCTGACATCGGGCAGCCTGCGCTCCAGGATGCCGTTGTGCCGCAGCACGAACAGCGAGTTGTTGTGCGGGAAGAATCCCACCCGAACGGTCATCGCGGACCTCCGTGAGAGTGCGGTGGACACCCGGCGCACGCGCGCCGGGTGACAAGCGGAAGAGGGGTCAGAGCGAGGGGAGCAGCAGCGCGGCGACCCGGTCCACCCGGGCCAGCGCCTGGTCGACGAACCAGCGGACGCGGTCGTCGGTGATCAGTTCCGGGGTGGCCCGCAGGGTCAGCGCCGCGTAGCTGAAGCCGTCGGCGTCGAGCACCGGCACCGCGACCGACCGGACGCCGACCTCGCTCTCCCCGTTGTTGAGCGCGTACCCGGCCGCGCGCACGCGGTCCAGCTCCCCGCGCAGCTCGTCGCGGCTGCCGATGGTCCGGTCGGTCGGCCGGACCAGCTCGGGCAACGCGTCGAGGTCGTCCTCGCCGGGCGGTGCCCACGCCAGCAGCACCTTGCCCATGGCGGTGGTGTGCAGCGGCGCACGGACGCCGTCGGAGAGCTCCGCGCCGCCCAGGCCGCCGATCAGCACCAGCGCGTCGTGCCCGCTGCGCACCGAGATGCTGGCGGAGGCCTTGGTGGTGCGGGCCAGCCGGTCGAGCACCGGTTCCAGCTTGTGCAGGCCGTGCTGGAGGTAGTGCAGCTGGCCCAGCTCGGCGACGGTCGTGCCGAGCCGGTACCGCGCGGTGTCCGGGTCGCGCTCCAGGAACCCGGCCGCGACCAGCGCGAGCACCAGCCGGTGCGCGGTGCTGATCGGCAGTTCCATGGCCTTGGCGATGTCGGTGACACCCAGCTCGGGGCCGTTGTGGCGGAAGCACTGGAGCACGCCGAGCGCCCGGTGCACGGCCTGCGCTCCCGGCGCGGCCGCGCTCGTCGCCATCACCGGTCTCCCCGGCCGGTGCCGGCGCTACGCACTCGACGTCACCGGCTCGGTGCGCCCGCGCTCGTGCTGCGGGGCAGGCTCGCCCAGCCTGCCCCGCAGCAGCGGCAGCACGCCCTCGGCGACCCGGTAGGCCTCCTCCAGGTGCGGCCCGCCCGCCAGGATGAGCGAGTCCACGCCCAGGTCGATCAGCTCGTCGAGCCGCTCGGCGACCTGCTCGTAGCTGCCGACCAGGCCGAACGCCGGCCCCGGCCGCATCAGCGCCAGCCCGGCGAACACGTTGGGGGCCACCTCGAAATCGCGGAACCCGGTGAACGACTCCGGCTGGAACGACACCGCCCGGCGCACGCCGAACGAGTCGCCGCCGTCGCGGGAGAGCTGCGCCCGCACCGCTTCCGGCCGCACGTGCCGCCAGCCGCGCTCGATGTCCGCCCAGGCTTCTTCGGCGGTCTCCCGGGCCAGGACGTCCACCCGCACGGCGAACTTGGGCGACAGGCTGCGCGCGCGGACCGCGTCGAACTTGGCCCGCAGCGCCTCGACCGGCTCCAGCCACGACAGGTAGTAGTCGGCGTGACGCCCGGCGGCCTCGATCGCGGCCGGCGACGAGCCGGAGAAGTACACCTCCGGGAAGGTCAGCCCGGCCAGCGGGCCGGGCAGCCCGCCGCCCTCGACCCGGTAGAACCGGCCGTCGAAGTCGAACGGCCCGCCGTCCCACACGCCGCGCAGCACGTCGAGGAACTCCGACGTGCGGGCGTAGCGGTCGTCGTGCGCGACCTTGTCGCCCCACCACAGCTGCGGCGGCCCGCCGCCACCGGTGATGATGTTGTAGGTGACCCGACCGCCGGTGGCGCGGTGCAGGCTCGCGGTCATCCGCGCGGCCTGCACCGGGTTGAGGAACCCGGGCTGGAAGGCGACCATGAACTTGTAGGTCTTGGTCTCCCGGGCCAGCGCGGAGGCCACGGCCCACGGGTCGTCGGTGCCGGGGAACGAGGGCAGCAGCCCGCCGTGGAACCCGAGGCCCTCCGCCGCCCGCGCGGTCTGCACCAGGTAGTCGAGCAGGCCGTAGCCGTCCGGTTCGCCGTCGCGCAGGCCCGGCGTGATGCTGTCCGGTCCGGGTGGGGCCCAGTCGCCCCGGGACTGGCGGTGCGCGGTGCGCAGCGAACTCGGGTCGCCCGCCATCCCGATCCGCCACCAGATGTCGATCGCCATGTCAGGCCCTTCCCACGAGCAGCGGACGCACGTGCTGCGCGATCCGCAGCACCTCTTCGAGCCGGGGGTCGGCGGCCAGGAAGAAGGTGTCGAAACCCCGGTCGCGGTAGGCCAGGACCTGGTCCGCGACCTGCTCGTACGTGCCCCGCAGACCCGGCGCGCCGGACAGCTCCGACTCCTCCTCGCGGGTGTGCACGGTGGCCTGCAACGCCCGCCGGACCCGCCCGTCGAGCTTGGCCAGGTGCCGGTCCAGCTCGTCGTCCGGGGCCAGGTCGAACACGTGCACGTCGGCGTGCTCGGCCGACAGCGCCAACGCCTCGTCGGACGTGCCCGACAGGTAGACGGTCGGGAACGGCAGCCCGGCCAGCGGCCCGGTGAAACCGCCCTTGACGACCTCGTAGAACCGGCCGGTGTAGTCCACGTCCTGCCCGTGCCACACGGCTTTCGCCACGGTCAGGAACTCCGCCGCCCGCGCGTAGCGGTCCGTCCCGGTGACGAAGTCGCCCTGGGTGCGCTGGAGGCGCTCGTCGAGGTCGACCGCCAGCCGCCAGGCCAGCCGCCCGCCGAACGCCCGTTGCAGCGTCGCGGAGAGCTTCGCCGCGTAGACCGGGGTCGCGATGCCCGCGGCGAACCCGGCCACCACCTCCAGGTGCCGGCTGTCGCGGCCGAGCGAGCCGGACACCACCAGCGACTCCTCGCCCAGCGGGTCGTAGGGCACGTACACCCCGGCCAGCCCGCCGAGCTCGGCCGCCCGGGAGATCTGGTGCAGGTAGTCGAACGGGGTGAACGCGGGCCCGCCGACCCGACCGTCCCGGACGGTCGCCGGCAGCGCCGGCGCGGGCTCCCACCCCCTGGCGCGCGGGCCGTCACCCCGGGTCGGGATGCTCCAGATGATCCGGGTCATCGCTCCTCCAGCAGCGCCTGGGCCTCGGCCAGCGGCTCGTGCGCGGCCCACGCCCGCACGTCCACGTCCCGGGCCAGGAACCCGTGCGTGAGCAGGAAGTCCTTCTGCCGGGTCAGCAGGTCCAGCCGGTCGGTGGACAGGTCGGGGTGCAGCGACTTGTGGAACCCGTCCCGGTAGGCGGCGGCCACGCCGTCCGCGCCGGACCGGGTCTCCCGGGCCAGGATCTCGCGCACCCGGTCGAGGTTGCCCGCCGCCCAGTCCGCCGCGCGCAGCGTCCGGGCCAGGAACCGGGCCACCAGGTCCGGCCGTTCGGCCAGGATCCGCTCGTGCACGGTGATCGGCCGGGGCGTGCCGTTGTTCACCCGGAACCGCCGGTCCGGGAACGAGTCCAGGTCGATCCCGGTCACCAGGCCGTGCGCGGCGGCCTGTTCGGCGGCCTGCGCGCCCTTGACGTAGACGGCGTCGACCTCGCCCCGGGCCAGCGCCTCGATCCCGAACAGCGAGCCGCCGCCGCGCGCGTCGCGGCCCACCTCGCCCAGCCCGGTCGGCACCTCCACGAACGTGACGTCCGCGGTGGTCAGCCCGGCCGTGCCGAGCGCCCCGGCGAAGCCGTGCAGCGCCATCGCGCGGGGGAAGCTGCGGGCCCGGTCGGCGGCGAACTCCGGCAGCGCGACCCGCCGGCCCGCCAGGTGATCCGGCGCGGTGATGCCGGAGTCCGGCCGGACCACGATCACCTGCGACTCGTCGATCCAGGTCAGGCCGATCAGCCGGGTCGGCGCGCCCTCGGACCTGGCGACCAGCGCGGGCACGTTGCCGCCCTCGCGGAACAGCCCCACCAGCCGGTGGTCGAAGTGCCGGGCGGCGATCTCCGGCGGCGCGTCCTGGAGCACGCCGACCTCCAGGCCGTCGGCGGCGAACTCCTCGGCCAGCCAGCCCAGGTTGTAGGCGAGACCGCTGGCCGTGGGCACCGGGCAGCGGGTGTACCAGATCCGGTCCTGCTCAAGCGTCGGTGTGCTCATGGGTGCTCCTGGGAGAACGGTCGGCGGAGACGCCGAGCGCGGCGAGGTAGTCCTTGCGGTGGGCGATCACGGCGCGGTCGTCGCGGTCGCGCGGCCGGGGCACGTCGATCCGCCGGTCGAGCGCGAAACCGCCGTCCCGCAGCACGATCGCGCGATCGGCGAGCAGCAGCGCCTCGTCCACGTCGTGCGTCACCAGCAGCACCGCCGGGCGGTGCCGGGCGCACAGCTCGGCGACGAGTTCCTGCATCTGCAGGCGGGTCAGGGCGTCCAGCGCGGCGAACGGCTCGTCGAGCAGCAGCAGTTCGGGCTGGCGGACCAGCGCACGGGCCAGCGCGACCCGTTGCGCCTCACCGCCGGACAGCGTGGCGGGCCAACTGCGCGCCTTGTCCGCGAGCCCCACCTCGGCCAGCGCCGCGAGCCCCGGTTCGCGGGCCGCCTTGCCGCGCTGGCCGATCGTGACGTTGGCCAGCACGCGGCGGGCCTGCACCAGGCGCGGCTCCTGGTACACGACGGTCCGCACGCGGGGCACCAGCACGGTTCCGGCGTCGGCGCGCTGGAGCCCGGACAGCAGCCGCAGCAGCGTGGTCTTGCCGGTGCCGCTGGGCCCGAGCAGCGCGACGAACTCGCCCGGCGCGATGTCCAGGTCGATCCCGTCGAGCACCCGCTTGGCCCCGAAACCCTTGCGGATGCCGCGCAACCGCACCACGGCGTCGCTCATCCGCTCGCCGTCCCGTGCCGCCGCCACGGCATGGCGGTCCGCTCCACCAACCTGATCACCAGGTCCACCCCGATCCCGATCAGCGCGTAGATCACGATGCACAGCACCATGTAGTCGTTGCGGTAGTACTGCTGCGCGAGCGTCACCAGGTAGCCGATCCCCTCGGTGGCACCGACCTGCTCGGCCGCGATCAGGCCGACCAGGCTGATGCCCAGGCAGATCCGCAGCGCCATCAGGATGTTGGGCAGCGCGCTGGGCACGATCACGCCGAGCGCCAGCCGCCAGCCGCCGAGCCCGAACCCGCGCACCGCCTCGACCACCTTGCGGTCCACCGAGCGCACCCCCAGGTAGGTGTAGGCGTACATGGGCGAGGCGGAGGACACCGCGATCAGCGCCACCTTGAACGCCTCGTCCACGCCGAACCACGAGATGAACAGCGGCACCAGGGCCAGGAACGGCACCACCCGGATGATCTGCACGGTCGCGTCGACCAGTTCCTCGCCGAGCCGGGTCAGCCCGGCGACCAGGCCGAGCACCAGCGCGACGCTGACCCCGATGCCGACGCCGAGCCCGGCCCGCTGGAACGACGCCAGCCCGTAGTCCCACAGCTGCCCGGTGTCCAGCAGCTCCCAGAACGCCCGCACCACCTGGCCGGGCGAGGCCAGCACCTCGGTGGACACCAGGCCGCGGCTGGTCGTGTACCACCACGCCACCAGGATCAGCGCGGGAACGCTGACCCGCAGCACCAGCGACACCCACCGGTTGCGGGTCTTCTCGCCGAGGAACTCCGGCGCTTCGAGCCCGGCCACCGCCGGGGCCGGGCGCACCGGCGTCACCGTCACTTGGCGCCGCCCCAGTCGTAGAACGCCTTCTTCGGGTCGGCGTTGCCGGGCAGCACCTTGTTCTCGGTGAACACCGTGGACACACCGGTCAGCCGGACCTCGTCGTCGGGCTTGGGCAGGCGCAGGACGTTGTCGTAGCGGCCGATGGCGATGTTGTTCTCCAGCTGCAAACCGGTGGCCGCCGCCGGGCCCTGGTCGGCGAAGACGTTCTGGAACTTCTCCGGCTCCGCCTTCTCCCGCTCGTCCAGTTCGGACAGCACCTGGATCAACGTCCGGACCACCTCGGGGTTCCTGGCCAGCAGGTCGGTGCGGGCGACGAACATGTTCAGGTCGTCCGAGGGCAGGTCCCGGCCCCGGAACACCACCCGCGCGCCCTTGGCCACCGCCTGCGGGAACGCCCGCACGATGGCGACCCAGGCGTCCACCTGCCCGCTGGAGAACGCCGACGCGGCCTGGTCCTGCTGCAGGTGGACGCGCTGCACCTGGTCGGCCGGGATGCCCGCCTGCTCGAGCGCGAGCAGCAGCAGGTACTCGCCGCGCCCGGCCTTGTTCACCGCCACCCGCTTGCCGCGCAGGTCCTGCACCGTCTTGATGGGACTGTCCGGGGGCACGATCAGCCCGTCACCGGCCCCGGCCCGCTGGTCGGTCACCACGTCCTTCACCGCGACGATCTTGATGTCGTCGGAGGTGGCGAGGTAGCCCAGCGCGGGGGAGAAGGCCCCTTCGGCGAAGTTCACCGCGCCGGAGTGGATCGCGTCGGTGGTCGCGGTGAACGACGCGTACGTGCCGCCCCACTCGACCTTCGCGTTGAGCTTGGCCAGCGGGCCGTCGAAGCTGTTGTTCTTCTTGGCGTACGCGAGCGGGCCGTAGTTGCCGGGGTCGACCAGCTTGACCACGACCTGCCCGGACCCGGCGTCGGCCTGGCCGCCGCACGCCGCGAGCGCGGCCGTGAGGACCGCGGCGATGCCGAGTACGGCTGTCCGGGAGATCTTGGAGCGCGCGAAAGAACCCATGAGTGTGCCTGCCACTCCTTGTCAGGAGGAAACCGGTGCGGGGAAGGGGAAAGGGGGTCGCCGAGGACGCCGCGAACCGGTGGCCGGGCGCGGCCTTCAGCGGCCGGGGGAGGAGGTGTCGCTCAGCGCGGCAGACACAGCGCGCTGGCGACCCGGAGCAGGTCGACGTGCTGACGCGTGGTCAGCCGGGGCAGCCTCATGACCGGAACGCTAGGGACGCCGGCGGCGGCCGGTCAACCGCGCCGCGGAGCTTCCCGCATCATGGAAATACCTCTGACCAGGGGATATTTCCCTCGTCTACGCTCTCGCCTTCCACATGGTGGTAAACGCCCGCGCCGCACCGCCCGGCACGGGACCGGCCGGCGCGGCGCTCGTGATCCGGCCCTTGTTGAACATCAGCACCCGGTCGGAGACGTCCCGGGCCCCGGCTCCGCGTCCAGCGCGGAGGTCACCTCGTCCAGCAGCAGCACGTCGGGGCGCCCCGACCACCCCGACCTGAAATCCGGTCGCGGGACGTGCACCTCGTCGGGCACCCTCTCGGCGTGCCTCCAGCGTTTGTCTCGGGTGTGGAACTGTCGGGGCGTCTCTACCACGAGGCGGTGCGTCCCCTGCTGTCCCGGCACTTTCCCGGCCTGACCCACACCGCGGCCTTGATCGGTCCCGGCTCCGAGGTGCTCGGGTTCGACACCGCGCGCTCCACCGACCACGACTGGGGACCGCGCCTGCAACTGTTCCTGCGCCCCGACGATCTCGCCGAACACGGCGCCGCGATCTCCGACGTGCTCGCCGAACGGTTGCCCACCGGCATCGCCGGCTACTCGACCAACCTGGTCCCGATCGGGGACCACGGCACCCGCCACCTGCGGCCGGCGCGCGGACCCATCCAGCACGGCGTCGTGGTGACCGAACCGGGTGCCTGGCTGACCGGCCACCTCGGCTTCGACCCCCGGCACGGGATCACCACGCTCGACTGGTTGGCCACCCCCGCCCAGGCGCTGGCCGAACTCACCGCCGGTCAGGTCTTCCACGACGGTCTGGACCAGCTGCACCCGGTCCGGCGCCGGCTGGCCTGGTATCCCGACGACGTGTGGCGCTACCTGCTGGCCTGCCAGTGGCAACGCATCAGCCAGGAAGAACCCTTCGTCGGACGCTGCGGTGACGTCGGCGACGACCTCGGATCGGCGATCGTCACCGCACGCCTGGCCCGCGACCTGATCCGCCTGTGCCTGCTGCTCAACCAGGTCTACCCGCCCTACGGCAAGTGGCTCGGCAGCGCCTTCGCCCGCCTGCCGTGCGCCGAACGGCTGGCACCGGTCCTCACCGCCGCCGTGGCGGCCACCGACTGGCACGACCGTGAGCACCACCTGGCCACCGCCTACGAAGCCGTCGCCGCCCTGCACAACGAGACCGGACTCACCGAACCGGTCGACGCCCGCACTCGCCCGTTCCACGACCGGCCCTATCGGGTGCTGCACGCCGAGCGCTTCACCGCGGCCCTGATCACGACCATCCACGACCCGACCCTGCGCCACCTGCCGTTGACCGGAGCCATCGACCAGTTCGTCGACAGCACCGACGCCCTCGGACGCCGTACCCTCACCCGACGCCTTGCCCAAGCGGTCCTTCCCGACCGAACCGAAGCGCCCTGATACCGGCATCGCCGAAATGGGGCACCTCCAAGTTCCCGGGAGGGCGTGGTCGTCGGGTCGAGACTGCTCCTGGAAACGGCCACCGGCCGTCGCGAGTAGCGCCGCACACCCACCGTGGGTGGCGTTGGGTGACGAAGCCTTCGTCCGTCCGTGTCGCCTGCGCCGCGTCGGGCAGGCAGGATGTCCACCATGAGTGGATCTGACGCGTCCGCGTCCGGCGTATCCGTCGAGGAGCGCGGGCAGGTGGTGGTGTTGCGCGTGGTCGGCGAGGTGGACATGTCCAACAGCGACGGGCTGCGCGACCGGGGCGTCTCGCTGCTGGAGGGCGCGCCGACGGCGCTGGTGGTGGACCTGTCGGGGGTGACGTTCTTCGCCTCGTCCGGGATCGCGGCGCTGGCCCACCTGCGGGAGCGCAGTGCCGTCGCCGGTTGTCCACCGGTCCACGTGGTGGCCGGTCGCGCGGTGCGGCGGTCGCTGGAGGTCACCGCGATGTCCACCCTGTTGCCGTTGCACGACTCGGTGGACGACGCCGTCCGGGCGGTGGCCGAGCCCGGTTCCTGATCGCCGGTACCCGCCGGCACCGGCTCTCGCGAGGAGAGCCGGTGCCGTGGGTCACGAGCGCGTGAGCTCACCGTCGCGGGCGACGATCCTGCCGCGCTTCATCACCAGGGTGCGCCGGGGCGGGCTCACCACGATCTCGCCGATGGCCTCGCCCGGGAGCACGACCAGGTCGGCCGGGTCGCCGACCGAGACGTCGCAGCGGTCGAAGCCGAGGGCGTCCCGGCCCAGGCGGGTGGCGATCTCCACGGCGAACTCCAGGTCTTCGTCGCGGCGCCAGTAGCACTTGTAGGCCATGAACATCGCCCGGGACAGGATGTCGCCGTCGCCCCACGGCGACCAGAGGCTGCGCGAGGAGTCCGAGCCCAGGCACAGCGGGACGCCCATCGCGTGCAGGCGCTTCACGTCCGGCACCGGGAGCAGGCCGTGCACGCCCACGGCGACGGTGATGCCGGCGTCGGCCAGCAGGGTGCCGAGGTGCTCCAGTTGCGGCGGGGTCGGCTCGGCCAGGCTGAACACGTCGCACAGGCTCACCCTGCCCCGCATCCCGAGCGCCTTGACCCGCTCGGCGATCCGCTCGATGAGCCAGATGCCGAGCTCGCCGGACTCGTGCAGGTGGAAGTCCACCGGCACCTGGTGCTTCTCGGCCAGGCCGAACACGATGTCGAGCTGCCGGGCCGCGTCGCCGTCCACGCCCGCCGGGTCGAGCCCGCCGACCGCGTTCGCGCCCTCGCGCAGCGCCTGGTCGAGCAGTTCGGCGGTGCCGGGCCGGCGCAGCACGCCGAGCTGGGGGAACGCCACGACCTGCAGGTCGGTCAGGCCGGCGAGCCGGTCGCGCACCTCCAGCACACCGTGCAGGCCGTCGAGCCCGATCTCCGGCGCGACGTCGACGAACGTCCTGATCGACGTCGACCCGTAGGTCACGCACTTCTCCAGGAACGCCCCGGCGCGCTCGGCCACCGGCGTCGTGGTCGCCTCCCACTGCCGGACCGTGTCCTCGAACATCTGGTCCATGGTGATCGGCGCGGAGTCGCGGCGCGCCCACGGCTCGCCCCACAGGCTCTTGTCGGCGTGCGCGTGGCCGTCGACGAAGCCCGGCAGGACGATCTGGCCGTCGAGCTCCTCCACGTGGTCGGCGGGGCCGAGGTCGGCCGGGAGGGACGGGCCGACGGCGGTGATCACGCCGTCGGTGACGGTGACGACCTGCGGGTCGCCGACACCGTTGATCCGTCCGTTGGACAGGAAGGTTCTGCTCATGCGGGTTTCCTCATTCCGGCGTCGTTCGGGTCCGGGGGCGGGGGCGGGTCATTCGAGTCGGCGCAGCGCGGAGTCCTCCAGCGCGTTCGCGACGTGGTACGCCGCCAGGGAGACCAGCAGCACCACGGCGACCCCGCCCCACACGAAGTCGTAGTCGGACAGCGTGGCGGCGACGGTCATCGACGCCCCCAGGCCGTGCCCGGTGGCCAGCCACTCGGCCACCATCGCCGCGCCCACCGACAGCGGCAGCGCGACCTTCACCGACGCGAGCAGCGCCGGCAGCGCGTACGGGATCAGCAGCTTGGCGACCCGTTGTCGGCGGCCGGCCCCGACCGCGCTGAACAGGTCGCGGGCGCTGCGCGGCACGGCCTTCATCGCCAGCAGGAGGTTCACCAGCACGGGGAAGAACGTCATCACCGCGATGAGCACGGTCACCGCGACCACGCCGCGCCCGAACACCAGCGCCAGCAACGGCATCGCGGCGACGATCGGCACCGACCGCAGGGCGATCGAGATCGGCATCAGGACCCGTTCGACCAGCGGGAACTCGTGAGCGGCCACGGCCGTCACCACGGCGAGCAGGAGACCGGCGGCGAACCCGATGCCCGCGTCCACGACCGTCTGCCCCAACGACGAGAGCAGGTACGACACCGCGCCCTGGGTCTCGCCGTCGGAGGTGACCAGCCGCGTCGCGCCGTCGGCGAAGTAGCGGTAGACCTCGACCGGGCCGCGCGCCACGGCCGCTCCGCCGGGCACCACCAGCACGAGCAGCCACCAGGCCACCACGACCCCGACGACCGTGGAGACCACGGCCACGACCAGCCGGCGCAGCCCGGAGAACCGGCCGTCCACGGTGCGCGCCCGGCGCTGCGCGCGGGCGCCCAGCACGGTGTCGGCGGACCGGGTCCACGGCAGCACCAGCCGGGTCACGGCGGGCAGCACCAGGAACGCCGCCGCGGCCAGCACCGACGTGACGATCGCCAGCCCCCACGCCCGCGGGATGTCGAACGCGCCCTGGGCCTGGATCATCGCGACCCCGAGCCCGCGGGTGCCGCCCATGTACTCGCCGATGATCGCGCCCAGGATGGCGCTCGGTGCGGCCACCTGGAGGCCGGCGACGCAGCTCGGGACCGCGGCGGGCAGCCGGACCTTGCGGATGACCGTCCACTCCGAGCCGCCGGACGCCCGGATCACCTCGACCGACGTCTTGTCCACGCTGGTGAGGCCGAGCACGGTCGCGACCAGGGTGGTGAACACGACGGCCTGCGCGGCGAGGATGACGCTGGGGACGTTGCCCGGGAACGCGATCGCGAGCAGCGGTGCGATGGCGATCAGCGGCAGCGCGATCGCGCCGACCGCGACCCGTTCCAGGAACGCCTGCACCCGGGGGAAGGGGAGCGTGCACAGCGCCAGGGCGATCGCGATACCGTTGCCCCACAGGTAACCCTGCCCCGCGGTGGCCATGGTGGCGGCCGCGTTCTGCGGGTAGTAGTCCGCGTCGGCGCCCATCTGCCGCAGGACGTCCAGCGGCGAGGGCACCACCGCCGCCAGGGTGCCCGACGACGAGGCGGCCTGCCACAGCAGGAGCAGCGCCGCCACCGTCAGGACGGGCGCGGCGGCGCGGCGCAGCACCGCGGCGGTCACTTCGGCGTCCCGTCTTCGCCGCCCGCGAACAGCTTCCGGGCCAGTTCGTCGCACAGCGCGTGGAACGCCTTGTCCAGCAGGACTCCCGCCGTCCTCGGGCGGGGCAGGTCGACGGGGACGATCTCCATGATCGTGCCGGGGCGCGGGGACATCAGCACGACGGTGTCCGACAGCAGCACGGCCTCCGCGATGCCGTGGGTGACCAGCACGGTGGTCGTGCCGCGCTCCGACCAGATCCGCTGGAGCTCGAAGTTGAGCCGCTGGCGGGTCAGGTCGTCCAGCGCGCCGAACGGCTCGTCGAGCAGGAGCAGTTCCGGGCGGGTCACCAGGGACCGCGCCAGCGAGACGCGCTGTCGCATGCCGCCGGAGAGCTGGGACGGGCGGGCCTTCTCGAACCCGGTCAGCCCGACCAGCTTGATCAGGTCGGCGACCTCCTGTTCGTCCTTGCGGCCCGCGACCTCCAGCGGCAGCCGGATGTTCGCCTCCACCGTGCGCCACGGCAGCAGCCCGGCGTCCTGGAAGGCGACGCCGATGCCGTGCCGCTCGCGCAGCTGCCGGGGCGTGTCGCCGTGGACGGTGACGGTGCCGGCGGTCGGCACCTCCAGGTCGGCGAGCACCCGCAGGACCGTGGACTTCCCACATCCCGACGGGCCGAGCAGGCCGACGAACTCACCCCGTCGCGAGCGGTAGGTGAAGTCCCGCAACGCTTCCACCGGCGCCGAGTCGCCGAGGAAGGTCTTGGCCAACCCCTCGACGGCGATCCCGTCGGCCGGCGTCGCGCCGCCGGCGGGTCCGGCGTCGACCCGCGTCCTGGCTCCGAGCATGGCTTCCCTCCGGTCCGGCACCGCGTCACCCCTGCAGCAGTTCGTTGGTGAACAACGACTTGTCGGCGGTGATGCCGATGCTGCCCAGGCTGGCGATGGTCTCTTCGACGAGCGATTCGGGCATCCAGAGCAGACCCTGGTCGACCAGGTCGGCCGAGGTGACGTACGGGGCCATCGCGGACAGCGCCTTGAGCTGCTCGTCCAGCTTGAGGCCGAGGTCCTTGCCGTACTTCTCGACCGTCACCTCCGCCGCGCGCTGGTGGCTCTTGAGCGCGGCGTCCCAGCCGTCCCGGCTGCCGAGCAGGAACTTGCGGGCGTTCTCCCGCGCGACCGGGTCGTCCAAGGTCGCCTGCGACACGAAGAACACGCTCTGCATCCGGTTGAAGCCGTAGTCGGCCAACGGCATCACGTGGGTCTCGATGCCGCGCAGGCCCAGCGCCACCGGCTGGTTCGACGCGAACCCCCAGATCGCGTCGACCTCGCGGGCCGCCAGGGGAGCGGGGTCGAACTGGATGGGCACCAGGGTGACCTTGTCCGGGTCGACGCCGTTGCGCTTCAGGAACACCAAGGCGGTGTTCTTGCCCGCCAACGTGATCCCGAGCTTCTTGCCCTCGATCTGCTTGGGCTCGGTGATCGCCTTGTCGGCCAACGAGATCCAGCACTCCGGGCTCTTGCGCAGGCCGGCCCCGACGATCTTGAGCTTGGCGCCCCCGGCCACGGCGGTGGCCACGTTCTCCGGGATCGCCTCGATGCCGACGTCCACCCGGCTCGTGGTGACCAGCGGGGCCACCGGCGAGTTCGGCCCGCCGGGCACGACCTCGACCTCCAGGCCGCGCTTGGCGTAGAGCCCGTCCGCGACGCCGACGAAGATGCCGGAGTACTCGATGTTCGGGATCCAGCCCAGTTTCACCGACACCCGACCCCCGGCGGTGCCGCCGTCGCCGCCCACGCCGCAGCCGGCCAGCCAGAGGCCGGCCGCGGCCGACGCGCCCCGCCCCGTGGTCCGCAGGAACGAGCGGCGGCTCATCCCGTGGCGGCTCGTCCCGTGCTGCAAGAGGATCCGGTTCATCTGCGCTCCCGAACGATGTGCGTCCCGCTCACCCGGGTGGGCGGGACGCGGTGGTCACGTGGACTCGATCTCGGCGAGTACCGCGTGGATGACGTGGGCGTTGCCGCCGTCGGCGAACAGCTCGGTGTCCCGGATCATCCCGTCGAGGTGGACGACCATCAGGTCCTCGGCGCGGTCCGGGTCCCGGGCCGAGATGGCCGCCACGATGGCGCGGTGCTCCTCGTCCCAGCGCACCAGTGCTTCCTGCTTGATCCCGATCAGCACCAGCAGGTGTTCCAGCGGGTCGAGGCGTTCGTCGAACAACGTGGTGGTGATGGCCTGGATCTGCTTGTTGTGCGAGACCTCGCCGATGGAGCGGTGGAAGCCCAGCCGCTCCTGCCAGCGCCCGGACCCGGAGGTCTCGACCATCTCGTGCAGCCGCGCCACCTCCTCGGGCCGGGCCCGCAGGGCGGCGGCGCGGGCGGCTTCCCGCTCGATCCCCCGTCGCCCCGCCAGGTGGTCCACCAGGTCGTGGACGTCGCGCAGGTTGAGGGCGTCGGCGAAGTTGGACGCCCGCCTGCTGTCGAGCAGGAGGTTGGCGGCGGCCCGCCGGCCCTCCTCGGTCAGCACCCGGCCCTTCTTGCCCAGCGACGCGGTCAGCGCCCGGTCGTCCAGCTCCCGCAGCAGTCGGCTGATGGTCGACTCGCTGACCTCGAACCCCTTGTCCCGCAGGTGTACCAGCGCCGCGCGGGCGCCCATCGGGCCCGCTTGCGCGCTCATGGCGGCCAGCAGTGCGGATTCGATCGGTGGCGTGTGGTGCACGCTCCGGCTCCCTCGTCGTCAAGTTGTTGTGGGGAAGGTAATAGCCGCCTAGTGTGTCCGTCAATACTGACGAACGTGCGTGAATCCTGACTGTGATCAGTTGATCGTGACGCACCCCCTGGGAGGAACCATGGCCGACGGCCGCGCCCACCACCTGCACCTCACCGCCGGGGACGTCGGCGGCTACGCGCTGCTGCCGAACAACCCCGACCACGTCGCCGCACTCGCCGCGCACCTCGACGACCCCGTCTTCGTCGCTCGCAACCGTGAGTTCGAGACCTGGCGCGGGACCCTCGACCGCGAGACCGTCGTGGTCACCTCGACCGGCGTCGGCGGGCCGTCGACCGCGCTCGCGGTGGAGGAACTGGCCGCGCTCGGCGTCCACACGATGATCCGCGTCGGCGTGTCCGGTTCGCTGCGGCCCGACATCGGCAACGGGGAACTGGCCGTCGTCACCGCCGCGATCCGCGACGAGGGGACCACCCGGCAGTACCTGCCCGTCGAGTTCCCCGCCGTGGCGTCGATCGACGTGGTGCTGGCCCTCCAGGAAGCGGCGGTCGCCGGGGGAGTGCCGCACCGGCGCGGAATCGTGCACACCAAGGACTCCTACTACGGCGAGATGGAACCCGAGCGGATGCCGCTCGCCGCGGCGCTGGTCGAACGCCTCGACATCTGGCGCCGGGGCGGGGCGATCAGCTCCGAGATGGAGACCGCGGCGGTCCTCGTCGTCGGGTCCGTGCTCGACGTGCGGACCGGCGGTGTCGTGCTGATGTGGAGCGAGGACGCCATCCGTGACGGCGGGCCCGCGCCGGCCGTGGAACCGCTGTTCGCCACCGCCGTCGGGGCGCTGCGCCGGCTTGTCGCCGCTCACGTCGAGGCGGGTGCCGCCGGTGCGGCGTGACCACGTCGGCGCGCGGCGACCCGCCCTCCGGCGACGATGAGCCGGCCGCCGGCCGGGGTGCTCGCCGTCCTGGTCGGGGTCGTGCTGATCGCCGCGAACCTGCGGGTCGCCGTCACCAGCCTGGGCGCGGTGCTCGACCAGGCGCGCGCCGACCTGGGGATGTCGTCCGTCGTCGCGTCGACCGTCGCGACCCTGCCGGTCCTGTGCTTCGGCGTCGTGGCGGTGGCCACGCCCCGGGTGGTGCGGCGGCTCGGCGCGGCGGCCGGGCTCGGGCTCGGCGTCGGCGTGCTGCTCGTCGGCCTGGTGGTCCGGGTGGCCGGCGGCGAGGGCGCGCTGCTGGTCGGCACGGTCCTCGCGTGCGCCGGGATCGCCACGGCGAACGTGCTGGTCCCGGTGGTGGTCAAGGAGGAGTTCCCGCACCGCGTCGGGGAGGTCACCGGCGCGTACAGCGCGGTGATGTCGGTCGGCGCGGCGGTCGGGGCCGCGGCGACCGTCCCCGTGGGCGCGATCGCCGGCGGCTGGCGCGGCGGGCTGGCCGCGTGGTCCGTGCCCGCCGCCGTGGCCCTGTTGCTCTGGCTGCCGCAGACCCGCCGGTCCGGCCGGGCCGGCGGGACGGCGACGTCGGTCCGGGCCGTGCTGCGCAGCCCGGTCGCGTGGGCGGTGACGCTGCTGTTCGCCACCCAGTCGCTGCTCGCGTTCGTGGTGATGGCCTGGCTGCCCGCGATCTACCACGACGCCGGGTTCTCCCCGGGCCAGGCCGGCGTGCTGCTGTCGGTCAGCGTGCTCGCCGGGGTGCCGGTGTACTTCGCGGTCCCGGTCCTGGCGTCCCGGTTGCGCGCCCAGGGCTGCCTCGGCGCGGTCCTGACCGCGTTCGAGGTGCTGGGGCTCACCGGGCTGCTCACCGCGCCGGCGACCGCGCCGTGGCTGTGGGCGGTGCTGATCGGCGTGGGCGGCGGGGTGTTCCCGCTGACCCTGGCGCTGTTCGGGCTGCGGACCCGGACGCCCGCCGACACCGCCGCGCTGTCCGCGCTGGCCCAGGGTGGCGGCTACCTGCTCGCCGCCGGCGGGCCGCTGCTGGTCGGCGTGCTGCGCGACGTGACCGGCTCGTGGTCGGTCCCGATCCTGGTCCTGATCGGCGTGTGCGCCCTCCAGGTGGTCCTGTCGTTCGCCGCCGGGCGGCGCGGGTGGGCACCGTCGGCCTGACCCGGGTGGCGGGTGGTTGGTCGTCAGTGCATCCTTCTTGTCCGGTGCCGCACGGCGCGGTGCACGCCGGTTCCGCGGCGGCCGCGGCACGCCAAGACTGCCGGGGTCAGCGGAGTTGGCGCCGGCCGCGCTCGCCGTGCGGGCCCGAACTCCGGTTTTCCGCGACCCGACCGGGAGTGCCCGTACCTTGGCAGCCGATCTGATCCTCACCAACGCGACGGTCCACACGGTCGACAGCGCGCGCCCCCACGCCACGACGCTGGCCGTCGAAGGTGGCCGCGTGCTCTCGCTCGACGAGGTCGTGCCCGGACCGGGCACCGAGGTCCGCGACCTGGGCGGCGCGTTCGTCATGCCCGGCCTGGTCGACGTGCACAACCACCACGCGCTGGCCGGGCGGTCCGCGCTGTTCGAGCTCGGGTTCGGCGGCGACCACGGCTTCGAGGCGATCCTCGACGCGGTCCGCGACTGGTCGCGCGACCTCGGCCCGGACGAGTGGGTGGTCGGCGGCGCGTGGGCGTCGACGCTGGTCGAGACGCTGTCGCGGGAGTCGGCCCGGCACGCGCTGGACGCGGCGGCGGCCGGCCGGCCGGTCATGCTCACCGACGACAGCAGGCACAACCGGTGGGTGAGCAGCCGGGCGCTGGAACTGGCCGGCGTGACCGCGGCGACCCCGGACCCGGCGGGCGGCGTGATCGTGCGCGACCCGGCCACCGGCGCGCCCACCGGCGTGCTGCTGGAGGCGGCGGGCGTGCAGGTCGAGCGGGCGGTGCGGAAGACCGGCACGCTGACCGAGGAGCAGCACGCGCGGGCGTCCCGGCACGCGATCGGCGTCCTGCACTCCTACGGCATCACCGCGTTCCAGGACGCCGGCGTCTCGGTCGACATCCTCAACGCGCTCAAGACGCTGGACGACGCCGGTGAACTGGCCGCCTGGGTGGTGTCGTCGCTTCTGGTCAACGACCCCATCTTCGGCTTCGACCCGATCGGCTCGGAGCTGATGGCGCTGGCCGGGCGCTACCGCGGCGAGCACCACCGGCCGGACTTCGTGAAGATCTTCCTCGACGGCGTCCCGCCCACCCGCACCGCCGCGTTCCTGGAGCCCTACCTGCCCGACGACGTGCACGGCGCGTGCTTCCACGGCGCGCCGACCATGCCGCCGGCCGAGCTGGAGGGCTGGTTGCGCGCCGCCGCGACCGCCGGGCTCTCCGCCAAGATCCACTGCACCGGCGACGCCGCGGTCCGCGCGACCCTCGACGCGGTCGAGAAGCTGCGCGGCGAAGGCCACACCGAGACCAGGTTCCAGGTGGCGCACGGGCAGTTCGTGCACCCCGACGACCTGGCCCGGTTCGGCGCGCTGGGCGTCGCCGCGGACATCTCGCCGTTCCTGTGGGTGCCCGGGGTGATCCCGTCGGCGATCGCGAACGTGCTGCCCGCCGACCGCGCGTCCCGGATGCAGCCCAACCGGTCGCTGCTCGACAGCGGCGCGCTGGTCGCGGGCGGGTCGGACTGGCCGGTCAGCGAGTCGCCCAACGCGTGGGAGGGCATCCAGGGCCTGGTCACCCGGCAGGACCCGGCGGGCGCGCACCCAGGCGCGCTGTGGCCCGAGCAGGCGATCACGCTCACCGAAGCCGTCGAGGCGTTCACCCTGTCCGGGGCCCGCGCGATGGGCGTGGACGACGTGACCGGGTCGCTGACCCCCGGCAAGTCCGCCGACTTCGTGATCCTGGACCGCAACCCGTTCGAGAGCGCGATCGGCGACCTCTACACGACGGCGGTGACCGAGACCTGGTTCGCCGGCCGCCAGGTCTTCAAGCGCTGACCACGGTTGACTTCGGCCACGGGACGTCCCGTGGCCGGAGTCGGCCGAGCACGTCCCGGTCCCGGTCCTACCCCCTCAGCGCCCCAGGTGCGCGGTCAGCGGGTGGGTCCCAGGTGGACGGATTGGCTGTGGAAGTCGCCGTGCACCAGGGAGTCGCCGGCGAGCGCCTCGGCGACCTGGTCGAACCGGGACACGAGCCGACCGGGGCAAAAAACTCTTCTCGCGCAACGAATCCCGCACCACCCGGACGTCCGGAACCACGACCCCCCGAACCTCCACGTCCGTTCGACGCCGGCGCGGCGGATCAGGGACAGGGGGTCAGGGTCTGCTCCAGCGCGGTGCGTTCCGGGGTGCTCACGGTCAGCCCGAAGTCGGCTTTGACGCCCACGTAGATCCGGGCGTACGCGCAGGCGTAGCCGGGGCTCGGCGGCATCCACTCGTCCGGCGTCTTGTCCCCTTTGGACTGGTTCGCCTTCCCCTGCACGGCAACGAGGTTGCGCAGGTCGTTGGCGGCGGCCGTGCGGCGTTCGGGGGTCCACGCGGACGCGCCGCTGCGCCACATCTCGGCCAACGGCACGACGTGGTCGATCTGGATCTTGGACACGCTGGTGATCGTCTCCCCGGTGTACGGGTCGTACAGCGTGCCGGACGTGACCGCGCAGCGGCCTTCCTTGACCTTGACGTCCACCAGGTCACGCGCGAGCACCTGGCTGCGCTGGTCGCAGCCGTCACCGTCCACGTCGAACCAGGGCTGGCCGAACACGCACGCCGCGCCCTTGTCGCAGTCCCGGACGTAGCCGTCGAGACGACCGGGTTCGGCCACCGGCAGTTCGGCCAGCCGGGCGCGGGCGGTCGCCGCGTCCGGCGTCCCGGTGGGGACCTTCTCCGCGCCGGAACCGCCGGTGGCGGCGGGGAACGTGCCGCAACCGGTCAGCAGGACGGCGAACAGCACGGTCAACGCGCGCCGGGACATCGGCTCCTCCGAGGGGGTGGGTTCAGCACCCACCGGGTTCCCGGAGGAGCCGGTCCCCGAACGCCGCCGAACGGCCGATCACGTTGCGCCGCAAGGGCGCGCGGTGATCGGCCGGGGTCGGGTCAGCGGCGGCCCTGCAACGCCTTCACGTTGCGCCCGAACGTCCAGCCCTTCGAGCCGTCCCAGTTGATCGACCAGGTCATCAGACCCTTCAGCTGGCCGCCGTAGGTGTTGTACGCCTGGGAGACCAGGCCGGTGGACATGTAGCCGCCGCCCGCGCCCGGCTGCGCCGGCAGACCCGGCACCTGCTTGTCGAACGGCACCTTGATCGTCGTGCCCTGGATGACCAGCCCCTTGTTCAGGCAGTTGGTCTGCGCGGTGAAGCCCTGCACGGTGCCCGCCTGGTACGAGTCACCGCTACAGCCGTACATGCTGCCGTTGTAGTACTGCATGTTCAGCCACCACAGCCGCCCGTTGTCGGCGTACTTCTTGATGACCGGCAGGTACGCGCCCCAGATCGAGCCGTAGACCACGCTGCCGCCGGTCACGTACGCCGTCTCCGGCGCCATGGTCAGGCCGAAGTTGGACGGCATCCGGGCGAGCACGCCGTCGATGATCCGGATCAGGTTCGCCTGCGAGGGGGACAGCGTGTTGATGTTGCCGCCGCCCACCAGGCCGGTCTCCACGTCGATGTCGATGCCGTCGAAGTTGTACTTCTGCAGGATCGGCACCACCGTGTTGACGAACTTGTCGGCCACCGCGGTCGAGTTCAGGTCGATCCCGGCGGTCGCGCCGCCGATCGACATCAGGATGGTCAGGCCGGCGGCCTTGGCCGCGCACATCTCGGCGGGCGTGGCCACCTTGACGGTGGCGTCCATGCCGTCTTCCCACAGCACGGTGCCGTCGTTGAGGATCACCGGGAACGCCGCGTTGATGACGTTGTACCCGTTGTCCCGGATGCGCTGGTCGGTGATGGGGATCCAGCCCAGCGGCGGGTGCACGCCGTTCTTGGCGCCGTCCCAGTTCTCCCAGTACCCGTGCAGCACCTTGCCGGTGGGCCTGGACTTCACCGGGCAGGTGTCCTCGGCCACCGGCGCCGCGCTCGCCCCGGTGGTCAGCGAGGCGGTGAGCAGCACCGCCGCGCCGGCGGCGAGCAGTCGTGCAAGCCGACGAATCATGTCCCGACTCCTTCTCGGCGGCCCGTGTGCACAGGGACGGCACCGCCAATGGTCGTTTTTCGGCGAGGTTCGACCGCCCGCGGCGTTGTCAGGGACGCGACGGGCCGTGCCGTGGTGCCGGAGAGGGGTTCTCCTGGGCAGCGCTCGAACCTCCGGGGTTCTCGCTGTCTGGCCCCCAGCGGAGGCCCGCTGGTTTGCGCCGCCAGAAGTGATCTATCGGAAACCCCATGGAAGCAGGCCGGCGGGGGCGGTCACAACCCGGCGATCGGCGGAACCTGGCGGGCCGCCCCGGCTGGTACGACGGTCACATGGGTGACATCGCGGTGGTCGGCGGCGGGGTGATCGGGCTGACCTGCGCGCTGGGGTTGGCCGAGGCGGGGCACCGGGTGGAGGTGGTCGCGGACCTGGCACCGGGCGGGACGGTGTCGGCGGTGGCGGGCGGCCTGTGGTTCCCCTACCTGGCCGCGCCCGCCGACGCCGTGCTCCGGTGGGCGCGGGTGTCGCTCGCCCGGTTCGCGGAGCTGGCCGACCGGCCGGGAACCGGTGTGTGGTGGCGCGAGGGGATCGTCCTGCACCGGGACCGCGACCCGGACCTGTCGTGGACGGCCCTGGTGCCGGACCGCCGCGCCGCCGAGCCCGGGGAACTGCCCGACGGCGTCGTGTCGGGGGTGGTGTGCTCGGTGCCGGTGGTCGACACGGCGGCCTACCTCGACTGGCTGGCCGCGCGGTGTGCCGGGGCCGGGGTGGTGTTCCGGCGGGCGCGGGTGTCGCGGCCGGCGGACCTGCCGCAGCCGACCGTCGTGGTGGCGGCCGGGCTGCGCTCCGGTGACCTGGTGGACGACCCCACCGTCGAGCCCGTGCGCGGGCAGGTCGTCCGGCTCGCCAACCCCGGACTCACCCGGTGGGTGGTGGACGACGACAACCCGGGCGGCATGACCTACGCCATCCCGCGCGGCCACGACGTGGTGTGCGGCGGCACCGCCGAGCGCGGCGAGACCGGGCTCGGCCACGACGCGGGCGTGGAGCGGGCCGTGCTGGACCGGGTGGTCGCGCTGGTGCCGAGCCTGCGGGACGCGCCCGTCGTGTCGCGCGCGGTCGGGTTGCGCCCGACCCGGCCGTCGGTGCGCCTCGACCGGGTGACACGGTCGGGGCAGGTCCTGATCAGCTGCTACGGGCACGGCGGCGCGGGTGTGACACTGTCCTGGGGCTGCGCGGCCGACGTGGTCGGTTTGAGCGGCCCCTGACCCGGGAAGTGTCGTGGGTGGCGGAAGGGGACGCGCGTGGGCGTCGGTGGTGTGGTCGCGGCGGCGGCGATGGCCGGTGCGGTCGCCGTGGGCGCCAACAGCGTCGCCGGCCAACCCGACGACGACGCGTGGCGCGAGCTGGGCCTCAAGGTCGTCGAGCAGACCAGCCGCACCGACCAGGACTGCGTGGCCAACTCGTTCGGCCAGGTGAAGGACCTGCTCACGGCGGCGCCGTGCCGGTCGCTGAGCCGGCTGCTGTTCACCCTGGCCGACGACAAGGGCTCGCTCGTCGCGGTGTCGGTGGCGTGGGTGGAGTTCGGCGACCGCGCCGTGGCCACCGAGTTCCGGCGGGTGGAGGACATCTACGGGACCGGCGACATCACGCCGCTGTCCGCGCGGCTGCTGCTGATGAGCGACATCACCTTCACCGCCCACCACTACGACTCGGAGCAGTTCAACACCACCGTCGTGGTCGCCGAAGCGGAGAACGTGAAGGGCGCGGCGACCCCGGAGTTCCTGCACCGGATCACCGAGGTCGCGGTGCTCACCCCGCGCCCGTAGCGCGTCGATCTTGCCGGACCGGCAAGTTTTGTGGTGCGGTCGCGCGGGCCCGGTGCACAGTTCGGCCATGACGACGACCGAGCAGTTCTGGGAGGGCTTCTACCTGGACCGGGACCAGGTGTGGAGCGGCGAGCCGAACCCGTTGCTGGTGCGCGAGGTCGCCGGGCTCACCCCCGGCACCGCGCTGGACCTGGGGTGCGCGGAGGGCGGGGACGTGGTCTGGCTGGCCCGCCAGGGCTGGCGGGTGCTGGGTGTGGACGTGTCCGCGACCGCGCTCGGCCGGGCCGCCGCCCGCGCGGCCGGAGCCGGGGTCGCCGACCTGGTCGCGTTCGAGCGGCACGACCTCGGCGAGACGTTCCCGGCCGGCGAGTTCGACCTGGTGTCCGCCCAGTACCTGCACTCGCCGGTGGCGGTGGAGGGCGAGCGCGGTGGCATCCTGCGGCACGCGGCCGACGCGGTCGCTCCCGGCGGCGTGCTGGTGATCGGCGGGCACGCCGGCTGGCCGTCCTGGGTGACCGAGCACCCGCACGGCGACATCGTGCTGCCGACCACGGCCGAGGTGCTCCGGTCGCTCGACCTGGGCGAGGGCTGGCAGGTCGAGACCGACGAGGTCGTCCGGCGGGAGATGGCCGACCCCGACGGCAACCCCGGCCACCGCGACGACAACGTCCTGCGGATCCGCCGGCTGCCCTAGCCGGCCCCGCACTGTCCGGAGCCGGTCCCGCGCTACTTGGAGCGGGCGCGGACGTGGGCCCGTTCGCCCTGCTGGCCGAACAGGGTCAGCAGTTCGACGGGCTTGTCGTCCGCGGCCTCGAAGTAGTGCGGCACGTGGGTGTCGAACTCGGCGGCCTCGCCCGGCTTGAGCGCCAGGTCCTGGTCGCCGAGCAGCAGCCGGAGCGTGCCGTCGAGCACGTAGAGCCACTCGTAGCCCTCGTGCACGCGCAACTCCGGCTCCACCTGCGCCCGGCCGCCGGGGATGATCATCTTGTACGCTTGGAGGCCGCCGGCGCGCCGGGTCAGCGGGATGATCGTCCGGTTCCCGCGCCGCAGCGGCCGCATGTGCACCCTGGGGTCGCCGGTGTTCGGCGCGCCCACCAGTTCGTCGAGCGGCACCCCGTGCGCCCTGGCGAGGGGCAGCAGCAGCTCCAGGTTGGCCCGCCGCTGCCCGCTCTCCAGTCGGGACAGGGTGCTCTCCGAGATGCCGGTGGCGGTGGCGAGGTCGGCCAGGGTCACCCCGCGCTGCCTCCTGATCGCCCGCAGCCGCGGGCCCACCGCCTTGAGCACGTCCTCCAGCTCGTCCATGCCCCCAGCTTGCCGAACCGGCAAGCCGCCTTGCAACCGGGCTCAGGCCCGGTCGATCAGGGCGAAGACGCCCCACCCCAGGTACTCGCACGTCCGGCAGGGGAGCGGTGGTCAGTTCGGCCCGCAGCTGCGGGGCGGCCGGAACTCGTCCGTCGTCGCGGCGTGGCACGCGCGGGCGGTCGCCTCGTCCGCCGGCTCGCGCCGCCAGTACGGGTGCCCGACAGCATCAGCCCGCCCGCCCGTGCCGTCGAGCGGGTTTCACGGCCAGGTGGCGGCGGCCGCGAAGGCGGTGAAGTCCCGGGGCGGGCGGCCCAGTGCCCGCTCGACGCCGTCCGAGAGGTAGGCGTCCAGCCCGTCGCGCACGGCCGTCACCACCAGGCCGAGTTCCCGCGCATCGGACTCCGGCCAGCCGGCCGCGACGAGCTCGGCGCGGTAGGTCGCCAGGTCCAGTGCCGTGTAGCGGACCGGCCGACCGGTCGCGGTGGCGATCTCGGCGGCGGCTTCGGCCATGCTCAACGCGCGCGGCCCGGACAGCTCGTAGGTGTGGCCGCCGTGCCCCGACCCGGTGAGGGCGGCCACCGCGACGTCGGCGATGTCGTCGGCGTCGACGAAGCCCACCGCGCCGTCGCCCGCCGGCAGGCGCAGGTCGCCCGCCGCGACCGCGTCCCGGAAGAAGCCCTCGCTGAAGTTCTGCGCGAACCACGTCGGCCGCAGCACGGTCCACGCCACGTCCGCTGCCCGCACCGCCGCCTCCCCGTCGGAGTGCGTCGCACCGGACGTGATCTGCGGGTAGTCGGGCACGTCGAGGCCCCGGCCGGACAGCAGCACGATCCGTTCGACGCCTGCCGCCACCGCGCGGGCCACGAACGGCCGGGTCAGCAGCAGGCCGTCGAACGGCACCACGAACACCGCCCGCGCCCCGGCGAGCGCGGCGGGCCAGGTGGTGTCGTCGGTCCAGTCGAACGGGAGGGGGCCGGAGCGGGTCGGCACGCGGACGGGGACGTCGAGGGCGCGCAGGCGGGCCGCGACGCGCCGGCCGGCTTTGCCCGTGCCGCCGAGGACGAGGATCGGATGGTTGGTCACGACGACCAGTCAAACCCGGCGCGGTGCGACGTACGATGGCTCAAAGAATCAGATCGATGTCTGTTCGTCTAAGTTCGGGTCTAATCTGGCGGTCGTGGATGTGCTCGCCGACCTGCTCGACGGTGTCCGGGCGCGCGGTGCTGTGTTCAGCCGCTCGGCGCTGGTGCCGCCGTGGTCCCTGAAGTTCACCGCCCGCGCCGAGCTGACCGTCGGCGCGGTGCTCGCCGGAGAGGCGTGGGTCGTGCGCGGGCGACCGCTCCGGGTGGCGGCCGGGGACATCGCGGTCGTCCGGGGCGGGACGCCGTTCGTCCTCGCCGACGACCCGACCACGCCGCCGAGCGAGGTGGTGGGGGAGGACCGGTACTGCGACTGGGGTCCCGGTGACGGGCCGGCGGTGCTGGTCAGCGGCGCGTTCGCGGGGCCGTTGCCGGAGCGGCTGCGGCGCGCCCTGCCGGACGTGCTGGTCGTGTCGGACGCCGACTGCCCCACGCCGCTGCTGGCCGCCGTGTCGGCCGAGATCACCGCCGCGCGCCCCGGCTGGCAGGTCGTCCTCGACCGGCTGCTGGACCTCGTGCTGGTGTCCGCCCTGCGTGCCTGGTTCGACGGCGACCGCGCGGCACCGGCCTGGTACCGGTCGACCGGGGACCCGCTGGTGGACCGGGCGCTGGACCTGCTGCACGAGGACCCCGCGCACCCGTGGACGGTCGCCGAACTGGCCGCCCGCTGCCAGGTGTCCCGAGCGGGCCTGGCCCGACGGTTCACCGCACGGACCGGCGAACCGCCGATGGCGCACCTGGCGGACTGGCGCATCTCGCTGGCCGCCGACCTGCTCACCGACACGGACCTGACGGTCGGCGCGATCGCCCGCCGGGTCGGCTACGGCACGACGTTCGCGCTCAGCGTCGCGTTCAAACGGCTGCGCGGCCACTCGCCCAGCGAGCACCGCGAGTCAGTTCGCGCCGCTGCGGTTGTTCGCCACCACATCGCCGCTGCAGAGCAGCAGCCCGGTCGGCGACAGTAGGGCGGAACGCCGGCCGGTGCGCGGGTTCGTTAGAGCTGGTAAGCGCAGGCGGCGATCGACCCGTCCGAGTCCTCACGCGGACCGACCCCGTGATCGGCGAGCCTCCGGCCAAGGGCAAGCACGCCGCCGAGCTCCGCTGCAGATACCCGTCCGACGGCAGAGGTCGCTGAGCCGCGTTGTGCGGAAGTGGGCACCGGCGCGCCCGCCCCCGTACAAGCTTGCTCATGCCAAGCGCACGGCCGCCGCTTGGCAGCGGCGGACTACGAACGGGGCACGTTCGAGGTCGCACCATCCAGCCAGACGAGGTGCAGCCGCTGGACCTCGACCAGGCCAGTGCTCGAACCGAACACGGCCAAGGCGCTCTCGGCACTCCGCGACGACAGCCGGAAGTCGCCTTCGACGGAGTTGGCGTCGGCGTGTCCTCGCGCGCAACGACGAGCATGTGACCCGCGAACGTGCCACGCTCCGGCCGGACCTCTGCCACCTCACTCACGCCGCGTCCTTCCCGAGGCTGGGAACCACGTCCGCGAACGTCGTGCCGTCCACGAGTGGTTCAGGATGGGTCGACCAGCGATTCGTACACCGAGACGACACCCAGCCCGCCGCCCACGACGAGGAACCGGCCCTCGTCCCACACCGCGCCGGGGAGGACCGACCACCCCAACTCGGCGTGATCCGACGCCGCCAACAGTTCCTCGCTCGGTGGTATGTCCGACGCGCTACCAGGCACTGCGTTGTCTCCCTGCTGTGACCTTCTGATCAACGCCGGGAACAGGGACGGGGTCGACGCGCACCACCTCGAACAGGTCACCGAACTCCAACGGAGCGAGAGCGTTCAACGCGCTGCCGATGAACATCGGCCCAGGCCGAAGCCCGCCGCCCAGCACGCGGGCGACCGTCGACCGGTTGACACCCATCGCCTTCGCCAACGCGTAGTCCGACCGAAACCCCGCCAGCTTCGCCGCGTTGGCGAACTCCCGCCGCCGCAGCCGAACCGTGTGCGCCACCGCGACCTCACCGCCGGCCGTCGAGCGAGTACGACTCGCCTGCGGCTTTGCCTGCGATAGCCCGAGCCAGCTCGGTGAGGTCCTGGGCCAACTCGACCTCAACCACTCCCAGCTGATCCCGGTACCGCGATTCCTCACCAGGCCGCACGACGTGCACGCTCTCCTCCATCAATCGCACGACGTACCGCCCGAGCCGCGTGTTCACGCTGCTCAACCAGGTGTTGAACAGCAACTCGTCCTTGGTCACCGCGCACCCCACCCCGGCCCTGATCCGGATCGACGCCACTCGAAGTCGACTAGCGGTGGCCAAGGTAGGAGCGACTGAGCGTCACAAGTCGTACAAAATGTGTAACCCTCCGCCAGCTACCCTGACCTGGCCAGGCCAAGACTGCCGCAGGGAGGCCACATGCCGGACCCCGGCGAGATCGGCAAGCGCGTCCGCTACTGGCGCCTGCGCCGCAACCTCGGGCGCAAGCAGTTCGCCGACATGATCGGCAGGTCGACGTCCTGGCTCGACAAGATCGAAACCGGCGAACGCGACCTCACCCGCATCCCCACCATCGAACTGGTGGCCGAGGCGCTCTCCGTCGACCCCGACGTCCTCACCGACACCCCGACGGCAATCCGCGCGGCGGACTGCGTGGACGCCACCGAGGTCTCCGCCATCCGCTCGGCTCTGGGCCGCTACCCGAGCCTGGTCAGGCCCGCCCACGAACCGCCCGCAGTAGGCCACCTGGCCCGTCAGGCCGAGTACCTGGACCACGCCTGGGCGTCGTCGCACTTCACGACGATCGCCCAACACCTCCCCACGCTGCTGGAAGCCGCACAAACCGCCACCCTCACCGCCGCAGCCGCCGACCAGGTCGACACCCACCGCATCCTCGTCACCTCCTACCGCCTGGCGTCGTCGATGCTGCTCAAGTTCGAGAGCCACGACCTGGCCTGGCTGGCGGCCGACCGCGCGATGTACACGGCCCTGGAGGTGGACGACATGTGGTCTCAGGCCCGAGCCACCCGCAGCGTCGCCCGAGCCATGACCGCCGCCAGGCAACGCGCCGAAGCCATCGACGCCCTCCTGGGCATGACCGACCGGATGCGCCCCGAGGTCCCCCGCTACCCCAACTCCCTGCTGGCCCTCTACGGGATGCTCTACCTCGCCGCCGCGATCTCCGCAGCCGAACAGGACGACGCCGCACTGGCCATGACCATGCACCAGGAAGCCACGCAGGCCGCTGAGCGCATGGAACCCCACCACGACGACCACCGCACCTACTTCGGCCGCACCAACGTGGCCATCCACCGCGTCTCGGCCCTGGTCCGCCTCTACGAAGCAGAGCAGGCCCTCCACCTCGCCGCCACCATCCCGACCAGCGCCCTAAGCGCGCTCTCGCCGGAACGCCGCGCCAACCACCTGCTCGACCTGGCCCAGGCCAACACCCACCGCGGCAAGTACGCCGAAGCCACCCGCGCCCTGGCCCAAGCCGAACGCACCGCCCCACAAGAAGTCCGCTGCCGCCCAGTGGTCCACAACCTGCTCCGGACCCTGCTGTCCACCACCACGGGCGAGCCCGCCCGCCAGGCCAGGCAGATCGCCGACCGAGCCGGAGTCCCCGCATGACCGAACGTGTCCTGTACCTGATGATCTGCGGCGCCGGCCCGGCCGACCACATCGACGTCGCCATCACCCAGGCCCAGGACAGGGGCTGGTCGGTCTACTGCGTAGCCACACCCGCAGCCGTCGAACACTTCCTGGACCTCGACAAGCTCGAACACCTCACCGGCCACCCGGTGCGCACCGGCTACCAACGCCAAGGCCAACCCGCCCTGCCCAAGCCGGACGCCGTCATCGTCGCCCCCGCCACCTACAACACCATCAACAAATGGGCAGCGGGCATCGCCGACACCTACGTCCTGACCCAACTCGCCGAACTCACCGGCCTCGGCGTCCCCATCGCCGTCCTGCCCTTCGTCAACACCGCACTGGCCGCCAACCTCGTCCTGCACCGCAGCATCGACGCCCTGCGAGCCTCCGAAGTCACGGTGCTCTTCGGCGACGGAGGCTTCCAACCACATCCGCCTCGGCACGGGGGCCGCGTCATGGCCGACTACCCCTGGCACGTGGTCCTCGACAGTGTCGACTAGCGCCCCGGACATGTCTGCATCACGGCTGGGTAGCCGGGCCGGGTACGCGAGCGCCCCTCACGGTCGGCCCGTGCCGGTGGTTGCGGCACGGGCCGACCGGACGGCTCAGAACGTCACGTCGAGCGTGGCCAGCCGGCTGCCCAGGGGCGGGGTGAGGGCGCGGTCCGGGGTGTCGTAGGCCGGGCGGAGGTCGGGGATGCGGTCGAGCAGCGTGCTGAAGCAGACGTCGGTCTCCATCCGGGCCAGGGCCGCGCCCAGGCAGTAGAACGCGCCGAGCCCGAACGCCGTGTGCCGGTTGGGTTTGCGGGTGATGTCGAAGCGGTCCGGGTCGTCGAACACCTCGGGGTCGCGGTTGCCCGCGAGCATCGCCAGGTACACCAGCTCGCCCGGCGGCAGTTCGTGGCCCGCGACCTCGACCGGCTCGGCGGTGACCCGGACGATCGTGGTGGCCGGGCCGCCGCACCGCAGCATCTCCTCGACCGCCGACGGCATCAGCTCGCGGCGCTCCCGCAGCAGCGCGAACTGGTCGGGGTTCTCGAACAGCAGCACCAGGCCGTTGGCGATCAGGTTGGCGGTCGTCTCGTGGCCCGCGAACAGCAGCAGCACGCAGTTCGCCACGATCTCGTCCTCGGTCACCACGCCCTCGCGCTCGGCGGCGGCGAACATGCTGAGCAGGTCCTCGCGCGGCTCGGCCCGCCGCTGCGCCACCAGCCCGCGCAGGTAGTCCTGCATCTCCAGGACGCTGCGCTGGCACTGCCGCAGCCGCTCGACGTCGGCCCGCGTGAAGATCGCCAGGATGTCCCTCGACCACGCCTGCAACCGCTCGCGCTCGGTGGTCGGCATCCCGAGCATCTCGGCGATCACGTTGGCGGGCAACGGGTAGGCGAGATCCGCCACGACCTCCATCCGGCCGGTGGCGGCCACCGCGTCGATCAGCTCCTCGGTCAGCTGCCGCACCCGCGGCCGCAGGCCGTTCACGGTGGCGGGGGTGAAGTAGCGCTTGAGGAGCTGCTGGAACCGGACGTGGTCGTCCTCGTTCGTGTGGCCCATCCACAGCGCGATCGACCGGAGCAGCGGCGTGAGCTCGTCGCGCTCGGCCTGGCTGAGCCGGTCCAGGCCCTGGCCCAGGTTGGCGTTGGTGAACCGCCGGTCCTTCAGGGTCGCGACGATGTCCGCGTGCCGGGTGAGCAGGTAGCCGTGCAGCTCCGGCACCCAGCTCAGCGGGCTCTCCGCGCGGATGCGGTGCAGCAGCGGGTGGGGGTCGGCGGCCACGTCCGGTGCGAACAGGTCGTAGGACGGGACCGCGATCGCTGAATCGCTCATGATCGCAGTCTCGCCGAACATCCTTCGCGCTTCTGCGGGCCAGACGAGGGAAAATCCGGGCGCATCCGGACCAGCGGACACGGCCGGATCCCAGCCCCCACTACGACGACAACCGCAATGGCTACCCGTACGCCGGGCCGCCGGCCAGTCCCGGCACCGGTGGCCCGGCCGCGCCGGGTGGCCCGGACGCGGGCCTCCCGCCGAGCAGCACGCTGGTCAACGACCGCCGCTCGTCGGTCATCTCGCGCGCCAACCCGGCCAGCTCGTCACCGACCACCGGCACGCCTTCGCCGCCCGCCTCGCCGCCCGCCTCGCCCTCCGCCCGCACCGCCTCCAGCACGGCCCGGCGCAGCAGTTCCTTGATGAACGACGCCGTGACGCCCTCCGTCGCGGCGACCACCGGCACCAAGTCGGCGCGCAGGTCCACACCCCGCCCGTAGAGCTCCAGCAGCCGCCGCCGGCCCGCCGCGTCCGGCCGGGGCACCTCCACCGCCAGGTCGACCCGGCCCGGCCGGTCGGCCAGCGCCCTTTCCAGCTCCTCGACCCGGTTGGTGGTGAGCACGAACGTCACGTCGGCGTCCGCGCCGACCCCGTCCATCGCCTCCAGCAGCGCGAACAGCATCGGGTTGCCGCTGGGGGAGTAGCCCCGGTCCATCGCCACCAGGTCGACGTCCTCCACCACGAGCAGCGCGGGCTGGAGCCGGCGGGCCAGCGCCGCCGCCTGGCTGATCAGCCGCATCGCCGGGCCGGTCAGCAGGATCACCGTGCAGTCGGCCATCCGGCTCATCAGGTACCGCACGGTGTGCGTCTTGCCGGTGCCGGGCGGGCCGTGCAGCAGCAGGCCGCGCTTGAGGTGCTGCCCGGCCGCGCGCAGCCGCTCGGAGTGCTCGGCGATGCCGACCACGTGCCGCTCGATCGACTCCAGCACGCCGTCGGGCAGCACCACCGCGTCGGCGTCCAGCGCCGGCCGGGGCAGGAAGCTGAGCAGTTCGTTGCCCCGGTGCTCGCTGACCCCGAACACCAGGACCTGGCGGCGGAACACGTCGTGCTCCCGCATCAGCCGCTCGACCTCCGCGCCCACCGCGCGGGCCGCCGCCCGGTCGGTCGCCAGCACCTCCAGCCGGCAGGCGGGCTGCCCGTACTCCATCACCGCGCCGCGCATCCCGAGCACGACCGGAGTGCCGTCCGGCGCGTGCGTGGCGACCAGGCCGACCTGGACCACCTCCACGCTCTCGGCGGGCCCCGCCGCGGCCGTCGCGTACTCCGGCGCGCCGAGCTGGTACACCCGCTGGTGGCGGGCCGTGACCAGCAGCGACAGCAGGTCCTCGTGGCCGCGGTGCGATCCGGTCACGCCGAACCAGTCCGGCTCCGGCGTGTGCTCGGCGAGGTAGGCGTCCACCCCGCGCTGCACGTTGACGTGCTCCCACGGCTCGAACTTCGTCGCCACCGACAGCACGTCGCGCAGGTCGTCGCCCAGGTGCGCGGTCACCTTGGCGACCAGCGGCTCGGCGGCCCCGTCCTGGTCCACGACGGACGCGGTGGCCTGGAACAACCGCCGCAGGCTCGCGGCCAGCGCACGGGCGTCGTCACCCGTCAAATCCCCCATGTCGGTCACCCCCGCGACCCATCATGGCCCATCCGGCGGGGCCTCGTCTGGCCGATGCGAAGACGGTTTGCGACCCTGTCCGCCATGGCGAAGAAGACCACGGCGAAGCGGTACCCGAAGGAGCTGTACGAGAACGAGCTGCTGCGCCTGCAAGGTGAGCTGGTGCAGATGCAGGAGTGGGTGAAGGCGTCCGGCGCGCGGGTCGTGGTGGTCTTCGAGGGGCGGGACGCGGCGGGCAAGGGCGGCACGATCAAGCGGGTCTCCGAGCACCTCAACCCGCGCGTCTGCCGGATCGTGGCGCTGCCCGCGCCGACCGGGCGCGAACGCACCCAGTGGTACTTCCAGCGCTACGTCGACCACCTGCCGGCGGCCGGCGAGATCGTGCTGCTGGACCGCAGCTGGTACAACCGCGCGGGCGTCGAGCGGGTGATGGGGTTCTGCACGCCGCAGGAGTACCAGCGGTTCCTCCGGCAGTGCCCGATCTTCGAGGAACTGCTGGTGGACGACGGGATCCTGCTGCGCAAGTACTGGTTCTCGGTCAGCGACGCCGAGCAGGAGAAGCGGTTCCGGGAACGGCAGGAGAACCCGCTCAAGCAGTGGAAGCTCTCGCCGATGGACCTGGAGTCGATCACCCGCTGGGACGACTACTCGCGGGCCAAGGACGACATGCTGGTGCACACCGACACCGAGGTCGCGCCGTGGACCGTGGTGGAGGCGGAGGACAAGCGCAAAGCGCGGCTCAACATGATCGCGCACCTGCTGGACACCCTGCCGTGGGAGCCGGTCAAGCGGCCGAAGCTGGTGCTGCCCAAGCGCCCCAAGGGCCGCGGCACGTACGTCCGGCCGCCGCGCGAGATCGAGAGGGAGGCCCCGGACCACGCGGCGAAGGTCCTCCACAACGCCGGCTAGCCGTACTGACCGGAGAGGTTGGGAACAGGCGCGTTCATAGCGGCGTACCGGCCGGTCGCGCGATCGACGTGACCGGGCCGGGCCATGCCGCAGCGGGTCAGGACCCGGTGCACGGTCGAGGGCACCAGCCCCGGCAGATACGCGATCCGCGCCGGTCCCCGCCGCCGCGCCAACCGGACCTTGACGATCCGCCGTTCGGTCCGGGCCGGGGTCCGGCGCGGCTCGACAACGGGCACGAGGATTGATCAGCCATGCCCGCAGCGCTCTGGCGACCTCCGGCCGCTTCCACACCGCCCCTACGCCTCGCCACGGCGACACTCGTGACGGCGACGTCTGGCAGGTCCGCACCGGCGGTGCGCTGGCTGCCAGGCGCCGCAAGCGTGGGGCGACTGGCCCGAAAGCGGCACGGTCGGAGTGGCCGGTCGCCGCCGCTGTGGACCCGCCCTAGTCCTCGGCGGCGTCCTGGGCTTCCGGGGGTTCCTCGCCGTCCCGGTCCGCCCACTCCAGCAGTGGCTCCAAGGAGAACACCGCGTCATCGATGCCCGCGTGCAGGTCTCCCAGTTCGGCGAACCGGGCCGGCACGGTCGCGATCGTGAAATCGCGCGGGTCGACGTCGGCCACCTCGTCCCAGCGCAGCGGTGTGGACACGGTCGCCTCCGGTACGCCGCGCACCGAGTACGCGCTGGCGATCGTGTGGTCGCGGGCGTTCTGGTTGTAGTCGATGAACAGGCTGCGCGGGTCGCGGTCGCGCCGCCACCACGTCGTGGTCACGTCGCGGGGCGCGCGCCGCTCTACCTCCCGCGCGAACGCCAACGCCGCCCGCCGCACCTCCCGGAACCCCCACTGCGGTTCGATCCGCACGTACACGTGCAGCCCGCTGCCGCCGGAGGTCTTGGGCCACCCGACCGCGCCCAGCTCGGCCAGCACCTCCTCCACCACGCCGGCAACCCGCTGGACGCGGGAGAACGGGCAGTCCGGCATCGGGTCGAGGTCGATGCGCCACTCGTCGGGCTTCTCGGTGTCGGCCCGCCGCGAGTTCCACGGGTGGAACTCCACGGTCGACATCTGCACCGCCCACACCACGTCCGCGATGTCGGTGACGCACAGCTCGTCGGCGTGCCGGTTGTACCGGGGGAAGTGCACCCGCACGGTCCGCACCCACGGCGGCGCGCCGCCCGGCAACCGTTTCTGGTGCACCTTCTCGCCGGTCACCCCGGACGGGAACCGGTGCATCATGCACGGCCGGTCGCGCAGCGCGCGGACGATGCCGTCGCCGACCGACAGGTAGTACCGGGCGAGGTCCAGCTTGGTCTCGCCGCGCGCCGGGAAGTAGACGCGATCCGGGTTGGAGATCCGCACAGCGCGGTCCCCGACCTCCAACTCCACCGCAGGCGACTGGCCCATGCCGGGAAACCTAACCCGGATCGGGCCGGTCAGCGCGCTTTCGTCGGCGCACCGGCTGCCAGTCCGGTGCGCCGACTCCTTACTGCGAGCGTGGTCGGGCACGGTGGCGGCGAAGTCGAACTCGGCCACCGTGCGGGTCCGGCGGTGCTCAGGTGCTCCGCCGGACCACCCCGACCACGCATCTCACCGGTGCCGGCACACCGGCCGCCACCAGCAGCGCGCACACGCCGAGCAGCGCGCCGACCAGCGGCACGGTGGACACGGAGGCGACCGACGCCACCGCTGCACCGAGCACTCCCGCCCCCGCGATGCCGAAGTAGATGGCCGACGCGTTGAGCGCCAGCAGCACCCCGGCCCGCTCCGGGCACACCTCCACCAGCAACGCCATCAACGGCGGGTTGAACGCCCAGAACAGCGCGCCCCACGCGGCCATCGCCGCCACCGCCCCGACCGGCGACGCCAACGCGGTCGGCAGCAGCGCCAGCACCGCCGACGACCCGGCCAGCGCCACCAGCAGCGGCGTGCGCGGCCCGAACCGGTCGGCCGCCACCCCGCCCACGACGTTGCCGACCACCCCGCCGACCCCGTAGGCCAGCAGCAGCCACGGCGCGGCGGCGTCGTCCAGCACCGGGTCGAGGTAGCCGTAGACGGCGAACGTCGCCAGGCACGCCAACAGCGACACCACCAGCAGCCACCGCACCACCGGGTCGCCCAACGCCCGCACCCGGTCGCGCAGCCCGGCCGCCGGGCCCGGCGGGACGGCCGGGACCGCGACCCGGATCACCACCGCGGCGACCACGCACAACGCCGCCACCAGCAGGAACGCCCCCTGGTAGCCGCCCTGCCCGGCGACCGCCCGGCCGGCCGGGACGCCCAGCATGGTGGCGGCGGTCAAGCCCCCGGTGACGACGGCCATCGCCCGCGCCCGCGTGCCCGACGGGTGCAGGGAGGCCGCGACGGCCGTCGCCGCGGGGGTGGTCGACGCCGCGCCGCACGCCGCGACCACCCGAAAGGCGAGCAGCAGCCCGAAATCGGGTGCCCACGCCGAAGCCGCGTTGCCCACCGCCGTGACCAGGAGAGCGGTCACGAGCAGCGCACGGCGTTCCACACCGGCCGTCGCGACGGCCAGCAGCGGCGACCCCACCGCGTAGGCGAGGGCGAACACGGTGATCACCTGCCCGGCCACCGCGATGGACACGGCGAACCTCTCGGCGATGCCGCCGAGCACCGCCGCCACGACGTACCCGCTGGTGCCCGCCGCGACCGTGCCCGTGGCGAGCGCGTACGTCCGAGGGGACACGGCGGGCATCAGGACACCGCGCACAGCGGGGAGAGAATCATGCGCGGCACCTTCCGGAGAGGCCCCGCACAACGTTGTGCGGGCATCTGGTGCGCCGTTGAGGCGTGCTACCAACGATGGATCCGCGGCGGCGCGGAAACATCGGTCGGGTGACGTAGATGAAGGCCGACCGAACGGACGTCACCTGCCGGGCCTCGTCGTGCTCGTCGGGGCTCAGCGCGGCCCGCCGGAGATCACCGCGGCACCGCTGCCGCCCGATGTGGCCGCCCGCGCCCTTGCCCCCTGTGGCCCCGATCACCTACTGTCCAGTAAAAGTGAAACGGTTTCGCGTAACTCGGGGAGCGGTGCATGCGGACGACTGTCGCGACGGTGGTGGCCTGCCTGGCCGGGGCGCTCCTGCTCGCCGGACCGCCCACCGCGCAGGCCGGGCCCGAGCCCTACCTGGTCGGCCGGGGCATCTCCGACGTGACCGGCGCGGCCGCCGAGAACGGCATGATGGGCTACTCGAAGTTCGACCAGAAGACCAGCGGCATCCACCAGCGCCAGCGCTCCCGCGCCTACGTCGTGGTCGACCGGTCCACCGGCAAGCGGGTCGCCTACGTCAACGCCGACCTGGCCATGATCTTCCGGGCCGTGCAGGAAGCCGTGCTCACCAAGCTCCAAGCCCGGTACGGCGGCCTGTACACGCGGGAGAACGTCCTGCTCTCCGCGACCCACACGCACGCCGGCCCCGGCGGGTTCTCGCACAACCTCGCCTACAACCTGTCCGTCCTCGGGATGCAGCGGCAGACCCTCGACGCGATCGTGGACGGCATCACCGAGTCGGTCGTGGCCGCCCACGAGGACCTCGCGCCCGGCTCGCTGTCGCTGGGGCGCGGTGAGCTCACCGACGCCAGCGTCAACCGCTCGCGGGTCGCGTTCGAGCGCAACCCCGACAAGGGGCGGTTCCCGGCGGCGATCGACCCGGCGATGACCGTGCTCAAGTTCCGCCAGAACGGCCGCGACGTCGGCGCGATCAGCTGGTTCGCCACCCACAACACGTCGATGACCAACGAGAACACCCTGATCAGCCCGGACAACAAGGGGTACGCCTCCTACCAGTGGGAGCACGACGACCAGGGCGTGCGCTACCTCGACGACCGGCCCGGGTTCGTGGCGGCGTTCCCCAACACCAACGCCGGCGACATGTCGCCGAACCTCAACCTGCGCCCCGGCTCCGGCCCCACCGAGGACGAGGTGGACAACACCCGGATCATCGGCGAGCGCCAGAACCGCAAGGCGCAGCAGATCTTCACCGGCCCGCAGACCGCCGTCACCGGAAGCGTCGACCACCGGATGCGGTTCGTGGACATGGGTTCGGTCGCCGTCGACGGCCGCTACACCCCGGACGGCCGCGCGGGCACCACGTGCTCGGGGGTGGTCGGCGCGTCCACCATCGCGGGCAGCGTCGAGGACGGCCCGGCGATCCCCGGGTTCACCGAAGGCATGCAGAACCCGCTCAAGGCGCTGCTGGAACCGCTGCACGTCGAGGTGCCGCAGTGGCTGAAGGACTGCCAGTACCCCAAGGCGTCCCTGGTGCCGACCGGTCTCGTCCAGGCCACGCCGAACGTGCTGCCGCTGCAGATCGTCAAGCTGGGGCAGCTGCACCTGGTCGCGGTGCCCGGCGAGGTGACCATCGTGGCCGGGCTGCGGATCCGGACCGGCGTCGCCGCCGAACTCGGCGTGCCGGTGCAGGACGTGCTGATCCAGGGCTACGCCAACGACTACAGCCAGTACGTCACCACGCCCGAGGAGTACGACGCCCAGCAGTACGAGGGCGGCTCGACCCTGTTCGGTCGCAACACCACCCCCGCCTACCAGCAGGAGTTCGGCCGGCTCGCGGCCGCGCTGCGGGCCGGCACGCCGGTCGTGGCCGGTCCGACGCCCGGGAAGCCGCCGTTCACCGACCTCGACCTGCAGACCGGCGTGGTGTTCGACGACAAGGCGCTGTGGCACCGGTTCGGCCAGGTGCTCACCGAACCCGCCGCGTCCTACCGCCCCGGCGAGACGGCGACGGCCGTGTTCGTGACCGGGCACCCCAAGAACGACCTGCACCGCAACGGCACGTTCCTGGAGGTGCAGCGGCTCGTGAACGGCCGGTGGACCCGCGTCGCCGACGACGGCGACTGGACCACCCGCTACCGGTGGAAGCGCGTCGGCGTGGCGAACTCGGAGGCCACCGTCACCTGGGACATCCCGGCCGGCACGGCGGCGGGCCGGTACCGGCTGGTGCACCACGGCGACTGGAAGAGCGGCTGGACCGGCGCGATCAGCCCGTTCACCGGCACCAGCCGCACGTTCACGGTGGGCTGACCACCCCCGGCGACGGCCGTTCGCATCGACACGAGATCACAACGCCACCGCGAGGAGCCGGTGCCGGCGGGAAAGCGCGCGGTCACCCGGTGGAACCAATCGCCTACTTTCGTAGGTGGGCGTGGCCGTTTCCGGGAGCTAGCGTGACGGCGGTCCGGAGAATTCGCCGGACACCTGCCGCCCGGAGAACTCCGCAGTTGTTTCGGGCGTACCTCCGCATTGAGTTCCGCATGTCAATTTCGTCAACCCTGCGATGAAAGACGACAAAAATGAACATCCGCACCATTGGCGTCCTCGCGACCGTGGGCGCCGCGTTCGGCGCTGCCCTGCTGACCCCGAACGCCGCCGCGGCACCCGAGTACGACCCGGCGATGCTCGCCGCCCTGGCTGCCGACCAGGGCTCCTCGCCCCGGGACGCCGCCGCCCGCCTCGACCGGGAGCACGACCTGACCAGGGCGTTGGCCGACCTCCGCACGCGGGGCGTGCAGATCGACGGCGCGTTCTTCGACCGGGCCGGCCGGCTCGTCGCCAACACCTCCGACCCGGCCGCCGTCGCCGCGGCCGGCCTCACCCCGCGCACGGCCGCGCGCGGCGAACGCGCCTTGGACGCGCTGACCGCGCGGGTCGAGCGGGCCATCGGCGCGGACCTCGGCCAGGTCCAGGCCTGGGGACCGGACGTGGTCGGCGACCGGGTCCTGGTCACCGTCGAGCCCGACGCCACGTCCGCGCTGGTCGCGACGCTGTCCCGGATCGACGGCGTGGCGGTCGAGCGCGGGGCCGCCCGGCTCGCCCCGCAGGCCGACGTGGTGCCCGGCCGGATCATGGACCTGGTGCCCGGCACGAACTGCTCGCTCGGCTTCCCGGGCACCCGCAACGGGGCGAAGGTGCTGCTCACGGCCGGTCACTGCGTCGAGGGCAACCCGGACATCCTGGACGCCAACGGCACCCACATCGGCAAGGGGATCGCCACCCGGTTCCCGTCCTACGACATGGGCCTGATGAGCATCGACCCCGAGGACACCGGCCGCGGCTACGTCGACACCCGGAAGGGCACGACGGTCGCCGTGAAGGGCATGTCCAAGGCGGCGGTCGGCGCGACGCTCTGCAAGGCGGGCAACACCACCGGCTGGACCTGCGGCAAGGTGTCGGCCTACAACCAGACCGTCCGCTACTCCGGCGAGTCCACCTCCACCCGGGGCCTGGCCCGCTCGACCGTGTGCACCGAGGGCGGTGACAGCGGCGGCGCGTACATCTCCGGCAACACCGCCCAGGGCATGACCTCGGGCGGCCCGTCCGACGGCCACGACTGCGGGTGGAACCAGGGCTCCAACGCCACCGGTTCGTATTCCTACTACCAGCCGGTGGTCGACGCGGCGAACTACTACGGCGTCACCCTCACCACTTCCTGACCGACCCCCGGTGAAATGCGGTGGCACCGACCGGTGCCACCGCATTCCGGCATTTCCGAAATACCCGCCCTTCTCCTTCCGTGAGCCGGGTCGCGCCTTCTCCCACGCGCTGTGTCACGACCCCGCCGCGCACGGTGACGACGCCGTCCCGTCGCGGCTGTGGAGTGCTGTCCGGTCTGGGCCGGACGCACCACTCGCCGATGGGCCGAAGCGTCGCCGGCCCCGGCGTGCGGCCGGGTCGGCGGACGTCTCGGGCGGATGCACGTGCACGACCGGAGCCCCGTTGCGTGACCAGCGGGTTTCCCCCTCGCCGAGCAGTGCGGCGGAACTCGGTCTGGGAGCGCTACCCGTGGCTACACTCCCGGTTTTCACAGTTCCGGCGAGGAGGCGTGGTGGTGGTTGCGGCGAGCATCCGGGACGTGGCGTCGAGGGCGAACGTGTCGGTCGGCACGGTGTCCAACGTCCTCAACCGCCCGGAGGTGGTCGCGCCCGCGACCCGGGACCGGGTGCTGGGCGCGATCGTCGAACTCGGCTTCGTCCGCAACGACGCCGCCCGCCAGCTGCGCTCCGGCACGCCCCGCGCGATCGGCCTGGTGGTGCTCGACGTCGGCAACCCGTTCTTCACCGACGTGGCGCGCGGCGTCGAGAACACCGCCAGCGAGGCCGGGCACGCGGTGATCCTGTGCAACAGCGACGAGTCCGCGCACCGCGAGGCCCGGCACGTGGAGCTGCTGGCCGAGCAGCGGGTGCACGGCGTGCTGATCACCCCCGTGGACGCCGACCTCGCCGCGGTGCGCCGGCTGCGCGAGCGCGGCGTCTCGGTGGTGCTGCTGGACCACCCGACCGACGACCCGGGCCTGTGCTCGGTCGCCGTCGACGACCGAGCCGGCGGCGAGCTCGCGGTGGCCCACCTGCTGGCGCGCGGGCACCGCCGGATCGCGATGGTCAACGGCCCGTCCCGGCAGCACCAGGCCCGGCAGCGGCACCGGGGCGCGGCGGACGCCGTGCGGCTGGCGGGCCTCGACCCGGCGTGCCTGGAAGAGGTCCGGATGCCCGCGATGACCGTGGCGTCGGGCCGGCTCGCCGCCCAGGACCTGGTGGCCCGCGCGCACCGCCCGGACGCGATGTTCTGCGCCAACGACCTGATGGCCCTGGGCGTGCTGCAGGTGCTGCTGCGGGCCGGTGTGCGGGTCCCGGAGGACGTCGCGGTGGTCGGCTACGACGACATCGAGTTCGCCGCGGCCGCCGCCGTGCCGCTCACGTCGGTGCACCAGCCGCGCGAGCTGATCGGCCGCACGGCGGCGAGCCTGGTCCTGGCCGAGACTATGGCCCCGCGCGAGCACGAGCACCGCCAGGTCCTGTTCACGCCGGATCTCGTCGTCCGCGAGTCGAGCTGACCGGCCCGCGGATCGGCGACCTCCGTCAGTTTCGGTGACCTCCGGTCGGTTTCGGCGACCTGGCCGACGGTGAGGGTGTTGTCGGACAGCAGCCGCCGGGCCTGTTCGATCCGCAGCCGGGTGAGGTACCGGCGCGGCGTCAGGCCGGTAGCCGCCCGGAAGACCCGGATGAAGTGGTACGGGCTCAGGTGGGCTTCGGCGGCGACGTCGGCCAGCGTCAGCGGTTGGTCCAGTCGTTCCCGCATGACGGCGATGCCCGCGCGGACCGCCGCGTGCTCGGGCCCCGGCGGCCGTTCGTGCACACCCCACGTCACCAGGAACGCGGCGGCGGACTCCGCGCAGAGGTCGTGCGCGCACTGCCCGCCGCCGGCGGCGGGCAGTGCGCGCACGACCTGCTCCACGACGGGGTCGTCCGGTAGTCGCGGACGCTCTCCCGGCCGGGGACCATCACCTCCACCGCGCCGGGGACCCCCGCCGAACGCCCGAACGGTCAGCCGCGCCGCCAGCAAGCCGCGCCGCCGTCGACGTCCACCAGGGGCTCGGTGATGCCGTGCACGTCGCGGTAGGCGTGCACCGCCTCGGCGCACCGCGCGCATGAAGATCGACGCGCCGCCGCGCCACACCCCGGTCTCCACCAGGTCGCCGGGCACGCCGTCGCGGATCACCGCCTCGACGCACTCCTGGAGGTTGTCCAAGCGCTTGAGCCGACCATCGTGTGCGCGACGCTCGGCCAGTCCCGGCCGTACTCCCGGGACGACTCCGGCGGCACCCCGTCGGCCAGGGGCGGCGTCACGCCTGACGGGACTGGACGGCCTCGTCGACGGTGGGGTGGAAGGTGAACAGCTGGTCGAGCCCGACGATGTGGAACACCCGCATCAGGTCGGGGGTGACGCCCGCCAGGCTGAACGAGCCGCCGGCCGCCTGCGCGCGCTGGTGGGCGGTGATCAGCGCGGTGATGCCGGTGGAGTCGCAGTACGCGAGGCGGGCCAGCTCCACGACGAGCCCCTCGTCGGCGCCGAGCGGGACCTCGTCCAGGGCTTCGAGCAGTTGGGGCGTGGTGTCGAGGTCGAGCTCGCCGCCCACCCGCAGCACGGTGAGACCTGCGCAGGACCGGTCGGGTTCGACGGAAAGGGCGGGATCGTTCACCGGGTCTCCTGTGCGATGGGTGGTGCTGGTGCCGGTCTGGCGGTGCCGCGGTCTGGGTTTCCCGGGTGCCGGGGGTGGTACACCGCGACCGGCCGATGACCGTCGAGCGGTGGAGGAGGTCCGCGGTGCCGCCCGTCCGCCATTGTGACCCCAACCCCTCCCGCGCCCGGTCGACGCCCCGGTGTCACGTGCAGCGTCGTGCGCGGGTCCGGGACCGCTCACCTATTCTAAGGATCATGTCACCGGGCCGCCGCGACGGCGGGGACCCGGCGGCACGTGCGCCGGGGCGTGGACCCCTGGCCAGGCCCGGTGTGGACGAAGGGGTGCCCCGTGGTGCGGTCCGGCGACGCTGAGCACGAACCGCCGGCGGCCGGCGGGGTGGACGTGTTCGCGGTGGAGGACGAGGTCGGCCGGGACCTGGCCGCGGTGGACTGGTCGGCGACCCCGCTGGGCGCGCCGGGCACCTGGTCGCAGAGCCTGCGCACGGCGGTGAGCATCCTGCTGTCGTCGCGGTTCCCGATGTGGCTGGCGTGGGGCCCGGAGCTGACGTTCTTCTGCAACTCCGCGTACCGCCGCGACACCCTGGGCCGCAAGTACCCGTGGGCGCTGGGCCGGCCCGCGACGGAGGTGTGGGCGGAGATCTGGCAGGACATCGGTCCCCGCATCGAGACCGTGCTGACCAGCGGCAAGGCGACCTGGGACGAGGCGCTGCTGCTGTTCCTGGAGCGCTCCGGCTACCCGGAGGAGACCTACCACACGTTCTCCTACAGCCCCCTGCGCGACGACGACGGCGCCGTGGTGGGCATGTTGTGCGTGGTCAGCGAGGACACCGACCGGGTCATCGGCGAGCGGCGGATGGCGACCCTGCGCGACCTCGGCTCGGACCCCAGCGTGGTGCGCACCGACCGGGAGACCCTCGCGTTCTCCGGCCGGCAGTTGGACCGCAACGGCTGGGACCTGCCCTTCACCCTGACCTACCTGTTCGAGGACGACGGCTCCGCCGCCCTGGCCGCCGCGACCGGGATCGCCCCGGACCACCCGGCGGCCCCGGCGACGCTGGCCGCCGACGGCCGGGACGGGCCGTGGCCGATCGCCACGCCGGCGCACGGCGAGTCCGCGCTGGTGGCGCTGGACGGCCCGGTGTTCGCCGGGCTGCCGAACGGGGCCTGGGACGAGCCGCCCACCCAGGCGCTGCTCGCGCCGCTCCAGCAGCAAGGTGCCGCGCCGCACGGGTTCGTCGTGGTGGGGCTCAACCGCTACCGGCCCCTGGACGAGGGCTACCGCGGGTTCGTGGAGCTGGTCGCCGGGCACGTGGCGGCCGGGATCGCCGCGGCCCGCAGCTACCAGGCCCAGCAGCGGCGGGCGGAGGAGCTGGCCGAGCTGGACCGGGCCAAGACCGCGTTCTTCTCCAACATCAGCCACGAGTTCCGCACCCCGCTGACGCTGATCATGGGTCCGGTGGAGGAGCTGCGCGACCGGTTGGCGCACACCGACGTCCGGGCGAGCGAGGAGCTGGAGGTGGTCCGCCGCAACGGCCTGCGGCTGGGCAAGCTGGTCAACACCCTGCTGGACTTCTCGCGCATCGAGGCCGGCCGGATGCAGGCGCGCTACGAGCCGGTCGACCTGGCGGCCGCCACCGCCGAACTGGCCGGCGTGTTCCGCTCGGCGATCGACAAGGCCGGGCTGACCTACGTCGTGGACTGCCCGCCGCTGCCCGAGCCGGTGCTCATCGACCGGGGCATGTGGGAGAAGGTGGTGCTCAACCTGCTGAGCAACGCGCTGAAGTTCACCTTCGCGGGCTCGGTCGGGATCTCGGTGCGCGCCGAGGGCGGCGAGGCCGTGGTGACCGTCGAGGACACCGGCATCGGCGTGCCGGCCGAGGAGATGCCCCGGCTGTTCGAGCGCTTCCACCGCATCGAGAACGTCCGTGCGCGCTCCAACGAGGGCAGCGGCATCGGCCTGGCGCTGGTGCAGGAGCTGGTGGGCCTGCACGGCGGCACGATCGTCGCCGACAGCGAGCAGGGCCGGGGGACCCGGTTCACCATCCGCCTGCGGTTCGGCTCGGCCCACCTGCCGGCCGGGTCCGTCGCACCCGCCACGTCCCCCGCCGCCGTGTCCGCCACGGCCGACCCGTACCTGCGGGAGGCGTTGCGCTGGCTGCCCGAGGAGGACACCGGCCAGGTGATCGACGAGGTCGCGTGGCCGCACGCGGGGAGCGGGACCGGGCAGGGCCCGAAGGCCCCCGCGACGGTGCTGGTCGCCGACGACAACGCCGACATGCGGGAGTACCTGACCCGCCTGCTGACCGGTGCCGGCTACGCGGCCCGCACCGTCGCCGACGGGGTCGAAGCCCTCGAAGCGGTCCGCACCCGGCCGCCGGACCTGGTCGTCAGCGACGTGATGATGCCCCGGCTGGACGGCCTGGCCCTGGTGGCGGCGCTGCGGGCCGACCCGCGCACGGCGGCGGTGCCGGTGCTGCTGCTGTCCGCCCGCGCCGGTCAGGAGGCGTCGATCGAGGGCCTCCAGGCCGGTGCCGACGACTACCTGGTCAAGCCGTTCGCGGCGGCCGAGCTGCTGGCCAGGGTCCGGGCGAACGTGGAGCTGTCCCGGCTGCGCAACCACCACGCGCGGTGGCGCACCGCGCTGATCGACTCGTTGCAGGAGGCGTTCTTCGTCTGCGACGAGGACGGCACCGTGATCGAGGTCAACTCGGCGTTCGCCGACATCCTGGGCTACGGCCCGGACGGCCTGCCCTACGCCCCGGCGCAGCCGTGGTGGCCGGACGCCGCGACCGACCCGGAGGGGCACCGGCAGGTCGCCGAGGCGTTCAGCGGGCTGCGCGCCCGGCGGCCGGGCAGCTACACGATCCCGGTGAACCACCGCGACGGTCGCCGGCTGTGGCTCGGCGTCACGTTCAACCCCGCCGAGGACCCCGACACCGGGCGGACCGTCGTCGTGGGCACCTTCCGCGACGTCACCGCCGAGCACCACGCGATCCAGCGCGACAACGCGCTGGCGGCGTTGAGCATCCGGCTGTCCGAGGCGTCGAGCCTGTCCGAGGCGGTGGCCGGGGCCCTGGCGGAGTTCCGGGACCTGTGGCGCGCCCGGGGTGTCGCGGCGGTGGTGTTCACCGACCGGGGGGCGCCGGCGCTGACCGCCACCGACCCCGAGCTGACCTGGGACGCCCTGAGCGACCACCGCCGGGAGGGCTTCACCGCGCTGCGCGAGCGGCCCGGCCTGAGCCCGGTCACCGACGGCGCGACCGGCGTCGGCATCACCCTGGAGCACCCCGAGGGCACCATGGTGCTGCGGTTGGACCTGGACGAGGACCGGCCGTTCAGCGCCGAGGACGAACTGCTGCTGTCCCTGCTGTCCGGGCACCTCGCCCAAGGGCTGACCCGCGCCCACCAGATCGACCAGCAGCGCGAGACCGCCCTGGCGCTGCAGCGCGCGATCCTCGGCCCGTCCAGCCTGCCCGAGGGCTTCGCGGTCCGGTACGAGCCCGCCGCCCGTCCGCTGGAGATCGGCGGCGACTGGTACGACACGGTGGCGCTGTCGGAGGGCCGGATCGGGATCGTCGTCGGCGACTGCGTCGGCCGGGGCCTGAAAGCCGCCGCCGTCATGGGTCAGCTGCGCAGCGCCTGCCGGGCGCTGCTGTTGCAGGAGGTCGGCCCGGCCCGCACGCTGATGGCGCTGGACCACTTCGCGGCGAGCCTGCCCGGCGCGATGTGCACGACGGTGTTCTGCGGCGTGCTGAACCCGGAGACGGGGCTGCTGACCTACTCCAGCGCCGGCCACCCGCCCGCCATCCTCGCCCACCCGGACGGTGCCACCGGCCTGCTCGACCAGGGGCGGTCGGTCCCGCTGGCCGTGCGGCCGGGGGCGCCGCGGCCGGAGGCCGAGTGCACGGTGCCGCCCCGGGCGACCCTGCTGATGTACACCGACGGCCTGGTGGAGCGCCGCCGCCGGCCGCTGACGGTCGGCATCGACGAGGCCGGCGAGGCCGTCCAGCAGGGCCGCGAGGCCGCCCTGGACGACCTGGCGAGCCAGGTGATGGCCCGGCTGGCACCGGACGGCGGCTACGACGACGACGTCGCCCTGCTGCTCTACCGCCACCCGGTGCCGCTCGACCTGACCTTCGCCGCCGAGTCCGGGCAGCTCGCGCCGGTCCGCCAGACGCTGCGCTCCTGGCTGACCAAGTGCGGCCTGCCCCCGCAGACCGTGCAGAGCGTCCTGGTCGCCGCCGGCGAGGCGTGCGCCAACGCCATCGAGCACGGCTACCGGGGCGCGCCCGGCGAGGCCGTCCGGCTGCGGGCGGAGGCGCTGGTCGGCGACCTCTACCTGAAGGTGGCCGACGCCGGCCGCTGGAAGACCCCCGAGCCGGAGCTCAACGCGCACCGCGGTCGCGGCGTCGCGGTGATGCGGGCGATGATGGAGCAGGTCACCGTCACCCCCGGCCCGGCGGGCACCACCGTCGACATGCACCTGAGGATCCCCCGATGACGACACCGCTCATCCTCACCCCCGGCCGCCGCCCGGACGGGACCGCGTACCTGAAGGTCGTGGGCGAGATCGACATGAGCAACACCACGGCCCTCACCGCCGCCCTCGACGACACCCCGGGCCGGCTGGTGGTCGACCTGACCGGGGTGGAGTACCTCGACAGCGCGGGCTTGAGCGTCCTGTTCGCCCACGCCGACCGCATCGAACTGGTCGCCACACCGCTGCTGGAGCCCGTCATGACCGTCTCGGGGCTGGTCGAGGTGACCACGGTCCGCGTCCTGGAGAAGCCGGACGCGGACGCGTAGTCCCTCGCGCCGTCAGACTTTCGCGACGGCCGCGGGTTCGATGCAGTAGACGGTGTACGCGGAGCGGATGATCGGCTGGGCGACGTTGCGCACGCGCACGCCGGCCGGGGTCATGCCGTGCTCGACGCCGAAGTGCGCGTGACCGTGCACGGCCAGGTCGGTGCCGGTCGCGTCGATCGCCTCGCCGAGCAGGTAGGACCCGAGGAACGGGTAGATCTCGGGCGGCTCGCCGCGCAGGGTGTCCGGCACGGGGGAGTAGTGGGTCAGCGCGACCTTCACGTCGGTGTCGAGGCTGCCCAGCGCGCTCTCCAGGCGTTCGGCGATCCCCGCGGTGTGGTTGATGAACGCCTTCATCTCCGGTTCGCCGAACGCGCTGCCGCACTTGCCCGCGAACCCGCCGCCGAACCCCTTCACGCCCGCGACGCCCACCGTGTGCCCGTCGACGTCGAAGGTCGCGGTCTCGCCCTCCAGCACCACCAGCCCCGCGTCCCGCAGCACCTCGGTGAGCTCGGCCGGGTGGTCGTCGTGGTGGTCGTGGTTGCCCAGCACCGCGACGACGGGCACCGGCAGCCCGCCGAACTCGTCGGCCACCACCCGCGCCTCGGCGACCGTGCCGTGCCGGGTCAGGTCACCCGCCAGCAGCAGCACGTCGGCGTGCTCGCCGATCTTCTCCAGCGCCGGCCGCAGCAGACCGCGTGAATCCTCGCCGAGGTGCACGTCCCCGACCGCTCCGACCCGGATCATCGCAGCTCCTCCCGGCCCTCGGGCTCGCCCGCCGGCACCACCCGGACGTCGTCCAGCACCGTCAGCTCCGGTGCCACCTCGCGGATCACCGCCTCCAGCTCCGCGCGCCGCTCGGCGCAGGCCACGTCACCGGACAGCAGCACGTTGTCGCCGCGCACGGTCACCCGCACGCCCAGCTCCGTGGTCCGGGGGTCTTCGGCCAACGCCCGGCGGAGTCGGGCGGACAGGTACTGCTCGGCGGTCATGGCGTGCTCCTGAGGTCGAGTCGTTCGGTCAGCACGAGGAACGCCGCGGCGTAAGGGGAGTGCTCGGTCGCCTCGATCACGCGCGGCCAGTCGATCTGCTCGCGCAGCGCACGGGCGAAGGGCAGCAGTTCGCTGAAGTCGCACCGGTGCCCGTCGAGCACGAGGAGCTTGCTGATCATCACGTCGGTCGCGGGCATCACCGGCAGCGTCGCGGAGCTGACCGGGAGTTCTTCCGCGCGGGCCAGCGTGGCGTCGGTGACGGCCAGTTCGTTGGGGCGGAACAGCAGGTCCACCAACGAATCGCCGTCGTAGACCTTGAGCAGCCAGTCCTCGGGCGCGTCGGCGGCCCGCATCCCGGCCGCCACCAACGCGCTCACCGCGGGTTTGGCGTCTTCTTCGCGCACCAGGATGTCGACGTCGTGCTCGGTCGCCGGACCGCCTCTCGCGTAGACCGCGCATCCGCCCGTCAACGCGAACGGGATCTCTTGGTCGCGCAGTGCTTTGGCCACCTTGACCAACGTGCGCAACAACTCGTCTTGAACGCCGCTCATGGTCCCGGCTACCCCGAGAGGCGGCGCTTCACACCGCGCGCACGCACCCGGCAGGCACGACGGCTCGGCCTCGGCGCGTGTCCGCCGGACGGGCGTCGGCGTGCGGTTCAGGGCCGTACCGGGCGGGAAACCCCGGGGGGACCTGCGCACGGAGGAGGAGTGATGACGGATCTGACACCGGGGCGGGGCCTGCCGATGGAGCGGGACGCCAACGCGCCCGACCCGACACCGATCAGCGCGGCCGGGCACCAGCCGATCGCCCACCCCCAAGGCAAGACTCTGCTGGACGACCCGAAGTCGCCCACCGCCGACAGCCTGTGCAGCGGAGTCGTGTTCGTGGCGGGCGCGTGGCTGGCCATCGCCCCCGTCGCCCTGGACTACGCGCCGGAGGCCAGGGGGTTCGTCGGCTACTGGCACGACATCGTGCTGGGGGCCACCGTCGCGGTCCTGGCCCTGGTCCGGATGGTCGCACCGCGCTACCTGGCCTGGCTGAGCCTGGTGACCGCGGCGGTCGGCATCTGGCTGCTGTTCGCGCCGGTCACCCTGGGCTACGAGACGTGGCCGCGCTCGGCGACGGCCGCGGTGAACGTCGTGGCCGTGGGTGCCGTGATCACCGCGGCGTCGCTGCTCAGCGCTTGGTGGACCTACCGCCGTCGTGAGCGTGCCTAGTGCATTGGTGCGGTCCGGGCGGGCACGAACCCGCCCAGACATCGGGGCCCAACCCGCCGTCTCGGGTCCGTCATCCGCGGTTCGACCGGCCACCAGGCAGACCTGAGACCGGTCAGGAGGAGGCGGGGTACTGGTTGGCGCGCAGCAGGCGGGCCAGGTGGGCCGCGTTGAAGGCCAGGGTCTTGGTGGTGGAGGCGACCGCTTCGGGGGTCGAGTCGAGGTCCTGGTAGTCGACCGAGCCCATCGCCTCGCCGTTCCAGTAGGTGCCGCCCTGCGCCGGCACGGTGTAGCCGACGTCGTTGAGGGCTTGGAACAGGTCGGCGATGATCTTGTGGGCTCCGTCCTCGTTGCCGACCACGGCGGCCACCGCGACCTTGTCGAACAGGTGCGGGCGGCCCTGCTCGTCCTGTTCGGACAGCTCGGCGTCGAGCCGTTCGAGGACGCGCTGCGCGATGCTGGACATGTGGCCCATCCAGGTCGGGGTGGCGATGATCAGGATGTCCGCCTTCAGCACCCGTTCACGCAGGTCGGGCCACTCGTCGCCGTCGCCCGCGTCCGTCTCGACGCTGGGTTTGACGTCGTGGTCCACCACCCGCACGATCTCGCCCGCCACGTCGTGGGTGGCCAGTTCGTCGAGGACCTGCTGGGCGAGGAGTTGGCTGCTGGACTTGGCGGGCGAGGGCTTGAGGCTGCACACCAGGGCCAGCGCGCGAAGGGAGTCGCTCATGGTCTTGTCAGTACCCACCGACGTCCACCCCAACCACGCCCGCCGCCGGTGCCACCCGTGCGGGTAACCCGACGGCCGCCCACGCTGCCGGGCCGGGTCAGAGCGGCCGGATGATGCCCGTCGCGACCAGGTCGTCGTAGTTCTCGGCGGTGGTGGGCCAGGTCGATGCCCAGTTGGACCGACCACTCGTCGGCGAGGTCGGCCCCGGCGTGCAGGGTGGCCGAGTCGAAGCCGGCCCGGGTGCCGACGTAGCCGTAGTAGATGTTGGATCACGCGTCGAGCCGGATCTCGGCCCCTCGGTCTTGACCAGGTGGTACCAGTCGTGGACGGCCTGGGTCTGGTCCGCCAGGGCGGAGAATGGGTTCCCGTCCTCCGCCGGCAGGTCGCGGATCCGGCAGCGTCGGTGATCCGCTTGCGCCCGTACATGGCGACGACGTCGGCGAAGCGCTGTAGCTGCAAGGCACTGACCCGGGCGACCTCGGTCTGCTGGGACTCTCGGTGACGCGCGTGGCGAAGGTCGTGCCTGCGTCGTCGCGCCAGGCGTGGCGGATGTCGGCGGGTTCGACCTTGACCGGCGTGAACGATCCGCTGCACGGCGTCGGTGTCCATGTCGGCTGACGCGGGGCCTCCCTTCCTCGGCGTCGACGCTGCCGGGGAGCCGGGGGCGGGGGAGGGGCGGCGACCGGTTCCGCCAATCGGAGTCACGGTGTGCGACCGAATCGGCACCGCCGAGTGAATCGACGTCTGTTGTTCATCGAGCGTTCACGGTGTGCTGTCCCGATGGCGCGTCAAACGACCGGAGCGAAGTGGATGATCACACCCGGATGGGGGACGAGGGGGCAGGTGAACGTCGTGAAGCGCCAGGTGTCCGTCGGCTTGGCGGTGGTGTTGGTTCTCGCCGTCGTGGCCGTGATCGTGTGGGGCCGGGAGGACGACGGCGCGACCGCCGGCGACCTGACCACCGTCCGGGGCGTGATCGGGTCGGAGAAGCAGGCGTTCTTCACCGATCAGCGGGTGGTCGACGCGTTCGCCCGGCACGGCCTGAGGATCGAGGTCGACACCGCCGGGTCCCGCCAGCTCGCCACCACCGTCGACCTGGGCAAGTACGAGTTCGCGTTCCCGTCCTCCTCGCCCGCCGCGCAGAAGATCCAGCGCGACCGCAAGGTGACCGCGGTCCACACGCCGTTCCAGTCGCCGATGGCCGTCGCCACGTTCGAGCCGATCGTCGGGCTGCTCACCGCCGCCGGCGTGGTGCGCAAGGGCGCGGGCGACTACCAGGTCCTCGACGTCCCCCGGTACCTGGAGCTGGCCAAGGCCGGCACCCGCTGGGACCAGCTGCCCGGCAACACCGCCTACCCGGCCCGCAAGAACGTCCTGGTCACCACGACCGACCCGCGCGAGTCGAACTCCGCCGCGATGTACCTGGCGATCGCGTCGTTCGTGGCCAACGGCAACGCCGTGGTGAGCAGCCCCGAGCAGGAGGCCAAGGTGCTGCCGGACGTGGCCAGGCTGTTCCTGGACCAGGGGTACACGCAGAACAGCACCGAAGGCCCGTTCGAGGACTACCTGTCCGCCGGCATGGGCAAGACCCCGCTGGCCCTGATCTACGAGTCGCAGTTCCTGGGCCGCCAGGTGCGCGGTGACGGCTCGATCCGGCCGGACATGCGGATGCTCTACCCCGCGCCGACCGTCTACTCCAAGCACACGCTGGTCCCGTTGTCGGGCAACGGCGACCGCGTCGGGCAGTTGCTGTCCACCGACCCCGGACTGGGCCGGCTGGCCGCGTCGCACGGCTTCCGCACCACCGACCCGAAGCTGTTCGCCGAGGCCGTGGCGCAGGCCGGGGCGTCGGCCCCGGCCGATCTGGTGGACACCGTCGAGCCGCCGTCGTTCGAGACCTTGGAACGGCTGCTCGACGAGGTGAAGAAGCGCTACTGATGGACGAGTTCACCCTGACCCCGCCGGAGCCGGTGGCGGCGATCCCGGTCGAGCGCGCGGCGGGCCTGATCGCCCTCGACCAGGCCGCCCGTGACGACATCGCGCGCCGCGCCGACGAGTTCGCGACCCGGTTGCAGCGCCTCGACGTGCGGTCGCCGGAGTTCACCGAGGCGCTCGACGAGCTGCTCGCGGTCGGCGAGGCCGACATGCGGGCGGCGGCCGGCGTGGCCGGCGCGATGCTGGACCGCTCGGTGCGGGCGCTGCGCGACACCGCCTCGCCGCAGGAGCACGTGACCACCAGCCTGTCCGGGCTGCGCCGCACGGTCGCCGAGCTCGACCCGGCCAAGCTGCCGCTCACCGGCCGCAAGCTGCTCGGGATGTTCCCGGCCGCCAACGCCGCCAAGAAGGCCCTCGACCGCTACCGCGCCGCGAACGAGCCGGTGAACGCGCTCGTCGTGGACCTGCGGCAGCGCCAAGACGTGCTGCGCCGGGACAACGCCGCCATCAAGGGCGAGCGGGAGCGGCTGTGGCGCACGATGGGCCGGCTCACCGAGGCCGCCGCGTTCGCCGAAGCCGTCGACGGCGCGGTGGACCGCCAGGCAGGCGTGTTCGACCTGACCGACCCGCTGCGGGCGCGGGCGTTGCGCGCCGACGCGCAGTACCCGATCCGGCAGCGCCACCAGGACCTGCTGACCCAGCTCGCCGTCAGCGCGCAGGGCTACCTGGCGCTGGACCTGGTGCGCCGCAACAACGACGAGCTGATCCGGGGCGTGGAACGGGCGGTGTCCACGACGGTCGCCGCGCTGCGGGTCGCGCTGCTGGTCAGCGGCGCGCTGGCCAGCCAGCGCGACGTGCTGGACGAGGTCGCCGCGCTCCAGGCCACCACCGACGGCCTGATCCGGGCCAACTCCGAGCTGCTCGACCTGCAGAGCGCCGAGATCCGCCGGGCGAGCGCGGACCCGGCGGTGGCCGTGGTGACGATCCGGGCGTCGTTCGAGCGGATCTACGCCGCGATCGACGCCGTCGACGGCTTCCGGGCCGACGCCGTGCGCACCATGTCGGCCACCGTCGAGTCGCTGTCCGGCGAGATCCGCCGCGCCGAAGAACACCTGCGCCGGTCGCACGACGCGACCACCGCCGAGGGGGACCGATGAGAAAAGCTCTCGCGCTCGGGCTGGCGGCGCTGCTGCTGGCCGGGTGCTCCGACGACGCGGACCCGGCGCAGCCGGCCGGTCCGCCCGAGCCGGGCGTGCTGCGGGTGCTCGCGGGCAGCGAGCTGGCCGACCTCCAGCCGGTGCTGGAGGAGGCCGCCAAGGCGACCGGGGTGACGGTGAAGTTCAGCTTCGCGGGCACGCTGGAGGGCGCGGAGCAGCTCGCGAACGGCTCGGTGGACGGCAAGTACGACGCGGTGTGGTTCTCCTCCAACCGGTACCTGTCGGGCATCCCGGACGCCGCCAAGCGGCTGGGCAACCAGGTCAAGATCATGAACTCGCCGGTCGTGCTGGGCCTGGCCACCTCCGCCGCGCAGCGCCTGGGGTGGGCCGACCGGCAGGTCGGCTGGGGCGAGATCGCCGCCGAGGCCGGGCGCAAGGCGTTCAGCTACGGCATGACCGACCCGTCGGCGTCGAACTCCGGGTTCTCCGCGCTGGTCGGGGTGGCGTCGGCGCTCGCGGGCGCGGGCAACGCGGTGGACGCGGCGCAGATCGCCGCGGTGACACCGAAGCTGACCGAGTTCTTCAGCGCCCAAGCCCTCTCGGCGGGCTCGTCGGGCTGGCTGTCGGAGGCCTACCAGCGCCGGGCGGCGGGCCAGGACGCCGGACAGAAGATCGACGGCCTGATCAACTACGAGTCGGTGCTGCTGTCGATGAACAACGCCGGGAACCTCCCCGAGCCGCTCACCCTGGTCTACCCGAGCGACGGCGTGATCACCGCCGACTACCCGCTCACCCTGCTGACCGCCGCGAACGACGACGCGCGGCAGGCCCACCAGAAGCTCTCCGACCACCTGCGCACGCCCGACGCGCAGCGCCGGATCATGGAGACCACCCAGCGCCGCCCGGTCGTGCCGGGCGTCGGACTCGGCAGCCAGTTCGCCCGCAAGGACCTGGTGGAGCTGCCCTTCCCGGCCACCCAGGACGCGGTGGAAGCGCTGCTGTCGGCCTACTTCAACAAGATCCGGCGGCCCTCGCGCACGCTGTACGTGGTGGACACGTCGGGCTCGATGGAAGGCGACCGGATCGACGCGCTGCGCTCCGCCCTGGTCGGCCTGACCGGCGCGGACGGCACGCTGACCGGCCGGTTCCGCGGCTTCCGCAACCGGGAGGAGGTGACCATCCTGCCGTTCAGCACCGCGCCGCTGCCACCGCGCGTGTTCACCGTGCCCGAGCAGCACCCGGAGGTCACCCTCGCCGAGATCAAGGACTTCGCGCAGTCGCTGGACGCCAACGGCGGCACCGCGATCTACGACAGCCTGTCGCGGGCCTACCAGGTGCTGGAGCCGGTGGTCGCGGCCGACCCGGACCGGTTCAACTCGATCGTGCTGATGACCGACGGCGAGAACGCCAACGGCTCGGACTTCGCCGCGTTCCGGCGGAACTTCCCCGACGTGCCGGATGCGGTGCGGTCGGTGCCGGTGTTCACCGTGCTGTTCGGCGAGGGCAGCAGCGACGAGCTGTCGCAGGTGGCGACGATGACCGGCGGCAAGGTCTTCGACGCCCGCAAGGCCGAGCTGTCCGAGGTGTTCCAGGAGATCCGCGGGTACCAATGACGCGCTACCTGGGCTCGACCAAGAACCTCGTCGGCTGCGTCGGCGGGCTGGTCGGCGTCGTCCTGCACCTGACCGGCGTGGTCGGCCCGTGGTGGCCGCTGGTCGTGGCCGCCCTGTACGCGGCGGGCGCGCTGGTCGCGCCGCCGGAGAAGGTCCGGCTGGTGCCGGTCGACGCGGCGACCGAGGCCGGGCAGGTCCGGGAGGGGCTGGCCACCCTGGTGGGTGAGGTGGCCGGGCAGGCGTCCCGGATGCCCGAGTCCACCGTGGACGCGGTGCGCCGGATCGCCGACGTGCTGGGCGACATGCTGTCCCGGCCCGCGCGGCTGGCCGCCAACCCGGACCTGCGGCACACGCTGGTGCGGTTGGCGCGCACCGACCTGCCGCTGTCGGTGCAGACCTACCTGAACCTGCCGTGGTGGTTCGCGGTGAAGCGGCGGACCGGCGGCGAGCCGAGCGCGGGGGAGGAGCTGGTCACCCAGCTCGGCCTGCTGGAGCGGCAGGCCCACCAGCTGGCCGAGCGGTTCTACGCGGGCGACGTGAACCAGCAGGCCGACCACACCCGCTACCTGCGCGACCAGGGCGAGTGACGCGGCAGCTCACGGGTTCAAGCGGCCTGCTCGTCGGTACGAGCGGTGATCCAGCGGGTCAGGGCACCGAGGTAGCCGGGGGCCAGGCGGGTGCCGCCGTCGGTCTGGACGCGGTGGTCGGCACCGGGGAACACCTCGACGGTCAGCGTCGCCCGGGGGTCGCGCCGGGGGTCGCAGGCGGCGGTGGTGAACAGGTGGACGCTGTCGGCGACCGGGACCACGTGGTCGGCCGCTCCGAAGATCACCAGGTGCGGGCAGCGCAGCAGCAGCGCGTCCGGGATCGGGTCGTGGTCCTGCTTGCGCTTGAGGAACCGCCAGAGGCGCTCGTCCACCTCGGCGGCGTGCTCGGAGAACGCCGTGGGCGGGGACTGGGCGATCCGGGCCGCCTCGGCGAAGTCGGCGTCACGTCGCCCGGCCTCGACGACCCGGTCGTAGCCGGCCAGCGCGGCGTCCACCTCGTCGTCGGTGATCCCCTCGGTCCGCCGCAGGGCGTTGGCCAGGTCGTAGCGGTCCTGGACGGCCGGTGTCGTGCCGGGTCCGCCGTTGGTGACCACCCACGGCACGTCGTCGCGCAGCGCGGTGGCGCGCAGGACGACCCAGCCGCCTTCGCTGTGCCCGAACAGCCCGGCGGCCTCGCCGCGCACTTCCGGCCGCGCGCGCAGGAAGTCCAGCGCGGCGGCCGCGTCGGAGGCCAGGTCGTCGATCGTCGCGTCGAGCCAGTCGCCGGACGACCCGCCGACGCCGCGCTTGTCGTAGGACAGCACGGCGATCCCGGCGTCGACCAGGTGGCGTCGGATGGGCGGGAAGTGCGTGTCGTTGTCCCGGTCGGACGGCCCCGACCCGCCGACCATGACCACGCCCGGCACCGGCGCGCCGCCCTCGGGCAGGCTTAGCGAACCGGCCAGCACCACCCCGGCGTTGGTGAAGGTGACGTTCTCCGACAAGGCTTCCCCTGACAAGACTCCCCCTGACAAGACTCCCCCTGGCCCGACGACGACCACCGGCGCAGCGCCGGCGGTGGCGTCGCGAGGTGCCGGACCGGTCCGCCACCTCGCACAACGCCCAGTGTCCGGTGCCGGTCAACCGGGATACCGGGCGTGGCCTTCGTTCGGGCGCGCGCGGGCCGCGTCCACTCCGCGTTCACCTCGCCCGCCTAGCGTTCCGTCCCGCCGCGCGTGCCGCAGGGCCGCGCCACGGGGAGATCGGAACACCCATGAGGAGACCTCTCGTCGTCGGACTGTCCGTGCTCGCACTGGTCGCGGTGGCGGTGCCCGGCGAAGCCTCGCCGACCGACCGCCGGGGCGATTTCGGGCCGGCGACGCTGACCCGCTTCGCGTCCCTGCCCGCCGAAACCTACCTGCCCGCCAGTGAACCGTCCGGTGCCGCGTTGGGCACCGCCCCGGTCAACGGGATCACGCCGCCGTTCGCCGACCAGCCCGTGCAGGGCTTCAGCGCCGTGCTGCGCAACGGCGACGGCAGCTACGACGTGCTGTCGGACAACGGCTACGGCAGCAAGGCCAACAGCGCCGACTTCGCCCTGCGGGTGCACCGCATCAGGCCGGACTTCGGCACCGGCCGGGTCGACGTGGTCGGCGGCGTCACCCTCACCGACCCGAACGGCCACGTCCCGTTCCCGCTGACCCGCCTCGACCGGGTGCTCACCGGCGCGGACTTCGACGTGGAGTCGATGGTCCGGCTCGCCGACGGCTCGTTCTGGACCGGCGACGAGTTCGGCCCGTACCTGCTGCACTTCGACCGCGCCGGCCGGTTGCTCTCGCCGCCGGTGCCGACGCCCGGCGTGTTCGCGCCCGGCAACCCGGCGGGCGCCCCGAACATCGGCGGTAGCAAGGGTTTCGAGGGTCTCGCGCTCTCGCCCGACCGCCGCACCCTCAACGCCCTGCTGGAGGGCACGGTCGCCGGTGACGAGCCGGGCACGCTGCGCCTGTACGAGTTCGACCTGGCCGCGGGCCGGTTCACCGACACCCGGTGGGCGTACGCGATGGACTCGACCGAGCACGCCATCGGCGAGGCCGTCGCGGTGGACCGCAACCGCCTGCTGGTGATCGAGCGGGACGCGAACGCGGGCGTCGACGCGAAGGTGAAGAAGGTCTACCTGGCCGACAAGCGCGACCGGGACCGCGACGGCAAGCTCGACAAGACGCTCGTCGCCGACCTGCTCAACCTGGCCAACCCGCGCCACCTGGCCGGTTTCGGCAGCCCGTTCCGCTTCCCGTTCCCGACCGTCGAGAGCGTGCTGGTGCTCGACGACCAGACGTTGGCCGTGCTGAACGACAACAACTTCCCGTTCTCCGCCAGCCGGGTCGCGGGGAAGGCGGACGACAACGAGTTCATCACCGTCAAGCTCGCCGAACGCCTGCACGCCGACCCCCGCGTCCTCGGTCGCTAGCCCGACCGGCGGGTCCGGCCCGGACCGGCTGGGGCTGTCCGGCGGCGATCAGGTGGACGGCGGCGAGTGCCCGCCACGGTCGCCAGTCCTGCGCCGAGCGCGCGTCCACGCGGGGACCGGCTCGGCGCAGGGCGCCGGCGGGCAGCGCGTCGCGGTCGCCCAGCCGCAGCGCGATCCACGCCGCCTGGTCGGGGGTCACGCCAGGCACGGTGGACAGGTCGTCCTGCCCGTCGAGCAGCAGTTCACCCGACTCCACCCGCCCGGCCAGCTCCCGCACCACGGCGGGCACGTCGCCGTCAGAGAGCGCATCGCCGCCGGCGAGCACTTCGGCGGCCCGGAACAGGTGGGTCAGCCCGTACCCGAGTCCGGCCACCGGCTGCCCGTACCGCCGCACGATCCGGCCCACGGCGTCCGGCGCGACCATCGCGACCGCCAGTTCGAACGGCCCCCACGCGCCCGGCACCCGCACTCCGGGGCGGGCCGCCACCAGCGGCCCGAGCACCGGGTCGGCGGACAGCGCCTCGACCGCCGGTGCCACGTCGGTGTCGGCCCCGACCATCCGCGAGACCCGCTCCACGACGTGGATCACGCCCTCCCAGTACGGCAGGTGCGCCCGCAGCAACAAATGGTCCTCACCGCCCGCCCGCACCTCCAGCACCCCCGGATCGCCGTCGAGGACGACCGTCCGCCGGTACACGCCGTCCCGCACGGACTCCACCCCTGGCACGGCGCGCGCGGCCAGCAACGCCGCCATGGCGTCCCAGTCGTAGGGGGCCGGGAACGGCAGCCGCACGGTCAGCCCGCCGTCCGCCGCGAGCCGGTCGGTCTTGCGCCGCCGGTGCCGCAGTTGCGACGGCGACGCCCGGAACACCTCGGCCATCGTCCGGTTGAACTGGCGCAGGCTGCCGAACCCGGACGAGAACGCGATGTCGGTGACGGTCAGGTCCGAGTCGTCCAGCAGCCGCCGGGCGAAGTGCGCGCGCCGCGACCGGGCGAACTGGTCCGGGGTCGTCCCGAGGTGGTCGTGGAACAACCGCCGCAGGTGCCGGGCCGACAACGCCAGCCGGCCCGCCAGCTCCGCCTCCGACCCGGTGTCCAGCGCGCCGGCGATGATCTGCTGCACCGCCCGGCAGACCAGCGCGGGCGCGTCCGCCGCGATCGGACCGGCCACCCGGTAGGGCCGGCAGCGCAGGCACGCCCGGAAGCCCGCCGCCTCGGCCGCCGCCGGCAGCGCGAACGTGCGGACGTTCTCCGCCCTCGGTGCCGCGCCGCAGCCGGGCCGGCAGTAGATCCCGGTCGTCACCACCGCCGAATACGTTGTCACCACCCAGGTCTAGCCGATCGCCCGGTCCGCCGCCGGCCGGATCACCGACACCGCCGACGGTGATGTCCGAATCCGGCCAGACGGCCCGCCGCCGGATCCGCCAGGCTGGTGCGCGACAGCCACACCCCGAACCACCACCGGAGCGAATCTGATGTCCCAGCAGGACAACGCCACGGCCTTCCACGCGCTGCACACCGGCCCCGTCCTGGTCCTGCCGAACGCGTGGGACGCCGCGTCGGCGCGGCTGGTCGAGGACGCGGGGGCCCGCGCGGTCGCCACCACCAGCGCCGGCCTCTCGTGGAGCCTGGGCAAGCCGGACGGCGGCCGGCTGGACCGGGCCACCGCGCTGGCCGCGCTGTCCCGGATCACCGCCGCGGTCGACGTCCCGGTCACCGCCGACATCGAGGGCGGCTACGGCGAGGACCTGGCGGAGACCGTCGCGCGGGTACTGGCGACCGGTGTGGTCGGGATCAACATCGAGGACAGCGCGGACGCCCGCCTGCTGGACGCCGAGGTCCACGCGGAGCGGATCGCGACGATCCGCCGGGCCGCGCGGGACGCGGGCGTCGACCTGTTCGTCAACGCCCGCGTCGACGTGTACTTCTTCGGCGACGCGTCGGTCGCGGACACCCTGCGCCGCGCGGAGGCGTACCTGGCGGCGGGCGCGAACGGCGTGTTCGTGCCGGGTGTCGCCGACCCGGAGACGATCGCGGAGCTGGCCAAGAACCTCGACGCGCCGCTCAACGTCCTGGCGGGCGGGGGGTCGCCGACCGTCGCGGAGCTGGCGTCGCTGGGCGTGGCCCGGGTCAGCGTCGGCCAGGGCCTCGCCGCGGCCGCGTACTCCGCGGCGCACCGCTCGGCCGTCGAGCTGCTCACCGAGGGCACCTACACGGTCGGCGGCGAGATCGACTACGGCCGCCTCAACGGCCTGCTGTCCGGCCGCGACGCGTAGCCGACGCGCTGGTCCGCCCACACCGGGCGGACCGAGGCTCAGCCGGTGTACTCGGCCTCGCACACGATCGGCCCGACGATGTGGGCGTCGAACTCATCCAGGTCCTCGGCCGGGATCCAGTACTCCAGCACGTCCTTCCCACCGGCCCACCGGCCCGGTGACCGGCGCGACCGCCTGACCGGCGGAACGGAAATGCGGTTGTGCGCGCCCACGCGAGCCCCGGATCATTCAGCGGTCCTCCCGTCCGGGCGCGCCGGCCCGGTCACCGGCCGATCGGAAGGGCTTCCCCTCGCCATGTCCTTTGCCGCTCCGGAGGACGTGATCGCGCGTGGGGCGCGGCGGAGGTTCGTCGCCTCGACGGTGATCGACGCCGTCGGCAGCGGGCTGTGGGTGCCCTTCGCCCTGCTGTTCCTCGTGCACGGGCGCGGCCTGGGGCTGGTCGAGGCGGGCGCGGCGCTCACGGCGGGCGGGTTCGCCGGGTTGGCGTCGGTGCCGTTCGTCGGCGCGGCGGCCGACCGGCTGGGGTTCGCGCGGGTGCTGGTGGCGGGCAACGTGCTCCGGTTCGGCTGCTTCCTGTGCTACCCCTTCGTGTCCGGCGGGTGGCAGGTGGTCGTGCTCGCGGCCGCCGTCAGCGTCGGCGACCGGCTGTTCTGGACCGCCAACGCCCCGATGGTGACCGCCCTGACCAACGGCCGTGACGTGGAGAAGGTGCTGGGCACGCAGACCGTCGCGCGGTTCGCCGGAGCGGGGATCGGCGCGGCCTGCGCGGCGGTGCTGCCCGGCGTCGCGGGTGCCGCCCTGTACGACGTGCTGGCGTGGGCGAACGCCGCCAGCTTCGCCGTCGCGGCCCTGCTGCTGCTCGGGTTGCCGAACGTCATCGGGCCACCGAGTTCGACCGTGCCGGTGAAGGCGGGGTGGCGGGAGTTGGCGCGGGAGCGCCCGTACGTGGCGTTCTGCGCGACGCACGTGCTGTTCGCGCTGGCGAGCGTCGCCAAGTTCACGGTGCTGCCGCTGGTCGTGTTCGACGTGCTGCACGGTCCACAGTGGATCCCGGGAGCCGCGGTCGTGGTCGGCACGGTGGTGATCGTGGTGGGGCAACGGCCGATCACGGCGTTCGTCGCCCGGTGGAGCCGCGCTAGGGCGTTGGTGTTCGGCGGGGTGCTGTTCGCGGTGTCGTTCGCCGCGCTGGCCCCGCTGACCGCGCTGCCGGCCCCGGCGGCGGTGGTCGTCATCCTCGGGTTCAGCGTCCTGGTGTCGGTGGCGGAGGCGGTCTTCGCACCGACCGCCACGGCCGCGGCCGCCGCAGCGGCCCCACCGCACCTGGCGGGCCGGGCGAGCGGGCTGTTCCAGTTGTCGTGGGGTGTCGCGCAGGTCGCCGCGCCGGTGCTGATGGCCGGTCTGCTCAGCGCGGGCAACGCCGTGCTGTGGTCGGTCCTGGCGGTGGCGTGCGCGGCGACCGTGCCGGCGGTGCTGCGGCTGCGCTCGACGTTGCCCGCCGGGGTGTTGGGCTGACGGCCGCTCAGCCGCGCAGGTGGGCCAGCACCGCCAGGACGCGCCGGTTGGTGTCGTCGTCGGGCGGCAGGTCGAGCTTGGCCAGGATGTTGCCGACGTGCTTGACCACCGCCCCGTCGCTGACCACGAGCCGGCGCGCGATCGCGGCGTTGGAGCTGCCCTCGGCGATCAGCGCCAGCACCTCCCGCTCGCGCGGGGACAGCCGGGTCAGCGGGCTGCGGGCGAGCAGCTGCCGCACCACGTCGGGGTCGACCACGGTCGCGCCGGCGGCGACCCGGCGCAGCACGCCGACGAACTCCTCGACGTCGGCCACCCGGTCCTTGAGCAGGTAGCCGACCCCGCCGGGGGTGTCGATCAGCTCGACGGCGTACCCGCGCTCGACGTACTGGCTCAGCGCGACGACCGGCAGCCCCGGGCGCTCCCGGCGCAGCGCGACCGCCGCGCGCAGCCCTTCGTCGCCGAACCCCGGCGGCATCCGGATGTCGGTCACCACGAGGTCCGGTCGCTCGCGCCGCACCGCCGCCACCAACGCCTCGGCGTCGCCCACCGCCGCCACGACCGGCAGGCCGAACCGGTCGAGCAGGCCCGCCAGCCCTTCGCGCAGCAGGACCCCGTCCTCGGCGAGCACTACTCGGATCGGTGACAAGGCAGCTCCACGCGCAGCAGGGTCGGTCCGCCGACCGGGCTCGACAGCGCCATCCTGCCGTCCACCACCGCGACCCGGTCGGCCAGCCCGGCCAAGCCGCCGCCCGGCACCGCCCCGCCGCGGCCGTCGTCGGCCACCTCGACCACCAGCGAGCCGTCCCGCTCGGCCGCGGTGACCGTCGCCGAGTCCGCGCCGCTGTGCCGGGCCACGTTGGTCAGCGCCTCGGCGACCACGAAGTACGCGGTCGACTCCAGGTGCGAGGGCAGCCGGCGCACGTCGGCGGTGACCGCGACCGGGACGGGGCTGCGGCCCGCGAGGTCCTCCAGCGCGGCCACCAGGCCCCGGTCGGCGAGCACCTTCGGGTGGATGCCGCGCACCAGCTCGCGCAGGTCGGCCATCAACTGCTTGGCCTGCTCGTGGGCGGCGACCACGTTGCGGTGGGCGGGGGAGTCCTCGGGCACGTCCAGCCGCGCCATCCCCAGCCGCAGGGTGAGGCTGACCAGCTTCTCCTGCGCCCCGTCGTGCAGGTCCCGCTCGATCCGCCGGCGCTCGGCGTCGAACGAGTCGACCAGCCTCGCCCGCGACCGGGTCACCTCGACCAGTTCCAGGTCGCCGAGCAGCAGCGATCGCGCGACGGCCGCGTGCCCCGCGGCGAGCAGCCCGGCGGCGTAAGGCACGAACGGCAGCAGCACCAGCCCGATCGCCGCGTACCCGAGCGCGTCCTCCACGGTCACGATCGGCGTGAACCCCAGCGCGATCGGCCCGTTGGTCATCTCCAGCACCAGCGGCGCGGACAGGAACACCAGCGGCAGGCCCGCGAGCAGGAACGCGCCCCCGTAGACCACGGTGCCGACGGTGACCAGCAGGGCGGTGTAGCCGACCTCCAGCCAGGTGGCCGGGTCCCGGTAGCCGCGCGGCGACGGGCGGTCGCGGGTGTCCGGGTCGACCAGCCGCAGCCGCCGCCGCTCGACCCGCGCCAGCGGCCGGGCCACCCACGGCAGGCCCAGGAACAGCACCACCAGTCCCACGACGAACAGCGCCGCACGGGAGCTGCCCGACATGCCGGGCGAGAACGTGGCCATCACCGGCGCGCTGAGCGCCCCGACCGGCACGGCCGCGACGATCACCAGCAGCGGTGTGCCCAGCACGTACGCGAACGCCCGCCACGGCCACCGCCCGAGCAGGAAGCGGCGGTGCCGCAAGGCATTCCCCAGGTTCTTGTCGCTCACCCGGGCAACGGTAGGCAACGGCACGGCCGTTGTCCGCCGGCCTGCGTGGAGTCTTGGAGGTGGACCTACCCCCACCTCAAGACACCCGCCACGCGTAGTGCCACGCCCCGGTCCCCGCTGATCTTGTGGTGGCATGACGATCACCCAGGCCGGGACCCGAGGTGTCCCGGCGTTCTTGCTGATCTCCTTCGGCTTCGCGTGGGCCGGCATGGCCGGCGCGTGGCTGTTGGGCTTCTCCCTGACCAACCCGTTGGTGCAGCTGCCCTTCGGGTTCGCGCCGGCGCTCGCGGCGTTCGTGGTGCGCCGCTGGGTCACCCGCGAGGGGTTCGCCGACGCGGGCCTGGCGCTGCGGCTGAGGCAGGCGTGGCGGCACTACCTGGCGGCGTGGCTGGGCCCGTTCGCGCTGGTGGTCGTGATGCTGGCGACGGCGGCGGCGTGCGGGCTGTGGCAACCGGCGTGGCCGACCGCCGGCGAGTGGGCGTTCGTCGGCGTGCTGGTGCTCATCGTCCCGCTGCTGACGCCGGTCTACTGGGGCGAGGAGTTCGGCTGGACCAGCTACCTGCGGCTGCGCCTGGTGCCGGACCGCCCGGTGGCCGCGACCCTGGCCACCGGCCTGATCTGGGCGGTGTGGCACTACCCGCTGGCGTTCTTCGGGTACATCGAGTTCGGCAACGTCGTGGTGGGCCTGGCGGTGTGGACGGTGTCGTTCCTGTGCCAGGAGGTGATCCTGGGGTGGCTGCGGATCAGCAGCGGCACGGTGTGGCCGGCGAGCCTGGCGCACGCGGGCAACAACATGGTGCTGGCGCTGCTCACCGGCGCGGTGCTGGGGGAGCACCTGGACGCCACCACGACCACGGTGGTGATGACCGTGCCGCTCGCGCTGGCGGCCGGCTGGATCGTGCTCACCGGCCGGCTGCACGACCGGGTCGGTTGACACCGGCCGGCCTACGCCGGGAGCATCGCGAACCTCGGACGGACCGGGGGGTCTGGCGTGCTGGACGCGTTACGGGTCAAGGACTTCCGGCTGCTCTGGTTCGGCCGCGCGGCCAGTCAGCTCGGCACGTGGCTGCTGGTGGTGGCCGTCCCGGCGCACGTGCTGGAGCTGACCGGGTCGGTGGTGGCGGCCGGCCTCACGCTGGCCGCCGAGTTCCTCGCGCCGCTGGTGCTCGGCCCGGTCGCCGGGGTGGTGGTCGACCGGTGGGACCGCCGCCGGGTGATGGTCTGCGCCGACCTGCTGCGCGCGGTGGCGATCGCGGCGCTGCTGTTCGCGGACGGGCCGGGCGAGGTCTGGCTGGTGTACCTGGCGCTGGTGGTGGAGAGCGTCGGTTCGGTGGCGTTCCGGCCCGCCGCCCAGGCGCACACCCCGGCCGTCGTCGGCACCGGCACGCTGCTGGCCGGCGCGAACGCCGTGAACGCGGCCACCGACGGCACGGTCCGGCTGGTCGGCGCGCCGCTGGGCGGGGTGCTGCTGGCGCTGGCCGGGTTCGCCCCGCTGGTGTGGCTGGACGTGGTCAGCTACCTGGTCTCGGCCGCCGCGATCGTCGCCACCTCCCGCCGGGGCGCGCCCGGCCGGTCCGGCGGCGGCCTGGCGGATCTGCGGGAGGGCTGGGCGTTCCTCCGCCGCACCCCGATCCCCCGGGCGTTGTTGCTGGTCAACACGGTGTTCCTGGGCGCGAACGCGACGTTGAGCAGCCTGGTCGTGCCGTTCGGCGTGCAGGTGCTCGGCGGTACCGGCGAGACCGGCGTGGTGCTGTCCGGGCTGGGCGTGGGCTTCCTGCTCGGCGCGCCGGCGACCCGGCTGCTCACCGACCGCCTGCACCCGGCGCACCTGCTCGCCGGCGCGCTCGCGGTGACGGCGGCCGGGTTCGGCCTGCTGTTCTCCGCCACCTCGGTGCCCTACGCCGTCGCGGCGGCGGTCGTGGTCGGGCTGGCCGGGTCGACGACCCTGGTCGGGACGCAGACCGTCCTGCAACGGGCCACGCCGAACGCGATCCTCGGCCGGGTCGGCGCGGCGCTGTTCATGGGGGAGGCGGCGGCGTCCTTCGCGGGCGCGCTGGCCGGTCCGGCGCTGCTGGGCATCTCGTGGTCGGCGGCGGTCTGGACGGCGTGCGGCGTGACGCTGCTGTGCGCGGCGCTCGCGCTGGTCATGCTGCGCAAAGCCGGCAGAACGACTCCACCGACCGACACGCCCACGCCCCGACCCGGGCAGCAGAGTGCTCCCGGGCCGTCGGCGACCGGGTGACCCTGGGCCTACTCCTGGGTCTACTCCTGGGCGGCCCACCAGCGGCGGCCCGCTTCGCCGAGCGTGGCGATCGGGTCGTAGTAGGGGTAGCGCCGGTCCAGCGCGTCGGCGTCCTCCAGCTCGATCCCGGTCCGGTAGTTCTTGGTCCAGTACGAGATGCCGCGCTCGCGGTCGTAGTCGGCGAGCTGGTGCACCCACCGCTTGCCGACGTACGGCACGTCGCACACGATCCGCGGCGTCGCGTAGCCCGGCAGGTAGCCCATGATCGCGTGCTGGAGCTCCTGCGCCTCCCACACCGCGACCCGCCAGTGCTCGGCGTTGGGGATCATGTCGCACATGTAGAAGTAGTACGGGAGGATGTTCGCCTCGCCCTGCAACGCGAAGCACAGGTCCAGCAGGTCGTCCGCGGTGGCGTTGACGCCCTTCATCAGCACGCCCTGGTTGCGCACGTCCCGGACGCCGACCTCCAGCGCGGTCCGCGCCGCCTCGGCGACCAACGGGGTCACCGACTGCGCGTGGTTGACGTGGGTGTGGATGGCCAGGTTGACGCCGCGCCGGGCGGCGGTGCGGGCGACCCGCTCCAGACCCTCGACCACCTTGGGCTGAAGCCAGTGCTGGGGCAGCCCGGCCAGCGCCTTGGTGGCCAGCCGCACGTCCCGCACGGTGTCGATGTCGAGCAGCCGCATCAGGAACGACTCCAGCTGCGGCCACGGCACGTTGGCCACGTCGCCGCCGGAGACGACCACGTCCCGCACGCCCGGTGTGCGCTTGAGGTAGTCGATCATCTGCTCCTGCCGGTCCACCGGCTTGAGCAGCAGTTTGTGCTTCTGCACCTGCGGGGTGGAGTTGCCGACCAGGTCCATCCGGGTGCAGTGGCCGCAGTACTGGGGGCAGGTCGACACCAGTTCGGCGAGCACCTTGGTGGGGTAGCGGTGGGTCAGGCCCTCGACCACCCACATCTCGGCCTCGTGCAGCGAGTCCCGCGCGGAGTGCGGGTGGTTGGGCCACTCCGGGTCGCGGTCGGAGCGGACCGGGATCATGTAGCGCCGGATCGGGTCGGCGAAGAACGCGTCGGTGAAGTCGGCCGGCGCGGCGTCCGGTGCCATGGTGTTGACCATCTGCGGCGGCACCAGCATCGACATGGTGGCCAGGTCCGACTGGTCGGCCGCCAGCTCCTCGTAGAACCGCTCGGCGAGCAGGTCGCCCAGGAGCGCGCGCAGCTGCTTGACGTTCTTCACGCAGTTGGCGCGCTGCCACTGGGCGTCTCGCCACTGGGCGTCGGTCACGTCCCGCCACCCCGGGAACCGCCGCCAGTCGGGCTCGACGAGCTCCCGCCGAGCGTAGGTGTACGGCTGGAGGTCAGGCCGGTGCAGCGCGGGCACGACGTCGTGTAGCGCAGTCATCCATGCTCCCTACCCGAGTAGTGGCGTGAAGATATGCTGCCAGATGCCGTGATCGCCGTAAATATTTCGGCAGGGAGTGTTTTGGCCAGTTCGTTCGTTGAGGGGGTATGCGCGTGTTCGCCGTAGTGCTCATCGGTCTGGCCGTCGAGATCACCGCCCTCGTGGCGGCCTTCGGGGCGTGGGGGTTCCTGCCCACCCTCGGGCTGCTCGTCCTGGGCGGGGTGGTCGGCTCGGTGCTGATGCGCCGGGAAGGCGCGCGGACGATGGCCGCGTTCTCCGAGGCGCTGCGCAACCGCCGCCGGCCGCACCAGGAGATCGCCGACGGCGTGCTCATCGCCGCGGCCGGCTTCCTGATCCTGGTGCCCGGCTTCCTCAGCGACGTCCTGGGCCTGTTCCTGCTGTTCCCGCCCACCCGGCGGCTGATCAGCAAGCGCATCGCCCGGCGGGCCGAGCAGCGCGAGCGCGAGATGGTGCTGAACCTGCGCTACGGCCGCCCGCCGACCGCCGGCGGCGTGGTGATCGACGGTGACGTGGTCACCGGCCCGGTCGGGGGCTCGACGGTCGACGGAGTCGTGGTGGACGGCGCGGTGGTCGACCTCCGGCCCGACGCCGTGCGCCCGGCACCCCGCACCGAACTGCCCTGAGCCCCCTGACCCCCTGAACCGTCCTGGACCAGGACCTCGCCGACCAGTTCCGTCACCTCCCGCAGCACGGCACCCCGCCGGTACTCGGCGGGGCCGACCGCCCGGTCCGCGAGCCGCCCGATCTCCGTGACGCACGTCGTGAGCAGCGCGTGCTCCTCCTCGCCGAACCGTCCGTTCACGCAGGCCCGCACGCACCGCCGAACGGCCAGGTCCAGCGGGTCGGCGTCGACCGCCACGCGCGTCCCAGAGCCGCAGCCGATAGCGCGTGCCCGCGGCCGGATCACCGCGCCCGCAGGTCTTCGAGCACCGCCGGTGCCCGCAGCAGTGCCCGCTCGTCGCGGTGGAACGGCCCGGCCTCCAGTTCGAGGAAGGCGAGCGTGCCGTGGTGGCCGAACGGCCCGTGCACGACCACGCACGAGCGCAGCGCCGACACCCGGTGACGCAGCGGCAGTCCCGGGTCGCGCACCCGGCGGGCGTGGGCGGCGAAGCTCACGACCGCCAGTCTCGCCCCACCCCGCGCCGGCCGCGCCATCCGGGTAACGGGCTGTGGCAGCTCCGGTCACCTGGTGGGAGTGGGCCGTTCACCTGCGCGGATGGTTGCCGCGTCGCACTCTGCGGCCGGCCGCGGGCGGTGGTGTGTTCGAAGGGCCGGGACGGTGTTCCGGCGGGTCCCGACCCGGTTCGGGGCCCACCTCACGAACCCAGGAGTGATCCATGTCGAACTTGACCCGACGCCTCACCGCCGGCCTGCTGGCCGCCGGAGCGTTGACCGCCACCCTCGGCGCGCTGCCCGCGCTCGCCGCCGCTGAGCCGGGGCTCTACGAGCCGACCTTCCAGTGCCAGCGGATCCAGGACCGCGGCGACGAGTTGACCGCGTACGGCTGTCGTCCGCAACCGAACGGGCCGATCGGGGAGCCGTTCTACGTCCAGGGCCCTTACCGCACCTTCCTGTGCCAGCACGGCCACCCGGGCGGCCAGGGCGTGATCGTCGGGTACGACTGCGAGCGGACGGGCTGACCTGTCAGGTGAGCCGGTAGCCGTGGGAGGGGCGGTTGGCCATGCCGTAGCGCGGCTGGACTTCCGCCTTTCCCACCGTGACCAGGTGTTCGAGGTACCGGCGCGCGCTGACCCGGGACATCCCGGCGCGTTCGCCGACCTCCTGGGCCGACAGGTCGCCGGCGCAGTCGCGCAGCGCGTCGGTCACCAGCCGCAGCGTCACCGCCGACAGGCCCTTGGGTAGGGCGACCGACCGGGGCCGGTGCTGGAGCAGCCGGTCGACCTCGTCCTGGTCGAGCCACTGGCCCAGCCGCTGGACCTCGGTCCGCCGCGCCAGGTACTGCCGCATCCGGTCCTGGAACGCGGTCCGGGTGAACGGTTTGACCAGGTAGTGGTCGACGCCCCGGGACATCGCCTGGCGCACGGTCTCGCGCTCGCGCGCCGCCGTCACCGCGATCACGTCCACCGGCGGCCCGCTGCGCCCGCGCAGCCGGGCCAGCACCTCCAGCCCGGAGAGGTCGGGCAGGTGGATGTCGAGCAGCACCAGGTCCGGCCGCAGCGCCTCGACCGCGCGCAGCGCCTCGCCGCCACCGTGCGCCTCGCCGACCACGCTGAACTCCGGCAGGGCTTCCAGGAACCCCCGGTGGACGGCCGCGACCGCGAAATCGTCGTCCACGACCAGGGTGCGCACGCTCATCGGACACCCGCTTCCGGCAGCCACACGTCGAACGACGCCCCGCCCAGCTCCGAGTCGGAGATCTCCACCCGCCCGCTGCGCCGGGTCACCACCCGGGACACCAGCGCCAACCCGATCCCGCGCCCGTGCGCGCCGCCGGGTGCCTTGGAGCTCACGCCGAGGGTGAAGATCCGCCCGCGCTGCGACTCGGCGACGCCCGGCCCGTCGTCGTCCACGACCACCCGCACCCCGTCCTCCGACGCCCGCACCAGCACCCGGACCGTGCCGCCGGTGTCCACGGCGTCCACCGCGTTGTCGACCAGGTTGCCCAGCACGGTCAGCGCGTCGTCGCCGGTCCGGGTGTCGACCGCCGAGGTCGGGTCCAGCCGCAGCGCCACGCCGCGCTCGTGCGCGGTGGACGACTTGGCCAGCAGCAGGGCCGCCAGCGCCGGGTCGGCCACCGCCCCCTCGATGATGTCCGAGGTCACCGAGCCCGCGCCGCCGACCCGTTCGATGTAGGCCACGGCGTCCGCGCGCCGGTCCAGCTCGACCAGCCCGCCGATGACGTGCAGGTGGTTGGAGAACTCGTGCGCCTGCGCGCGCAGGACCTCGGTCACCGTCCGCTGCCCGTCGAGCTGGCGCAGCGCGTCGTGCAGCTCGGTCCGGTCGCGCAGGGTCAGCACGACGCCGACCGGCCGGCCGTGGGTCTTGGCGGTCATCCGGTTCGCGACCAGCACCCGTTCGCCGGCCAGCACCAGCCGGTCGGCCACGTCGTCGCGGCCGCGCGCCAGGTCGAGCAGGCCGCCGTCCTCCAGCACCTCGGCGGCGGGCCGCCCGGTGGGGTCGGCGCGGAGCCCGAGCAGCCGCATCGCCTCGTCGTTGACCAGGTCGAGCCGCTCCCGCTCGTCCACCGCGACCACGCCCTCGCGGATGCCGTGCAGCATCGCGTCGCGGGTCTCCAGCAGTTGCGCGATCTCGGCCGGTTCGAGCTTGAACGTCCGCCGCCGCACCGCCTGGGTGACCAGCGCCGCGCCCAGCACGCCGATCAGCGCCGCCCCGGCCAGCCAGCCGATCAGCTCGGGCAGGTCCTCGGCCAGGTCGGCGGACAGCTCGCTCTCCAGGATGCCCACCGACGCCATGCCGATGATCTCCCCGTCGTCGGCCCGGACCGGCACCTTCGCCCGCAGCGACGTGCCCAGCGTGCCGGTCTCGGTGCCCACGAACACCGTGCCCGACAGCGCCGAGCCCGGGTCGGTGGAGACGCGTTCCCCTATGCGGTCGGGGTCCGGGTGGGCGTAGCGGACGCCGTGGCGGTCGGTGACCACGACGTAGGTGACGCTGGACGCCTGGCGGATCAGCTCGGCCAGCGGCTGGATCGTCGCGGCCGGGTCCGGCTCGTCGAACGCCTGCACCACGGTCGGCAGCCGGGCCACGCTCTCCGCGACCGACAGCATCCGGTCCTTGTAGGACTCCCGGATCCGGTCGCTCTGCAGCTTCGCCGCGAGCAGCCCGGCGGCACAGGTGGTCGCCAGCACGATGACCACCTGCAAGACCAGCAGGAACACCCCCAACGGGACGGAACGGCGACGCATGGGTCGCATTCTGACCTATCGCGTGTGAGCCGGGCCACGACCTAAACGACCAATACAACCCTTACGACCGATGCCTTACCGCACCCGCTCCGCGCTCCTACCGTTCCCGCCCATCCGGGGCGACGAAGCCCTGGTGGGGAACGTGGAGGATCCGATGGCAGGACAGCACACCCGACTGGTCTCGGCCGTGGTCGCCGGTCTCGTGCTCGCGGGGTGCGGCGGGGGAGGCGCGAACCCAGCGGGCGGGGACATCGCCAAGCTGGAGATCATGGCCCCGGCCGACCCGGGCGGCGGCTGGGACCAGACCGCGCGGTCCATGCAGGCCGCGATCACCGGGGCGGACCTGGTCAGGTCCGCGCAGGTCGCCAACGTCGGCGGCGCGGGCGGCACGGTCGGGCTGCGCAAGCTCGCCAACGAGAGGTCCGAGACGTTCCTGATGGTCACCGGCCTGGTCATGGTCGGCGCGGTGGAGACCAACGGCGTGGACAAGCGGCTGGAGGACACCACCCCGATCGCCCGGCTCACCGCCGAGGACGAGGTGGTCGTGGTGCCGGCCGACTCGCCGCACCGGACCATCGAGGACCTGCTCAAGGCGATCGACGAGAAGGGCCAGGGCGTCTCGGTCACCGGCGGCTCGGCCGGCGGCACCGACCACATCCTGGCCGCGCTGCTGCTCAAGGCGAAGGGCATCGACTCCGCGAAGCTCAACTACGTGCCGTACTCCGGTGGCGGCGAGTCGCTGGCCGCGCTGCTGGGCAGGAAGGTCGACGCGGGCATCTCCGGCGTCGGCGAGTACCGGGAGCAGATCAAGGCGGGCATGCTGCGCGCCCTGGGCACCTCCGGCCCGCAGCCGCACCCCGACCTCGGCGCGCCGACGTTCAAGAACCTCGGGACCGGCGTCGAGCTGATCAACTGGCGCGGTGTCGTCGCGCCGGGTTCGATCTCGCCGGCCGCGAAGGACCGCCTGGTCAAGCTGGTCACCGACATGCACGGCAGCCCGCAGTGGCAGGAGGAGCTGAAGAAGAAGGGCTGGACCGACACGTTCCTCACCGGCCACGAGTTCGCCAAGTTCCTCACCGTGGAGATCGGCCGGATCAAGCCGGTGCTCCAGGACATCGGCCTGGTCAAGTGACCCCCGAACGGACCGGACCCGAGCCGACCGGACCCGAACGAGCGGGCCGGGCGCTGTCCGCGCAGGTCGAGGAGTACGTCTTCGGCGGCCTGGTCACCGCGCTGGGCGTGTTCACCCTGGTCGACGCCACCACGATCGCCGCGCGCGGTGCGGCCGGCGGGCTCGGCCCCCGGGCCTTCCCGTACGCGGTGGGCGCGCTGCTCGTGGTGACCGGCGTGGCGGCGGTCGTGGCCACCGCGCGGGGCCGGCTCGGCGAGGCGGAGGAGGCGGAGGACGTCGACAGCGGCGTGCGCACCGACTGGGTCACCGTCGCCAAGCTGGTCGCGATCCTGGTGGCGCACCTGGCGCTGATCGACCTGGTCGGCTGGCCGGTCGCGGCGGCGGCGCTGTTCGGCGGCGCGGCGTGGACGTTGGGCGCGGTGTGGTGGAAGGCGCTCGCCGTCGGCGTGGCGCTCGCGCTGGTGGTGCAGGTGGTGTTCGCGTCGGGCCTGGGCCTGTCGCTGCCCGCCGGGATCTTCGAAGGGGTGCCGCTCCTCGATGGGTAGCCTCACCGCCCTGCTGGAGGGCTTCGCGACCGCCGCGCAGCCCGAGTACCTGCTCTACGCCCTGCTGGGCGTCACCCTCGGCACCGCCGTGGGTGTGCTGCCGGGCATCGGCCCGGCGATGACGGTGGCGCTGCTGCTGCCGCTGACCTACACGCTCGAACCGACCGCGGCGCTGATCATCTTCGCCGGGATCTACTACGGCGGCATGTACGGCGGGTCGACCACGTCGATCCTGCTCAACACGCCGGGCGAGTCGTCCTCCATCGTCACCGCGCTGGAGGGCAACCGGATGGCGCGGGCGGGCAGGGGCGCGGCGGCCCTGGCCACGGCGGCGATCGGCTCGTTCGTGGCGGGCACGATCGCCACGGTGCTGCTCACGCTGCTGGCCCCGATCATCGCCGACGTGGCGGTGACGCTGGGCCCGGCGGACTACGTGGCGCTGATGGTCGTCGCGTTCACCACGGTCGCCGCGCTGCTCGGCTCGTCGCCGGTGCGCGGGCCGGCGTCGCTGGGACTGGGCCTGTTCCTGGGCCTGGTCGGCACCGACACGCTGTCCGGGCAGCAGCGGTTCACCCTCGGGGTGTCGACGCTGGCGGACGGGATCGACGTCGTGGTGGTCGCGGTCGGGGTGTTCGCCGTGGGTGAGGCGCTGTACGTGGCCTCGCGCCTGCGGCACGGCCCGGTCGAGGTCGTGCCGGTCGGCGGCACGTGGTTCACCCGCGAGTTCTGGTCGCGTTCGTGGAAGCCGTGGCTGCGCGGGACGTTCATCGGCTTCCCGATCGGCACGGTGCCGGCCGGCGGCGCGGACGTCTCGACGTTCCTGTCCTACGCGGCGGAGAAGAAGCTCTCGAAGCGGCCCGAGGAGTTCGGCAAGGGCGCGATCGAAGGGGTGGCCGGGCCGGAGGCCGCGAACAACGCGGCGGCGGCCGGCGTTCTGGTGCCGTTGCTGACGCTGGGCCTGCCGACCACGGCGACGGCGGCGGTGATCGTGGCGGCGTTCCAGAGCTACGGCATCCAGCCGGGGCCCCTGCTGTTCACCACCAACTCCGGGATGGTCTGGGCGCTGATCGCGTCGCTGTACATCGGCAACGTGATGCTGCTGGTGCTCAACCTGCCGCTGGTGAAGATCTGGGTGAAGGTGCTGCAGATCCCGCGCCCGTACCTGTACGCGGGGATCCTGCTGTTCGCGGCGCTGGGCACCTACGCGGTGAACTTCGTCGTGGACGACCTGGTGGTGCTGCTGGTGATCGGTGTCGTCGGGTTCTTCATGCGGCGGCACGGCTACCCGGTCGCGCCGCTGGTGGTCGGGTTGATCCTCGGGCCGATGGCGGAGGAGCAGGTGCGCCGGACGTTGCAGATCAGCGAGGGCGACCTGTCGGCGTTGGTGACCAGCCCGTTCGCGGCAGCGGCCTACGCGGTGCTGGCGCTGGTGCTCGTACTGGCGGCGGTGGTGGGGGTGCGGCGGCGCTCCTGAGCCGGCGGCAGCCAGAGCAGGTGCGGGGTGGCCTCACCCTGTTCGGTGAAAAACACCAGCGCGTTCTCGGGTTTCTGGAGGGTCGCGTAGAAGCCGCCCTCGGTCGAGACGACCTCCGAGCGGTCGGCGAACGCCAGCCCGTAGGCGGCGATGTAGGTGTCTTCGCGGTCGTCGTATTCCACGGCGACCGCGAAGAGGCGAGGGGCCTCCTCGACCGCGAGCGCGGCGAGGAACTGGGCGAACCCCGGGTCGTGGCAAGGGGTGGCGGTGGTGGGGTGGGCATTCATGAGCGGTATCCTCCGGTGGTGACGTCCGGTTTGCGCGACCAGTGTCCGGTTTGCGCAACGGACGTGTCAATACCTCGATCAGGTGTACCAGGAGGCCCGTTTGCCATCCCTAAGCTGGGCCGCATGATCCGCAGCACGGCGAAAGCCATGGCGCTCGGCGCGAAGATCCGCGCGGCTCGCGAAGCGGCCGGCCTGACCCAACGGGTGGTGTGCCAGAGGACCGGGATCCACCCCGGCACGATGACCCGGCACGAGTCCGGCGAGCGCCCGCCGAGCGAGGAGGCGGTCACCGCCATCCTCGACGCGATAGGCGTGCACGGCGTGGACCGCGAGGAAATCCTCGACCTGGCCCGCGACGAACCCGCCACCGGCTCCACGTGGGTCGCGGTCAGCCTCCCCGAACAGCGCGCACAGCTCGACGCCCTGATCCAGATCGAGCAACTGGCCACCGGCATCGTCGACGTCAGCCCGCTCGTCGTGCCGGGCCTGCTCCAGGTCAACGGCTACGCCCGCGCGATCATGCGCGGCGGCGCCGTCCCGGAACCCGAGATCGAGCCGCGCGTGGCGCTGCGCATGGGCCGCCGCGACATCCTCACCAGGGCGCGCCCGGTCCGCTACACCGCCTACGTCGCCGAACACGTCTTCCGCCAGCGGTTCGGCGACCCGGCCGACCACGCCGAACAGCTCGCCCACCTGCTCAAGATGGCCGAACTGCCCAACGTCGAGCTGCGCGCCTTCCGGCTCGACGAGGGCTGGAACGACTCGATGGCCGGCCCGTTCTCATTGCTCACCGTGGGCGAGGGCGAGACGATCATCCAGTTGGAGAACCGGGTGAGCATGGTCTTCGCCCAGGAGAAGGCCGATGTCGAAGGGTTCCAGGTCGCGGTCGAGCGGCTCGCGGAGGTGTCCATGAGCGCCGACGAGACGGCCGGACTCATCGCCCGGCACGCGGAGGAGAGGAAGGGAACGGGTGAACCCACCTCGGTGGCGCAAGTCCAGTAGATCCGGTCCGAACGGGAATTGCGTGGAAGTGCGTGGCGACTTGAGCGCGGTCCGGGATTCCAAGCAGCCTCACGGGCCCGCGTTGCGGTTCGGCGGTTCGGCGGCTCTGCGGCGATTCGTGTCGGCGGCTCGCTGAGCGGTCGTCGGGCTCTCGTGCCCCGGCCACCGGGTGTCGGAAGTGCTCGCTCCGTGCGGGCTCGTCCGCGCCCGGTGGCCGGCCCACATCCGTCCCAATACTTGCGCAAACTTGATGTTCCACGTGAAGATATCCTGGTCGTGCCGCTCTCGACCGAAGGATTTCCATGACCTCGCCGTACGGTCTGCACCGAGTCGTCGAGCCCGTCGGCGTGCTGCCGCAGCAGGCGTGGCGGCTCGACGCGACACCGGAGTGCGGCGCGGACGAGGTCCTGGTCGACGTCGAGCGGCTCAACCTCGACGCGGCGTCGTTCCGGCAGCTCCGCGAGCAGCACGGAGCGGACGTGCGGCGGGCGGTGCTGGAGATCGTGGCCGAGCGCGGCAAGATGCAGAACCCGGTCACCGGGTCGGGCGGGATGCTGCTGGGCACCGTCCGCGCCGCCGGCCCCCGCTCGCCGCTGGGGCTCAAGGCCGGCGACCGGATCGCCACCCTGGTCTCGCTCACCCTCACGCCGCTGCGCATCACCGACGACCTGGCCGGCTGGGACGGCACCACCGAGCAGGTCCCGTGCGCGGGCACGGCCGTGCTGTTCGGCCGGTCCATCGCCGCGGTGCTGCCCGACGACCTGTCCGACGAACTCGCCCTGTCGGTGCTCGACGTGTGCGGCGCGCCCGCCCTCACCGACCGGGTGGTGCGCCGGCGGGCGGCGGAGTCCGTGCTCGTGCTCGGCGGTGGCGGCAAGTCCGGGTCGCTGTCGCTGGTCGCCGCGCGCCGGGCCGGTGCTTCCCGGCTGGTGGCGCTGGTGCCGACCGAGGCCGAAGCCGGCCTGGTCCGCGCGTCGGGCCTGGCCGACGCGGTCGTGGTGGCCGACGCGCGCGACCCGGTCGCGGTGCTGGAGGCGGTCGGGACGCCCGTGGACGTGACCGTCGTGTGCGTCGACGTGCCGGGGTGCGAGCACGGCGCGATCCTGGCCACCGCGAACGGCGGGGTGGTCGTGTTCTTCTCGATGGCCACGTCGTTCTCCGCCGCCGCCCTGGGGGCCGAGGGGCTCGCGGCGGACGTGGAGATGCTCGTCGGCAACGGCTATGTGCCAGGTCACGCGGCGTTCGCGCTGGACCTGGTCCGGGCCGAACCTGCCGTGCGGGCGCTGTTCGAACACCGGCAGACTGCTCAGGCGTGACTACTGTGAACGCCGCTGCCACCACCCTCCTCGTCGGGGGCCGGATCCACTCCCCGACCTCGTCGGACGCCACCGCGATGGCGGTCACCGACGGCACCGTGGTGTGGCTGGGCCAGGACTCCGTGGGCCGCGCGCTGCACCCCGACGCCGAGGTCGTGGACCTGGCGGGCGCGTGGGTCGCGCCGGCGTTCGTGGACGCGCACGTGCACGCCACCTCCGCCGGCCTCCTGCTGACCGGGCTGGACCTGACCCGGTGCGGTTCGCTGACCGAACTGCTCGACGCCGTCCGCGCCGCCGACGGCCCGCTGATCTGGGGCCACGGCTGGGACGAGACCCGCTGGCCGGAGAACCGGCCGCCGACCCGCGCCGAACTGGACGACGCGGCGCGCGGCGCGGTGGTCTACCTGTCGCGGATCGACGTGCACTCGGCGCTGGCGTCCTCCGCGCTGGTCGACCTCGCGCCCGCCGCACGTGACGCCGACGGCTGGACGCCCGACGGCCCGCTGTCGCGCGCGTCGCACCACCACGTGCGGGGCGCGGCCAAGGACGCCATCCCGGTGGAGCGGCGCCGGGCCGCGCAGGAGGCGTTCCTGGCGCACGCGGCGTCGCGCGGGATCGCGTCGGTGCACGAGTGCGCCGGGCCGGACATCTCCAGCGTCGAGGACCTCGCCGACCTGCTCGCCCGGACCGACGGCCCGGACGTGGTCGGGTACTGGGGTTCGCTGGAGCCCGTCGACCTGCCCGTGCGCGGTCTGGCCGGCGACCTGTTCGTGGACGGCGCGCTGGGTTCGCGCACGGCCGCGTTGTGCGCGCCTTACGCCGACGCCGACACCACGGGCGCGCTGTACCTGACGGCCGACGAGATCGCCGCGCACCTCGTGGCGTGCACGGAAGCCGGTCTCCAGGGCGGTTTCCACGTCATCGGCGACGCCGCCGTGGACGCCGTGGTCGAAGGCTTCGAGAAGGCCGCCGCCGTGGTCGGCGTACCCGCGCTGGCCGCGCGCAGGCACCGCTTGGAACACGTCGAGATGATCAACGCCGCACAGGCCGCGAAACTCGGCTCGTGGGGCGTGGTCGCGTCCGTGCAGCCGCTGTTCGACCACGAGTGGGGCGGCCCGTCCGGCATGTACGTCCAGCGGCTGGGTGTGCAGCGGGGAACGGCGCTCAACCCGTTCTCGCAGTTGGCGAGCGCCGGCCTGGTCCTCGCGCTCGGCTCGGACGCCCCGGTGACGGTCGTGGACCCGTGGGCCGCGATCCGCGCCGCCGTGCACCACCGCACCGACGGGTTCGGCATCTCGCCGCGCGCCGCTTTCACCGCCCACACCCGAGGCGGGTGGCGCGCGGCCGGCGTGGACGACGGGATCACCGGCACGTTGCAGCCGGGCGCGCCCGCCACGTACGCGGTGTGGGAGGCCGGAGAACTGGAGGTCAGCACCCCGGACTCACGCGTCCAGCGCTGGTCGACCGACCCCCGCTCGGGCGTGCCGGGCCTGCCGTCGCTGGACGAGCCGCCCACGTGCCGGCGCACCGTGCTGCGCGGCCGGACGATCTTCGACCGGGACGCCCCGCCGGCCCGGGACCGATAACCGCGAAAGGGAGTGACGATGGCGTTGCTCGACCTCGACCCGACAGTGGTCGCCACGGCGCGCAGGCTGGCCGCGAAGGCCGCCGAGCCCGTGGTGGCCATCGCGAAGGCGCACACGACGGTCGCGGTCGAGCGCGCGACGCTGCGGTTGGCCGGCATCACCGGCGCGGACTCCACGCACCGCGCCGGTGACGTGCCGTGGGTCAACCGGGTCGTCGACACCGTCCGCGAGCACTGCGGGCTGGAGCACGGCGTGGTGCTGCCCGCGTTCCACGCCCTCAAGGAGCACGACCTCGGCTCGCTCACCGAACTGGCCGAGGCCACCGCCGCCGGCCAGGTCCAGTACGCGGTCCCGACCGGCAAGGACCGGGCCCGCGCCGAGAAGCACGCCCGCACGGCCGTCACCAGGGGGCTGCGCACGGTGGACCGCAACCGGCTCCAGCGCGACAAGCTCGTGGCCCGGCTCGGCGACCCCGCGCAACGACCGTGGATCTACCTGATCGTCGCGACCGGCGACATCGACGAGGACGTGGTCCAGGCGCAGAACGCGGCCCGCGCGGGCGCGGACGTCATCGCGGTGATCCGCTCCACCGGGCAGTCGCTGCTGGACTACGTACCCGAAGGCGCGACCCACCACGGGTTCGCGGGCACCTACGCCACGCAGGAGAACTTCCGGATCATGCGGGCCGCGCTGGACGAGGTGTCCAAGGAGGTCGGCCGCTACGTGCGGCTGACCAACTACGCGTCGGGCCTGTGCATGCCCGAGATCGCGGTCCTGGCGGGCCTGCAGCGCCTGGACATGATGCTCAACGACTCGATGTACGGGATCCTGTTCCGCGACATCAACCCGATCCGCACGTTCGTGGACCAGCGGTTCTCCCGCCAGGTGCACGCCCGCGCCGGGATCATCATCAACACCGGCGAGGACAACTACCTCACCACCGCCGACGCCGTGGACGCCGCGCACACCGTCACCGTCTCGCAGCTGCTCAACGAGCACTTCGCGCACGAGGCCGGGCTGCCCGACCGGCTGCTGGGCCTCGGGCACGCGTTCGAGATCAACCCGAAGGTGCCCGAGTCGTTCCGGCTGGAGCTGGCGCACGCGCTGCTGGCCCGCGAGCTGTTCCCGGACGCGCCGCTGAAGTGGATGCCGCCGACCAAGCACATGACCGGCGACGTGTTCAACGGCTACCTGCTCGACGGGTTCTTCAACCTGGCGGGCGTGCTCACCGGCCAGTCCATCCTGCTGGTGGGCATGATGACCGAGGCCGTGGTGACCCCGTTCCTGTCCGACCGGGACCTGGCGCTGGCCAACGTCCGGTACGTGCTCGACGCGGCGGGCAGCCTGCGCGAGGACTTCCGGCCGGCCCCGGACGGGCTGATCGTCAAACGCGCCCACCAGGTGCTCGGCGAGGCCGTCGACCTGCTGGAGCGGATCGTCGCCGACGGGCTGCTCGAGGCGATCGCGGACGGCACGTTCGGGCTGATGAAACGCCCCGCGCACGCCGGCAAGGGCGCGGACGGCGTGGTGGCGAAGGCCGAGGGCTACTGCAACCCGGCCGCGGAACTGCTGGAGGCACCGTGACCGAGGGCAAGCGCCACGTCCGGCCGTACGGCGACACCACCGGCGACGGGATGGTGCAGACGTCGTTCACCCTCCCGGTGCCGTTCGGGCCCAAGGCCGACGGCGCGGCGCAGCAGCTGGCGAACAAGATGGGCATCGACCCGGCCATGGTCGTGCACTCGCACCCGATCGGCGCGGACTTCACGTTCTTCGTCGTCTACGGGTCGGTCAAGCACGTCGTGGACCTCGACGAGGTGCGCGTGATCGAGCGGGAGTACCCGCTGCTGTCGCCGTCCGAGGTGAACACGACCGTGAAGAAGCTGTTGCGCCGCAAGCTGGTCGTGGTCGGCGGGTGCATCGGCACCGACGCGCACACGGTCGGCATCGACGCGATCCTCAACATCAAGGGGTTCGCCGGCGAGAAGGGCCTGGAGTACTACCGGGAGCTGAAGGTGGTGAACCTGGGCGCGCAGGTCTCGGTGCCGGAGCTGGTGCGCCGGGCCCGCAGCGAGAAGGCCGACGCGGTGCTGGTGTCGCAGGTGGTGACCCAGCGCGACGCGCACATCCTCAACACCCAGGAGATGTCGGCGGCGTTCCGCGAGGCGATGGGCGCGCGCCGGCCGCTGCTGATCGCGGGCGGCCCGAGGTTCGACCCGCTGATGGCGGGGGAGCTGGGCGTGGACCGCGTGTTCAGCCGCGGCACGACGCCCGGCGAGGTGGCGAGTTACCTGGTGCACGCCGTGCAGACCAAGAAGGAAGTGACAGTGTGACCGGTCCGACCGTGGGGTTCAGCGTCACCCACCGCCGCTACGTGCCGCACTCGCACGCGCACTACGGCGGCAACCTGGTCGACGGCGCGTACGGGCTCGGCCTGTTCGGCGACGTGGCCACCGAGCTGCTCATCCGCACCGACGCCGACGAGGGCCTGTTCGCGGGCTACTCGACCGTCGAGTTCACCGCCCCGATCCAGGCCGGTGACGTGATCGAGGCGACCGCGACCCTGGTCCGGGTCGGCACCCGGTCCCGCGAGATCGACTTCGAGGCCCGCGTGGTGTGCCGCTCCGCCCCGGACCGCGGACCGTCCGCCGCCGACGTGCTGGACCCGCCGGTCGTCGTCACCCGGGCCCGGGGGACCGTGGTGGCACCGCCGCGCGGCTGACCATCCTGCCGCAGAGATGGCCCACGTGGTGAAGCAACGGCGTGGCGCGGTCGGCGCGCTCGGCGCGACCGGACGGTCCTGGCACGGTTCGCCGAGGTGAGCCGGCCGCTGCTGCGGAAGGACAACGGCTGAGAAGGACAACGGCCGGCCGGGCCGGTCACCGCCCGGGGGCGAGCGGGAGCGCGGCGATCTCGGCGGGCGGCGGCCCGGGGTGGACGACCACCAGCAGGCGGGTTGCCCTGGTCATCGCCACGTACAGGTCGTTGCGGCCGCGCGGCGCGGCCAGGACGCGGGCCGGGTCCACCACGATCACCACGTCGAACTCCAAACCCTTGGCCTCGGTCGGGGTGAACACGGGGGCGGGCACGTCGAGCGGCTCCGGCGCGATCACCGCGATCCGGCCCTCCTGCCGGGCGACGAGTTCCGCGACGGCCGCCGGCACGTCGTCGGCGCGCACCCGCCACGGCGGCGTCGGCGCCGAGCGGACCGACGTGGGCGGCGTGATCCCGGGCAGGACGGCCGCCGCCGCGGCCATCATCTCGGCGGGTGTCCGGTAGTTCACGGTCAACCGCTCGCACCGCCACCGGTCGCCGACGTGCGGCCCCAGCACGTCCGCCCACGACGTGGCCCCGGCGGGCGAGCCGGTCTGCGCCAGGTCGCCCACCACGGTCATCGACCGGGACGGGCAGCGGCGCATCACCATCCGCCACGCCATGGCCGAGAGCTCCTGCGCCTCGTCCACGACCACGTGCCCGTAGGTCCACGTCCGGTCCGCCGCCGCGCGCTCGGCGACCGTGCCACCACCGTCCCGCCGGCCGGTGCCGAGCAGGGCCGCCGCCTCGTCGAGCAGCGGCACGTCCGACAAGGTCCACCCGCGTCGCGGCGGGAACAGCCCGCCCACCACCTCCTCCGGGGTCAGCACCGGCCACCAGGCCGCGACCAGCGCCCGGACGCCCCGGTCGGCGAGCAGCCCCGCCCGCAGGTCGGCCAGGTCGTCCTCGGACAGCAGCGGCCGCGGCCCGGTGTCGTCCGGGTCGACCACCACCCCGGCGGCGGCCAGCGCGCGCAGGTCCGCCGCGCTCAGCGAGCCGTCCGCCGCGCCGCCGTCGAGCGCCTCGCCCGAGTCGGTCAGCAGCACGTGCTCCATCCGCTCGGCGAGCAGGCGCGCCAGCGCCTCGACCACCTCGCGCTCGAACACCAGCCGGGCCTGGTTGTGCGGCAGCCCGGACCGCCACGCCCGGTCGGCCGCCTGCCGCACCCGCGCCGCCCCGAGCCGCACGACGTGCCCCTCGAACCGGACCTCGCACGACCCGTCCGGGATCGTCACCCGGTCCCGGACCGCCGCCGCGAGCAGGTCCGTCACCCGCGCGTCGCCCTTGGCCTCAGCGTCCTCGGCCGATTCGTCCGGGACGGGCACGACACCCGGCACGAGGTCGGCCACGGTCGCGGTGACCACGTGGTCCTCGCCCAGTCCGGGCAGGACCTGGCCGATGTAGTCGAGGAACACCGGGCTCGGCCCGACCACGAGCACGCCGCGCGCGAGCAGGTGGCGGTGCCGGTAGAGCAGGTAGGCGACCCGGTGCAGCGCGACCGCGGTCTTGCCGGTGCCGGGCCCGCCTTCCACGACCAGGACGCCGGGGTGCTCGCTGCGCACGATCCGGTCCTGCTCGGCGCGCAGGGTCGTGACGATGTCGGCCATCCGCTCGCCGCGCCCGGCCGTGACGGCGGCGAGCAGCGCGGCGTCCCCGGCCAGGCCGTCCCCGTCGAGCCCGTCGAGCAGCTCGTCGTCCACCGCCACGACCGTGCGGCCCCGGGTGGTGATGCGGCGGCGTCGGCGCACGCCCTCGGGCGCGGCGGCGGTCGCGGTGTAGAACGGCCGGGCGGCCGGGGCGCGCCAGTCGACCAGCAGCGGGTCGTCACCGTCGAACAGGCCGATCCGGCCGATGTACAGGGTGCCGCCCGGACCGTCCAGGCGGCCGAAGCACAGGCCGTGCCCGACGGCGTCCAGGCGGTCGCGGTCGGCCGGGTCCCGGGCCCGCAGCAGGTCCAGGTGTTCGTGGAGCAGGTCCAGGTAGGACTGCTCGTGGGCGATCTCGGCCTGGTGGCGGTCGTCGTGCGGCACGCGGGGCAGCGTCCCGCACGCCGGAGCCGGGAAACAGTCTTGTTCTTTTCGGCTCCGTCAGCCGGACGGCGTCGTTCTGCGCACCGGGGTCTCTGCCAGTATCGACTCCGTGATCAGTCTCGATCCGGTTTCCCCGGTGCCGCCCTACGAGCAGGTGCGGTCCCAGTTCGCCCGCAAGATCACCGACCGGGAGCTGGCCGTGGGCACCCGGCTGCCCACCGTCCGCGCGCTGGCCGCGGAGCTGGGCATCGCGGTGAACACGGTGGCCCGCGCCTACCGCGAGTTGGAGGAGGCGGGTCTCATCGAGACCCGGGGCAGAGCCGGGACGGTGGTCAGCGCGGCGGGGGAGCGCAGCCGGGAACGGGTGCTGCGCGCGGCGCGCGGGTACGCGTCCACGGCGCGCGAACAGGGGCTCACGGCCGACGAGGCGCTGGACATCGTCCGGGCGGCACTCGCGGATTGATCAGTAGTGTGGTCGGGTGGCGAACGGACGCAGCGGCGGGGGAGACCCGGCCCGCACCCTCTCGGTGCTCTGGCGCACCACCTCGCCCACCGCGCGCAAGGACCTCGGCGTGGACCGGATCGTGGCGGTCGCGGTCGCCCTGGCCGACGCGGAGGGGCTCGGCGCGCTGTCCATGCGCCGGGTCGCGGACAAGCTGGGCGTGGGCACGATGTCGCTCTACACCTACGTGCCGGGCAAGGCCGAGCTGATCGACGTCATGGTGGACACCGTGCACGGCGAGACCGCCCGCCCGCACGACGTTCCCGGCGGGTGGCGCGGCCGGCTGACCCGGGTCGCCCGGGAGAACTGGGCGCTGCACCTGCGCCACCCGTGGCTGCTGGAGGTCGCGACCAACCGCGCCGTGCTGGGCCCGAACGTGGCGGCGAAGTACGACTACGAGCTGGGCGCGGTCGACGGCATCGGGCTGTCCGACGTGGAGATGGACGCCGTGCTGGGCCTGGTGCTCGGGCACGTGCGGGCGTCCGCGCGGCTCGCGGTGGAGGCGGCGCAGGTCGAGCAGCGCACCGGGCTGACCGACGAGCAGTGGTGGCGCGCCGCCGCGCCGTTCCTGGCCCGCGTGTTCGACCCGGAGCGGTTCCCCACCGCGGCCCGGGTGGGCGCGGCGGCGGGGGAGGCGCACGGGTCGGCCTACTCGGGCGAGCACGCGTTCGAGTTCGGCCTGGAGCGCGTGCTCGACGGCGTGGAGGCGCTGGTGGTGTCCCGTCAGTAGTCGCGCTTGGGCATGATCACCCACAGCACGAGGTAGAGCACGAACTGCGGTCCGGGCAGCAGGCAGGAGAGCAGGGCGATCAGCCGGACGGTGTTCGGCTGCCAACCGAACCGCTCGGCCAGTCCCGCGCACACACCCGCGATCATCCGCTGGTTACGAGGCCTGGTCATCGTGGTCATGACTCCACGATGCGCCATCACGACGCCGCCCGCATTGGGGCGAACCCTGATCTTCGCCCTCCTGCTACCCCTACCCCGGCAGGGGTCCCGTGCCCCTGGTCACCCGCACGCAACCTTCGGGGCTCGTGGACGGGGCCGCGTGAGCCGGGATTGTCGGTGGCCGCTGCTAGGTTGCGCCGCCGGTCCGAGGCCGGCGCGAGGCCGGTGTGAGGAGGACGTCAGTGGTAGAGGTGGCACTGCGGTCGGTCGAGGATTCCGACCTAGACGCCCTGTTCGACCAGCTGCGCGACCCGGAGTCGGTCCGGATGGCCGCGTTCACCGCGAAGGACCCCGACGACCGCGAGGCGTTCGACGCCCACCTGGCGAAGGTGAGGACGTCCGCCGACGTCGTGCTGCGCGCGGTGACCCGTGACGGACACCTCGTCGGCACCATCTCCGGCTTCGTGGTGGAGGGCGACACCGAGATCACCTACTGGATCGACCGTGCGGTCTGGGGGCAGGGGATCGCCGGCCGCGCCCTGGCGCTGTTCCTCGACGAGGTGGAGGTCCGGCGGCCCTTGCACGCCCGCGCCGCGAGCGACAACCTCGGGTCGCTCAGGGTCCTGGAGAAGGCGGGCTTCACGGTGATCGGCACCGAGGTCTCCTACGCGTCGGCCCGGGACGCCGAGATCGAGGAGACCGTCCTGCGCCTCGACTGACCCTCGCGACTGACCCTCGCGACGAGGCCGCCCCCTCGGTCCGGCGAAGGTCGGGTGCGGGCGCGGCGGGGCGAATCGGGCATCGTGGGGGAAGTCGGGAGGAGCCGGAGGGGCGCCGGCGGGTTAGCGGCGGTCGTTGTCCCTGACTTCACCTCGTCCTCGTACGCTGGTCGCGTGGTCGCTCCCCCCATCGCGCCGGGTCAGTCCGCCGCCGACACCCCGCCCGCCCGTCGCCGTGACGTGCGCGGCACGCTGCTGCGGATCGTGCTCGCGGCGGTCGGGGGCGGGCTGGTGTTCCTCAGCTTCCCGCCGCGCACCGCGTGGTGGCTCGCGCCGATCGGGTTCGCCGTGCTCGGCGTGCTGCTGCACGGCCGGCGGATGCGCGCGGGGTTCGGGTTCGGGGTGGTGTGGGGCCTGGGGTTCATGGTGCCGCTGCTGCGCTGGACCGGGGAGTTCGTCGGGCTGGTCGCCTGGCTGCCGCTGGCGCTGCTGTGCGCGGTGATGATCGGCCTGGGCACGATGCTGATGGCGCGGGTCTCGACGCTGCCGGGCGCGCCGCTGTGGATGGCGCTGCTGTGGGTGGGTGACGAGTGCCTGCGCGGCGTGGTGCCGTTCGGCGGCTTCCCGTGGGGCAAGATCGCGTTCGGCCAGCCCGAGGGCTGGTACCTGCCGCTGGCCTCGCTCGGCGGGGCCCCGCTGGTCGGGTTCGCGGTGGCGCTGACCGGGTTCTCGCTGGCGTGGCTGGGACGGAACTGGAAGCTCGCGCTGCCCCTGGCGGTGCTGCCGCTGGCGGGCGCGCTGGTGACGGTCCCGTTCGTCGGCACCGCGCCCGACCGGGGCACGGTCGTGGTCGCGGCGATCCAGGGCAACGTGCCGCGGGCCGGGCTGGACTTCAACGCCCAGCGCCGGGCGGTGCTGGACAACCACGTGGACCGGACGCTGGAGCTGGCCCAGGCGGTGGCCGACGGCACCCAGCGGCAGCCCGACATCGTGATCTGGCCGGAGAACTCCTCTGACATCGACCCGTTCCGCAACGCCGACGCCGCCGCGCAGATCGACCGGGCGGCCAAGCGGATCAAGGCCCCGATCGCGGTCGGCGCGGTGGTCGTGGACCGGTCGGACAACCTGCCGCGCAACACCGTCGTGCTGTGGGACCCGGAGAAGGGCCCGGTCGACAGCTACACCAAGCGGCAGCTCCAGCCCTTCGGCGAGACGATGCCGATGCGGTCGTTCTTCCGGATCTTCAGCGAGACGGTGGACCGGGCCGGGACGTTCCAGCCGGGCACCGACCCGGAGGGCTTCGCGATGGGCCCGGCGAAGGTGGCCATCGACACCTGCTACGAGGTCGCGTTCGACGGCGTGGTGCGCGATTCGGTGCTCGCCGGCGCGGACCTCATCGCGATCCCGACGAACAACGCCACGTTCGGCTTCACCGAGATGACCTACCAGCAGCTGGCCATGTCGCGGGTGCGGGCGGTGGAGCACGGCAAGGCCGTGGTCGTCGCGGCGACCAGCGGCGTGAGCGCCATCGTCCAGCCCGACGGGGCGGTCACCGCCCGTACCGGGATGTTCACCCCCGACGCGTTGGTGGCGGAGCTGCCGCTGCGCGGGGAGGCTACGCTGGCCACCCGGTTCGGCGCGTGGCCCGAGTGGGTGATGACCGCTCTGGGCCTGCTGGCCGTGGCGTTCGGCTTGACAGTGCAACGAACAGTGCAACGACGAGGATCGCGTCCGGCCCCTGGTGCGGGGACCGGCGAGGAGGAAACGGATGGCGGACCAGCAGGCGCAGCCTGACCGCGAGCTCGGGCCGGTGCTGGTGGTGATCCCGACCTACAACGAGCGGGACAACATCGGGAAGATCGTGAAGCGGCTGCACGCGGCGCTGCCGAAGGTGCACGCCCTCGTGGTCGACGACGGCAGCCCGGACGGGACGGGGGAGCTGGCCGACGAGATGGCCGCCGCGGACGACCGCGTGCACGTGATGCACCGCACCGAGAAGGCCGGGCTGGGCGCTGCCTACGTGGCGGGCTTCAAGTGGGCGCTGGAGCACGGCTACGGCGTCGTGGTGGAGATGGACGCGGACGGGTCGCACGCGCCGGAGGACCTGCCGCGGCTGCTGGACGCGCTGCGCGACTCGCACCTGGTGCTGGGGTCGCGGTACGTGCCGGGCGGCAGCACGGTGAACTGGCCGTGGCACCGGCAGCTCATCTCGCGCGGCGGCAACGTGTTCTCGCAGGTCGCGCTGGGCACGAGTGTGAAGGACATCACCGGCGGGTACCGGGCGTTCCGGTCCGAGGTGCTGCGCCGGCTGAAGCTGGACACGGTGGCCTCGCAGGGCTACTGCTTCCAGATCGACCTGGCGTGGCGGGCCATCGAGCTGGGCTACCGGGTGGTCGAGGTGCCGATCACGTTCACCGAGCGTGAGCTGGGCGAGTCGAAGATGAGCGGCAACATCGTCCGGGAGGCCCTGCTCCGGGTCACGAAGTGGGGTCTGCGCCGCCGCTACACGCAGCTGCGGGACCTGTTCGCGCCCAAGCCGAAGACCGGCGCGAACCGCTAGCCGAGGTGCGAGAAGGGGCCCGCCGAGCGTCTCGGCGGGCCCCTTCCGGCGGGTGCCGGGCGGTCAGGCGGTGCGGGTGCGCCGTCCCTTCAACTCCTCCAGCCGCTCGTCCAGGAGCTCCTCCAGCTCCGGGATGGTGCGGCGCTCCAGGAGCATGTCCCAGTGCGTGCGCGGCGGCTTGACCTTCTTCGCCTCCGGCTCGGCGCCGTCGATGATCTTGGATTCCGTCCCGTGGAGACGACACTCCCAGGTGTGCGGGATCTCGGCGTCGTCGGAGAACGGAACCTCGAAGTCGTGGTTCTTGGGGCAGGCGTACCGCACCGACCGGCGCGGGGCGAGGTCGTGATTGCGGTCGGTCTCGTAGCTGACTGCTCCGAGCCGGCTACCCCGTAGAACGCGGTCGGCCATGGCGGTGTCCTTTCGCTCGGCTCAGGGCCGGGGCCCAGGCTGGTGCTCACCGAGTGCAACGATCGGACTGCTCCGTTCGTTCCCGGCTTTACGGTCATGGTCGCCCACAGTGACGTCTTTCACCCGTCAACGAAGGCTTCCTCCTAAGGGATGCAATCGCGGCTGGATCGTGACGCGTTATCAAGCTGTCGGGCTACTTCATCACACGGATGGAGCAGTACCGGCAGAAAGTGTGCGGCTGCGACAGCTTAGACCGAACACGTAGGGCGATGTTGCAGCGGGTTTAACTCGGCGGTAGTGACGGCTGTCATCCTTGTGGTTACGGAAAGTTAGTTCGGTGGCCTTCAGCACAGTCGACACGCTGCGTACCCGCACGATCGTGCAGCGTGGCGACCATCTCCCGGGGTCACCCGTCCGGTCCGCACCCAAACGTTGGCCCGCCTCTTTTATTCCACCAATGATTTCAGTGTGGACTTAAAGATCAGCTTCCGAGCTGGTCGGCGAGCCGCTCCAGGAACACGCGCTGGGCCGTGACGAGCTTCGGACCCGCTTCGGCCAGAGGCACCCAGGCGACCCGGTCGACCTCGGGGTACTCGCGGACCGAGCCGGAGCCCCTGGGCCACTCCAGCTCGAAGGTGCCCGGGACGACCAGGGCGGGGTCCAGGTCGCCCTCCAGCGCCCACACGTGCACGGTCTTGCCGCCGGACTGCCGGACCTCGCCCAGGGGCACCAGGTCGCCGTGGGGGACCGGCAGGCCCAGTTCCTCGGCGAACTCGCGGCGGGCGGTGGCCTCCAGCGGCTCGTCGCCCTCCGGCTCGCCCTTGGGCACCGACCAGGCCCCGGCGTCCTTGCGCGCCCAGAACGGGCCGCCCATGTGGCCGATGAGCACTTCGACGCCGTCGGGGGTGCGGCGGTGCAGCAGGATCCCGGCGCTGATCTTCCCAGTCACGCCGGACAGTGTGGCGGGTCGTGCCGGCGCGGTGCCGGGCGAGTCCGGTGGGGTGCACGGCGGTTGGACGTCGCCGGCGCCCGCCCCGGCCGAGTGCCGCTTCGGGCTTCCGCACCGCACGCCGGGGTGACGGCGATCCGCTCGGTGATCGGCGGGGGCGGGCGCCGTGCCCCGGGCGTGTGGTCGGCGTGCGCGGTCCGGTGATGGCCGGGCGGGGGTGGTGTGGGGGTGCCGCGTCCTGCCGAGTCTGTTGTGGACATCCGCGGAACGACGGGTGTCCCGTGGAGGAGGTCGTTGGGATGACGGGCGTGCGTGCCTTGGCCGTGGTCGACGGGACGACCCCGGGCCGGATCGGTGAGGGCGGCGACTTCCCGGCGTGTGCGGACGAGTTGGCGGTGGCGGCGGTGGAGCCGCCGACCGCGGTGGAGGCGTGCCACGCGTCGATGAGGTGAGTCCGAGCGGTGACGCGTCGGGGGCGTGGCCCGTCCCCGGCGCGGTTCGGTGCCCGGAGGTCTTCCCGATCGCTGCGCACGGCGTGGCGTTCTCGTCCGGGCCGGTACCCGGCGTCGGGGCGGTGCGGACACGTCCGGGTGGAGTCGCGGGTGCCGGCCCTCGCGTCGCCGTGCCGGCCCGTTGCATGGGGGCGGGCCGGTGCACGTCTCCGGCCCGGCGTTGTCGGCCGAGGTGATCGGAGGTCCGTGGTGTCTCGACGTTCCAGGCTGGGCTCGCTGGGCGTGCTGGTGTCGGTGTTGGTGGTGGTGGGCCCGTTCGCGGCGGGGGCCGCGCCGGAGCCGGTGCGGTGGGTGGCGCTGGGCGATTCGTACACGGCGGGCGTGTTCGTCGGCACGCCGACGCCGCCGTTGGGCGGTGCCGGGCGGGACGGCTGCGACCGGACCGCGGACTCCTACCCCGATGTGGTGTCCCGGCGGCTCGCGGCGGGCGCGCGGGAGGTGCGGCTGACCGACGTGAGCTGCGGCGCCGCGACGATCGAGGACGTGCACAGCGCCCGCCAGCAGCCGGTCAGCCCGGTGCGGCCACCGGCCGACGGCTGGCCGGCGGTGGCCGCCCAGCTCGACCGGGTCGACGCGGGCACCGACGTGATCACGATCGGGGTCGGCGGGAACAGCCTGCCGGTGGCGTCGATGGTGGCGGCCTGCCTGCTGCTGGGCACCGACCAGCCCGACGACGCGACCCCGTGCCGGGACGCCTACGAGAACGGCCACCCGATCTTCGCGCCGGAGCCGGTCCGGGAGATCTTCCAGCGGGTGTTCCGGGAGTACGTGGACCTGCTGGAGGCGGTGCACGGGAAGGCGCCGGACGCGAAGGTCGTCACGGTCGGCTACCCGGTGGTGTTCCCGCAGGACGCGGCCGGCTGCGACCGGGCGGACGCCACCCAGTTCTCGGCGACGGTGAACGACACGGCGTTGTCGATGACCAAGGGCGACATCGAGTGGTTGCACTCGGTGCTCGCGGAGCTGAACTCGATCATCGAGGACGTCACCGACCTGGTCGACCACGGGTACGTGTTCGTCGACACGGCGACGTCGAGCGAGGGGCACGACGTGTGCGCGCCGGTCGGCGCGAAGTGGGTGGAGGGGGTGTGCGGCGCGGCCGAGGACTACTGGCCCGCGTCGCTGGAGTTGGCTGCCCCGCCGCTGACGTTCGAGCTGTCCTGCCCCGAGGGCACGCGCGCGACGATCGTGCACCCCAACCGCCAGAGCCACGCCGACACCGCGATCCGGGTCGAGGTGGCGGTGCGCGCGGCGATCGGCGGGTGATCCGCGCCCGGTGCGGGCTGTCGGTCGACAGCCCGCACCGGGGTCAGGTGAGGCTGAGCTGGCGGTTGTCGACGGGGCTGGGGCCGAGTTCGCCGGTGCGGTAGTGCCGCCGGCACAGGACCTGGTAGCGGACCTCGGCGGCGGTCTGGGCGGTGTCGGCGACCAGGACGGTGTCGCCGGCGCGGACGAGGTCGCCGTCGTGGACGCGGGCGTTGAACCGGCCGGGGTGGCCGCACCAGCACAGCACCTCGACCTGGATGGCGCTGAGCTCGTCGGCGAGTTCGAACAGCCGGCGGGAGCCGGGGAACATGGCGCTGCGGAAGTCGGTGGCCAGGCCGAAGCAGTAGACGTCGAGCTGGGCGTCGTCGGCGAGTTCGGCGAGCTGGTCGACCTGGCCGGGGGACAGGAACTGGGCCTCGTCGACGATGACGTAGTCGACCCGGGTGCCGGCCGCCCAGTGCTCCCGGACCAGCGCGCACAGGTCCATGTCCTCGTGGACCTCGACGGCGTTGCGGGCCAGGCCCATCCGGCTGGAGATGGTGGGGGTGCCGGACCGGTCGTGGCGGACCAGCAGGAGGCCGCTGCGGCCCTGGCGGGCCTGGTTGTGGTCGATCTGGAGGGCGAGGGTGGACTTGCCGCAGTCCATCGGGCCGAAGAAGAAGCGCAGCCGGCCGGTGGGGGCGACGCCGCGTCGTGCCCCGGCCGCGGGCACGGAGGACAGGGCGTCGGTCGGGTCGGTGCGGGGGTTCGTCGGCTCCACGGCGGGCCACCTTAGTCGGCGTGGTGTGGCCAGGTGACGTAAGGACGCAAGTCGGTCGAACGGGTGATCGAGTTCCAGTGGGACAACCCTGAGACCCAATCGGAGGACGGTCCCTACACCGCTGCCGTGGAAGTGCTGGTCTTGCCGCAGCGCTGGAGGCAGCGAACGGTAGTGGTCGAGGGCCTGGCAGTGCTCGCGGGCGGTGTCGACCCGGTCCAGGCGCGCGGCGGACGTAGGAAGCGCAGCGTCTCCACCGGGTCGTCGGGGGACAGCGGCACGCCGACCGGGTCGACCCGGTCGATCGACGACGAGGCCACCACCTCGGCGGCCGCGTACGTGCCGGTCGGCAGGGGCTGCCCCAGGAATCGCACGCAGCGGTCCAGGACGGGGGAGTCGACCACGGCCACCGGCTCGCTCAGGGCCGCCGCCACTGCCTCCGCGTCGAGCCAGGCCGTCGGACGACGTCGGTAGGGGCATCAACGCGGAACCTCGGTCCGCGGCGAAGCCGGGATCACCGGCCTGCGTGTTGCTACTACGCTCTATTGTTTCAGTAACAACCAAGAATAAACCTCCAGGAACTGTCGCCCGAAACACAAGCCTCGTTACGACTACAACCAAGCCACGACACCGACCACGTCTGGACGAGATATAACGCTTTGCGATATAACCTGCGGTGTGAGGGGTATGTCAGAGCAGGCGTTCTTGGTGCTCACGGCGTTGGCCGAGGAGCCGTTGCACGGGTACGCGATCGTGCGGTCGGTGGAAGTCCTGTCCGAGGGCCGGGTGGTGCTGCGGGTCGGCACGCTCTACGGCGTGCTGGACCGGATGGTCGCCGACGGGTGGGCGGTGCGGGACCGGGAAGAGGTCCACCAGGGCCGGCTGCGCCGCTACTACCGGTTGACCGACGCCGGGGTGCGGGTTCTGTCGGCCGAGGTGGCGCGGCTGTCGGCGAACGTGCGGGCCGCGTCGTCGGTGCTGCGGGCGAGGGAGGCGCGGTGAGGTCGAACCTGGAACGCCGGTACCGGGCGCTGCTGCGGGTGCTGCCCCGCTGGTACCGGGCGGAGCGGGAGGAGGAGATGGTCGGGCTGTTCCTGACCGACCGGGACGACGGGCTGGACCGGGAGCACGGCTGGCCCGGGTGGGGCGAGGCGGTCGCGACGGCGGGGCTGGCGGTGCGGGTCCGGTTCCGGCCGCGCAGCCGGGCGGGGGACGTGACGCGGCTGGTGGCGCTGGCCGGGCTGGTCGGGCACCTGGTGCTCTCGGCGCAGTCGGCGGTGTCGACGTCGCGCTCCGGGGATGTCCCGGTGCTCTGGTACGACGCGCTGCTGGTCGCGGTGTTCGCGGCGGTGGTGACCGGGCGGCTGGGCTGGGCGCGGTGGCTGGTGCTGGTGGTGCTCGTGGTGGCGACCCTGCCGCTGACCGACCCCGGGGTGGCCTGGTGGGCGGCGGCGACGGTGCTGCCGATGTGGGTGACGGCCGCCGCGGTGTGGCTGGGCCTGCACTCCGAGGCGCCTCGGGTACCACAGGCGAGGTGGGTGGGTGCCGCGGTCGCGGGTGTGCTGGTGGGCGCGGCGACCGCCTTCGTCGTGCCGTTGTCGCTGGTGACGTGGGCGGCCGTGTGGCTGACCACCACGGCTGTGGTGGTCGTGTTCCGGCCGTGGGTGGCCGTGCCCGAGGAGACGTCGTCGGCGTGAGCCGGAGCCGGTGGGCTGCCGGGGCAGCCCACCGGTTCACACCTTGGCCGGGACCGGGTTGCCGGAGGCGACGATCGCCTTGCGGACCGGGACGAAGATCAGCAGCACGAAACCGACGACGAAGAAGACGACCAGCGAGATGATCGCGAGCCGGAAGGAGCCGGTGGCCTGGCCGACGCCGGCGAACACCAGCGGGCCCAGCCACGAGGTGGAGCGCTCGCCGACCTCGTAGAGGGAGAAGTACTGGGCTTCCCGGCCGGGCGGGATCATCTGGGAGAACAGCGAGCGGGACAGCGCGTTGGTGCCGCCCAGGACGATGCCGATGCCGACGGCGAGCAGGTAGAACTGGACCTGCTGGCCGGCCTGGACGAAGTAGGCCGCGCCGATGACGCCGATCCACACCACGAGGCTGATCATGATGGTGCGCTTGGCGCCCCACCGGCGGGCCATCCGGCCGTGGATGACGGCTCCGGCGAAGGCGACGAACTGGACGATCAGGATGGTGGCGATGAGCACGGTCTCGTCGAGCTTGAGCTCGTCGCGGCCGTACTGGGCGGAGACGTTGGCGACGGTGGCGATGCCGTCGGTGTAGATCAGGTAGGTGCCCAGGAAGGCGAGGGTGAGCGGGAAGGTCTTGGCCTGGCGCAGGGTCTGGCGCAGTTCGCGGAACCCGGCGGTGATCACCGACGCGCCGGACTCGCCGCCGTGGGGCTCCCGGTGGCGCTTGAGGTGGGCCAGCGGGATGAGGGTGAAGGCGGCCCACCACAGGCCGGACATGACGAACCCGATGCGCACGGCGACGCCTTCGCCGATGCCGATGGCGTCGTGGCCGATGAACAGGCCGAGCTGGACGGCCAGGGCGAGCCCGCCGCCGAGGTAGCCGAACGCCCAGCCGCGCGAGGAGACGGCGTCGCGCTCGTCGGGGGTGGCGATCTCGGGCAGGAACGCGTAGTAGACGACGACCGACGAGCCGTAGCTCATGTTGGCGAGGATGAACAGCGCGATGCCCAGCTGCCAGTTGGTGCCGCCGACGAAGGCGAGCGAGGCGGTGGCGGCCGCGCCGAGGAACGCGGTCCAGGCGAGCATCCGGCGCTTGTTCTGGGTGCGGTCGGCGATGGCGCCCATGATGGGCAGGACGAGGACCTGCACGACGGTGGCGATGGACAGCAGGTAGCCCCACAGCGACCCGGCGGGCACGTACCCGCCGAACACCGAGATGTCGCACTGTTGCAGCGAGCTGGTGGCGCAGGCGTCGGGCCCGTTGCGGGCGACGTCCTCGCGGGCGGCTTCCTTGGCGACGGCGGTGAGGTAGCCGGAGAGGAAGACGGTGATCACGGATGTGGGGAAGACCTGGTTGGCCCAGTCGTACCAGATCCATCCGCGTTGTTCCCGCTTGCGGTCGATCGCGGGTGCAGGGCTGTCGGCCACGCTCATGGGCGGGGACTGTACTTCCCCGCCCACACCGCCGTGGTGATCACCGCCAAGCTGTTGCCAATCAGTCGCCGGCCCATGCCCCGCGCGCCTTGAGCACGTCACGCAGGACGTCGGGGCGGTCGCTCACCAGGCCGTCGACGCCGATGTCGAGCAGGGCGGTCATCTGCTCGGCGGTGTCGATGGTCCACACGTGGACCTCCAGGCCGCGGCGGTGGGCGGCGCGCACGAACCGCTCGTCGACGACGGTGAGGCGGCCTTGGGTGGCGGGCACCTGGGCGATGCGGCCGGTGACCGGCAGGCGCAGCGCGGGCACCCGGCCGGTGGCCCACAGCGAGCCCGCCGAGCGGGGTCCCATGGAGGTGAGCAGGTCGGGTCCGGCCAGCCGGCGCAGGCGGGCCAGGCGGGCGTCGGAGAACGAGGCCAGGCACACCCGGTGCAGGGTGTCGGTGGCGCGCAGCAGGTCGATGACGGGCCCGACGGCGTGGTCGGCCTTGACGTCGATGTTGAGCAGCGCGTCGGGGAGTTCTTCGAGCAGGTCGGCGAGCCGGGTGACCGGTTCGCGGCCGCCGACCTTGGCGCGGGAGACGGCGGACCACGGTTGGCCGGCGACGGGGCCGACGCCGTCGGTGGTGCGGTCGAGGGTGTCGTCGTGGTGCACGACGACGACACCGTCGGCGGTGGCGTGCACGTCGGTCTCCAGGTAGCGGTACCCCTCGGTGGTGGCGCGCCGGAACGCCGCGAGCGAGTTCTCCATGCCGTCCAGGTCGTCGAGGTGCCAGCCGCGGTGGGCGTAGGGCCTCGGGTGCGGTCCGGACAGGTACGGGTGGTTCGCGGTCACGGGTGGAGTCTGCCTTGGCGGCGTGGCGTGGGGGTGACCGGTGGGTAGCGGGATACCGTCGCGCGCCATGGAGCTGGTGACCGAGATCGTCGGGTCGCGTCGGGAGGAGGCCAGGCACTGCGCCTGGTGCGGCCGTCGGCTGCCCGACAGCGGGCGGATCGGGCGGCCCCGCCGGTACTGCGCGCAGCCGTGCCGGCAGCGGGCCTACGAGCGGCGTGCGGCGGTGCAGCGGGGTGGGCTGCCCGAGGACGCGGTGGTGTTGTCGGCGGCGGAGCTGGCGGACCTGCAGGACCGGTTGTTCCAGTTGCGGTGCGCGGCGGAGGACGTGGCCACGGCGGCGTCGGACGGTGCGGACGCGGCGGAGCTGGGGCGGTTGGCGCAGGAGCTGGTGGACAACGCGCGTGGTCTGGAGCGGCTGCGCTGAGGTCGGTGTGCGGCCGGGTCGGCGGTGGTCCGCGCGGCGGGTGTGCGGGCGTCGGCTTGCCCGTGGTGCGCGGACTCGACCATCATTGCCGGCGGGGTGGCGAGGAGGGGTCGTGGACGGCGACGGCGCGTTGCACCGGGAGGTGCTCGACCGGGCCGATGTGGGTTTCGGTGTGACCGACGGCGAGGGTGTGCTGCGCTGGGTGAACCCGGCGTTGGCGCGGATCCTGGGTGTCGCGGTGGACCGGGTGGCCGGCCGGTCGCTGCCCGCGTTGCTGCCCGGGGTGCCCGAGCGGCCCCGGTCGGGGCTGGCGCTGTTGGCGGCGGGCGCGGTGCGGGAGGACCACCGGTGGCTGGAGGTGACCTGCCAGCCGTTGGAGCGCGACGGTGGGCTGCTCTACCGGGTGGCCGACGTGACGGCGTGGCGGGACCGAGAGCTGGAGGCCACGCACGAGGCGGACGCGTTGCGCCGGGCCCAGGTGTCGGGCCGGATGGGCACGTGGGAGTGGCACATCGCCGAGGACTGCGTGGTGTGGTCGGACACGCTGCTGGAGATGTTCGGGCTGCCGCCGGGCACGAGGATGGACTTCGGCTCCTACGCCTCGCTGGTGCACCCGGAGGACCTCGCGACGGTGCGGGCGGCGTTGGAGGAGGCGATGCGCTCGGGCGCGGGCTTCTCCTACACCCACCGGGTGGTGGTGGCCGGCCGGCGCCCGGAGCGCTGGTTCGAGTGCTTCGGCGAGTTCGTGCTGGACGGGGACGGGACGCCGGTGCGGGCGTTGGGCACGGCGCACGACATCACCGGTGCGCGCCGCGTGCACGACGAGCTGCGGGCGTTGGCCGAGCAGGACCCGTTGACGGGGTTGGCGAACCGGCGCGCGGTGACCCGTGAGCTGGAGCGCCGGTTGGGCGCGGGCGGGTCGGGGGCGTTGCTGCTGCTGGACCTGGACAACTTCAAGGACGTCAACGACCTGCGTGGGCACGCGGTGGGCGACCGGTTGATGAAGACGTTGGCGGGGGCGTTGCGGTCGCGGTTGTCGCCGCCGCAGACGATCGGCCGGCTGGGCGGTGACGAGTTCGCGGTGGTGCTGCCGGGGTGTTCGGCGGCGGAGGCCGCGGTGGTGGCGGACGGGCTGCGCGACGCGGTGGCGTCGCTGCCGCTGGTGGCGGCGTCGGCGCACGTGACGGTGTCGACGGGGGTGGCGGAGTACGGGTCGGGCGACACGTGGGAGCTGGTGCTGGCCAACGCCGATCTGGCGCTGTACGCGTCGAAGGCGGCGGGCCGCAACCGGGTGACGGTGTACGAGCCGGGGCACTACGCGGACACCGCGAAGCGGGTGTCGGTGATGGACCGGCTGCGGGCGGCGTTGGACGGCGGCGGGTTGGCGTTGCACGCGATGCCGATGGTGCAGCTGTCGACCGGTCGGACGTTGGGCCACGAGCTGTTGCTGCGCCTGGAGGACGGGCAGGAGCCGCGGTTGGGGCCGGCGGAGTTCCTGCCGGAGGCGGAGCGGTCGAACCTGGTGCTCGACATCGACCGGTGGGTGCTGTCGACGGCGATCGACACGCTGGTCCGGCACCCCGACCTGGACCTGCGGTTCAACGTGAACGTGTCGGGTCGGACGTTGGAGGACGAGGACTTCGGCGGGTTCGTGCTGGACCGGCTCGCCACCGCGGGGGTGGCGCCGGGCCGGTTGGGGCTGGAGATCACCGAGACCGCGGCGGTGACGAACCTGGACGCGGCGCGCGCGTTGGCCGTGCAGCTGCGCGGGTTCGGCTGCCGGATCACGCTGGACGACTTCGGTTCCGGGTTCGGCTCGTTCGTGCACCTCAAGCACCTGCCGATCACCGGGATCAAGATCGACGGCGAGTTCGTGCGCGGGATCGACGAGCGGTCGACGGACGCGGTGCTGGTGGCCGGGATCGTGGAGATCGCGCGCGGCCTGGGGCTCTCGGCGGTGGCGGAGTGGGTGGAGCGGCCCGCGCAGGTCGCCACGCTGATCGGGCTGGGGGTGCGGGTGGGGCAGGGGTTCCACCTGGGCCGCCCGGTGCCGCTGGCGCAGATCCTTTCGGCCGCGCCGGTGACGCCGAACGGAGCATTGTCGACACCGTCGGCGGGTGCGGAGGATAGGGCGCGTTCCTGATCACCCCGCCGTGATCAGCCGCGCCCCGATCCCGCCGCCGAGGGGAATCCCGTGACCGGTCCTTCCAGCAGCCCCGTGCGCGGTGTGCGCCGCGTCGAGCTGACCACCGCCGACCCCGAGCCGGTCGCCGACTTCTACGCCCACCTGCTCGGCTGGGTCGTCATCGCCGAGCCGGGCGGGGTGTTCTCCGGCTGGGTGGGCGACCGGCTGGCCGTGCGGGTGCTGCCGGGCGGCGACGGCTTCCGGGTGGTGTTCGCCGGGCCGGACCCGCGCGGGCTGCGCGACGGCGCGGCGGTCGACCGGGGGCGGGTGCTGCACGGGCCGTGGGCGCCGCCGCCGCGCGCGGGGGAGCCGTGCTGGGCGGAGTTCTCCGCCACGTCCCCTGTCGTCTCCTCGGACACGCCCTCCGGCACGTCCTCGGACACGCCCTTCGGGGCCGACGACGACTACTGGACCGGGGAGCTGGGCTGGCGCTGCCGCACCCCGGACGAGCCGTACACCGTCTACGACACGGCCGCGGAGCAGCGGGCGGTCGCGGGCCGGCTGGCGGGCGAGGGCGACCAGCGTTGGACGTGCTTCTTCGCGGTGCCCGACACGGACAAGACCGCGGCGGTGGCGGCCGAGACCGGGGGCCGGGTGGTCGTGCCGCCGGGCGAGCGGCCCACCGGCCGGGTGGCGGTGCTGGAGGACCCGTCGGGCGCCCGGTTCGCCGTCCTGCAGGACCCGGCCGGCTGGGGCGGCGCCTGGCACACGCCCTAACCGGCCCGGTCGGGGTCGTCGTCGCCGGGTTTCGGGTCCGACGGCACACCGTCCGGGGTGCCGGGGTTCGGGGTAGGGAAGCCGCCGGTGGCGATCGGGCCCCACCGGTCGATCTCGACCCGGATCAGGACCTTGCCCTGGCGCTGCATCGCCGCCCGGTAGTCGTCCCAGTCGGGGTGCTCGCCGGCGACCGCCCGGTAGTAGTCCACCAGCGGCTCGACCGCCTCGGGCAGGCCCAGCACCTCCGCACGGCCGTCGACCTGTACGTGCGGGCCGTCCCAGTCGTCGGAGAGCACGCACAGCACGACCCGCTCGTCACGGCGGGCGTTGCGGGCCTTGGCGCGCGCCGGGTAGCTGGCCACCACGATCCGGCCCGCCGCGTCGACCCCGCACGTCACCGGCGAGACCTGGGGCCGCCCGTCCCGGCGGGTGGTGACCAGCAGGGCGCGGTGGCGGGGGCGCAGGAACTCCAGCAGCCCGTCGCGGTCCGGTGTGCGCGCGGTGGCGATCCTCGGCATCGGACCAGCCTAGGAGAGGATGGGGCCGTGCCCCGCTTCACGACCCACGACGGTACCGAATCGGCCTACCACCTGACCGGCTCCGGCGACCCGCTGCTGTGCGTGCCGGGCGGGCCGGGCCGCGCCTCCCGCTACCTCGGCGACCTCGGAGGTCTGGGCGCGCACCGGCAGCTGGTGCTGCTGGACAACCGCGGTACCGGCGACTCCGCGGCCCCGGCCGACCCGGCGTCCTACCGGCGCGACCGGCTGGCCGCCGACGTCGAGGCGCTGCGCGCCCACCTCGGCCTGGACCGGGTCGACCTGCTCGGCCACTCCGCCGGGGCGGGGATCGCGATCGCCTACGCCGAACAGCACCCCGACCGGCCCTCGAGCCTGATCCTGCTCACCCCGGCGCTGTCCGCCGTCGGCCTGGCCGCCACCGAACAGGACTGGGCCGACCACGCCGCGACCGTCGCCCACCAGCCGTGGCAGGCCGACGCGGTGCGCGCGCTGCTGGCGTGGAGCGGCGGCGAGGACACCCGCGAGAACCGGCTGGCCGCCGCGCCGCTGTTCTACGGCCGCTGGGACGAGGCGGCCCACGCGCACGCCGAAGCCGAGGAGAGCGAACGCAACCCCGACGCCCAGGCCGGCTACCGCGCGCCGGGCGCGTTCGACCCCGACCGGACCCGCGCCGCCCTGGCCGCGCTGCGCGTGCCGACCCTCGCCCTCGCGGGCGGCGCCGACCCGCTGTCGCCGCCGCACCTGGTCAGGCAGCTCGCGGCGCTGATCCCGGGCGCGGCCTACGCCGAGGTGCCCGACGCGGGCCACTTCCCGTGGCTGGACGACCCGCGCTGCCTGGTCGACACGATCGCCGCCTTCCTGTCCCGCTGACCCGGCGGGTGCGGGGCGCGCCCCTCGAACGCCCCGCACCCGGCCGGCCGGTCACGTTCTCAAGACGCCACCGGGCGGGGGTCCCCGACACCCGGGTCGTCGATCACCTTCGGCACCGGGCGCAGCACCCGGCCCGCGACCACCGCCAACACCACCAACACGCCCGCGCACACCCACATGCTCGTCGCCGCGCCGTCCACGAACGCCGCCCGCGCCGCCGCCGCCAGCGGCCCCGCGACCTCGCCCGGCAGGCCCGCCGCCGCGTGCAGCGTGGCCGCCAGCGACTCGCCCGCCTCGGCCGGCACCCCCGCCGGCAGCACCAGGTCACCCCGGTACACCGCGCCCAGCACGCTGCCCAGCACCGCGATCCCCAACGCCCCGCCCATCTCGGTCGCCGTCTCGGCGATCGACGCCGCCGCGCCGGCCCGCTCCCGGGGCACCGACGCCAGCACCGTGTCGTTGGTGACCGCGAACGCGAACCCCACCCCGGTCCCGTAGACGACCATCGCGGGCAGCATCGCCCAGAACGTCGCGTCGACCGACAGCACCGCCGCGAACAGCCCGAACCCGACCGCGGTCAACCCCAGCCCGCACGCCACCACCGCCGCCCGGCCCCACCGCGTCACCAGCACCCCGGCCAGCCCGCCGCCGACCGCGCCGCACACCCCGCCCGGCAACCCGCCCAGCCCGGCCTGCAACGGCGTCCACCCCAACACCAGTTGCAGGTACTGCGCCAACACCAGCGACAGCGACAAGCTCGCGAACATCGCCACCAGCGTCGCCCCGATCGACGCCGAGAACGCCCGCACCGCGAACAGCCGCACGTCGATCAACGGCTCCTCCAGCCGCGTCTGCCGCCGCCCGAACACCACCACCGCCGCCACCCCCACCACGGCCGCGACCACCACCCCAACGCCGAACCCGTCGTGCGCCGCCTCCTTCACCGCGTACACCACCGCCACCACGCCCACCACCGACAGCACCACCGACAACAGGTCCAACCGGCCCGGACTCGGGTTGCGCGACTCCGGCAGCAGCACCACGCCCAACCCGACGATCAACGCCACCACCGGCACGTTGACCAGGAACACCGACCCCCACCAGAACCGGTCCAGCAGCAGCCCGCCCACGATCGGCCCCACCGCGAACCCGGCCGCGCCCACCCCGCTCCAGATCCCCACCGCGGTCGTGCGCTCCCGCGCGTCGGTGAACACGTTGCGGATGATCGACAGCGTCGACGGCATGATCGTCGCGCCCGCCACCCCCAGCAGCGCCCGCGCCACGATCAACAACTCCGGCGTCGGCGCGTACGCCGTGCACACCGACGCCACCCCGAACCCGGCCGCCCCCACCAGCAGCAGCCGCTTGCGGCCCCACCGGTCGCCCAGGTTGCCCATCGTCACCAGCAGCCCGGCCAGCGCGAACCCGTAGGCGTCGGCGATCCACAGCACCTGCGTGGCCGACGGCCCCAGATCGGCCACCAGCGCCGGCACCGCCAGGTGCAGCACGGTCAGGTCGACCGCCAACAACAGCATCGCCAGACACCCCAACACCAAGGTGCCCCACTTGCGGGTCTCGCTCGTCATGCGCCGCAGCCTGCCCGCGGCCGCGCACCGCTCACGCACGAAGCGCTGACAGCACCCCGTCCCGGCCCAGCCGCGCCCCGCGCCCCGACACCGCCTCGAACACCGCGTCACCCAGCGCGGCCCGCACCGCCCGCCGCGTCCGCGCCGCGTCCGGGTCCAGCACCGCGACCGCGCCCCGCAACCCGGCCGCCGCCCCGACCAGCAGCGCCGCGCACTCCAGGTCGCCCTCGGCCAACGCCAACGCCGCCCGCCCGTCCGCCGCCCGCGCCACGATCACCGGGTTGCCCCACTCCGCCCCCGACTCCACCGCCCGGTCCAACGCCGCCCGCGCCCCCACCGGATCACCCTCGGCCAACGCCACCCGCCCCACCGCCACCGCGATCATCGCCCGCACCTCCTCGGGCCCGAACCACCCCGACGGGCACACCCGCAGCGCCTCCTCGCACCACGCCCGCGCCCCGACCAGGTCCCCCCGGTACCGGCACACCTCCGCCATCCCCAACCGGACCTGCGCCAACGTCTCCACCGCGCCCTGCGACCGGGCCAACCCCGCCGCCCGCTCCAGGTCCGGCCACGCCGCGTCGAACTCGCCCCGGTGGCACGCCCACTCCGCCCGCTGCACCAACAGGCTCGCGGTGTGCGCGGTCGACCCGAACGCCCCCGACAGCTCCAACGCCTCGTCCAGGTAGCCGACCGCCTCGTCCCCGTCCCCGGCCGCCCGCGTCACCTCCGCGAGCTGCGCCAGCACCATCGACATGCCCCACCGCTCGCCCAACGCCCGGAACCCCGCCAGCGACCGCAGGTGCTCCCGCCGCGCCGCCTCCGGCCGCCCCGCGTACAGGTACTGCATCGCCAACCCCACCTGCGCCAACGCCGCCGACCACGGGTCCGGGCCGATCAGGTTGCCCCGCCGCGCGTCCAACGACGGCGTGTCCACGTCCGGCACCCCGTAGGACATGCCCCACAGCATCGTCAGGAACGGCCGCGTCGGCGGCCCCTCGAACAGGCCCTCCGCCACCTCCTGCCTCGGCGACGGCGCACCCGGCAAGTCCTGCTCGCGCGTCCCGGTCGACGACGCCGCCAACGCGCACAGCAGGTACTCCTCGGCCAACCCCGGGGGAGCGGTCGCGCCGACCGCCGCCACCACCTCACCCGCCAGCGCCGACCCCTCGGTGCGCAACCCCCGCACCCAGAAGTACCAGCCCAGCTCCGCGGTCAACCGCAACGCCAGCGCGTGGTCGGCCCCCGCCGCCCACCGCACCGCCGCCTTGAAGTTCTCGTGCTCCTCCGCCAGCCGCGCCAACCACCCCAGCTGCTCGGCGCGCAACAGGTGCGGCGACGCCTCCACCGCCAACCCCAGCAGCCACCGCGCGTGCGCCCGCAGCACCCCGTCCCGCTCACCGGCCTCCACCAGCCGCAGCGCGCAGAACTCGCGGATCGTGTCCAACATCCGAAACCGCCGCCCCGACACCTCCACCAGCGACTTGTCCACCAGCGACGGCAGCAGCTCGTCGGCGTCGGGCACCCCGCACACCGCGGCCGCCGCGTCCACCGTCACCCCGCCGGAGAACACCGTCATCCGCCGCGCCAACGCCTGCTCGTCCGCGTCGAGCAGCTCCCAGCTCCACTCCACGACCGCGTGCAACGTCCGGTGCCGCGCCGCCGCCGCCCGCGACCCGCGCGACAACAACCGGAACCGGTCACCCAACCGGGCCGCCACCTCCGCCACCGGCAACGACCGCACCCGCGCCGCCGCCAGCTCGATCGCCAGCGGCATCCCCTCCAACGCCCGGCAGATCTCCACCACCAACGGCCCGGTCACCGGGTCCAGCACGAACGACGGGTTCACCGCCGCCGCCCGATCGGCGAACAACCGCACCCCCGCCGACCCCGCGTCGTCCACCGGCAGCGGCGGCACCGGCCGCACCGACTCGCCGGTGATCCCCAGCGCCTCCCGGCTCGTCGCCAACACCCGCAACCCCGGGCACGCCGACAACAACCGGCCCACCAGCGCCGCCGCGTCGGCCACCACGTGCTCGCAGTTGTCCAACACCACCAGCACCGACCGCTCCGCCAACGCCGCCACCAACCGGTCCACCGGCGACGACCCCGCCCGCACCCCGTCCTCGCGCAACCCCAACGCCGCCTCCACCGCCCGCGGCACGTCCCCACCCACCCCCAGCGGAGCCAGGTCCACGAAGAACACATCACCCGGATCCGCCGACGCCACCTCCACCGCCAGCCGCGTCTTGCCCGCCCCGCCAGGCCCCGACAACGTCACCAGCCGGCCCGCCGCCAACGCCTCGCCGACCAGCCGCACCTCCCGCGCCCGCCCCACGAAACTGGTCAGCTGGGAGGGCAGCACGTGCCGCGCCGGCGACCGCTCACCCCGCACCACCTCCAGGTGCGCGGCGGCCAGCTCGGGGGAGGGGTCGGCACCCAACTCCTCGGCCAACACCCGCCGCGTCCGCTCCACCAGCGCCAACGCCTCGGCCTGCCGGCCCTCCCGGTGCAACGCCCGCACCAACCGGGCCACCAGCCGCTCCCGCAGCGGGAACCCGTCCACCAACTCCCGCAACAACGCCACCGACGCGACGTCGTGCTCCTCCACCGCCCGCAGCCGCAACTCCTCCCACCGCGCCGCGGCGACCGGCGCGAACGGGGCATCACCCACGTCCCGCAAAGCCGGGCCGCGCCACAACGCCAACGCCTCACCCGCCGACCCGCGCGCCACCAACTCCTCGAACCGCAGCGCGTCCACCTCACCCGGATCCACCACCAGCCGATACCCGGCGGGGGAGCGCTCCACCTCCACGTCGAGCAACGACCGCAACCGCGACACCTGCGACTGCACCGCGTTGCCCACCCCCACCGGCGGCGCCTGCCCGTACAGGGCGTCGACCAGCCGATCCACCCCCACGACCCGCCCGGCGTCGATCACCAACACCGCCAACAACGCCCGCAACCGCGGCCCACCGACCGGGACCTCGGTCCCATCGGCACGCCGCACCACCATCGGACCCAGCACACCAAACCTCACGCGCCAGGATTGTTCCCCACCCACACATCCCACCGACGCGGAATCGACCCGCGACACAACACGATCACGAACCCACAGCCCGCCCAAGCGGCGATCACGCCCCGAAACCGCGCCCACCTCGTCGAGCGGCACCCCCGAGACAGCGGAGAAGACCCCGCTCGCCCCGCACCCGCGCCGCCTCCCGCTCGAACAACCCCGGCCACGCCGAGTCGTACCCCACCAACACCACCCGGCCCGTCACGGCAACCCCACCGCATCACCCACCACGAACAAGTCGCCCCCACGCGCCACCCGAGCCCGCACCTCGTCCGCCACGAACACCAACTCCTCCGGCGACCGACACCCCGCCACCTCGTCCCACGTCACCGGAGTCGACACCGACGGCACCGGACGCGCCCGCAACGAGTACGGGGCCACCGTCGTCTTCGCCGGGTTGTTCTGCGACCAGTCGATCAACACCTTCCCCTTCCGCGCCGCCCGCACCATCGACCACACCACACCCTCCGGCGACTCCGCCGCCAACCGCCGCGCCACCGCCTTCGCGTACTCCGAAGTCCGCCCCGGAGAGGACACCCGCACCGGCGCGTACACCTGCAACCCCTTCGACCCCGACGTCTTCACCACCGGCGACAACCCGTCACCCACCAACACCACCCGCAACCGCTCCGCCACCCGGCAGCACTCCACCACCGTCGCCGGCGCACCCGGATCCAAGTCGAACACCAGCAGATCGGGGGAGTGCCGAGCCCCACGCGCACCCACCACCCACTGCGGCACGTGCAACTCCAACGCCGCCAGGTTCGCCAACCACACCAGCGTCGCCAACTCCTCCACCACCACGAAATCCGCGTACTCCGCACCACGCGACGACCCCGGCGTCCCGATCCGCACCGTCCGCACCCACCCCGGCGCGTGCGACGGCGCGTTCTTCTCGAAGAACGACTCCCCGGCCACCCCGTCCGGGAACCGCCGCACCGTCAACGGCCGACCCGCCAGGTGGGGGAGCAGCACCGGCGCGATCCGCGTGTAGTAGTCCACCACCTCCGCCTTGGAGAACCCCACCTCCGGGTACAGCACCTTGTCCAGGTTCGTCAGCCGCACCCGCCGCTCACCGACCCGCACCACCGTCCCCGCCACCCCGCCGCACCTCCTCCGGCACCCGATCCGGCCGCAACCCCCGCCACGTCGGAAACCGCATCCGCCCCTCCGCCGTCCACTGCCGGTGCACCACCTCACCCACCAACACCGGACGCACCCACCGCGCACCCCGCGCCCGCTCCCGCGGCACCTCCGACGAGAACGGCGACCGCGACACCTCCAACCCCCGCAACCGCTCGGTCAACCCCGGCAACTCCGCCTCGCCGAACCCCGTCCCCACCGACCCCACGAACACCAGACCCGCCCCGTCCGGCACCCCCAACAACAACGACCCCACCAACCCCGCCCGCCTGCCCCCACCCGGCCGCCACCCGCCGATCACCACCTCCTGCGCCGCCACGTCCGTGATCTTCAACCACCACGCCGACCGCACACCCGGCACATAACGCGAATCCAGCCGCTTGGCCACCACCCCCTCCAGGCCCTGCTCCCGACTCGCCGCCAACACCTCCGCCCCCGCACCCGGAAAAGCCCGCGGCACCAGCCAGTGCGGCCCCACCAACCCCAACCCCTCCAACAACTCCCGCCGCCGCGCGTACGGCAACCCCACCGTCGACGCCCCGTCCAGGTGCAGCACGTCGAACACCAGGAACGTCACCGGCACCCGCGCCGCCAACCGCCGCGCCTGCGCCGCGCTCGCCTGCAACCGCTGCTGCAACGCCCCGAAACTCGGCCGCCCACCCGCGAACGCCACCACCTCACCGTCCAACAACACCTGCGTCGACCCCAACGCCCCACCCAACCCCTGCAACTCCGGGTACACCGCCGTGATGTCCACACCCGACCGCGACACCAACCGCAACCGGCCACCCTCCACCCGCGCGACCGCCCGCACCCCGTCCCACTTGAACTCGAACGCGAACTCCTCCGGCCGCGCCGGCAACCCCGACGCCGCCGTCGCCAACATCGGCTCCACCCACTCCGGCAACGCCACCCAGTCCGGCCGCACCGCCTCGTGCCGCCGCCGCACCATCCAGTCCCGGCCCGAACCCCCGCCCCCCGACGACCCCCGCCGGAAGAACACGAACTCACCCTCGATCCGCGACCCGTGCAACACCACGTCGACCTCGCGGTCACTCCACTTCACCGTCTCGTACCGACCCCGGTCCCACACGAACATCCGCCCCGCCCCGTACTCGCCCTTCGGGATCACCCCCTCGAACGACGCGTACTCCACCGGGTGGTCCTCCGTGCGCACCGCCAACCGGATCGTCCCCGGCTCCGCCGGCAACCCCTTCGGCACCGCCCACGACACCAACACCCCACCCCGCTCCAACCGCACATCCCAGTGCAGGCTCGACGCGTGGTGCTCCTGGATCACGAACGTGTCATCAGAACCACGGGGGAGCAGCGCCTCCACCGCCGGCAACGGCTCCGGCGTCCGCCCCACAACCCGCTTGCTCCGGTACTCCGACAGGTCCCCGGACATCCCGCGCGCCCCTACGCGGGCTTCGCCTTCTTCTTCGGCGCCGCCTTCTCCGACTTCCCACCCGACGACCGCGACGACGACGACCGCGACGACTTGCGCGGCGACGCCTTCCCCGACTTGCCGCCCGACTCACCCCGCGCCGACCGCGCCTGCTCCACACTGCGCTCCAACGCCGTCATCAAGTCGATCACCTCACCCGAGTCCTCCGACTCCGGCCGCTCCGGCAGCTCCGCACCCTCCGCCTTCGCCTCGATCATCTTCTGCAACGCCACCGTGTAATCATCCGAAAAATCACCCGGGTCGAACGACCCCGCCATGCTCTCCACCAACGACGACGCCATCCGCAACTCCTGCGGCCGCACCTCGACATCGCCGTCCAGGAAATCGAACTCCGGCTTCCGCACCTCATCCGGCCACAACATCGTGTGCATCACCAGCAGATCCTCACGGGCCCGCAACATCGCCAACGTCTCCCGCTGACGAATCGTGATCTTCACCACCGCCAACTGACCCGACTGCTCCAACGCCGTCCGCAACAACACATACGGCCGCGCCGCCGCCTTGTCCGGCTCCAAGTAATAGCACTTCTGGAAATAGATCGGATCGATCTCCTCCACCGGCACGAACTCCAACACGTCGATCGCATGATCGGTGTTGACCGGCAACTTCTCGAAATCCTCGTTCTCCATCACGACCAACCGGCCGTCATCCAACTCATAACCCTTGGCGATGTCCGCGAACGCCACTTCCTCGCCACACACCTGGCACACCCGCTTGTAGCGGATCCGCCCACCGTCCTCCCGGTGCACCTGGTGAAACCGGAAGTCGTGCTCCTCCGTGGCCGTGTACAACCGGACACCGATCGTGACCAGCCCGAAGGAGATCGCCCCGCGCCACACGGACCTCATCCCACGTGCGTACCCGCCCACGAGGAATTCCGCACTAGCACGTCACCCGAACGGACCAACCCCAGGCACGAGCCGCCACCACCCGAACCCCCGCCCCACACCCCCGGACAGCCCCACCACTACTCCACCCGATCCCGCCCCCCACGCCCCGACCGCACCCGCTCCAGACTCCGCCGCAACACCCCCAACAGCTCCCCACCACCCGTCTCCTCCGGAGCCCGCGACACCGGGATCACCGCACCCGCCGCCCGCTCCGCCACCAACCCCGCCACCGCATCCCGATACCCGTCCGAGAACACCGACAAATCCAACGCCGCCGTCATCGACTCCACCAACGACGCCGCCACCCGCACCTCCGGCAACCGCGACTCCACCGCCACGTCAACCACACCGAAATCCGGCTCCCGCACCTCATCCGGCCACAACAACGTCTGCAACACCAACACCCGACCCCGCGGCCGCACCACCGCCACCGCCTCCCGCCGCCGGATCACCACCTTCACCACCGCCACCCGAAAAGACCGCTCCAACACATCCCGCAACAAGCAGTACGACCCCACCGCCGACCGCTCCGGCTCCACGTAGAACGACCGGTGCAGAAAAATCGGATCCACCTCGTCCGCCCGCGCGAACTGCACCACCTCGATCACCCGACCCGACCCCACCGACAACCCCGCGAAATCAGCGGCCTCGAACAACGCCAACCGCCCATCCGGCAACTCGAAACCCTTCACCACCTCCGCCAACGGCACCTCCTCCGCGCACACCGAACACACCCGCCGATGCCGAACCCGCCCACCATCAGCCCGATGCACCTGGTGGAACCGCAACCCGTGCGAACCCGTAGCCGAGAACAACCGCACCGGGAACGTCACCAACCCGAACGCCACCGCACCACGCCACACCGCCCTCATACGACCTGCGTACACCCGTGCGAACCCAGACACACCCAAGTCACCCGGACAGCCCACAGACACCAGGGGAGCAGCCCTACTCCGACTCCACGGCCTGACCCGGCAACCGCGACAACGACACGTACGTCCGATTCCCCGCAGCCGCCGCCCGACGCTCCCGCGCCGTCGCCTCGATGTAGTTCTGCGACGTCGCCAACGACGCATGACCCAACAACGCCATGATCTCCGACGCCGACGCCCCGTCCTCCGCCAACCGCGTCGCGAACGTGTGCCGCAACGCGTGCAGGTTCGCCCCCGACGGCACCCGGTCGTGCAACCCCGCCCACCGGAAGCACGACCGCACCAGGTACTCCAACCCACCCCGCCCGATCGGCTCCCCGTGCCGGTCCCGCAACAACGCCGAACCCCGGTCGAACCGCCCCTGCGGGAACCGCGACCGGCACGACCCCAGGTACTGCTCGATGATCCGGTCCATCGCCGGCTCGATCGGCACCGACCGGTCCCGGTTCCCCTTGCCCGCCACGTGCAACCGCCGCTCACCCGGCCGACCCACCACCGACGCCAGCGTCAACGTCCGCATCTCCGCCGACCGCAACCCCGCCACGAGCCCCAACGCCAGCACCAGCACATCACGCTCCGGCCACGGGTCACGTCCCTGCCGCGCACCCTCCGCCGCCGCCGTCAACAACCGCTCCGGCGTGTCCTCGCCACGCAACGGCTTCGGGACCAGGGGAGGGGTCTTCGGCCGCGCCACCGCGCCCATCGGGTTGCCCGGCACCAGGTCCTCCGCCACGCAGAACGTCAGGAACTGGTTCCACGTCGACCAGGCGCGCAACACCGAGCTCTTGGCGTGCGTGTCGGCGAACACCCCGAACGCCGCCCGCAGGTTCCCGGCCGTCAGGTGGGCGATCTCCAGCCCGTCAGGGGGAGTGGAGCACACCTCGGCGAGCAGCGTCGTGATCCCCGCCAGGTCGCGCCGGTAGGCGGCCGTGGTGTGGGGGGAGTCCTTCCGGGGGCGGCGGGCGAGGAAGAACGACTCCTGAGCGGCGAGAACGCGCATTGGATCTTCATACCGCACAGCACCGACAATCCGGCGCGGCCGTCCGTCCCCCGTGATGATCCCGCCGCCCGATATTCAACAAGTGATGGATAATGCCGATTATCCATCACACACCCGTCCGGAAGGGTCCACGGGGGCTTGGAGGCGGCTCTCGGCCCGCAGTCGGCTCACCGGGGGACCTGACCGCTCTCGACACTTCGCCGGACGCCCGCCCGGACATGTCCGTGCTTCGTTCGTCGTCACGCACGCCCGTGCCGCTGGTGACGGCTCGGCGGCTGCCGGCGACTCGACAACGCGTCACGTCAAGCCCCGGGAGCCCGCAGGCATGATCATCGGCTGCCAGGGCGTCGGGACGGCGTTGTCCCGCCATCCGGCCACACCACCGTAGAAACGTCACGTGACGTTTCCTGGGCCCGGTCAGCGGCTCCTGCCGTAACGCCGATAATCGACATTATGTTAAGTAGAACGTTCGGGAGGTCCGAGAGCGGTCCGCCGGCCGTCCCCCTGGGTTCCTGCGCCTCCGGTCCGAACGCTCGACGGCCAACGCCCGCCGCCCGCGCGTGCCGCCGTGTCGCGCTGTTGCTCCCCGCGTCGTTCTTCGTCACGGCCGGTGTGCCGAGTCGTGTGGGCGCGCTGATGGCGATGTTCGGTGATGTTGTGCGGTTCGCCGGATCCCCCGCGCTGTTCGATCAGGTGTTCGATTCGGCGAAGTGGGTGCCCGCTTTGATGTTGGCGAGGATGGCTTGGTAGTGCGGGTTGGCCATGACGCCGAGGATGTTGCCGAACGGGTCGATGACGCTGGCGGTGATGTAGCCGCTGCCGCCGTGGTCGCGTGGTGCGGCGTGGAGGGTCGCGCCGAGTGCCTGGAGTCGGTCGAGCGTGGCGTCGAGGTCGTCGACGGCCCAGAAGATGATCTGCCCGGCGGGGCCGCCCTCGACGTCCTGGGTGGCGTAGGCGCTGTGGATGATGCCGAGTTCGTGCTGGTAGTCGCCGATGCGGAATTCGAGGTAGCCGCCGGGGACGCGGTAGTAGGGCTCGGTGCCGAGGAAGCGGGTGTACCAGGCTTCGGCGGCGTCGAGGTCGTCGGCGTAGTAGCTGACGGTGGTGAAGCCTCGCAACATGGTGGGTCTCCCCTGGTCCGGCGGACCTCGTGGCTGGTCCGGTGGTGTCTGTCGTGGACCAGCCTGGTGGGTTAAGTGCGCATCTCCTGAGCACTTTTCCGGGGAGACTGTGGTTCATGCGTGCGGATCGTCTGGTGGCGGTGTTGTTGCTGATGCAGGCGCGGGGTCGGGTGACGGCGGCGGAGCTGGCGGCCGAGTTGGAGGTGTCGGTGGCGACGGCGCGTCGGGATCTGGAGGCGTTGTCGGCGGCGGGGATCCCGGTGTACCCACAGGCGGGGCGTGGTGGTGGTTGGCGGTTGGTGGGGCGGGCGCGGACGGATCTGTCGGGGTTGTCGGCGGCGGAGGCGCAGGCGTTGTTCTTGTTGGTGGGGCCGGCGGCGGCGGTGTCGGGTGCGGCGAAGGCGGCGTTGCGGAAGTTGGTGCGGGCGTTGCCGGAGACGTTCCGGGCGGATGCGCAGGCCGCGGCGGAGGCGGTGGTGCTGGATCCGGCGCGGTGGGGCGCGCAGGAGTCGGCTGCTGGGGAGTCGGCTATTGGGGAGTCGGGGGTGGTGGGGGTGTTGCAGGGGGCTGTGGTGCGGCGGCGTCGGGTGCGGTTGTCGTACGCGAAGCGGTCGGGTGAGGCGTCGGTGCGGGTGGTGGATCCGTTGGGGTTGGTGGAGAAGGGGGGCGTTTGGTACCTGGTCGCGGGTACGGAGGCGGGTCGGCGGACGTTCCGGGTGGATCGGGTGGTGGAGGTGGTGGTGACCGAGGAGGAGGCGGTGCGTCCGGCGGGGTTCGAGTTGTCGGCGGCGTGGGGTGGTGTGGTGGCGGAGGTGGAGGGGCGGCAGACGGCGTCGGTGGCCGTGGTGGTGGTGCCGGCGCGGTTGGTGTCGGTGTTGCGCAGCCAGTTCGGGCGGCATTGCGAGGTGGTGGAGGAGGGCGGGGGTCGGGCTCGGGTGCGGGTGTGGGCTCCGTCGCCGTTGATGATCGCGCAGCACTTGGCGGGGTGGGGTGCGGTGGTGGAGGTGGTGGAGTCGGAGGGGGTGCGGGTGGAGTTGGCGCGGTTGGGTGCGGAGTTGGTGGCGCGTTACGGGGTGTGAGGTGGGAGGTGGTCTCGGATGCGGTGGTGCATGGATTTGTCGGCGAGGGCTTGGAGCGTGCGTTCGACGAGGTCGCTGAGGGGGTGTGGGAGTTCGGCGTCGAGTTGGCGGGTGGCGGCGTTGGTGGCGTCCCACTCGGCGTAGAGGGTGGGGAGCAGGGTTCGGGTGTGGTCGGTGAGGTGGACGATGCGGTGGCGGGCGTCGGTGCCGGTGCGGAGTTCGACGTAGCCGTCGCGGCGCATCTGGTTGGCGGTCTGGCTGACGGCGGAGTGGGTGACGCCGATGGTGGTGGCGAGTTGGCGGAGTGATTGGGGGCCTTGGGTGTCGACCAGGCGGATGATCGGGGTGTAGCGGGGGCGGAAGCCGGGCAGGCCGAGGTCGGTGTAGGTGCGGGCGACGTCGCCGTCGAGTTGTTCGAGCAGGTGTCGGAGGCGGGTGCCGAGGAAGTCGGTGGTGGGGTTGTCTGCCACTCCCCTAATGTAACAGCGCTGTTGTAATTTGCCGCGCGACGTGGGGATGGTGTCGAGGGTGTATCCGGAGATTGAGCCGTACGAGCACGGGATGCTCGATGTGGGTGACGGCAACCTCGTGTACTGGGAGGTGTGCGGGAACCCGGAGGGCAAGCCGGTGGTGGGTCTGCACGGCGGGCCGGGCACGGGCTGCTCCCCCGTCATGCGGCGGAGGTTCGACCCGTCGCTGTACCGGATCGTGTTGTTCGACCAGCGGGGTTCGGGGCGGAGTCTGCCGCACGCGGCGGACCACGGTACGGATCTGTCGGTGAACACGACGGCGCACCTGGTGCGCGACATCGAGTTGTTGCGGGAGCACCTGGGTGTCGAGCGGTGGATGGTGTTCGGGGGTTCGTGGGGGTGCACGTTGGGGTTGCACTACGCGGAGTCGTTCCCGGAGCGGGTGACGGAGATCGTGATGGTGGCGATCACGTCGGGCCGGTACTCGGAGCTCGAGTGGCTCTACGGCGGGTTGGGGCGGTTCTTCCCGGAGGAGTACGACCGGTTCCGGCGGGGTGCGCCGGAGGGGTCGGTGGACCTGGTGGCGGCGTACGACGCGTTGTTGAACGACGCTGATCCGGCGGTGCGGCAGAAGGCGGCCGACGACTGGTGTGCGTGGGAGGGGTCGATCGTGTCGATGGACCCGGACCACACGCCGGCGCCGCGGGAGTCGGATCCGCGGTGGCGGCACGCGTTCGCGCGGATCACGGCGCACTACTTCCGCCACTTCGCGTGGTTGGAGGACGGTCAGGTGTTGCGGGACATCGGCCGGTTGCACGGTATTCCGGCGGTGTTGGTGCACGGCCGGTTGGACATGCAGGGGCCGTTGCACACGGCGTGGGAGCTGGACCGGGCGTGGCCGGACGCGGAGCTGGTGGTGGTGCACGGCGCGGCGCACAGCGTGCAGGACGGCGGGATGATGGAGGCGATCCTGGCGGCGACGGACAAGTTCGCGCGCCGGTAGGCGTGGTGGGGAGGTTCGCCCCGGGCGGGCCTCCCCTGTCTTCGTCCGGCCGACACACACCGGCGTCACCGACGTCCGGGCCTCTACGTCTAGTGGGGTCGCCAGACGAGGGTGGTGCGGTGGTCGGTGCCTTCGAGGTCGTGCGGGACGGGCACGTGGTAGGTGCCGACCTGGTGGAAGCCGTCGCGGGGGCGGTGGGCGCGCTGGGGGTCGCCGACCAGGACGGTGGCGCCCGCGCGGTGGGCGCGCAGCAGGTAGGGCAGGACGCGGGCGGCCATGTCGCGGTCGTAGAAGACGTCTCCGGCGAGGACGACGTCGTGCGCGGGGTCGGTGTCGAGCAGGTCGGCGATGACGATGTCGACGGTGAGGTGGTTGGCCTCGGCGTTGAGGGCGATGGCGGTGCCGGCGAGCGGGTCGATGTCGTTGGCGGTGACGGTGGTCGCGCCGGTGCGGGCGGCGGCGAGGGCGACGAGTCCGGAGCCGGCGGCGAGGTCGAGGACGTGTTTGCCGGCGGTGGTGCCGGGGTGGTCGAGGAGGTGGCGGGCCAGTGCTTGGCCGCCTGCCCAGGGGAAGGCCCAGAAGGGTGGTTCGGGGCGGCCGGTGCTCTCCCAGAGGGCGGTGATGTCGGTGGCGGTGTGCAGGAGGATCTCGGGCGCGAGCGGGACGGGTCGGGGTGTGGTGTGGTGGTGGACGAAGTCCCGCACGGTCAGGCCGCGCCGGCCTGGCGGGGTTCGTCGAGGTTGCGGCACAGGGCGTCGAGGGAGAGTCCGACGGCGTCGGCGAGGGCGGCGACGGTGAAGAAGGCGGGGGTGGGGATCCGGCCGCGTTCGATCTTGCGGAGGGTTTCCACGGAGATGCCGGCGGCGGTGGCGACCTGGACCATGCTGCGGTCGCCGCGGGCCTGGCGGAGGGCTTCGCCGAGTCGTTCGCCGCGGGCGTGGTCGGACGGGGTGAGTGGTTGGCGCACCATGTTGTGATAGTAATACCGGTATAACTATCACGGTAGGGAGCACTCTGGTGATCGAGCTCAAAACCCCCGCGGAGCTGGACGCGATGCGCGCGGCCGGCCTGGTCGTCGCCGACGCGCTGGCCGCCGTCCGCGACCACGCCCGGATCGGGGTGTCGCTGCTGGAACTGGACGAGGTGGCCGCCGACGTCATCCGCGGCGCGGGCGCGGGCTCGTCGTTCCTGGGCTACCAGCCGTCGTTCGCGACCACGCCGTTCCCGGGCTACATCTGCGCGTCGGTCAACGACGTGATCGTGCACGGCATCCCCACCGGCTACCGGCTGCGCGACGGCGACCTGGTCAGCATCGACTGCGGCGCGCACCTCGACGGGTGGCACGGCGACTCGGCGATCAGCTTCGTGGTCGGCACCGCCGCCCCGGCGGACCTGGCGCTGATCGAGACCACCGAGCGCGCGCTGGCCGCCGGGATCGCCGCGGCGGTGCCGGGCGCGAAGCTGGGTGACGTGTCGGCGGCGGTCGGCCGGATCGGGCGGGCCGCCGGGTACGGGATGCCCTCGGACTTCGGCGGTCACGGCATCGGGCGGGCCATGCACGAGTCGCCGGGCGTGCCGAACGAGGGCCGGCCGGGTCGCGGGCTGACGCTGCGGGCCGGGATGGCGATCGCGATCGAGCCGATGTTCCACTCCGGCGGCCGCGACCCGTACTACGAGGCCGAGGACGGGTGGTCGCTGCTCACCTCGGACGGCAGCCGGGCGGCGCACGTCGAGCACTCGGTGGCGGTCACCGACGACGGTCCCCGCGTGCTGACCGCGCCCCGCCTGCCCGCGGCGTCCACCACGTCCTGACCGACGACGTTCAAGGGCATCACGCTCCGTGCGGGAAAGGACGGTGGCCGACCACTCCCCTGTTCCGTTCAAGCGTCACCGGCGCTGCCGCCTACAGGCCGCCGGCGACGCGGAGGATCGCGCCGGTGGTGAAGGAGGCGTCGTCGCCGAGCAGCCAGGCGATCGCGGCGGCGATCTCGTCGGGTTGTCCGGCCCGGCCCAGTGGGATGGCGGACGCGACGCGTTGCGGCCGGTCGGGGACGCCGGACAGTTCGTGGATCGCGGTGTGCACGGTGCCGGCGGCGACGGCGTTGACGCGGATCCCGCGTGGGCCCAGTTCCTTGGCCAGGCCGACGGTCAGCGCGTCCACGGCGGCCTTGCTCGCCGCGTAGTGCACGTACTCCCCCGGGCTGCCCAGGGTCGCCGCGGCGGACGAGACGGACACGATCGCGCCGCCCGCCACCAGGTCACGGGCGGCGCGGCGCGCGCACAGCAGCGCGCCGAGCACGTTGACGTCCACGACCCGGCGCAGGTCGGAGATCTCGGTCTCGGCCAGGGTGCCGACCGGGCTGGTGATGCCGGCGTTGACCACCACGCCGGTCACCTGCCCGAGTGCGGCCGCCGCGTCGAACAGCGCGTCGACGTCGGCCGGCGAGGACACCTCGGCCCGCACGGCCAGGCCGCCCACCTCGGCGGCCAGTGCCTCGGCCTCGTCGGTCGCCGCGCGGTAGCCGATCACCACCCGGTGGCCGGCAGCGGCCAGTCGGCGCACGGTGGCCGCGCCGATCCCCCGGCTGCCGCCGGTCACCACGGTCAAGCGTTGAGCCACGTCACGACCTCTCGTTCCACGACGTCCAGCTGCGTCACGAGCATGTGCGGGAGGTCCGGGACGTCGACCAGCTTCGACCCGGGCACGGCGGCGTGCAGGCGGTCCTGAACGGGCCGGAACGCGGGGTACTCGTGTTCGCCACGGACCACGAGCAGCGGGGCGCGCAACTGGTCCGCGCGGGCGAGCACGTCCAGCGGCCGTGCGGCCTCGGTGGCGGCGGGTGTCCAGTCGTAGGAGGCCAGGAGGCCGGCGTCGATCGAGGCCTGGACAACGGCCTGCGCGCTCACGGCCGGGTTGAGCGCCGCCACGCGCCGCACCGGCACGACGGCGTCGAGGGCGGTGAGCAGGGCGATGTGGCCGCCGGCGGAGCCGCCGACCAGGTCGACCGGGCCGTCGTCGCAGCCGAGTTCGGCGCGCAGGGCGGCCACGACCGGCGCGACCTGGTCGACGGCGGTGGTGACCAGGGGGGCGTAGAAGTCGGTGACGGCGTCGCCGGTCTGCGGGGGCGCGGGCAGCGGCAGGTAGACGCGCCAGGCGTCCACCCCGGTCAGCGGCAGCGCCTTCGCCATGTCCTGCGGGGTGGCGGGCTCGCCGATCAGGTGCCACACCAGTACCAGTCGTCCGCCGGTGCGTGGTGGCAGCGCTACGTACGGCACACCGGCGGCGGTCCCTGTGATCGTCATACCGGAGAACCTACGTCCCGGGCGCTATACTCGTAACCGGATATACGGAAGCGAGTATAACGATGCCCAAGCCCTACCGACGGACGAATCCGCTGGCCCTGGCCGTGCTGGGGCTGCTGCGCGAACGCGACATGCACCCCTACGAGATGGCGTCCACCCTGCGCGAACGCCACCAGGAAGGCAGCGTCAAACTCACCTACGGGTCGCTGTACACGGTGGTCGACAGCCTGCGCGCGCACGGTTTCCTCGAGGCCGGCGCCGCCACCCGGGAGGGCAACCGGCCGGAGCGCACCGTCTACCGGCTCACCGACACCGGCCGCGCCGAACTGCACGACTGGCTGCGCGACCTGATCGCCGTGCCGGTCAAGGAGTACCCCCGGTTCGAGGCCGGTGTCGCGCTGATCGGCCTGCTCCCGCCCGACGAGGCCATCGCGCTGTGCGAACGCCGCGCCGCCACCCTGGACGACCAGGTCACCGCGCTCGACACCGTCAAGGCCGACCTCGCCGCGATGGGCCTGCCCCAGCTGGCCTGGATCGAGCTCGACCACCGCCAGGCGATGCTGCGCGCCGAACGCGACTGGACCCGCTGGTTCGCCGACTCCGCCCGCGCCGGGACCCTCGGCGGCCACGAGTTCTGGCACGACCTGCACCGCGGCGACGCCACCGGCGACCTCCGCGACACCCCCGCGGCCCCGGCCGCGCGCACCCACGAGGAGGACCAGCGGTGAGCAGACCCCTGTTCGAGGTCGCCGGCGTCATCGCGACCACCGCCGACCGGATCGCCCCCTACCTGCCCGAACCCGTGCAGGGCGGCTGGTGGTACCGGGGCGAGTTCGTCACCGAGCCGCACCCGCGCGGGACCCGGGTCGTGCACCGGGTCCACAACGTCGCCACCCGCGGCCGGTGGGCCGTCCCCCTGGCGAACCGGCTGTTCATCGGCTACCGCGCGAACCTGGCCCGCGGCCTGACCGCGCGGCTCGCCGAGATCGCCGCCGAGCTCGGCGTCACGAGCCACCCCGACTCCTGACCGCCCCGACTCCCCACCACCCGATTCCCGACTTCACGGCTCACGACGCGCGCCGCTCCCGGTGGCGCGCCACCTGCATCCGGTTGGCGCAGCGCGTGGTGCAGTACCGGCGGCGGCCGTTGCGGGAGGTGTCGACGTAGACGGTCCCGCAGCCCTCGCGTCCGCAGCGGCCCAGCCGGTCGGGCTCCTCGCACACCACGTGCGCCAGGCCCGCCGCGGTGAACGCCCGCACCCGGACCAGCGTCGTCTCGGTCTCCGGCGCGAAGTGCAGGTGCGGCGGACGGTCGTCGTGGGTGGAGATGTAGGGGCGGGCGGCGGTCTCGGCCAGCAGCGCGTTGAGGTGGGCGACCCGGTCGACGGTGCCCGCGAACACCGGCTCCAGCCGGCGCGCCCACGCCGTCAACTGCCGGGCCTGGAACGCGTCGAGCGTCCCGACCGGCTTGTAGCGCTGCTCGCGCAGCATCGCCACCAGGTCGTCCGCCGTGCTGTCGGGGGCGACGTTGACCAGCGCCGCGGCCAGTTGCGCCGCCGTCCCGCCGTAAGGGTTGAAATGCACTGAACCATGACACCACGCTGACCGGTGTGACCACCAGATGCCCCTCCTGCGGCTGGCCCGCCTCCGAACCCGCCTACCCCGCCTCCACCCACGGCCGCGTCGCCTATGTGCGCTGCGTGTGCGGGGTGTGGCTGGTGCTGGACGCGGGACGGGTGGTGGCGACGGCCGGCCGGCCAAGATCGGCTAAGGTCCCGTCCCCGTGACGACCCGCCGCGCGACGACCCGCCGTGAACTGCTGTGCGACACCGTGATCTCGGTCCTGGCCGCCGAGGGCGGTCGAGGGCTCACGCACCGCGCGGTGGACCGGGCGGCGGGCGTCCCGCAGGGCACCACCAAGAACTACTTCCCCACCCGCGAGTCCCTGCTGCGCGCCGCGGCCGGGCGGATGACCGACCTGCACGCCGAGGCCGTCGCCCGGCTCGCGGCCACCACCCCCGAGGACATCTCGCCGGCCGAGGTCGCCGAGCTCTACCCGGCCCTGCTGCGCCGCGCGGTCGCCGACGACCCCACCCAGCTGCTCGCCATGGTCGAGCTCTACCTGGAGGCGGTGCGCCGGCCCGGAGTGCGCGAAGCGCTGGGACGCATGGTGGTCGCCAACGCCGAAGCGGGCGCTGACCTGCACCGGGCCGCCGGGCTGCCGTCCTCGGCCCGCGACGCCGGGCTGCTCGACGCCTACTTCCTGGGCGTCGCGGTATCGCTGCTCGCCCTACCCGGCGAAGCGCTGCGCGCCACCGGCCTGGACGACCCGTACGCGCTGGGCCTGGGCCTGTTCAAGGCCGCCGTGCCCGCCGTCGCCCGCGCCGGACGCCCCGACGGCCGGGCCCAGGCCGGCTGACCCCGGAAGGACCCGGCGGTCGACTTCGGAGCCGTCCACGACCTCACCGCGGCGCACGCCCTCAGCGCACGTCCTCAGCGCACGTCCTCAGTGCAGCACGCGGTGGCCGAAGCGGACGCCGCCGAACTCGGCCGCCTCGCCGATCAGCGCCGAGTTCACGTCCGTCCAGCCCCGGAACCACGACCGCGAGAACACCGCGTCCTGGTGGAACACCACCTCGCCGAACAGCGCCCGGCCGCCGAAGAACACCTCCGCGAAATCCGCCGACCCGCCGAACTCCGCCCGCCGCAGGTCCGCGCGACCGGAGATCTTCGAGGCCCGCAGCCGCGCCTCGCGCGCCACCTGCACCCCGGCGAACGCCAGGTTCCCGGTGAACACCACCAGCGCCAACGACGCCGAGCGGGCGAACAGCGCGTCGGTGAACACCGCGTGCCGCAGGAACCGGGCCCCGTCGAACCTCGCCTCGCCGGTCACCGTCATCGCCGCGAACCGGGCGTCGCCGACGAACACCGCCCCGGTGAAGTCCACCGCGCCCACCCGGCAGCCCGACAGGTCGAAGTCCACCAGGATCGCGCCCGCCGCGTGCACGTCCATCCCCGGCCAGTAGTCGTCGCCCGGCCGCAGGTGCGCCACCAGCTCCCGCTGCACCGCCGTGCGCCACGGCGAGTCCAGCCCCCGGCTCACCCCGCCGCGCAACGCCGCCAGCCACGTGTCCACCACGTCCTGGCGGCGACGCGGCAGCGTGCGGCCGATCTCGGCGAGCAGCAGCAGCCCCTCCCGCTCGCCCGCCCGGAACCGCCGGTTGGCCTCCCGCCACACCGACACCGGCGTCGGCCCGCCCCCGGTGCGGCGACGGGCGTGCTCGTCCAGCAGAGTGTCGGCCTGCGACCGCCGGTGGTGCCGCACCACCACGGCGGCGACCACCAGCGCGACCGCCAGCCACATGACCCACGTCGGCATGACACCGATCATGCCCTGGCCGCGTACGTCGGCCTACGTAGTCCGCGTCACCGCTTCGGAACGGACGCCGCGCGCCGCTCCCGCGCGGAGTATCGGGTGGCATGAGCACTCCCGATACCGCCGTGCGGGCCTCCGACCCCGAACGCGAGCACGTCGTCGCCCGGCTGCGCGAGGCCGTCGGCGAAGGCCGGCTCACCCTCGCCGAAGCCGACGAGCGCATCGCCACCGCCTACGCCGCCGTCCACCGCGCCGACCTCGCGCCCCTCACCCTCGACCTGCCCGCCGACCACGCCCCACCGGCCGCGCCGCAGCCCGCGTCCCGGCGCGGCCGGTCCGGACACCGCCCGCCGCTGCCCGCCGTCCTCGCAGTGCTGCTGCTCGTCGCCTGGATCGCCTCGCCGCTGCCGTTCCCGTGGCCGCTGCTGCTCGTGGCGTTGCTGGTGGCACGGCTGCGCGCCAGGCACAGCGCGCGTCACCGGCCGGCCTGAGCGGTCCTGCCCTAGGGTGCGGCCATGGACCTGACCGACGCGTGCTTCGCGGGCGCCGCCCGACAGGCCGAGCTGCTGCGCGCCGGCGAACTGGACTCCCGCGACCTGGTCGCCGAGTGCCTGCGCCGCATCGACCGCCACGACCGGGAGCTCAACGCGTTCCGGGTCGTGTTCGCCGAGCAGGCCCTCGACGCCGCGCGGCGGGCCGACGCCCGGCGCGCCGCGGGCGAGCACGCCCCGCTGCTCGGCGTGCCCGTCGCGGTCAAGGAGGACCTCGCGATCGCCGGGCTGCCCACCACCACCGGCACCGCCGCCGTCGACCAGGTCGCCGCCGCCGACTGCACGATCGTCGTCCGGCTGCGCGCCGCCGGGGCCGTGGTCGTCGGCCGCACCCGGATGCCCGAACTCGGGCTGTGGCCGCACACCGAGAGCAGCTGGGCCGGCGCGACCCGCAACCCGTGGTCGGCCGGGCACTCGCCGGGCGGGTCCAGCGGCGGGTCGGCCGCCGCCGTGGCCGCCGGGCTGGTCGGGGCCGCGATCGGCACCGACGGCGCCGGCTCGGTGCGCATCCCCTCGGCGTGCACGGGCCTGTTCGGGCTCAAACCGCACCGCGACCACGTGCCGCTGGACCGGCCGGTGTGGGGCGGGCTGGTCGCCGCCGGGCCGATCACCCGGCACGTCCGCGACGCGGCCCTGCTGCTCGACGTGCTGGCCCCCGGCCACGGCCACACCGCCGCCGTCGCCGCCGACCCGCGCCGGCTGCGGGTCGTGGTGTCGCTGCGCCCCTGGGGGCCCGGCATCCCGGTCGCGGGCGAGGTCCGCGACGCCGTCCTGGACACCGCGGGCCTGCTCACCGACCTGGGCCACGACGTCACCCGGCTCGACCCGGAGATGCACGACCTCGCCGGCTCCACCGGGTTCGCCGCCCGCTACCTGCACAGCGCCGCCACCAGCGGGGCCGCCCTGGACCACCCCGAGCGGCTCGACCGGCGCACCCGCCAGGTCGTCGCGCTCGGCCGAGCCCTGCCCGCCGCCGCCGTGCGCGCCGCCCACGCCCAGGCCGCCGGGCTCACCGCCCACGCCAACCGGGTCTTCGCCGACCACGACCTGCTGCTCACCCCCGTGCTCACCCGGCCGCCGCTGCGCATCGGCGAGTGGCGGCAGCGCGGCACCGTGCCCGCCCTGCTCGCCGCCGCCCGGATGACCACCTTCCTGCCGCTGTGGAACATCGCGGGCAACCCGGCCGCCGCCGTCCCCGCCGGGCACACCCGCACCGGCCTGCCGCTGGCCGTGCAGCTCGTCGGGCCCGCCCACGACGAGAACACCGTGCTGGCCGCCGCCGCCCAGCTCGAACGCGCCCGCCCGTGGACCGACCGCCGCCCACCCGACTACACCGACTGACCCCGACAACGCCGGACCGTCCGTGAGTTCCGGACCGGTCAGAGGTCGTGCTCGGACAGCCGGGCCAGCAGCTCGTCCACCACGGCCGGGTCGCCGTCGCGGCGCGCTTGGGCCAGCACGTCCGCACGCAGCGCGGCCCACCCGCCCGAACCCGACACCAGGGCGCGCAGCCGGTCGAAGGTCTCCACCGACGGCCACGCCAGGAACGCCCGCCGCCGCCACCGCACCGCCCGCTCCCGCCACCCCAGCCGCAGGCACTCGTCCACCGCCAGGTCCACCAGCCGGCCCGCCGCGCCCCGACCGCCGGTCGCCCGCAGGCCGCGCCCCACCCACTCCAGCGCGTCCTCGGTGCGCCCGGCTTCCCGCAGCACGGTCGCCACCTGCAGGTAGTGCCAGCCCGACGACAGGTCCCGGGCCAGCACCAGCACCTGCAGGTCCACGTCGCCGACGTGCTCGGCCAGCTCCTCCACCACCCGCAGCAGCGCCCACCGCTCCCGGTCGTAGCGGCCGGTCCGGCCGAACCCGATCACCGGCAGCGTCGAGAACCGCGCCACCGCCTCCGCCCGGTACCGGGCCAGGCCGGTCGGCCCCAGCGCCGCCGCGTACGGGGCCAGCCGCACCTCCGGCGGCTCGGTGAACCCGGTCTGCACGTGCAGCAGCCAGTCGGCCAGTTCCGCCGGCGACGGCGGGTCGACGCCGCACGCCACCGCGTGCAGGTCCAGCACCCGGTCCACCAGCTCGCACAGCGCCGCCCGGTGCGCCCGGTGCCGGGCCGTGCCTGCCACCAGCAGCTCCACCACCTGTTCGACGACCCGCCGCGACCCCGGGCCCGTGCGCACCAGCGTCGACAGGTCCGCCACGACCGCCGTCAGCCCGTCCCAGCGCCGCGCCCACGGAAGATCGGGCCGGTCCAACCAGAAATTCACTCGATCGGGTAACGGGGGCACCGGCACATCCAACCGCACCGACCCCTGTGCAGCGATGCTCCACCCCGGTGCCCCGCCGTGATCGGCATCGCTGCACAAAAAGGGGCGATCGGCCCGAACCCGGCCGACCGCCCCCGAACACCGAAGAACGCGGAGAGCTACTCGTGCGGCGACCGCGGCGGCTCCAACCCACCCGACCCGCCCGACGCCTCCGGCTGCCCGCCCGCGATGCCCGGCACCCCGGACACGCCCGGCAGCCCGGCCCGCTCCGCGCCCGGCTCCACCGGCGCCGGCCGGTGGGTGCCCAGCGGGCTGGGCACCTCCTGCCGCGCCACCGCCTCCGCCGCGCGCACCGCCTCGGCCACCGCCGGGTCCGGCGCGGTGTCGAACCAGTCCGCCACCGCCGGGTCGTCCTCCTCCGGCGAGGTGGTCGGCGGCTCGTAGGCGGGCGGCTCGTAGCGGAACACGCCGTCGTCGCCGGGCTTGCCCAGCATCCGCGCGAAACCCTCCAGCGCCTTGCCGTAGTCCGACGGCACCAGCCACACCTTGTTCGCGTCGCCCTGCGCCATCTGCGGCAGCGTCTGCAGGTACTGGTAGGCCAGCACCTCCGGCGTCGGCTTGCCCGCCTTGATCGCCGCGAACACCTTCTCGATCGCCTTCGCCTGGCCCTGCGCCTGCAGGTAGCGGGCCGCCCGCTCACCCTGCGCCTTGAGGATCCGGGACTGCCGCTCCGCCTCGGCGGACAGGATCGCCGCCTGCTTCGCGCCCTCCGCCGAGAGGATCGCGGCCTGCTTCTGGCCCTCCGCGGACTTGATCGCCGACTCCCGCTGGCCCTCCGCGGTCAGGATCATCGCGCGCTTCTCCCGGTCGGCGCGCATCTGCTTCTCCATCGAGTCCTGGATCGACGGCGGCGGGTCGATCGCCTTGAGCTCCACCCGCGCCACCCGGATGCCCCAGCGCCCGGTCGCCTCGTCCAACACCCCGCGCAGCTGGTTGTTGATCTGGTCGCGGGAGGTCAGCGTCTCCTCCAGGCTCATCCCGCCGACCAGGTTGCGCAGCGTCGTGGTCGCCAACTGCTCCACACCGACGATGTAGTTGGAGATCTCGTACACCGCCGCGCGCGGGTCGGTCACCTGGAAGTACACGACCGTGTCGATGGACACCGTCAGGTTGTCCTGGGTGATCACCGGCTGCGGCGGGAACGACACCACCTGCTCGCGCAGGTCGATCCGGGCCCGCACCCGGTCGAAGAACGGGACCAGGATGTTCAGGCCGGGCGCGGCGGTCGTGCGGTAGCGGCCCAGCCGCTCGATCACCGCGGCGGTGGCCTGCGGGATCACCAGCACCGACTTCACCGTGACGATCAGCACGAACAGCACCAGGACCGCGACGACGATCAACGTGGTGGTCAACTCAAGTTCCGTCCCTTCCCACTTCAGGACCCGGACATCACCACGGCGGTCGCGCCCGAGATCTCGACAACAGTGACTTCGGCGCCCGGTTCGAGGACCGTGTGGTCCAGCGACCGCGCCGACCACACCTCGCCGCCGATGCGCACCCTACCGCCGTGCGCGTCCACAGTGGACACCACGATCGCGGGGCCGCCCACCAGCGCCTGCACACCCGAGGTCAGCTCGTGCCCGGCGGTCAGCCTGCGCTTGAGCGCCGGCCGCGCGCCCGCGATCAGACCCAGCGCGGCCACCCCGAACGCCACCGCGGCCAGCACCTCGCCCACGCCCAGCGCCGACACCCCGGCCGCGCCCAGCGCCGCGACGCCGAGCATGACCAGCACGAAGTCGCCGGACAGGATCTCGGCGGCCACCAGCAGCACCCCGAGCACCAACCAGATCAACGCGGCCACGCGACCATCCTCGCACCCCGCGCGCCCGGGAAGGTCACGAACGGTCGAGGTCCGGCTCGGTGACGAAGTCGATCAGCCGCTCCACCGCGCCGATCAGCGGCGTCTCCAGGTCGCGGAACCCGTGCACGGCGGCCAGCACCCGCCGCCAGCCCTCCCAGCTCTCGCCCCAGCCCAGCGCCGCGCACACGCCTTCCTTCCACGGCGTGCCGCGCGGCACCACCGGCCACGCGGCGATCCCGACCGAGGACGGCTTCACCGCCTGCCAGATGTCCACGTACGGGTGGCCGGTGACCATGACGTGCGGGTCGCGGACCCGGGCCACCAGCCGCGACTCCTTGGAACCCTCGACCAGGTGGTCCACCAGCACGCCCAGCCGGCGGCGCGGGCCGGTGCCGAACACCGCGACCCGGTCGGCCAGCACGTCCACGCCGTCCAGCGGCTCCACCACGACACCCTCGACCCGCAGGTCGTGGCCCCACACCCGTTCCACCAGCTCGGCGTCGTGCACGCCCTCGACCCAGATCCGGCTGTCCTTCGCCGTCCGCGCGCGCAGCCCCTCGACCCTGACCGAGCCCGACGCCGACACCGCCCGGGTCGGGGCGGGCGCGGCGACCGGCTTCACCAGGGTCACCGGCTTGCCGTCGAGCAGGAACCCGGCGGGCAGCAGCGGGAACAGCCGCTCCCGGCCGTGCCGGTCCTCCAGCACGACCTTGCCGTACTCGAAGCGCACCACCTCGCCGCAGAACCCCGACGCCGGGTCCTCCACGACCAGCCCGGGTTCGGCCGCGACCGAGGGCACCTTCCGCTTCTTCGGCCCCGCCAGCACGTCCCGCCCGTAGTCCTGTGATCGCACGACCCGCGACGCTAGCCGCTCACCCGGTCGGATGACCCGCAGGCGCGCCGTCCGGGGCGAAGGCGGGCAGGAACACCTTCAGCGCGTGGCACCACGCCTCGGCCCGCGCCACGTCCACCACGCCGTCCAGCGCCGCCAGGCCGGTCTCCCAGTCCGGGGCGGCGAACACGAAGTCGGCCGCGTCGAACGCCGCGTCGCCGACGCACGGCCGCGGGTCGATCGCGACCAGGCCGCGCGCGCCCGCGTCGAGCACGTTGCGCAAGTGCAGGTCGCCGTGCAGCAGCACGGCCGGCACCGGGTCCAGCGCCAGCGCCCTGGCCGCGGCGTGCGCGGCCGAGTAGTCGCCCGGCCTGCCACGCGCCGCGTGCGCGTACATGAAGTCCAGCCGTTCGGTCAGCGGGATGAACCCGGCCGGGGCCGGGACGTGCAGGGCGGTCAGCACGTCGAGGTAGGCGGGCCCGCAGGCGGCGGGCGTGCCCGGCTCCAGGCCCTCCAGCAGCAGCGCGCCGGCGGCCACGTCGTGCTCCAGCAGCGCCACCACCTCCGGGACCGGCTCCCACGCGCGCAGCGCCGCCGCCTCCTGGGCCGCGATCTCCGGCTCCGGGGTCAGCTTGAGCACCACCGGTGTGCCGCCGCGCCGGCACAGCAGGGTGTGCGAGGTGTTGCCGGTCAGCTCCCGCTCCGGCGTCAGCGCCCACCGCGCGCACAGCGTCGCCACCAGGTCCGGCAGCCCGTCCAGCCACGGCCGCACACCCGGCCCGAACCGCTTCACCAGCCGGGCCCGCACCGTCGAGGTCATGATCCCAACCTACGAGGCGGGGGAACCGGAGCGCCACCGGTCCGGCAAGGCGTCGAGCCCGGTCAGGCGTCGAGGCGGAGGATGAACTCCTCGACGTCCTCGCCGCGCCCCTCGGCGAACCCCACGTCCTCGCCGACCGCGACGAACCCGCACTTGTCCAGCACCCGCAACGACCCCAGGTTGTCCACCGCGGCCCGCGCGTACAGCGGGCGCACCGGGTCCAGCGCCAGGTACTCGGTCAACGCCGCCGTGGCCAGCCCCAGCCCCCAGTAGGCGCGGTCGATCCAGTACGTCACCTCGGGCTCGCCGAACTGGCGGAACCGCGCCACGTGCCCGACCACCCGGCCGTCGAACTCGATCGTGCGGGTCAGCACCGCGTCGTCGGCCAGGATCCGCGCCCACCGCACCAGGAACGCCGCCCGGTCGGTCGGGTCGGCCGCGCCGAAGGCCGCCATGCGGTTGGCCTCGGGGTCGCGCTGGTGCTCGAAGAACTCCAGCACGTCGGACTCGGTCACCTCGCGGAGTCGAACACTGCTCACCCGCCCGATTAGACCACCGTCAGAACGCCGGCCACGGTATTGACGGCCACTCGTTCGACGGTTCCGGGTACACCCCGGCCGCCAGCAGCTTGTCCACCCGCTCGGCCAGCGCGCGCACCTCCGCGCGGGTCAGGTGCTCGTGCAGCTCCTCGCCCAGCGGGCCGTCCAGGCACGACCGCAACCGGCGCAGCGCCTCCGCCGCGTCGGCGGGCAGCGCCTCGCCCAGCCAGCCCCACAGCACCGTGCGCAGCTTGTCGTCGGAGTGCAGGCAGATCCCGTGGTCCACGCCGTAGACCGCGCCGTCGGTCGCGTGCAGCACGTGGCCGCCCTTGCGGTCGGCGTTGTTCACCGCCACGTCGAACGCCGCCATCAGCCGCACCCGGGGGTGGTCGGCGTGCACCAGCACCGCCGGGTCGCCGAACCGGTCGTGCGCGCGCAGCACCGAACGCCACCCCGGCAGCACCTGGTCCACCGGGACGATGTCCACCAGGTCGTCGTCCTCGCGGGTCTCCACCCACAGCTGCACCATGCCGGGGCCGAACGGGCCCGGCCGCAGCACCGTCGGCGGCACCAGGCCGAACCCGGCCGCCTCCGACACCAGGTAGGTGGCCACCTCGCGGCCGGCGAGCGTGCCGTCGGGGAAGTCCCACAGCGGGCGCTCGCCGCGCACCGGCTTGTAGACGCACTGCGCCGTCACGCCGTCCAGGACGATCGTGCCCAGCAGCGTCGCGTTGGACGCGTCCACCAGCCGGCCCCGGACCTCGATCCGGCCGTGCCGCACCAGCTCCAGGGCGCCCTCGTCACCGGGCCGCACGCCGCGGTCAGCCCTCGTCCGCGCGCCGGTAGCCGTTCTGCCTGGGGCAGACGTGACCCTCGGGGTCCAGCGGCTCCGAGCACAGCGGGCACGGCTTGCGGCCCGCGCGCACCACCCGGTCGGCGCGTTCGGCGAACGCCCGCGCCTCCACCGGCGACAGGAACACCCGCACCGCGTCCGGGCCCTCCTCGGTGTCGTCGAGGACCACGGCCTCGTCGACCTCCTCCTCGGTGATCGCGAGCAGCTCGATGACGACCGCCCGGGACTCCGCGTCCCAGCCCAGCCCCATCGTGCCGACCTTGAACTCCTCCTCGACCGGCGGCGTGAGGGGTTCGGTGTCCCGGAGGTCGTCGGGTACCGCCTCGGGGACCTCCGCGCCGAACCGCCGGTGCACCTCCTCCAGCAGCGAGCCGATGCGCTCGGCGAGGACGGCGACCTGTTGCTTCTCCAGCGCCACGCTGACCAGCCGGGCCTCCTCGGAGGCCTGGAGGTAGAACGTGCGCTCGCCAGGTTGCCCGACGGTGCCGGCGACGAACCGGTCGGGCTGGCGGAATACGTGGATGACCCGTGCCATGACACCAACGACCCTAGGCCACGCGGACAAGATCGGCAGCCCTCCCCCCGGCATTGCGTCATCTGTGGAGAACCGCCCGGAGCCGATCGGCGCTGACCGGGCCGCCGGGGCGGGTACTAGGGTCGCGTCCGTGGTGAAGATCGCACCGTACGGAACATGGACATCGCCCATCGGGGCGGCCGACGCGGCCGCCGCCGGTGGCGGCCTGCACTGGGTCGACCTGCACCGGGGTCGGGTCTGGTGGGCCGAGGGACGCCCCGCGCAGGACGGCCGGGTCGCGCTGGTGCGCGACGGACAGGACTTGCTGCCCCCGCCGTGGAACGTGCGCAACCGCGTGCACGAGTACGGCGGCCGGCCGTGGGTGGTGCTGGACACACCGGACGGGGAGCGCGTCGCGTTCACCAACTGGGACGACCAGCGCGTCTACCTGTTCGACCCGGACGACCCCGACCCGGTGCCGATCAGCCCCGAACCCGACCGCCGGCACGGCATCCGCTACGCCGACCTGACCGCCGGGCCCGCCGGCGAGGTGTGGTGCGTGCGCGAGACCGTCACCGGCGACGCCCGCACCGACGTGCGCCGCGACCTGGTCGCGCTGCCCGTGGACGGGTCCGCGCCGCGCGTGCTCGCCGCCAGCCACCACTTCATGACCGGCCCCCGGCTGTCCCCGGACGGCACGCACGTGGCGTGGATCGGCTGGAACCACCCGGACATGCCGTGGGACGGCACCGAGCTGTGCGTCGCCGAGGTCGGTTCCGACACCCACCGGGTGCTCGCCGGCGGGCCGCGCGAAGCCGTCTGCCAGGTCGAGTGGGAAGGCCGCGAGCTGCTCGCGCTGACCGACCCCGACGGCTGGTGGAACCTGTTCCGGATCTCGCTGGACGGGGCGAAGAAGAACCTCGCGCCCTGCCCGGAGGAGCTCGGCGGCCCGATGTGGCGGTTGGGCAACCGCTGGTTCGCGGCCCTCGACCAGGGCCGCTACCTGGTGCTGCGCTCCGGCGCGCTGGCCGTGCTCGACGAGCGCAGCGGCACCGTCACCGACGTCGAGGTCGACCTGCCGGTGTGGCAGGCGCACCTGGCCGTGCACGGCGGGGTCGTGGTGTCCGGCGCGGCCGGTCCGCGCGAGGAGGCCACCGTGGTCACCCTCGACCTGTCCACCGGCGAGCTGACCCGGCTCACCGAGCACCCCGCGTCGCTGCCGCCCGCCGACTACCTGCCGGTGCCGCGGGAGCGCGTGTTCACCGGGCCCGAGGGGCAGGACGTCCCGGCCTACGTCTACCCGCCGACCAACCCGGGGTTCGCCGGCCCCGACGACGAGCGCCCGCCCTACGTCGTGCACGTCCACGGCGGCCCGACCGGCCGGTCGGTGGCCGCGCTGGACGTCGACATCGCGTACTTCACCAGCCGCGGCATCGGTGTCGTGTCGGTCAACTACGGCGGCTCCACCGGCTACGGCCGGGCCTTCCGCGAGCGGCTGCGCGAGCAGTGGGGCGTGGTCGACGTCAACGACTGCGCCGCGGTCGCGCAGGCCCTGGCCGACGAGGGCACCGCCGACGGCGCGCGCCTGGGCATCCGGGGCGGCAGCGCCGGCGGGTGGACCTCGGCGGCGTCGATGACCAGCGTCAAGACCTACCGGTGCGGGATGGTGGCGTTCCCGATCCTGGACCTGCGCGGCTGGACCGGTGACGGCGGCGAGACCCACGACTTCGAGTCCCGCTACGTCGAGGGCCTGGTCGGGGCGTGGCCGGAGACCGCCGACCGGTACGCCGAGCGGTCCCCGTCCAACCGGGTCGACCGGCTCAACGGGCCGGTGCTGCTGCTGCAGGGCCTGGAGGACGAGATCTGCCCGCCCGAGCAGGCCGACCGGTTCGTCGCCGCGCTGGACGGCACCGGCATCCCGCACGCCTACCTGACCTTCGAGGGCGAGCAGCACGGGTTCCGCAAGGCCGAGTCGATCGTGGCCGCGCTGGAGGCCGAGCTGTCCTTCTACGGGCAGGTGTTCGGGTTCGTGCCCGCCGGGGTGCCCGTGCTGGAGCTGCGCACGTGACACCGCGCCCGCTGCGGGCGGGCGACCGCGTGACCGTGGTCAGCCCGGCCGGCCCCGTGCCGGCCGGGCTGCTGCACGCCGGGGTCGCGTGGCTGACCACCTGGGGCCTGGACGTGCGGGTCGCGCCGCACGCCCTCGACGTCCACCCGGACCTGCCGCACCTGGCCGGCACCGACGCCGACCGGGCGGCCGACCTGAGCGATGCGTGGCACGACCCGGACGTGGCCGCGGTGCTGTGCGCGCGCGGCGGGTACGGCAGCCGGCGGATCGTGGACCGGATCGACTGGGCGGCCGCCGCCCGCACCCCGAAGGTGTTCCTCGGGTCCAGCGACATCACCGTGCTGCACGAGCCGCTGTGGCGGGCCGGCGTGCCGACCTGGTTCGGGCCGATGCCGGCCACCGCCGCGTTCGTGCACGACCCGACCGCCCGCGACCTGCTGCGCCGCGCCCTGTTCGGCGAACCCGCCGTCCTGCGCGGGACGACCGTGGTCGGCGGGCGGGCGCGGGGGATCGCGGTCGGCGGCACGGTGAGCCTGCTGGGCGCGCCGCCGCCGGACGGGGCGATCGCGTGGCTGGAGGACGTCGGCGAGGAGCCCTACCGGCTCGACCGGCTGCTCACCGACCTGCTGCGCGGCGGCTGGTTCGACCAGGTCGCCGGGATCGTGCTCGGCTCGTGGACCGGGTGCCGCCCGGTCGAGGCCGTCGACGCAGTGCTGTGGGACCGGCTGGGCGGGCTCGGCGTGCCGGTGCTCGGCTCGGTCCGGTTCGGGCACTGCGCCGGGCAGCACACCGTGCCGCTGGGCGTGCCCATGGACCTCGACGCCGACGCCGGCGTGGTCACCCCAGTGAGTGATTCCGGTGAGTGACTCCGGTGAGTGACTCCAGGGCGTGACCCCGGTGGTGTGACCGGTGGCCCGCGTCCGGACGCGGGCCACCGGCCGGTCAGAGACCGAAGGCGAGCAGCACGCTGCCGCCCGGGTTGGGGTAGGTGGGCCAGTACCCGGCCTGCACGTACACCATCCCGTGCGAGATCACCGCGCCCCCGCCGCCGCCGGAGATCGCCCCGCCCCGGCCGGGCAGCCCGTTGACGGTGGCGAAGTCGCGGACCGTGTCGAAGGTCCACAGCACCCGGCCGGTGTGCGCCGAGTAGGCGCGCAGCTTGCCGTCGTTGCTGCCCTCGTAGACCACGCCGGGGCTGGACGAGACCGCCGGGCCGTGCGCCAGGGTGCACACGTCGGGGTGGTCCGCCGCGCCGCCGGTGGTGCAGCCGTCCGCCGGGTGCGGGGTCTCCCACAGCACCGCGCCGGTGCCCGGGTCCACCGCGAACAGCGTGCCCGGACCGGCGAAGTAGGTCGCGATGTAGAGCCGCCGGCCGTCGAAGCTGGTGCCCCACTGGATGCCCGAGATGCCGCCGCTGGGCAGCGGCACGCCCAGCTGCCGCCGCCACACGACCTCGCCGGTGGTGGCGTCGAACACGTGGTAGACCCCGACCTTCTGGCCGACGCCGACCAGCGTGCGGCCGTTGACGGTGAACAGGTTCGGCGTCGCGCCGATGTCGTAGTCCAGCGCCGACCCGTCCGCCAGACCCGGGCACCAGCCCTGCGGCGAGGGGTCGTTGCACAGACCCCGCCACGTGTCGGCCTTGGTCACCTGGTTGCGCCACTTCACCGCGCCCGACCGGACGTCGAGCGCCAGCAGCGTGTCGAAGTCGCCCGCGCTGCCCGTGTAGTTCTGCCCGGTGCCCACGTACAGGGTGCCGGTGCGCGGGTCGATGGTCGGCGAGGACCACACGCCCGCGCCGGAGGGCTCGTAGCGGGTCGCGCCCGAGGGCCACGTGCCCACCGGCTTCGGCTCGGGCACCGTGTAGTGCCGCCACACCAGTTCGCCGGTGCGGGCGTCGAGCGCGTCGACGTGGCCGCGGAACGTGCAGCATGGGTAGGCGCGGCTGTGGTCGGGGTCCGGGTCGGCGTTCTCGCCGCTGGACGTGCCGACGTAGACCTTGCCGTCGTGCACGATCGGCGAGCTGGTCACCGTCGCCGCCGGGTGCGCGTCGACCTGCTTGGCCCACACCACCCGGCCGGTCCGCTGGTCCAGCGAGTACAGGTAGCCGCGCACGTCGCCGAAGTAGACCCGGCCGTCGGCCACCGCGGGCCCGTCCCACGGGACCGCGGCCCGCGGGCCGGGCGCGATGCCGGACAGGTCGGTGGTCCAGCGCTGCGCGCCGGTCCTGGCGTCACGGGCGTAGAACTTGCCGTCCGGGCCGCCGAAGTAGGCGACCCCGTCGACGATCGCCGGCTGGCTGCGCACCGGCGACTCGGACTTCTGGTAGGCGAACGCCCACTTGAGCTTGAGGTTCTTGACGTTGTGCGGCGTGATCCGCCACTCCGCCGCGTTGTGCCGCGACCCGGCCGCGTCCTTCTGCCACGTGGCCCAGTCGCCGTCGCGCCGGGGCGAGGCGGCCGTCGCCCCGGCGCCCAGCAGGGCGACAGCCGACGCCACCGCGACTAAAGCCATGGCACGCTTGGGAAAACCCATCACTCCCCCTGTCGATGGTCCGGTCCCGTCCACCTTGGCAGCGCGCGGGGTGCCGCAGAATCAGCGAAAGGACCGGATCGGGTCGGGAGAAGGTCGACCCCGCCGCCCACCGATCGGTTGATCCGCGCCCACCCCGGCAGCCGCTACCCTCGGCGCGCGAGGCTCCCGGAGGTCACCGCGCGCGGGCCCGCTCCGCCCGCGCCGCGAGCGCCCGGATCTCCTCGACCAGCGCCGGGTCGCCGACCCGGTCCGCCGCCGCCGACAGCGGGCCCAGCAGCGCCACGACGTCCTGCGCCGCCAACGCCTCCCGCACCCGCACGTCCACCACCGCCACCCGGCCGCCCAGGTCCCGCAGCTCCCCGGCGTGCTCCCGCGCCCACGCGGCCACCGCCCGCTCACCGGCCCGCCGGTCCCGCTCGGCCCGCACCCGGCCCTCGGCGGTGTCGCCCAGGTCCTGGCGCAGCCGCAGGTAGCGGCGCTCGGCCGCCTGCCGGCTGGCCACCCCCAGCGCCGGGGCCAGCCGCGCCCAGCTCGTGCCCCCCGCGCGGGCCGCCTCGATCAGCCGGGGCTCCCACCCGGTCAGCTCCGCCTTCAACCGCCGCAGCAGCTCCAGCGCCGCCAGCACGTCGCCCTCGCCGTCGACCGCCTCGCGCACGGTCTCGTAGTCCCCGATCACCGGCCTACTGTGGCAGGTGCCGGCGGTGCACGTCGTCCACCGACCACATCGTGTCCCCCAGCCCCAGCGCGACCGCCCGGCGCACGTGGTCGGCCAGCGCCGTGTCGAAGTCCCAGCGCCGCTCCACGAGCCGCGCCGCACCCTCGACGATCTCCGGCAGGTCCGCGGCGATCCGCGCGAAGGACATGCTCGGCGACCGGGGCCCGTCGTCGTGCACCGGCTCGGGCTCCTCGGCGAACCGGCCGAACGCGGGGAACCGGGCCAGGTCGGGCAGCACGCTGTAGAACGGGGTGCCCGGGAAGTAGTACTCCGGCCACCGGTTGCCCGAGATGGCCAGCCACGGCGTGCCCACCGCCAAGGCGGCCATCGCGAACCCGGAGTGCGGCGAGACCAGCACGTCCGACGAGGCGACCCGGGCGAGCTGGTCGACCAGCGGCAGGTCCACCGCGTCCACCGAGCGCACCGCGCCCAACAGCTCGGCGAACTCCGCGCGGCCGAACGACGTGCTGGTCCGCCCGTCCGCGCGCAGCTTGCCGACGAGCACGAACTCAGCGCCGGGGAACCGGTCGGCCAGCGCGTCGAGCACCAGCCGCCACGACCGCACCGACGGGTACTGCCGACGCGGTCCGCTACCGCCCGGCAGCACCGCGATCCGCACCCCGTCGCCGTCCGCCCGATCGCCGTCTGCGCTGTCGCCGTCTGCGCTGTCGCGGGCGATCGGCAGCCGGAACGCCTCGCCCGCCGCGTACGGGAACCGCGCGCCGGCGGGCCGGAAGTGCCGGCGGGACTGCCGGTAGTAGGCGGCCAGGCCGGGGAACACCTCCCGCTGCGAGTCGGCGCGCTCGTCCTCCACCACCTGGTCCCAGTCGCGGGCGATCGCGGCGAGCTGCCCGGAGAAGTCCGCCGACCCGTCGCCCACGTCGACCTCGACCGCGTGCGCCTGCGCCACGAACGGGCACAGCCGCGCCAACTCCACCGGGGTCGCCGCGTTGAGCACCAAGCCGATCCGCAGGCCCGGATCGGCGCGGTGGTGGCCGTGGCACAGGTGCAACGCCTCCACCACGTGACCGACGGGATGGCAGTACACGAAGTTCACCAGCAGCGATCCGGGCACGCACCCGATCCCACCGCGCCGCCCGGACCGCGCGCCACCGGATTTCCGGTCGACCGCGCGCCGCGGGTTCGGCGACACTGGCCGACCATGCGCCCCGTTCCCGGCGAAGTGCTGCACTTCTCCGAAGACCCCACGATCACCCGGTTCGTGCCGCACGTCGCCGCGACCGCCCGCCAGCCCGAGGCGTACGTGTGGGCGGTCGACCACGACCTCGCGCCCGCCTACTGGTTCCCGCGCGACTGCCCGCGCGTCATGGCCTGGGCCGGCCTCGACACCCCGGAGCAGGACCGGGCGTGGCTGGGCGCGGAGCGGGTGCACGCCGTCGAGTACGGCTGGCTGACCCGCATCCGCACCGTCACCCTCTACGCCTACCGGTTCGACGCCGCCGCGTTCCGGCCCTTCGGCGACAGCGCCGTGGTCGCCACCCGCCCGGTCCGCCCGCTGGGCCCGGCCGAGCGGGTCGGCGACCTGTTCGACCTGCACGAGCGGGCCGGCATCGAACTGCGGGTGCGGACCAACCTGTGGCCGTTCTGGGACGAGGTCGCCGGCCGCGGCCTGCGATTCAGCGGGATCCGGCTGCGCAACGCCCGCCCCGCCCCGCCCGCCCCGCCCCGCCCCGGCCGGCCGCGAGCAGCCGGGGCGGACCGGCGGCTAGGCGAACTCGGCGGCGTGGTCACGGGTCCACCGCGCGTAGGTCCGCCCCGGCCGGCCCAGTACCTGCGGCACGTCCGGCGACACCCAGCCCATGCCGTCGGACTGCCCGCCCAGCTCCAGGAACCACTCCACGACCTCCGGCGGGTAGACCCCGCGCCAGTGCTCGCGCGCCTGGTCCGGGGTGAGCTCCTCGAACCGCACCGGCCGGCCCACCGCCTCGCCGATCAGCCGCGCCGCGTCCCGCCGCACCACCGGCTCCGGCCCGGTCGGCCGGTAGGTCCGCCCCGCGTGGCCGTCCTCCAGCAGCGCCTTCACCACGATCGCCGCGATGTCGTCCTCGTGTACCAGCGCGGTCGCCCAGTCGCCGAACGGCGCGCGCACGACGCTCTCCGCCCGCACCGACCCGATCCATTCCCGGGTGTTCGCCATGAACTCGCCGGGGAACAGGTGCGTCCACGCCAACCCGGACGCCTCGACCGCTTTCCGGTACCGCCGGTGCCACGACTCGAACGGATCGTCGTCCGACCGCGACGGGTCGTCGTGCCCCAGGTGGGTCACCCGCTCCACGCCCGCCCGCACCAGCACGTCCATGATCTCCGGACCGTCGCCGTCGGTCGACACCAGGTGCACCCGCGACACCCCGCGTAACGCCGGGAGCAGCGACGACGGCTCCGCGAACGACCCCGCCACCACCTCGACCCCCGCCGGCAGCACCGCCCTGGACGGGTCACGGGTCAGCGCCCGCACCTCGACCCCCGCCGCCGACAACTGCCGCACCACACTGCCACCCACGGTGCCCGTCGCACCCGTGACCAAAATTGGACCCATGAATGCAACAAAACCATACCAGTCGAACGCGAACGCCCCATTCGCATTTCCGAACATGAATGAGTCATTCACGTTCTGCGACTTTTCCGGACCAGTGCGGGTTGCCTCCATACCGACCGGTCGGTACCCTCGCGACGTGGCGGACCCCGAACGGCCGATCGACGCGGTGGTGCTGGACTGGGGCGGCGTGCTCACCGTCTCCGTGCCCACCTTCATCGAGGACTGGCTGCACCGCGAGGACATCGACCGCGAGCGCTACGGCACGACCATCCGCGCGTGGATGGGCCGCGACGCCGCCCCCGACAACCCGGTTTCCCGGCTGGAGACCGGCCACCTGCCGGTCGCCGAGTTCGAACGCCTGCTGGCCGCCGAGCTGCGCACCCCCGGCGGCGCGGCGATCCCCGCCCACGGCCTGCTGCGCCGCATGTTCGGCGCGGCGCAGACCGACCCGGCGATGGTCGACCTCGTCCGCGACCTGCGCGCCCGCGGCCTGCGCACGGTGCTGCTGTCCAACAGCTGGGGCGAGGGCTACCCCGAGGAACTCCTGCTGGAACTGTTCGACACCGTGGTCATCAGCGGCCGCGTCGGGCTGCGCAAACCCGACCCGAAGATCTTCGCCCACACCCTCGAGGTCATCGGCCTGCCCGCGCACCGCTGCGCGTTCGTCGACGACGCCCCCGCCAACGTCGACGCGGCCCGCGCCGTCGGCCTGCACGCCCACCGGCACACCGACGCCGAGTCCACCCGCGCCGTCCTCGCCGCCCTGCTGGGAGCCGCCGCATGACCGACCGAACCGACCCCGTCCAGCCCGGCACCGGCCTGCCCGGCCTGGACCTGGGCCGCCTCGCCGCCCACCTCGGCACCCCGCCGCTGACCGCCGAACTCATCCCCGGCGGCCGCTCCAACCTCACCTACCGGCTCACCGACGGCACCTCCCGCTGGGTGCTGCGCCGCCCGCCGCTGGGCCACGTGCTGGCCACCGCGCACGACATGGCCCGCGAGCACCGCGTCATCACCGCGCTGGCCGGCAGCGCCGTGCCGGTGCCCGCGACCGAGCACCTGTGCACCGACCCCGACGTGATCGGCGCGCCGTTCTACCTCATGCAGGAGGTGCCCGGCGTCGCGCTGCGACACCGCGACCAGTGCCCGTGGCTGACCCCCGACACGGCCGCCGCCCTGTCCGCGCGGCTCGTGGACGTGCTGGCCGACCTGCACGCCGTCGACCCGGACGCGGTCGGCCTGGGCGACTTCGGCCGTCCCGACGGGTTCCTGCGCCGCCAGGTCGCCCGGTGGGCCAAGCAGCTGGAGTCCTCCCGCAGCCGCGACCTGCCCGGCGTCGACGACCTGCGCGACCGGCTCGCCGCCACCGTCCCCGACACCCGCCGGGCCGCGATCGTGCACGGCGACTACCGGCTGGACAACGTCCTGGTCACCGACGACCCGCCGGCGATCAGCGCCGTGCTCGACTGGGAGATGGCCACCCTCGGCGACCCGCTGGCCGACCTCGGCCTGCTGCGCGTCTACTGGACCGGGCTCGGCCTGGCCGACGACCCGATCACCGGCACCGTGTCCGCGCTGCCCGGCTTCGCCTCCGCCGACGACCTGGTCGAGCGCTACGCCCGGCGCAGCGGCGCGGACGTCTCCGGACTGGGCTGGTACACCGCGTTCGCCTACTTCAAGCTCGCCGTGATCCTCGAAGGCATCCACTACCGCTTCACCACCGGCAAGACCGTCGGGGCGGGATTCGACCGGATCGGCCGACTCACCCTGCCCCTGGTCCGGCAGGGGCTCGCCGCCACCGCAGGGGAGAACTGATGGACTTCGGCTACGACGCCACCACCGAGGACCTGCGCGCCAGGCTGCTGCGCTTCATGGACGAGTTCGTCCACCCGGCCGAACCCGTGGCCGCCGCGCAGCTCGCCGACGCCGCCGACCCGTGGGCCCGGCCCGCCGTCCTGGCCGACCTCAAGGCCGAGGCCCGCCGCCAGGGCCTGTGGAACCTGTTCCTGCCCGACCCCGAGCACGGCGGCGGCTTGACCAACCTCCAGTACGCGCCGCTGGCCGAGATCACCGGCCGCAGCCCGCACCTGGCCCCCGAGGCGCTCAACTGCGCCGCGCCGGACACCGGCAACATGGAGGTGCTGGCCATGTTCGGCACCGAGGAGCAGAAGCGGCGGTGGCTGCGGCCCCTGCTCGACGGCGAGATCCGCTCGGCGTTCTGCATGACCGAACCCGACGTCGCCTCCTCCGACGCCACCACCATCGCCACCCGGATCGAACGCGACGGCGACCACTACGTGATCAACGGCCGCAAGTGGTGGTCCTCCGGCGCGATGAACCCCGAGTGCGCCGTGTTCATCGTCATGGGCAAGACCGACCCGGACGCCGAACGCCACCGTCAGCAGGCCATGATGCTCGTTCCCCGTGACACGCCGGGCGTGCGCGTCGAGCGCGGGATGCACGTGTTCGGCTACACCGACGCCGCGCACGGTGGCCACGCCGAGATCGTGTTCGAGGACGTGCGGGTGCCCGCCGAGAACCTCATCGGCGGCGAGGGCGAGGGTTTCGCGATCGCCCAGGCACGACTCGGGCCCGGCCGCATCCACCACTGCATGAGGCTGATCGGCATCGCCGAACGCGCCTTGGAGCTGATGTGCCGCCGCGCGGTCGCACGGGTCGCGTTCGGCAAGCCCCTCGCCCACCAGGGCGTGGTCCAGGAGTGGATCGCCGAATCCCGCGTCCGCGTCGAACAGGCCCGGCTGCTGGTGCTCAAGACCGCGTGGCTGATGGACACCGTGGGCAACAAGGGCGCGCACACCGAGATCCAGGCCATCAAGATCGGCACGCCGCTGATGGCCGAGTGGGTGCTGGACAAGGCGATCCAGGCGCACGGCGCGGGCGGCGTCAGCCAGGACTACCCGCTGGCCGACCTGTGGGCGCAGGCCCGCACGCTGCGACTGGCCGACGGGCCCGACGAGGTGCACCGGATGTCGCTGGCCAAGAGGGAGCTGAGGAAGTACCTGTAAGGCGTGCACGCAGAACCCGTGAGCAGCGACCGCCTCCTCCTCGAACCGCTGCGCGTCGGACACGCCGAGGAGATGGCGGTCGTGCTGGCCGCGCCGGAGCTCTACACGTTCACCGGCGGCGAGCCACCGACCGTGGACGACCTGAGCCGGACCTACGCCCGACAGGTGCGGGGCCGATCCGCCGACGGCGGCCAGTGGTGGCTCAACTGGGTGGTGCGCCGCCGCGACACCGGCCACGCCGTCGGGTACGTCCAGGCCACCGTCGACACCGCACGACCCGCCGCCGAACTCGCGTGGGTCGTCGGCACCGCCCACCAGGGCCTCGGCTTCGCCCAGGAGGCGGCCGGGCTCGTGGTCGACGCGCTGCGCGCCGCCGGCATCACCCGGTTCACCGCCCACGTGCACCCCGACCACGCCGCGTCGGCCGCGGTCGCCCGGCGGGTCGGCCTGCTGCTCACCGACACCGTCGAGGACGGCGAACAGCGGTGGGAGAGCCCCTGCCGTAGTCCTCCCGTTCCGCACGGGGCCCGCCACCAGCGGTCGCCAAGCCGCCGGGCAGCGGCCGCCATTTGGATCAACACTGAGAGCTGTTCGGCCTAACAGGCGAAAATCCCTCAGCGTCACCGGTCACCCCTCAGCGGTCTCTCAGTGTCTCAGTACATTCACAGGTTGTGACGGGCATCCTCGGTGTCGATCACCAATCCGACCCCGGAACCGAGGAGAGACCCGTGGAACCGACCCTCAGCCGCCGCACCGCGCTCGCGGCCCTCGCCACCACCGCCCTGCTGCCGGCGACCGCCTTGTCGCCCGCCACCGCCTCCGCGCGCGACCGCGTCCGCCTGCGGCTGCCCGCGCCGAGCGGCCCGTACGCCGTCGGCACCACCAGCACGCACCTGGTCGACCGCAGCCGGGCCGACCCGTACGTCACCGACCAGCCCTACCGGGAGCTGATGGCCACCGTCACCTATCCCGCGCGCGGCGGCGGCCCGCCCGCGCCGTGGCTCACCCCGGGCTGGGTCGAGCACGCCGAGACCGTGATGCAGGGCCTGATGGGCGACTTACCGCCCGGCCTGGTCGACTGGGCCGGCGCGCGCTCGTACTCCCGGTTCGACGCCCACCCGCTGCCCGGCCCCGTCGTGCTGGTGACCCTCGGCCACTGGTTCAGCCTGGGCGCGGTGCGCACCGTGATGGAAGACCTGGCCAGTCACGGCTACGTCGTGGTAGCGACCGACCCGACCTACGAGACACCGGTCCGGTTCCCCGACCGGCTCGTCCCCGTGCACGACGCCGCCCTCCCGCCGCCCGGCGCGGAGGTCACCAGCCCCGCCTTCTTCGCCTACGTCCGCACCATCTACCGGAGCCGGGTCGCCGACGCCCGGTTCGCGCTCGACGCCCTCGGCGCCGCGCCGGGCCTGCCCGAGCCGCTGCGCCGGTCGCTGCGCACCGGCCCGGTGGGCGTGGTCGGCGGCGGCACCGGCGCGGGCCTGGCCGCGCTGCAACTGGCGCACGACGACCCCAGGGTGGCTGCGGCGGCGGTCGGCGACTCCGCCGTCGGCTGGCCCACCCCCGACGGGACCGCGCCGATCACCACCGTCGTGGAGGACGGGCTGGACGGGCCGGTGCTGGCGGTGCTGCCCGGCGCGGTCGACCGCGACCCGCTGTGGGACCGGCAGTGGACCGGGCTGCGCGGGTGGCGGCGGGAACTGGAGGTGCGCGAGGGCGGGCACGCCTGGCTCACCGACTTGCAGACCGTGCTGCCCCAGGTCGTGCGCGGCCTCGACCTGCCCACCGACCACTTCGCGCCCGCCCTCGGCACCGCCGACCCGGCCTCGGTCCTGGCCGCCCGCCGCACCTACCTCAGGGCGTTCTTCGACCTGCACCTGCGCGGCCGGGACCACCACCTGCTCGACGCGCCGTCACCGCGCCACCGCGTCGTCCGGTTCGTCCGGTGACCACGATGGACGTCATCCGCCCCAAAGACCGCCGGACACCGCCCCGACCGACCAGCGCGCCGGCAACCCGATCCCACCCGCCAGGAACACCGCTGCCCACCGCGTCCCTGATCCCACCGAGGAGGAACCCCCGCCCGCCGCCGTGACGCACTCCGACGACGTCGACCACCGACGCCCCGGCCCGTCCGGGCGGCCGGTGCAACCGCAGCTCAACGCCGTGTCGGCGGCCGACACCTCGGAGCCTCGGAACGGCCCGCACGTGACCGGTCAAGGATTGACGAACCGAAGCCCGGACGTGCGAACGGGTGACCTCCCGCCGGTACGGTGTCGCCATGAGGATCTTGATCTCCGCCGACATGGAGGGGGCGACGGGAGTCACCTGCACCGCCGACGTCGTGCCCGGCACCGAGCCGTGGCAGCGGTTCCGGCGGCTGCTCACCGGTGACGTGAACGCCTGCGTCGCCGGGGCGTTCGCCGGCGGCGCGACGGACGTCCTGGTCAACGAGGCGCACTCGAGCCAGCGCAACGTCCTGCTCGAAGAGCTGGACACCCGCGCCCGGCTGCTCACCGGCCGCCACAAGCCGCTGTCGATGATGCAGGGCGTCGACTCCGGCGTGGACGGCGTGGTGCTCCTCGGCTACCACGCGGGCGCGGGCCAGGAAGGCGTGCTCGCCCACACCTACCTGGAGAACTCGGTCACCGGCGTGTGGCTCGACGGCGTGCCCGCGAGCGAGGGCCGGCTCAACGCCGCGCTGGCCCGCGAGCACGGCGTGCCCGTGCTGCTGGTCACCGGCGACGACCGCACCTGCGACGACGCCCGCGACTACGCGCCGACCGCCGAACTGGTCGCGGTCAAGGACTGCGTGAGCCGCTACGCCGCGGTGTGCGCGCCGCCGCAGGTCACCGCCGAACTGATCACCGCCGCGACCGAGTCCGCCCTCGCCCGCGCCGGGCGCGGCGACACCACGGTCGCGCCGCACCGCGTCGAGGTCGAGTTCGATGCCACCCACCTCGCGGCGGCTGCCGCCGTGGTGCCTACGGTGGAGCTCGTCAGTCCGCGGCGGATCGGTTTCGACGCCGCGTCCATGACCCTGGCGATGCAGGCGTTCAAGGTCGTCACCGCGATCGCCGGGACGGCGGTGGAGGGCATCTATGGCTGAGGACGTCGTCGACCTGTGCGCGGCGCTGCTGCGGTTCGACACGACCAACCACGGCGGCGGCACGGCGGCCGGCGAGCGCGAGGCCGCCGAGTTCGTCGCCACCCACCTGGACGACCTGGGCGTGCCCGCGTGCGTCCTGGAACCCGCGCCCCGCCGCTCCAACGTGCTGGCCCGCGTGCCCGGCAGCGAACCGGGACTGCCGGCGCTGCTCGTGCAGGCCCACCTCGACGTGGTGCCCGCCGACCCGGCCGAGTGGAGCGTCCCGCCGTTCGCGGGCGTCGAGCGCGACGGCTTCCTGTGGGGGCGCGGCGCGGTCGACATGAAGGACATGGTCGCCATGGTCCTGTCGGTGATCGGCGGCTGGTCCCGCGAGGGCCGCCGGCCCCGCCGCGACATCGTGCTGGCGTTCGTCGCCGACGAGGAGGACAAGGGCGACTACGGCGCGAACTGGCTCGTGGAGCACCAGCGCGACTACTTCACCGGCGTCACGGCCGCGATCAGCGAGTCCGGCGGCTTCTCCCACCGGGTGGGCGAGCGGCGGCTCTACCCGATCGGCACCGCCGAACGCGGCTCGTCGCACCTGCGCCTGACCGCGCGCGGCCGGGCCGGCCACGGTTCGCGGCGCAACACCGACAACGCCGTGGTGCACCTGGTCGGCGCGCTCGGCCGGATCGCCGCGCTGGACCACCCGGTGCGGCTGACCGCCACCGTGCGGGCGTTCCTGGAACGCACCGGGGAGGCGCTGGGCGTCGAGGTCGACCTGGCCGACGTGGACGGCACGCTCGCCCGGCTCGGCCCGGCCGCGGCGCTGGCCGAGTCGACCGTGCGCAACAGCACCACGCCGACCGTGCTGAACGCCGGCTACAAGGTCAACGTCATCCCCGGCACCGCGACCGCCGAAGTCGACGTGCGGACCCTGCCGGGCACCGTGGACGAGCTGCTGGCCTCGCTCGACGCCGTCCTCGGCCCGCACGTGACCCGGGAGTTCCTGGAGGACCAGCCGCCCGTGCAGGCCCCGATCGACTCGCCGTGGTTCGACGCGATGGCCGACGCGCTGCGCGGCGAGGACCCGGACGCGATCGTCGTGCCGTACTGCATGGGCGGCGGCACCGACGCCAAGGCGTTCACCCGCCTGGGCATCGACTGCTACGGCTTCGCGCCGCTCTCCCTGCCCGAGGGCTACGACTACCGCGCGATGGCGCACGGCGTGGACGAGCGGGTGCCCGTCGAAGGACTCCGCTTCGGCGCGCGCGTGCTGGACCGCTTCCTGTCCTCCTGACCCACCAGGGCTACAGGTACGAGTCGGTGACCTCGCGCAGCCTGGCCAGCGCGTCGCGCAACGCCGCCATCCGGCGCTGCCCCAGGTGGGCGGTCCACTCGGCCTCGACGTCGGCGATCACCGCGCCGGCGATCGGCATCGCGGTCAGCCCGCGCTGCGCGATCCGCACCAGCCGGGCGCGCGCGTCGGTCGGGTCCGGGGTGCGCTCGACGTACCCGGCGCGTTCGAGCTGGTCGACCAGGAAGCCCGCGGTCTGCTTGGTGACCTGGGCCGCCTCGGCCAGTTCGGTCAGCCGCGAGCCGTGGGGGCCGACCCGCTGGAAGATTCGCGCCTGGGCGGTGGTGATGTCGTCGAACCCGGCCTCCGCCAGGGCCGCGAACACCCGGTTCTCCAGTTCCCGGTAGGGGATGTAGAGCAGCAGGCCGATGTTGGGGTCCGCCAACGTCACTCCTTTGACGATAGTCAGAGAAACTGATCAAAGTGGGCAGTGTATCGGCCCAAATCCGGAGTCGGTCGGTGTTGCATCGCCAAGCCCTATGCCACGCCGTCAACCAGCGGCGGAGCAGCCGCGCCGACCTGCTCGCGACGTCCACCGGGTGCACTCGACCCCGTGTCCGGAGTGGACGGTGGGTGGCTGTGGCCGACTTGGTGCCCTAACAGGACATCGCCGTCCCGCTCGGCCTGGACCGCCCGACGCCCGCCGCGTCTTCACCGACCACCTGGGGCGCATCGGCTTCGGCGGGAATCGCGGTGCTGCACCGGAGCTGATCGCGCTGCCGTGGGCGGCGGGGAAACCATGTACGCACTGCCCGCGCCCACCGGACCACATCCGGTCGGAGTCGCCACGCTGACCCTGCTCGACCCGCTGCGCGCCGACCCGTGGAACGGGGAGCCGCGCGAACTCGCCGTGACCGCCAGCGCGGCGGCGATCTTCGTCCGGCTCGACGCCGTGTACCTGCACCCGGAACTGCCCACTGCAGGCGTCGACTGGACGTCCGTGCGGCACTACGCGCACTCCGGCGCTCCACCCGCGGCCGGGTCGTGGTCACCGTTGACCACCCCGGCGACTCCAGCGAGATCGTGTACCCGGACGGCCGGGTGCGCCGGACCGGCCCGCGCCGCCGGTTTCGTCATCGACGCCGCCGCCCGACCGGCGCGTGCGGGCGACAGCGCCGCCGGACCGTCAGGTGCCGGCGGCGACACGCCCGGGACCGGCGGATCCGGGCCGGGGTCGACCTGGAGGGCTACCTCGACCACCTCCCCGCCGGCACCGGTGAGCTGCTGCCGGTCGCGCGGCACGGGCTCGACCGGCCGTTGCTGCTGCTGGGCACGGACGGGTTCCGGGACGCGCGGCTGGACCGGACGTGGCTGCCGTTGGCCCGGCTCGACACCACCGAGCTCGTCTGGCTCGCCGACGCCGCCCACTGGGGCCTGTCCGACTACGCCGCGCTCGCCCCGCAACTGCGCGACGCGGGCTTGATGACCGCCGGGGACTGCGCCGCGCCGGTCGGCACCGGCGATCCGTTGCCGCTGGTCCGCCGGCACGTCGTGGACTTCCTCGCCCGCCACCTGTAGTCACCCCCGGGCGGGGCGGACCCGCGACCGGCTAGAACCGGATGTGTCGCACGCCCACCCAGGCGCGGCGCACCCGGCCGCGCAGCGGGCCGTCGGTGTACGGGGTCAGCGCCAGCCCGGCCGACTCGGCGATCCGGTCGGCGACCTGCGCCACGGTGATGTCGTCGGTCCACAGGTGCTCGGCGAACTCCGGCCCGGCCAACCGGTCCAGGCACTTGTCCAGCGCCCGCACCGCCCAGCTCTCCCGGCGCAGCGGCGCGGCCTTGCCCAGCAGCACCTGCGTGACGTGCCCGAACACCCGTTCCCGCAACCGGTCCAGCACGACCTCGCGGGACGCCAGCAGCGCGAAGTGCCGCACGTCGTGGCCCCGGTCGCGCAACCGGCCCACGATCTCCGCGAAGTACGCGGGCTCGATCACCGTCATCGGCGCGATCACCGTGCCGTCCTGCTTGGACAGCGCCAGGTCGAGCACCTCGAACACGCCCTGCCGCCACGCCGGGAGGTCCTGGAAGTCGCCGCGCAGCGCCGGCGGCGTCATCTTGTGCAGGCCGAACCCGACCACCTCCGGGTCGCAGACGTGGCTGCCGGGCAGCCGCCGCGCCAACTCGTGCGCCGTCTGGGTCTTCCCACCGCCGAACGGGCCGTTGATCCACAGGAGCATGACTCCTGGTTATCACGAAACGGCCCGCCACTTCAGGACAGGACGCTCTCACGGGCGGCGCGCCAACCGCACCAGCTTGAGCGCCAGGTGCAGCTCCAGCCGCGCCGTGCCGTCCGACAAGGATCGCGCCGTCACCGCCTCGATCCGGCCCAGCCGGTAGTACAGGCTGGTGCGGTGCAGGTGCAGCGCGTCCGCCGTGGCCCGCGCGTCGCACCCCGAGTCCAGGTAGCACTCCAAGGTGGTCAGCAGCACCTCCGACAGGCCCGCGAGCACGCCGTCCGGCGACGCGCCCAACAGCAGCCGGTACGCGCCCAGGTCCGCCCAGCGCGCCACCCGGGGCAGCGCCGGGTCCAGCCGCGACAGCTCCGCCGCCGCCAGCGCCTGCTGGTAGGCCTCGCCCGCGCGGTCCGGCGGGTGCGGGTCGCTCACCCCGACCGGGCCGGGCGGCTCCGGCACCGGCTCGGCGGCCGGCACGGTGCGCACCGACCTCGGCTCCAACGCCACCACCACGCGGATCGGCGCGCGCTCCCCCACCCCGATCCCGGCGGCCAGCGCGGGCAGGTGCCCCACCACGGCCGCCGGGTCCACCTCGCCCAGCACCCACAGGTAGCCGACGAGCAGCCCGTTGTGCCGCAACGGGAACCCGACCCGCTCCTGGAAGCCCAGCTCCTCGTTCGCGGGCACCCGCACCGGTCCGGCCGACGACGACGCGCCGTGCCGCTCCTGCCACGCCGCCACCTCCGGCGGCACCCGCCGGGTCAGGATCGCGCGCACCCGCGCCGCGTCGACCTCGTCGGTCTGCGCGCTGTGCGCCACCACCCGGCCGGACACGTCGTCCACCGAGACACCGCGCCCCAGCACCCGCGACAAGTCGTCCAGCAACTCCTGCATTTCGACAATTGTAGGAAACAGTCACGACCTCGCGCGGTCGCCGGCCGCCACCGGCGGACCCTAGCGTCGGACGCGTGACCAACAGCAGGATCGCCCCGTGGGCCTCGCCGCGCGCGCAACACCGCCTGGCCGAGGTGGAAACCGCCGTGTCCGCCGACCTGAGCGCGGCCGGCGTCACCGACACCGTCCGCAACGCCCTGCGGGCGCACGGCACGCAGGTCGACGACGACGGCATCGTGCTCTACGCGGGCACCAACGTGCTCAGCCCCGCCGCGGCCGCCGCGAACCTGCCCAGCGTGTCCAGCCGGCCCAGCATGGGCTGGCCGGGCGAGAAGTACCAGGTGGGGCTGGAACACCTGGACACCCTCGAAGTCCTGGCCCCGCTGCTGGTCGCCGACCTGATGGAAGGCACCTACGCCGAGGTCCGGCTGCAGAGCGCGACGCTGGCCAACCTGGCCGTCTACACCGCGTTCGCCCGCCCCGGCGACAAGATCGCCGTGCTGCCCGAAGCCGCCGGCGGCCACGCCAGCCACCACGCGCAGGGCGTCCCGGCGGTGCGCGGCCTGACCGTCGTGGACCTGCCCTACGACCCGGACCGGCTCGACCTCGACCACGCCGCGCTGCCCGGCTTCCTGCGCGTGCACCGGCCCCGGATCGTCGTCATCGGCGCGAGCATGATGCTGTTCCCGCACGACGTGGCCGCCGTGCGCGCGGCCTGCGACGAGGTCGGCGCGATCCTGCTCTACGACGCCTCCCACATGGCCGGCCTGGTCGCGGGAAAGGTCTTCCAGCGCCCGCTGCACGAAGGCGCGCACGTGCTCACCTTCTCCACCTACAAGTCCTTCGGCGGCCCGTCCGGCGGCTGCGTCGTCACCCGCGACCCGGACCTGGCCGAGCGGGTCTCCACCGTCGCCTACCCGGGGCTGCTGGCCAACTACGACGCCGGCCGGCTGGGCGCGCTCGCCGTGACCGCCGCCGAACTGGCCGAACGCGGCGGCGGCTACGCCTCGGCGTGCCTGGCCAACGCCCAGGTGCTGGCCCGCTCGCTGCACGACCACGGGTTCACCGTCGCGCGCCGCGACGGCGAGTTCACCCGCTCGCACCACGTCGCCGTCGACGCCCTGGACCTCGGCGGCGGCGAGCGGGCCGGCCTGCTGCTCGGCGAGGCGGGCGTCTACCTCAGCGGCATCGGCCTGCCCTGGCAGCGCCCCGACGAGGGGCTGCGCGGGCTGCGGATCGGCACCCAGGAGATCACCCGGCGCGGCTTCACCCCCGCCGACCAGCCGGCGATCGCGGCCCTGCTGCGCCGCGCCCTGCTCGACCACGAGGCACCCGACCGCGTCCGCGCCGACGCGATCGCGCTGCGCCGCGAGGTCAACGACCGGGAGGTCACCCGGCGAACGCCGTGACCAGCTCGTCGCGCCCGCCGGCGCCGGTCTTGCGGAACACGGCCTTGAGGTGGTCGTTGACCGTGTGCACGGACAGGCCCCGGCGGCGCGCGATGTTCTTGGGCGCGGCCCCGTCGTAGACGTCGGCCAGCACCTGCCGCTCGCGCGGCGTGATCCCGTACCACTCGCAGAACGCCGGCAGCAGGCGCGGCCCGGACGCCGTCTCGAACACCACCGCCACCTCCTCGGGGGACAGCCGCTGCCCGTGGAAGGCCACCCACCGGCCGTGCCCGACAGCGGGGGCGACCACCACCGGGTCACCCCGGCGGGCCAGCAGCGACAGCCCTTCCAGGAACGCCTCGCCGATCCACGGCACCGCCACCCGCGCGGCCCGCAGCTGCTCCCGCCAGGCCCGCGCGGGCGCCGTCGCCGAGCGCACCCGGTGGTCCGCGCCGAGCACCAGCACCGCCGGCGGCAGCGCCGGGACCTCGGGCACCAGCGGACCGGAGGTCACGTAGGCCCGCAGCACCGCGGACAGCTCCCGCGCCAGCCCGCCCACCCGCCGGGCGTCCTCGCCGTCGAACGGCCGCCCGCCGAAGCGCAGCAACCCCAGCGCGGCCCCACACCCCGCGCTGGTCCTGCACCAGCACCCGCAGCTCCAGCACCCCGGCCGCCTCCGCCACCGAGGCCCGGGACGGGACCACCACCCCGCCGTGGCAGGCGCGGTAGTAGCCCAGCAGCAGCTCCCGCCCCAGCTCCGGCGGGCACCCGTGCCAGAAGCTGAACGGACCCGTCCGCAGCCCGGTCGACGGGGTCGTGCCCGCCAGCCGCAGCCCGTCGTGCGGCACCCACGGCGCGACGGCCTCGGACACCAGCCGCCCCAGCTCGGCCGCACCCACCCGTTGCCGAACGCCGTCCCTCAGGTCGCACGACAGTCGTTCCCCCCACGACGTCACCTTCCCGAGTGTGGCCCGGCCGGCTGTCGTCCGCACGCGACTCCACCCGAACGTGGACCCCCGAGTTTTCGGGATGTCCCGCGCCCGCCCTCATCCGGCACCGTCGTCGCATGCACCCATCCGAACCGAAAACCCCTCGGGACCAGCAGCGCCGGGGTCGCGACGAGCAGCGCAAGCGGATCCGCCGCCGCCGCTGCGAACACCGCGCGGCGACGCGCGCGGACCGGTCGACCGACACCCGGCCCTGAACCGCCCGCCGGCAACTGCCGCGACCACGCCGATCCCGGCACCCGGCCGATCTACGATCCCGGGGACACGCCGCCGGACCGGGCACGACCACCGGCGGCCACTCGCCCGTGATGGAGGCACCCGCGTTGCACGCCCAAGACGTCCGCACGTGGCCGGGGGACTCCCGGTGATCACGCTGCGCGGCCTCAACCGCGCCCTGTTGCACCGGCAGCTGCTGCTGGAGCGCTCCGACCTGACGGTGCCCGACGCCGTGGACCACCTCGTCGGGATGCAGGCCCAGGAGCCGCCCGCGCCGTACTACGGCCTGTGGTCGCGCCTGCGGGACTTCACGCCCGACTCGCTCGGCGAACTCGTGGCCGACGGCAAGGTGGTGCGCGCCCCGCTGCAACGGGCCACCATCCACCTGGTCACCGCCGCCGACCACGCCCGCGTCGAACCCGTGCTGCGGGCCATGCTGCGCCGCCGGTTCACCTCCTCGCCATTCCGCGCGGTGCTGGCCGGGCTCGACCCGGACGAGCTCGTGCGCGAAGGCGCGCGGCTGCTCGCCGAACGGCCCCGCACCCGTCCCGACCTGGGCCGGGCGCTCGCCGAGCGGTGGCCGGAGCTGGACGCCGAATCGCTCGGTCACGCCGTGACCTACCTGCTGCCGGTGGTCCAACTGCCGCCGCGCGGGGTGTGGGGGCGGTCGGGCCAGGCGGTGTGGGCGCAGGCGGCGCGGTGGCTCGGCGCGGTCGGGGAGCACGAGGACCTGGCCGGGTTCGTCCGCCGCTACCTCGCGGCGTTCGGGCCGGCGACGGTGAAGGACGTGCAGCTGTGGTCGGGGCTGACCCGGCTCAAAGACGTGCTGCCCGGTCTGGGCCTGCGGGTGCTCACCGACGAGACGGGCCGCGAGCTCTACGACGTGCCCGAGGGCCCGCTGCCCGACCCGGACACCCCGGCCCCGGTGCGGTTCCTGCCCGAGTTCGACAACGTGCTGCTCGGCCACGACGACCGGACCCGGGTCATCTCCACCGAGGACTACCGGCGCGGGATCGTGATCGGCGGCAAGGCGACCCTGCTCGTGGACGGGTTCGTCAACGGAGTCTGGAAGCTCGCGCAGGGCCTCGACGTGCAGGTCTTCCGGCCGTTGACGGACGCGCAGCGGGCCGACGTGCTGGCCGAGGGCGAGCGGCTGCTGGCGTTCGCGGGCGTCGGGGGCGAGGTCCGGATCGCCGCCTGAACCCGTTTTGGACGATCGTCCAGTACGATCGTCCAAAACGACGTTCGGAGGTAGCGGATGACCGTCCGACAACGGCTGCTCGACGCGGCCGCGGAACTCATCGCGGAAAAGGGCTGGGGGGCGGTCAGCACCAGAGTGCTGGCCGACCGGGCCGGCGTCGGGTCCGGCGTGGTGCACTACCACTTCGACTCGACGCGGGCCGTCCTGGTCGAAGCCGCGACCGGCGCGCTGCGCGCCGCGCTCGCCGGACTGCCCACCCTGCTCGCCACCGCGGCCACCCCCGAGGAGGCGCTCGCCGCGATCCTCACCGCCCTGGACGAGGTCGACGGGCAGGAGCTGTTCATCGAGACCTACCTGGCCGCCACCCGCCACGACGACCTGCGCCAGGCGGTCGGCGAGGTGCTGGCCGAGTTCCGGCACACCGTCGCCGACTGGCTGGCCGCCCACGACGTGCCGACACCGCGGGCCACCGCCGCCGTGCTCGCCGCCGCCCTCGACGGCGTCCTGCTGCACCGCGCCCTGGACCCCGACCTGACCGTCGACCTGGTCGTCCCCGTGCTCGGGCGGGTGCTGCGATGAAGGTCGTGATCAGCGGCGCGGGCATCGCCGGCCTCACGCTGGCAGGCCGGCTCGGCGCGCTCGGCCACACCGTCGAGGTCGTGGAGAAGGCCGCCGGCCCGCGCCCCGAGGGCTACATGATCGACTTCTTCGGGCCGGGCTACGACACCGCCGAGCGGATGGGCCTGCTGCCCCGCGTCCACGAACTCGGCTACCACTTCATCGAGGCCGGCTACCACGACGAGCACGGCCGCCGTCGGGTCGGCCTGAGCTTCGAGCGGTTCGCCCGGTCCCTGGACGGGCGGATGACCAGCATCATGCGCCCCGACATCGAGCACGTCCTGCGCACCGCGCTGCCGCCGGGCGTCCGGGTGCGGTTCGGCGCGGCCGTCACCGCCGTCGACAACCGCGCCGACGGCGTGTCCGTGCGCCTGTCCGACGGGACGGCGCTGGACGCGGACCTGCTGGTCGGCGCGGACGGCATCCACTCCACCGTGCGCGGCCTGGTGTTCGGCCCGGAAGCGGAGTACTTCCGCTACCTGGGGTTCCACACCGCGGCGTTCGTCTTCGAGGACCCGGAGATCCACCGCCTGGTCGCCGGCCGGTTCTGCCTCACCGACACCGTCGGCCGGCAGGTCGGCTGCTACGGCCTGCGCGACGGCCGGGTCGCCGCGTTCACCGTGCACCGCACCCCGGACCCCACCCGGCCGGACGACCCCCGCGCGGCGGTGCGCGCGGCGTACGCGACGTTGGGCTGGATCGTGCCGACGGTGCTGGAACGCTGCCCGCCGGAGATCTACTACGACCAGGTCGCGCAGATCGAGATGCCGCGGTGGAGCAGCGGCCGGGTGGTGCTGGTCGGGGACGCGTGCGGCGCGGTGTCACTGCTGGCCGGGCAGGGCGCGTCGCTGGGGATGGGCGGGGCGTTCGTGCTGGCGGAGAACCTGACCGACCTGGCCGGCTACGAACGGCGGTGGCGTCCGGTCGTGCTGGACAAGCAGCGGATCGCCCGCTCCGGGGCGCGGTGGTTCCTGCCGGCCACGCAGGCACGGCTGCGGGCCCGCCGGGTCGCGATGCGGTTGGCGAAGCTGCCGTGGGTGGACCGCCGGATCGCGGTGAGCCTGGTCGGCAAGCCCACCGCGCTGGTCGGCGACCAGCGGACCCGGTCCGGCGACAGCTAGCCGCGTGTTTCGGCCAGGACGCGGTCCAGCTGCGCCTCGGCCCGTTCGGCGCGCGCCAACGTCTGGACCCGGGCCTCCTCCAGCGCCGCGACCCGTTCCCGGGTGACCCGCTCGGCCTCGTCCAACCGGGCCTGGTGGGCCTGGCGCGCGGAGTCCAGCTCGCCGCGGGCCCGGTCGAGTTCGGCACGGGCGTCCGCGGCGGCTTGCCCGGCCCGTTCGGCGTCGGCACGGGCCTGGGCCGCGGCCTCGGCGTCCCGCCGGGCGATCTCGGTGATCCGCTCGATCTGGGCGGCGGCGTCCTCCCGGGCGCGGGCGACGAGCGCGTCGGCTTCCGCACGGGCCCGGTCGACGTGCGCGGCCGCGTCGGCCGCCGCGCGGGCCACGGCCGCCTCGGCTTCGGTCCGGGCGCGGGCGACCTCGTCACGGGCGGTGGCCTGGGCCTGCTCGATCTCCTTGGCGGCCTGGCGTCGGGCACGCTCGGCGTGCGCGACGGCGTCGGCCTGGGCCTGGTCGACCTGGGTGGCGCAGTCGCGCCGGATCTGGTCGACGGCAGTCGCGGCCTCGGTCCGGGCGGCGGCGATCTCGCTCTCGGCGCGTTGCACGGCGGCGGTGGCCTCGGCGCGTGCCTCGTCACGTTGCGCGTAGGCGGTGGCGGCGTCTTGTTCGGCCTGCTCGGCGGCCCGGACGGCGTCCTCGGTGGTGGCCTCGGCCGCCGCGCGCGCCTGCTCGGCGGCCTGCCGCCGCCGTTCGGCCTTGGCCACCGCGGCTTCCGCCTCGGCGACCTTGCGCGCCGCCTCGGATTCCGCGGCCTGCACCTGACTCTCGGCCACGCTCGGATCGGCGATGGCGGAGAGCTCGCCGACGGCCCCGGTCAACGTCGCCGACATCTGCTCAGCGAGCACCCGGAACCGCTCCAGCAAGTCTTCAGCCCTGATCTTGCCCGCGGTAATCCCATGGGGCCCTTTCGTCACGGTGACGACCTCGGACTCCACCTCCGCTTCCTGGGCCAACCGCTGCCGCTCCCGCCACGCCCGCCACCGGGTGTGCTCCGCCAGGTCGCAGTACTCGGCCGGCCGCCCCGGTCCACCACCCCGCAGCACCGGCCGCGTGCAGCCGGGGTAGTTGCAGGTCGAGGCGAGGTTCTCGGTCGTCGTCACGGCAATATCGTAGCAGAATAACGTCATCTCGAACGTTATCGGACGCAACGCAACGCTATGAACCGACGAAATGCTTACTTTCGATAAGTAAACCTTATCGGAAGTCAGCATTTCGGTCCGATTGGAGGCCGCCAGCGGGCGGGTGAGCTGCTGTCCTGTCGCGTACGCCGCTCCATATCGCGGTGGGGATGGGGCGGTGAGGATGGTCGCCGGAATGCCGGATGAATACGCTGGTCGGACCGCCGCGCGTAGGAACCCGCTCCACGGACGGACCAAAGGGACCACAAGTACCTCGGGAGCCTCCAGTGAGAAGCACCAGAATCGCGCTGCTCGCCGTGGCCGTCGTGACGGCCGCCGGCCTCTCCCCCGTCGCCGCGTCGGCGGCGTCGGCGGACCGGAACGCGTTCGCGCTGTCCAGCACCGCTTTCGCCAACGGCGGCGTCATGCCGAAGGTGCACGAGTGCACCAGTGGCGGCGGCAACGACCCCGCCAAGAAGAACGAGTCCCCACCCCTGGCCTGGTCGGGCGCGCCGGCGGCCGCGCAGAGCTACGCGATCGTCATGCGTGACCTCGACAACGCCAACCTCCTCCACTGGATCATCTACGACATCCCGGTGGCGACGACCTCGTTGCCCCAGAACGTCCAGCACGTCTACCAGCCGCCGGTCCCCTCGGGGTCCCGGCAGATCTACTACCGGGGCAGCGCCAGCCTGTTCGGCTACCAGGGCCCGTGCTCGCCCTCGACGGTGAACACCTACGAGTTCGTCGTGCACGCGCTCAACCGGGCGTCGCTGACCAACCTGAACTCCAACTCCTCCATCCAGACGGCCGCCAGGGCGATCGCGGCGGCGTCGATCGGCTCGGCCAGGATCACCGGCGAGTCGTGACACCACGGCGCCGCCCCACCGATCGCGGTGGGGCGGCGCGCCGGTGCCGTCAGGTGGTGCGGCGACTCGGTGGTGGGATCAGTGGGCATCGGCGGCCTGCGGCGTGACGAGCACGGCGGGGTTGAGGGTCTGCGTGCACCACTGGGGCGGAACCCGGTGGCCAGTCTGGCCCCGGCCGAGCACAAGCTCACCCGGCGGGTCAGCGCCGTCCTGCCCGGACGCCTGGTGCCGACGGCGTTGCCGGGCGAGCCGCCGTCACCGCTGAGCGACGCGGCGCGCGTGCTGGGTCTGCACCTGCTGGAGATCCCGTTTCCGTTGCCACCGCTGACGATCGGCATGGCCTGGCACCTGCGGCACACCGCCGACGGCGGGCATCAGTGGCTGCGCGCCGCCGTGCGCCGGGTGCTCCGGCCGGCGCGGGAGGATCAGCCGACGCGCATATAGAGAATGGCCGGAAGTGCGAACACTTCCCGCCACTATCAACATATAGCGCACCGGGGGGCTTGCGGCAAGACCCCGGTGGTGCCGCAGAATCTCCCGCCGATGCCGGAACCAGCGGAAATCAGGGACGTGCGACGTAGGTCTGAAGCAGTCGACAGGGGTCTCGCGGGACGCGGGGCCGCAGGTGGAGCAGTCGACCGGAACGCGGTTGTGGTGAGCGGGGGGTTTCATGTTTGACGTGATCGTGGCCGGCGGCGGGCCGACCGGGTTGATGGTGGCGAGCGAGTTGCGGCTGCACGGCGTCGAGGTGGTCGTGCTGGAGAAGGAACCGGAGCCGACCCCGTACGTCCGGTCGTTGGGCCTGCACGTGCGCAGCATCGAGGTGATGGACCAGCGCGGGCTGCTGGACCGGTTCCTCGCGCACGGCAAGAAGCACATGGTCGGCGGGTTCTTCGCCGGTCTCAGCGCCGCGTGGCCCGAGCGGATGGACACCGCGCACGGCTACGTCCTGGGCATCCCGCAGACCGTCACCGAGCGGCTGCTCACCGAGCACGCCACCGAGGTCGGCGTGCAGATCCGGCGCGGGTGCGAGGTGGTCGGGCTCGACCAGGACGAGCGCGGGGTGACCGTCGACCTGGCCGACGGCACGCAGCTGCGGGCGCGCTACCTCGTCGGCTGTGACGGCGGGCGCAGCGCGGTGCGCAAGCTGCTCGGCGTCGGCTTCCCCGGCGAGCCGTCCCGGGAGGAGACGCTGCTGGGCGAGATGGAGTTGACCGCGTCGCCCGAGACGCTGGCCGAGGTGATGGCCGAGGTCCGCAAGACGCAGTTGCGGTTCGGCGCGATGCCGCTGGGCGACGGGGTGTACCGGGTGCTGGTGCCCGCGGCGGGGGTGGCCGAGGACCGGGCCGTCCCGCCGACGCTCGACGAGGTCAAGCGGCAGTTGCTGGCGTTGGCGGGCACCGACTTCGGCGTGCACTCGCCGCGCTGGCTCTCGCGCTTCGGCGACGCCACCCGGCTGGCGGAGCGCTACCTGGTCGGCCGGGTGCTGCTGGCGGGCGACGCGGCGCACATCCACCCGCCGACCGGTGGGCAGGGGCTCAACCTCGGTGTGCAGGACGCGTTCAACCTGGGGTGGAAGCTGGCCGCCGAGATCGACGGCTGGGCACCGGCCGGGCTGCTGGACTCCTACGAGTCCGAGCGGCGTCCGGTGGCGGCCGCCGTGCTGGACAACACCCGCGCGCAGTGGCAGTTGATGTCGCTGGAGCCGGGGCCGCAGGCGGTGCGCCGGCTGCTGGCCGAGCTGGTGGAGTTCGAGGAGGTCAACCGGTACCTGATCGAGAAGATCACCGCGATCTCGGTCCGCTACGACTTCGGCGCGGGGCATCCGCTGCTCGGCCGGCGGCTGCGGGACGTGGCGCTCAAGCGGGGCCGGCTCTACGGGCTGATGCACGCCGGTCGCGGGCTGCTGCTCGACCAGACCGGGCGGCTCTCGGTGGCCGGCTGGCAGGACCGGGTCGACCACGTGGTGGAGGTCAGCGAGGAACTCGACGTGCCCGCCGTGTTGCTGCGGCCGGACGGCCACGTGGCGTGGGTCGGCGACGACCAGCAGGATTTGCTCGACCACCTGCCGACGTGGTTCGGGACCGCCGTCCACTGATCGTCCGGCCGCCGTCCGGGGTGTTCCCCGCCGCCGGTCGGCGGATTCCGTGAATGGGTTCGACCCGGTCGGACGCGCATTCGTGGTGCGCAGCGCGGGTGGGATCGGCCATTTTCCCGGCTGATTCCACCCGCGCTTTGTCTCACCCGCCCGCTATCAGGGGTTGAGCGTGACGCCGTAGGCGGTCAGGGCCTCCGCGACCGGCTGGTAGTACGAGGTGCCGCTGCCCTTGCCGGAGGTGATGCCCAGGCCGACGCTGCCGGCGAACAGGCAGCCGCCCGAGTCGCCGGGGTTGGCCAGCGCGTTGGTCTGGATCAGCTCGCGCACCGCGCCCTCGGAGTAGTTCACCGTGACGTTGAGCCGCTGCACCGAACCCGAGGTGAGCCGCGTGGTGCTGCCGCTCTTCTGGATCCGCTGGCCGACCGTGGCCGGCGCGTGCGAGCTGATCTTCTGGCTGGAGCCGTTGTAGAGCGAGACCGCGCCGGGGGCGCTGCCGGTGGTGTTGCGGATCAGGCCGTAGTCGTTGGTGGGGAAGCTGGCCCCCTGCGACGGCCCGACGTTCCACTGGGACACCGCGCGGGTGCAGTGCCCGGCGTCCACGATGTAGTTCTGCCCGCCCTTGTTGGTGTTGAAGCCGACCGAGCAGCGGGTGCCGCCGCCGGTGATGGCCTCGCCGTTGAGGATGGCCAGGGTCATCTCACCGGTGACCCGCTCGACCCGCACGCGGTCGCCGAGCTGACGGGCGGTGCGCAGCAGCGCGGCCAGGTCGCCGCCCTTGGCCGCGCTGGACACGCTGAGCACGACCTGGTTGGTCTTCGGGTCCAGGCCGACCGAGGTGTGGGTCACCGCGGGCACCGATTCGAGGGTGCTCTGGGCGGAGGCCAGCGCCTGGCTGGAGTGCCGCACCAGCTTGGCCTCGGCCCCGGACGCGCGGACCTGCTCGGCGGTGGCCGCGTCCAGCACGTTCACCACCGGCTTGCCGTTGGCGTCGAGGTAGCCGCCCGCGACCCGGTCGCCCAGGCGGTCGCTGAGCTGACCCAGGGTGCGCGCACTGGCGTCCTGCGTGCGCAGGATCTCGGCCGCTGCGGCGGGCGAGATCCCCTCTCGCGTGCTCATGTCGGCGATCGCGGACTGCGCGACCTCGGTCGCGTACCCCTCGATCCCGGCCGCCGGGGCGGCCGTGATGCCGGCGGTCAGGACACCGGCGACCAGGGTGATGGCGGACCGGGCGGCCAGGCGCCGCCCGTTGACGATCTTGCGCATACCGGCAACTCACTTTCACAGGGAAGCGCGGGGGGACCGCGCCGATCAGTGGGTTGTGCCGGGTGGTGTTCGCCGCCCGGCACCGGACAATTCCGGCGCACCCCAGACTGTTCCCCGCGCGCCCCACCCCGGTACCGCCTTTAGTCGCAAAGAACGCGATCGGCCGTCGAGAACTGTTAAAATGTAAACTTTTGCCACCGCTCCCAATGGGGAGGCTAGGTCACGTCGAATTCGCGTCGAATGCGGAATCGTTCGATCACGGTCGGGGTGTCGGCCGGTCGGTCGGCGGGTCGCTTTCCGGCGGTGTGAGTTCGGCCTGGCGGCGGCCGAGTTCGGTCATCACCTGGTCGACGGTGTCGCGGTGCAGGCGGAGGCGGATCAGGGTGTGGTCGATCGCGGCGCGGAGGTCGTCGGCGTGCGCGGGGTCGACCTCGACGTGGTCGTCGTGGACCCGGTTGCGCTGCCCGAGGACCAGCGGGCGGTCCACCCGGGGCACGCCGTGGCCGGCCCGTTCGAGCCACTGGGCCAGGTCCTGCTGGCTGTCCTTGAGCCGTTCGGTCCACGACAGGCGTCGGCGCGCTTCGCGGTCCGGGTCGCGCCGGTTCCAGGCCGCGTCGACCATCGCGGTGATGCCTTCTGCGACGGCGCGGCATGCGACCTCCAGCCGGGGCAGGACCTCCAGGCCGATCGTGGCGATCTGCTCGGAGACGTCGGCCTCCGGGTCGAACCCGGCCCACGCCCCGTCGGCGACGTGCTCGCCGGCGACGTCGTAGGTGGTGGCCATCAGGTGCGCGATGGCCGCCCGGACCACCTCCACGTCCTTCGGGTCCAGCTCCGCGGCGGTCAGCCGGTGCGGGGAGGACTCGATCGACCGGGGGGCGGGGCGCAGCCGTTCGGTCCCGGGCCAGCTGCGCCGGCCGCCCTTGCGGCGGTAGTGCTGCTGCATGGCCTGCTTGGACCGTTCGCCGTACGCCGCTCCCAGCTGTTCCCAGGTCCACCCGCGATCCATGATCGACTCGATCAGCGTGACCTCGGCCCGGTCGAGGTCGCCGCGGACGGTCGGGACCAGGCGCAGGGCGGCCGCGGTGGTCTCGGTCGTCCGGGGTTCGCCGTCGGGCGAGTCCAGGCCGGGTGGTGCGGTGGTCGTGGCGGCCAGGAGCAGCTCGTCCACGAGGCGGCTGCGCTGCCGGCCGTGGAAGTAGCGGGCCACCAGTTCCCTCGTCGGGTCGTGTTCGGGTGCGGTGTCGAGATGGTCGACCATGGCGTCAACGTATCGATTGACGGGTCGATCCGTCAACTGATGCGTTGACGCCACGGCTCGCGGGTCACCCGGCGGCGCTGGAGCCGTGCTACTCGGCCTCGGACCGGCCCTTCCGGGGCAGCGGGAAGGTGATCGCCAGGAACGCCACCAGCAGGCACGCCTGGACGAGCAGGGCGCGCTGGAACGCGCCGGCGAAGTCGCCGGTCCTGGAGGGCCGCGCCGGCAGCTGGACCAGCGGCCCGACCTGGAGCACCTTGCGACCGATCCGGTCGGCCGGCAGGGCTCCGCTGACCGCTCCCCCGATCGCCATGACGAACCCGCACCCGCGAGCACGCCGACCGGCGGTGATCACCCTGCACAGCGGCGCGCACATCCAGCAGCGGGCGGACGAGTTCTTCGGCTCGCTCGCCCGCCGGTTGGACGTCGCGATGGCGCACTACCCGCCGGAGCTGCTGGAGCGGGTCGAGGGGTTCGTGGCCGACCTCAACACGACCATGACGGCCCACCTCGCCGAGCCCACGCCACGCCTGACGCCGGCGGCTGACCGGCGACTTGGGGGGACGCCGCACCATCAATTCCACCGCATTTGTCATCGGCTTATTCGCGGCGACGGGTACACCATTCGAGCGGGCTCTTCCGCATTCTTCGGACGCAATCGGGTGATCACCTTCCCGATGTGGTGGAAAGGCTCAATCGGTGTGCGCTACGGCGCTATGTTCCTCCGTGGCCGTCACGCCGGACCGAGCGGAGTCCTCCATGACCAGCGCCCGCGACCACCGCAACCGACTCACCACGGCGTTGACCTGCGCGGCGATGGCCGAAGTCCTGCTGGCCACCGCGCTGCTCGTCTGGTGGACCGGGCAGCTGGCCGCTGACCAGGCAGTACTCGGTCGGGCGGCGGCGACGCCGATGATCGCCTCCGCGATGGTGGTGCTGCTCGGCGCGATGGTCGCCGCGCTGCGGGGCGCCCGGTTGGCGCGCGGTCCCCGGTCCGGTGTGGTGCTGCTGCTCGCCGTGGTGTTCGCCGCCGTCGGCGTTGTGGCGCTGATCCAGCTGCAGAGCGCTCCGGGAATCGGATTCGTTCTGCTCGCGGCGTGGCTGCTGGTTGTTCCGCTCGGAATTCAGATCAGGCGTTCCGGTTCCTGACGGCCGGTGCGCGAACGACGAAAAGGCGGACAGGGTGACCGATGACTTGATGCGCCAACTGGCCCGCGTGCAGGAGTACGCGGCCACCGTGCGCGAACTGCTCGACGGCGCGCGGGCACACGCCCCGACGCGGGCCGAGGGGGCGGACGGCTCCGGCACCGTGCACGTGGTGCTCGGGCCGGACGGCCTGCCCACGTCGTTCCGCGTCGACACCGGCTGGGACCGGCGGATCACGCCCGCCGGGTTCGGCGGCGCGGTGCTGGAGGCGTTCCAGGCGGCCGTGGCCGACCGGATGGAGACGTGGACCAGGTCGATGGCCGCCGACGGGTGGCAGCAGCGCGCCGACCGGGTCGACGCCGCCGCGACCGGACGGATCCCGCCCGCGTTGCGCGCGCCCGTCCCGGAGGTCGCGCCGCGCCCGCTCGGCGAGGTCGTGGAGGACGCTTTGAAGGCGTTCGACGACGTGGACGCGTTCGCCGGGCTGCCGACGTCCGGGGGCGCGACCGGCGCGGACCGCAGCGGGAAGCTGACGGTGACGTTGTCGCCCACCGGCCTGACCTCGTGCACCGCCGACGAGCGCTGGGTCGGCGCGCAGAGCGCCGCGAGCCTGATGAACGCGCTCGGCGAGGCGCTGGCCGCCGCCCGGCGCGGCCTGGCCGACCTGCCCGCGCCCCCGGCGTCCACCGGACCGTTGGACCGGCTGTTCGGCGAGGCCATGGCGTTGCTCTCGGACCCGCGCAAGCTCGCCGACTGAGGCAGGAAGGGGGCGGGCATGACACCGCCGAGCAAGGAGCAGGTGAAGGCCGCGACCGACGGGCTGCGCGCCGAGGCCGGGGTGTGGGACGACCAGTCGGCCCGGATGGGCGCGATCGTGCCCATGGTCGACGCGCTGCGCCTCGACCGCGTCGAGGCCGGCCTCTTCCAGGTCGTCTTCGACACCTACCACCAGGTGATGGACCAGGTCGTGGAGCGGTCGCGGGAGGCGACGCGGGCGATGACCGACATCGGCACCACCCTGCGCGCTGTCGCGGACACCTACGACGACGAGGAAACCGCCGGCGTGCACCGGATGCGCGGGATCTACTAGGAGGGCTGGTCGTGGGCTTCAGCGAGGCGCAGTTCGCCGAGACGGTCAAGAAGATCAACGAGGGGATGGCGAGCCTGTCCACGAAGATCGGCGAGGTGCCCGGGGCGGCGCACGCGGCCGTCGACCACTGGTACCTCCCGGGTTTCATCAAGGACGCGATCCTGTGGTGCGCCACGAAGATCACCGAGTTGGCGCGGTGGATCTGGGACAAGATCACCGACGTGCTCAAGGGCGTGGCGGCACCGGTCTCGTTCTTCTCCTACGCCTTCGACTGGCAGGACGTCCGGGGCGTGGCCAACGGCGTGACCGGTCAGCTCAAGCCCGAGGCGATGCCGGCGGCCACGTCGTGGACGGGCCCGGCGGCCACCGCGTACAAGGGCGTGGTCAAACCGCAGGGCGACGCCGCCGCGAAGATCGCCACGATCGCGGACAAGACCGCGACCGCGTTGCAGGTCTGCGCCGGGGTGGGGCTGACTTTCTACGTGGCGATAGCGGTGATCGTGGTGAAGTTCATCGCCGCGATGATCACCGCCATCGCGGCGTTCGGCTCGGCGGTGTTCTCGTGGGCGGGTGCGGCGCTGGTGGTCGAGGAGGCGGGGGTCAACAGCGGGCTGATCTGGGCGGCGGTCGCCGCGCTGACCGCGGCGCTGGGCACCCAGGCGCAGCAGCTGATCGGCCTGCACGGAGAGGTGGTCGACACCTCCTTCTTCCCCGGCGGCAAGTGGCCGAACCCGACCACCGCGTCCTTCGGCGACGGCTCGGTGGCCGACGGCGACGCCGACTGGTCCCTGAACCGCTGACCTCGGATCGCGGGACCGGTGCGCCGGTGTCGCGAGAGGGTCCGGTGTGGTCGGCTACCGCGACACCGGCGTGGTGCGCAGGCGGGCGATCAGGACGGCGGGCACCAGGACGGCGGCGGCGACCAGGAACGCGACCACGTAGGCGGTGTCGGTCGGGATCGTGGTCGCCGGGACGGTGAACGCGGCGAGCGCGAACGCGGCCACCTGTCCCCCGATCGCGCCGCCGATGGTGCGGGCGACGGCGTTGACGCTGTTCGCCGCGCCGGAGTGCGCCGGCGGGCTGGCCTCGTCGACCAGGCGCGGCAGTGCCGCCATGGCCAGGCCGTAGCCGACACTGCTGATCAGGTAGACCGCGCCGACCTGCACGAGGCTGCCGTGCACGAACGCGAGCAGCGCCGCTCCACCGGCGGCCAGCGCCAGACCCGCCGCGAACGGGACGCGGGTGCCGACGGCGCGGCCGATCCGGGCCACCGACCAGCTCACCGGGATGGTGATCAGCGTGCCGGGCAGCAGCATCAGCGCCGCACCGGTGACGGTCGCGCCGAAGCCGTGCCCGGCGGTGGACTCGGCGAGCCGGGGCAGCAGCGCGTAGAGCATGAACTGGTTGACGCCCAGCAGGAACGCGCCCAGGTGGGCGATGGCCAGCGGCCGGTGGGTCAGCAACGACCGGACGCCGCCGGGCGCGCGCGGCGCGGGCCGCCGCGCCGGGACGAACGCCGCCGTCGCGGCCAGCGCCGCTGTCACGACCACCGCGCCGACGACGAACAGCCACCGCCACGAGGCGTGATCGGACAGCAGGCCGCCGAGCAGCAGCCCGGCCCCGGCGGTGCCGGTGAACAGCCCGGCCAGCAGGGCGACGCCGAACGGCACGCGGTCGGCCGGCACGGCTTCGCGCACGACGGCGAGCGAGAGCGGCAGCAGGGCGAGGCTGACGCCCTGCACCGCGCGGCACGCGATGAGGGCGCCGATGTCGGGCGCGGAGATCGCGCCGAGCGTGCCCGCCAGGTGCAGGGCCAGGGCGCACAGCAGCACCCGCTTGCGGCCGTACCGGTCGGCCAGCCACCCGGCGGGTGGGGTGAGCAGGGCTCCGGCGAGCAGCGGCGCGGAGAGCACCGCCCACGACGCCGCAGCCGGGCCGGTGTCCAGGTCGCGCTGCACCGCGCCGATGGCCGGGACGAGCATCGTCTGCATCAGCCCATAGGACAGCACGGCCAGCGAGAGCGCGGTGAGCACGGCCGCCGGGGGCCGGTGCGCCGGGACGTCCATGAGCTCCCCCTCCACAGGTTTGCGAACGTCGTTCGCAAAATCGGAGGCTACACTTTTGCGAACTGCGTTCGCAAAGAGGAGTCGGTCACGTGCCAGGCGACCCGCCACGTCCACCGGACCCGCCGGACCCGCCGCGTCCGCCCGGCCGGCCCCGGCTGCTCAGCCGCGCCGGCATCGTCGAAGCCGCCCGGCGGGTGGCCGACCAGGAGGGCCTGGCCGAGCTCACGCTGCGCCGCGTCGCCCGCGAACTCGGCGCGGGGCAGGCGTCGCTGTACCGCCACATCGCCGACCGGGACGAGTTGCTCACGCTCCTCGCGGGCGACCTGGCGTCGGGCTACCCGCTGGTCGACAACGCCGACCTGGCCCCCGTCGACCGTGTTCTGGCGCAGTGGCAGGCGATGCGCGACTACCTCACCGCGCACCCGTGGGGTCCGCACGTCATCGCCGGCGGCGAGTACGCGCTCGACGACGCCCGGCCCATCGCCGAGCACTGCGTGGCCGACCTGCGCGCGACCGGTCTGTCCGAGGTGGACGCGCTGCGCGCCTACCGGGCGTTGTGGCACCTGCTGCTGGGCCACCTGCTCAACGCCCACCCGTTCGGCCACCTGCACGACCGCACGCCCGAGGACGACGATTTCGCGTGGGCGGTCCGGTCGCTGGTCGCCGGCGCGCGGTAACCCGATCACCGGGCGGCGAGGCCCTGCTAGGGTTGCTCCCGTGACTGCCGGGTCGGCCTTGAGCCATTACCGAGACGGGCACCCGGCTCAGGTTTGAGCACGGGGCGGGCCAGGGGCCCGCCGTTTTCCTCCGGACACCGCGCCGGCACGCGGACGACGTTCGTTCTTGTCGATCCGGAGGAGGAAACACCTGTGGCACTTGATTTCAACCAGCAGGTCATCGAGGAGTTCCGGGCGAACCGGGGCAAGGTCGGCGGCTGGTTCGCCGACGCCCGGCTGATCCTGCTGACCACCACCGGCGCCCGCAGCGGCCGCCCGCACACCAACCCGCTGGGGTACCTGCCCGACGGCGACCGGATCCTGGTGATCGGGTCGGCGGGCGGGGCCGACAAGCACCCCGACTGGTACCACAACCTGGTCGCCGACCCGGTCGCGACGGTCGAGGACGGGGTGTTCACCTACCAGGCCAAGGCCACCGTGCTGACCGGCGAGGAACGCGACCGGCTGTTCGCGCGGGCGGTGGAGGCCGACCCCGGCTGGGGCGAGTACCAGGCCAAGACGCGGCGGGTGATCCCGGTGGTGGCGCTGGAGCAGACCGTTCCCGGGCCGCCGGACGTGAAGTCGATGGGCGAGGGGCTGCGCGTCGTGCACGACGCGTTCCGCCGCGAGCTGGCCACCATCCGCGCCGAGGTGGCGTCGTCCGGGCCCCGGCTGGGCGCGCAGCTGCGGGTGAACTGCCTGACCTTCTGCCAGGGCATGGAGTTCCACCACCGGGTGGAGGACGGCGGGATGTTCCCCGCGCTGGGCGGCCGGTACCCGGAGATCGCCGCCGTGCTCGACCGGCTCCACGAGGAGCACGAGCGGATCTCGGTGCTGCTGACCGAGTTGCGGGAGGTCGTCGGCGGCGACGGGGACGGCCTGCTCGCGCGGGTCGACGGGCTCATCGCCGAACTGGAGGAGCACCTGCGCTACGAGGAGGAACAGCTGATCCCGCTGCTGGACTCCTGACCTCCCGGGTAGGGTGCGGCCCTTCGCATTGGGGGCCGGGGTGTTGCAGAACGTGCGCGGCTTGGGCGTCGCGGTGATCGTGTCCGTCTGGGTGGTCGTGGCGGTGGACGTCGTGTTCGCCGCCTGGGACTGGCTGTTCCTGTTCGCCGTCGACGAGCCGGACCCGGTGCTCTCGGCGCTGATGGACGGCGTGAACGCGGTGTGGCTGGTGTCGGGACCGGCTGCGGTGATCCTGGTGGTGGCGTGGCTGTGGCAGGCCCGGTCCGCCGTCGAGGGCTCGCCGCACCGGTACGGGCAGCGGTGGGTGGTGTGGGGGTGGCTGCCGGTCGTCGGCCTGTGGGTCCCGCGGCGGGTCGTGGCCGACGTCTGGGCGGCCTCCGCTCCGCCGCCCGAGCGGGCGCGGCGGTCGGTGGTCAACTGGTGGTGGGGGTTGTGGCTGCTCTACGACCTGGGCACGAACGCGCACTTCCTGGTCTCGATCCTGGCCGTGTCCGATCCGGACACGATGCGGACCGTGGTGCGGTTCGGGGCGGTGTTCCCGGTGGTCGCAGCCGGCGCGGCGGCGTGCCTCACGGTCGTCGTGCGGCGGATCTCGTCGTGGCAAGATGTGTCCACTGTGGAGCGTGCGGCGTGATCGAGCCGGACCTCGCCGAATTGGACCTCGCCGAGTTGGACGTGACCGACGAGGTTGTCGCGCGGGCCGTGCACTGGATCGGCCTGCGGGCCTACCGGGTGGAGGCCGCGCTGATCGGGTCGACGGCGATCCCGGCGCTGTCGGAGACGTGGCAGGAGATGCGCGCCCGGCCGGTGCGGTGGCTGGGCGCGCACGTCGACGGCGAGGTGGCCGGGTTCGTCGCGTGGTCGCGGGTGGACGGTGTGCTCGACATCGACCGCCTGTGCGTGGACCCCGACCACTTCCGGTGCGGCCTGGGCCGGGCGCTGGTGTCTGCGGTGCTGGCTGAGGGCGGCCCGGCGACGGTGGCCACGGGCGCGGCGAACGCGCCCGCGATCGTCCTGTACGAGGCGCTCGGGTTCCGGCCGACCGGCACGTTCGAGGCGGTGCCCGGCCTGCTGGTCGCCCAGTTCAGCCGGCCAGGAACGCCGTGAGCTGCGGGCGACGAACGCCAACCGCTCGGGCCGGTCGTAGATCAGCGACACCTGCCCGGTGAGCGAAGCCGATCTAGGACGTGATCTGCCCTAGTCGGTGTTTAGCGTGGTCCTCATGACCGAGATCCGACCGTTCCGCATCGACATCCCGCAGGCCGACCTGGACGACCTGCGCGACCGGCTGGACCGCACCCGGTGGGCGGCACCGCTGCCCGGTGGCGGGTGGAGCCGGGGCGTGCCGGTGGACTACCTGCGGGAGCTGGCAGACCACTGGCGCACCGGGTTCGACTGGCGCGCGCAGGAAGCGCGGCTCAACGCCTTCCCGCAGTTCACCACCTCGATCGACGGGCTGGAAGTGCACTTCCTGCACGTCCGCTCGGCGAACCCGGACGCGCTGCCGCTGCTGCTGGTGCACGGCTGGCCCAACTCGTTCGTGGAGTTCGCGGCCGCGATCGGGCACCTGCGGGCGTTCCACCTGGTGATCCCGAGCATCCCCGGGTTCGGCTTCTCACAGGCCCCGGGCGAGGGGTTCGACGTGACGGCGGCGGGCCGGGTGTTCGCGGCGCTGATGGAGCGGCTCGGCTACGACCGCTACGGGGTGCAGGGCGGCGACCTTGGCGCGTACATCGCGCCGGAGGTGGCGGTGGCGGCACCGGACAACGTGGTCGGCGTGTACGTCAACGGCGGGCTCGGGTTCCCCGACGATGACGACGACGACCTGACCGAGGAAGAGGCCGGGTTCTTCGCTCGGATGGCGGAGTGGTCGCGCGGGGCCGTGGACCACCACTCGCTGCTGCGGGCCGCGCCGCAGACCTTCGCGCACGGCTGGAACGACTGGCCGGTGGGTCTGCTGGCGTGGCTGACCCAGAAGCTCCAGGAGTTCACGCCCACCGCGGAGGTGCCCGAGCGGGCCATCGACCTCGACCTCATCCTGACCAACGTGACCCTGTACTGGTTGACCGGCACGTCCGGGTCGTCGTCGTGGTTCATGTACGGCACCGACCGGTTCCGCTGGCCGAGGGGGCAGCGCGCGGTGCCGACCGGCCTGTACAGCGGACCGCCGGGGTTCCGGCGGCTGGCCGAGCGGCACAACGACATCGTGCACTGGCCGGAGGCACGGCCGGGTGGGCACTTCGTGGCGATGGAGGTGCCGGGCGTGTTCGCGGCGGACCTGTCGGTGTTCTTCGCGAAGGTGGGCCGGTGAACGTCGTCGCGCGCAGGATGGCCCGGCACGCGCTGACTGTCCCGGGCACCACGCCCGCCGAGGTGGTGCGCGCGATGTGCGGTGCGCACGCCCAGGTGATGTCGGCGGCGGAACTGTCGATCGGGCTGCGCATCCCGGGCATCACCCGCGACCAGGTGCGCGACGCGCTGTGGGTGGACCGGGCGCTGGTGAAGACCCGGGGGCCGCGCGGGACCGTGCACCTGCTGCCCACCGAGGACCTGCCGATGTGGCTGGGCGCGCAGGAACCGCTGCTCGAACGCACGTCGGTGCTGACCGACCCGCAGGTCGACGAGGTGGTGGCGGCGATCGCGGACGCGCTGCGCGACGCCGAGCTCACCGCGGACGAGCTGACCGACGAGGTGGTGGCGCGGCTCGGCCCGTGGGCGGGAGAGCGGGTGATGGAGGCGTTCCAGGACAAGTGGCCGCGCTGGATGGCGGCCATGGTCCCGGCGACCTATCGGGGCGCGATGTGCTTCGCGCCGAACAAGGGCCGTAAGACGGCGTACACGAGCCCGCAGCGGTGGTTGCCCGGTGTTGCTCCCGACCCCGAGGGGCCCGTGCGGCTGCTGCACCGCTACCTGCACGCCTACGGCCCGGCGACGCCCGCGCACTTCGCGCGGTGGTTGAGCGCGCCGCAGCGGTGGGTCAACGACGTGTTCGCGCGGGCCGACGTCGAGGAGGTGCCGGGCGGGTTCGTCGTGCGCGACGACGTGGAGTGGTCCGACGAGCCGCCGCGCGGGGTGCTGCTGCTGCCGTACTTCGACGCGTTCGTGGTGGGCAGCCACCCGCGTGCGGACCTGTTCCCCGGGGCGGCGTGGGAGCGGGCGCTCAACCGGGGCCAGGCCGGGAACTACCCGGTGCTGCTGGTCGACGGCGTGGTGGCCGGGGTGTGGCACCAGAAGCGGTCGGGCAGTCGGATCACGGTGACGGTGGAGGCGTTGGTCGGGTTGACGGCCGGGCAGCGGCGCGGGCTGGACGCGGCGGTGGAGCGGGTCGGCGAGTTCCTGGAGGGGCGGCCGGAACTGGTACTGGGGCCGGTGACGGCGGGACCGCACGCGTGACCGGTGTTCCAGTACTGGAGTTCTAGTACTAGAGTAGGCCGCATGGTCGCGTTGACACCCGCCGAACTGACCCTGCTCGGCCTGCTCGTGGAGCAGCCCCGGCACGGCTACGAGCTGGACGAGGTGATCGCCGAGCGCGGGATGCGGGAGTGGACCGAGATCGGGTTCAGCTCGATCTACTACCTGCTGGGCCGGTTGCGGGACCGGGGTCTGGTGGCCGAGGCGAGCACCGCGACCGGCACCGAAGGCGTCTCGGGGGGCGTCTCGGGAGGTGGCCGGCGCAAGGTGTTCGCCGCCACCGACGAGGGGCGCGCGGCGTGCGCGGAGGCCGCCGAGGAGGCGATCGCCACGCCGCGACCGGTGTTCCCGCCGGTGCTGGTCGGCCTGGCGAACCTGCCGGCGGTCCCCCGCGAGCGGCTGCTGCCCGCGCTGGAGCGCCGGGCCGCCGCCCTGGCCGAGCGGGAGCGCGAGGTGCGGGCCGCCGCCGGGCGTCCCGCACCGGACTTCGTCCGCGCGATCTTCGACTACTCGGTGCGCCAACTCGCCGCCGAACAGGCCTGGCTGTCGGACTACCGGGCCGCGCTGGAAACAGGAGAACGCTGATGCCGCCTTACGACCTCAAGCGCGAACTCAAGGAGTTCTACGCGCCGAAGAACACCGCGTGGGCGTTGGTGGACGTGCCCGAACAGCGGTTCATCGCGGTCGACGGGACCGGCAACCCCAACACCGCGACCGCGTACATAGAGGCCGTGGAGGCGCTCTACGCCGTGGCGTACACGCTGAAGTTCACGGCCAAGAGCGAGGGCCAAGACTTCGTGGTGGGGCCGCTGGAAGGGCTGTGGTGGGCCGACGACCCGACGGCATTCACCGTGGGCGCGAAGGACTCGTGGCACTGGACGATGCTCATCGGCCAGCCCGAGTGGATCACGCCCGCGGCCGTCGAGGAGGCCGTGCGAACGGCGTCGGCGAAGAAGAAGCTGCCGGCCATCCCCGACGTGCGCTGGTTGACGTTGCACGAGGGCCGCAGCGCGCAGGCCCTGCACGTGGGGCCTTACGACGACGAAGCGCCGTTGCTGGCCGAGCTGCACGACCGGTTCCTGGCGGCGAACGGGCTGGACTTCGGCGGGCTGCACCACGAGGTCTACCTGGGCGACCCGCGCCGGACCGAGCCGGCCAAGCTGAAGACGGTGCTGCGCCAACCTGTTCGATCGTTGGCGTGACCAACAAGTGGTTAGACTCCGCCGCATGGATTCCAGGGGTGCCCCCGCGCGGCTGCGCGACACACCGAGCTGGCTGCTGAACTCGGTCGCGGTGGTGGCGCAGCGGCTGGTGACCGAGGGGCTCGGCGCGCAGGGCGCGCGGCGCTACCACTACTCGCTGCTCGCGGCGCTGGAGGAGTTCGGGCCGGCCAGCCAGGCCGACCTCGGCCGGCGCGGCGGGGTGGACCGCAGCGACGTGGTCGCGACGGTGAACGAGCTGTCCGAGCGCGGGTTCGTGCAGCGCGCGCCCGACCCGGGCGACCGGCGGCGCAACGTCGTGACGCTCACCGAGGCGGGCGCCGCGCACCTGCGGCACCTGGCCGACGTGCTGGCCGGCGCGCAGGACGCGCTGCTCGCACCCCTGGCGGGCGGGGAACGGGAGGAACTCGTGCGGATGTTGACCAAGGTGCTGGAGCACCACTCGTGACGGTGATGCGCGCGGTCGTGCTCAGCGGGCCGGGCCCGGTGGAGAACCTGTCCGTCGTGCAGCGCCCGGTGCCCGAGCCGCCGGCCGGGTGGGTGCGGATCAAGGTCGGCGCGTTCGGCCTCAACCGGTCCGAGCTGCACACCCGGCTCGGCCTGGCGCAGGGCGTGGTGTTCCCGCGCGTGCCCGGCATCGAGGCGGTGGGCGTCGTGGACAGTGACTGCGACCTGCCGCGCGGGCAGCAGGTCGCGGCGATGATGGGCGGGATGGGCCGGGTGTTCGACGGCGGGTACGCCGAGTACGTGGTGGTGCCGCGCGACCTGCTGGTCCCGTTTCGCTCGGACCTGCCGTGGGAGGTGCTGGGCGCGGTGCCCGAGACGCTGCAGACCGCGTACGGCTCGCTGACCACCGGCCTGGACCTGCGGGCCGGGCAGACGCTGCTGATCCGGGGCGGCACGTCGGCGCTGGGGTTCGCCACCACGACGCTGGCCCGGGAGATCGGCGCGACGGTGCTGGCCACGACCCGCAGCGAGAGCCGGCTGGACGCGCTGCGCGCGCACGGCGTCGACCACCCGCTGGTGGACGACGGCCGCGTCGCCGCCCGGGTGCGCGAGCTGTTCCCGGACGGGGTGGACGCGGCGCTGGAACTGGTCGGCACGCCGACCCTGCCGGACACGCTGGCCGCCACCTGGGTGCACGGCACGGTGTGCTTCACCGGGATGCTGTCCGACGAGTGGATCGTGCCGGACTTCTACCCCATCGGCTACCTGCCCAAGGGCGTGCGGCTGACCGCGTACGGCGGGGAGAGCTCCGACCTGCCCGCCGAGGTCCTCCAGCAGTACCTCGACCGGCTGGTCGACGGCACGTCCTCCCCCGGCCCGGTGACGGTCTACCCGATGGCAGACATCCGGCGCGCGCACGACGACCTGGAGCACAACCGCCAGGTGGGCAAGCTCGTCGGGCTCCCCTAGGGACGGCCTGTCCCCGCGATCACGCCGCGTTGCGCGGTGGTGCCGAACCGGGCGGGCGCGGCAGCCGGGGTCGAGGGGCGGGAGGGCGCGCCGGGCCCGGTGGGCGCGCTGTCCCGGGGCCGCGTCCGCGCGGGCACGCCGGCGCGCGCACTCAGCGCAGCCGGCGGACCAGGTCCGCGACCTCGGCCGGGGTGAACTCGGTGGCGGTCGCGCCGATGCTCAGCTCCAGCGCGCACCAGTCGGGCAGGCCGGTGCGGCGGGTGTGGGTCGGCAGCTCGATCCCGGTCTCGGCCAGCAGCTCCCGCGCCGCCGCCGCGGCGATGTCCCCGGACACCGGCAGCAGGACATGGAACAGGGAGGACTGGGGCACCTCGGGGCGGGTGCGGGCGTAGCCGTCGGCGTTGATCGCGGCGGCGATGGCGCGGGCGTGGTCGAGGAACTCGGCCATCCGCGGCAGGGTCTCGTCCAGGCCGATCAGCGCGGCCACGGCGTCGGGCCACGCGTCGGGCAGGTTGCCGCCGAGCCGCCTGCGCCACACCGACGCCTGGTCCATCACGTCCTGCTCGCCCGCCAGGACCGCGCCGCGCCGCCCTTCGAGCCCCTTGTAGAGCGACACGTAGACGGTGTCGAACAGGGCCGCGATCGCGTCGAGCGGGCGGCCGTAGGAGGGCTGCGCCTCCCACAGCCGGGCACCGTCGAGGTGGGCCGCCGCGCCGGTCTCGCGCGCCCACGCGGTCTGCGCGACCAGGTCGTCCCAGGCGGGCAGCAGGCCGCCGATCTCGCGCTGCGGGAGTTCCAGCAGCAGTGCGGCCAGGGGTTCCCGGATCGCGCGCAGCTCGTGCAGCGTGATCAGTTCGTGGTGGTCGCCGACCGGGCGGTGCACGAGGTGGTGCACGGCGGCGTGGCCCTGCTCCTCCCACGTCGCCAGGTGGGTCAGCGGGTGGGCGGCGAACGTGCGGCGGCCCCGGCGGTCGGCGTGCACCCGCAGCGCGGTCTGCTGCGCCATCGTGCCCGAGGGGAAGAACAGGGCGGCCGGTTTGCCCAGCAGCGCGGCGATCCGGCGTTCCAGTTCGGCGACCGGCGCGGTCGGCTCGGTGCCGGGCGGCACCCGGTCGAGCATCCGGCGCAGCACGGTGTGCGGGTCGCGGCGCAGCCGGGAGTGCAGGACGAGGGACCGCCGGATCTCGGGTGCCATGATCGGCAAGTCTCGCCGGGCCCCGGGCCGGTCGGCAACGGGTTTCCGGTCCGCGCGTCCGAGACGTGGGACGACCGGGGGTGTTCCGGGTCGACGGCGGCGATACTGGCGGGCATGGGGAAGACCTACGAACGGATCGACGGCCGGCTGCGCGCGTTCATCGAGGCGCAGCCGGTGTTCTTCACGGCCAGCGCGCCGCTGGCCGCCGACGGGCACGTCAACGTCTCGCCCAAGGGCCGGGCCGGGACGCTGCGGGTGCTCGACGAGCAGCGGGTGGCCTACCTCGACTTCGGCGGCAGCCACGCCGAAACGATCGCGCACCTGCGGGAGAACGGCCGGATCACGCTGATGTGGTGCGCGTTCGACGGCCCGCCGAAGATCGTCCGGGTGCACGGCACCGGCGAGCCGGTGTTCCGCGACGACCCGCGCTTCGCCGACCTGGTCGCCGGGTTCGGCGAGGCCGACGGGCCGGCGCTGCGCGCGGTCGTGGTGGTGACCGCGAAGCTGGTCAGCGACACGTGCGGGTACGCGGTGCCGTTCATGGACTACCGCGAGGAGCGCACCCTCCACGCCGACTACTTCGGCCGCAAGTCGGACGAGGAGTTCGTCGAGTACTGCGACAAGAAGGACCACAACGGCCACAGCATCGACGGCCTGCCCGCCCTTCCCCTCCCGCTGCCGGCCCGACCGTAGGCACGTTCCACCGCGGTGGCGGGACCGGCTCGGACGGGCGTGCGGGGCCGGCCGCGACGCGGGTCTTGAGCCGGCCGGCGTCGCCCGCTGGAACGCCTCGTCGTAACGGCTGACGCCCGCCGGGGTGTGCCCGGCGGGCGTCAACAGGCCGATCCCGCAGGGCCCGCACCGTGGTCCCGCAGGCCCTGGACGGCTCGCCGGCGCTTCGGTACCGGCTGAACGCGACGGCGGGACCTCACGTCACGTGGGGCGCCAGGTCAGAACTGGACCTCGGCCGATCCGCAGGTCAGGTCGGCGGGCGGGGCGTCGATGGCGACCGCGCCGCCCCAGTCCCGGTAGTCGGTGGTGTCGGTGACCGGGCTGCCGTCTTGGGCGGCGCGGTCGACCTCGACCCGGACCGGGAGGCCGCGGTCGTCGATCCACAGCCGGTACACGCGGTCCTGGTGGCCGAACGTGTAGCGGGTGGTGTGCTCGTTGTCCAGCGGCTGGTCCGAGCGTTCGGTGAGGGCGACCTGGTCACCGGCCCGGTCCAGCCCCCGGGTCGGGCTCCACCACGTCGGCAGGGCGTCGCGGGCGGCCTTGTTGCCGGTGGCGAACCGGTCGGTGGCTGCGCGGTCGGAACGGACCCAGGTCTTGCCCTCGGGCAGGGTCACGTCGACCGTCGGCGGCAGCCGGTCGTAGACGACGCCGTCGAGCAGCACGGTGGCGCCGGCGCCGTCGTCGGTGCTCAGGTCCAGGTCGTCGCCGTCCCAGCGCAGCGCGCCCGTGGTCGGCGCGCGGTCGGCGTCGTCGGAGCGGCGGGAGGTGAACCGGACGGTGTGCGCGTCGCGCATCCGCTGCGGCAGGTCGCGCAGCAGGTCCTCCTTGGTCATGGGCGCGATGAACCGGTTCGGATCGGCCGTGCAGCCCGCCGCGAGCAGCGCGACGAGGACGATGATCACTCGCATGACCAGCAGGACGCGCGAGCGGGCCCGAGGTTGCCATCTGCGATCGTGAACAGGTGACGAAGTTCGTGTTCTTTTGGGGCCATACGCCGAGCGCGCCCGACCGGGTCGGCAAGGAATGCCTGAGCCAGTGGTGGGAGGGAGCGTTCACCGTCGACGGCCGCTCCTACCGGACCGCCGAGCACTTCATGATGGCGGGCAAGGCCGACCTGTTCGGCGACGCCGGGATCGCCGAGCGGGTACTGGCCGCGCGGACCCCCGGCGAGGCCAAGGCCCTGGGCCGGGAGGTCCGCGGCTTCGACCCGGCCACCTGGGAGGCGCACCGGCTGGACATCGTGGTGCGCGGGAACCTGGCGAAGTTCACCGCGCACGACACCGCGCGCGAGTTCCTGCTCTCGACCGGCGAGCGGCTGCTGGTGGAGGCCAGCCCGGTGGACCGGGTGTGGGGCATCGGGCTGGCCGCCGACGACGAGCGGGCGACCGACCCGGCCGCGTGGCAGGGCCTGAACCTGCTGGGCGAGGCGCTGATGGAGGTGCGCCGCCGGCTCCGGGCGTGAGCACCTCCGCGGTGCTCAGGGCACGACGCGGTAGTGGGTGGTGATCCGGCCGTCGGCCAGCACGTGGAACGCGAGCGCGGGCGGCAGGTCGCGGTCCACGACCCGGGTGGACTCCCAGGGCAGCAGCAGGGTCGACACGACGCCGGGCGCGACCAGCACCGGGCGGCCGGCGAACGTGGAGGTCGCGCCGGTGTGGGCGTGGCCGCACAGCACGGCCAGCGCGTTGTCGTGCCGGGTCAGCACCTCGGCGAGCCGGTCGGCCTGGCCCAGCCGGATCCGGTCGATGGTGGGCTCGTGCACGGTGATCGGCGGGTGGTGCAGGCACACCAGGGTCGGCGCGCCGCGCGCCAGCACCTTGTCCAGCCACGCCAGCGTGCCGTCCTCCAGCAGCCCGTCCGAGCGGCCGGGGATGCTGGAGTCGCACAGCGCGAACACCGTCCCGCCGACCCGCACGACCCGGTTGACCGGACCTTCGCCCAGGCCCTCGCCGGGCGCTTCGCCCAGCAGCACTTCCCGGAAGTTTCCCCGCACGTCGTGGTTGCCCGGCAGCAGCAACACGGGGACCTTCGTGGACACCAGGTGTGCTCGGGCCAGTTCGTACTCGGGGGTGAGGCCGTGGTCGGCGATGTCTCCGCTGACGAGGATCGCGTGCAGCGGTCCGGGCAGGGCGTCGAGGTAGTCCATGACCCGGCGGGCCCGGTCGGTGGCGCGCGGGTCGCCGTCGAAGTGGGTGTCGCTGAGGTGGGCGATGACCATCACGGCGTCGAGCCTAGTTACGGGGCTGCGGGATCGCGGCCCCAGTCGCGCGAACCGGCCCCCCGCACGCCCTTGACGATCTACGCTAACGGTGCGGCGAGTGGCGCCGATCACCTCGGAAAGGGGGCGGTCGTGCTGGTCGAAGCTCAGCGGAACCGCGGGGCGGTCAGCCGGGTGACCGGGCTCGCGCGCAGCACGCCGGGCCGGTTGAGCCTGCTGGCGCTGCTGCTGATCGCGGCGACGTTGCTGGTGGGCGCGTTGACGGCGGCGTCGGTGCAGCGCCGGTCGGACGCCCTGGAGGCGTTGGCCGACCGCAGCGAGCCGCTGGCCTACGCCGCCCAGGAGGTCTACCGGTCGATGGCGGACGCGGACGCCACGGCGGCCAGCGCGTTCCTGTCGGGTGGTGTCGAGTCGCCGGACCTGCGGCAGCGGTACGAGGCGGACGTGGCGCGGGCCGCGGCGGCGCTGTCCACCGCGACCGGGGAGATCACCCGCTCCCCCGAGCTCGCCGGCCCGCTGTCGACGCTGTCGGGCCGGCTCCCGGTCTACACCGGACTGGTGGAGACGGCGCGGGCGCACAACCGGCAGGGCAACCCGGTGGGCGCGGCCTACCTGCGGGAGGCGTCGTTCCTGATGCGGGATGCGTTGCTGCCCGCCGCGCAGCAGCTCTACAGCGCCGAGACCGGCAACGTGATGCGCGACCTGGACGGCGCGGCGACGCTGCCGTGGCTGGAGTTCCTGCTCGGCGCGCTGCTGATCACCGGCCTGGTGCTCGTGCAGCGCTACCTGACCCGCAAGACCAACCGGGTGTTCAACGTGGGCCTGGTCGCGGCCACGGCGGCGTGCGTGGTCTCGCTGCTGTGGGTGGTGATCGCGTCGTCGGTCGTGGTCGCGCTGGCGTCCGCCAGCGAGGACGACGCGAAGGTCACCGACATCGTGGCGCGGGCCCGGATCACGACCCTCTCGGCGCGCGGCGACGAGACGCTGACGCTGGTGGCGCGCGGCAGCGGGAAGAGCTACGAGGAGCGGTTCGCCCAGGCGTCCAAGGACCTCGACCGGCTGGTGCACGACGCCGGGCTGGTGCGGCTCTCGGCGTTGCCGAGCACCGCGACGACCAACCTCGGGCAGTGGCAGCAGGCCCACCAGCGGGTCCGGGAGGCCGATGACGGCGGTGACTTCGTCGGCGCCGTGGGGCTGGCGCTGGGCAAGGGCGAGGCGGCGGTCGCGTTCAACGCGCTGGAGAAGGACCTGGTGTCCGGGCTGGACCGGTCGCGCGAGGAGCTGACCGGCACGATCGCGCGGGCGCGGGGCGCGTTGTCCGGCGCGGTGCCGGCGGTGGTGCTGCTGGCGCTCATCGCGGTGGTGGCGTCCACGGCGGGACTGTGGCAGCGGCTGAAGGAGTACCGATGAGCGGGCGGTGGGGACGTGCGGTCGTCGGGGCGGCCGCGGTGCTGGCGCTGGTGGCCGGCTGCGGCGCGGTGCCCAGCGGCGCGCCGGAGATCGGCGGGAGCTCGGCGCCGCCGCCGAAACCGACGGGGGTGGAGGAGCTGACCGCGCCGCCGAGCGCGGCCGCGGCGGCCGACCCGTCGTGCGACGCCACGGCGAGCCTGCGGCCGGCCGGTCCGCTGCCGGCCGCCGGGCAGGTGCCCGCCGGGTCGACCATGGCGCGGATCCTGGAGAAGGGCCGGCTGACCGTCGGCGTGGACCAGAACACCTACCTGATGGGGTTCCGCAACCCGTTCTCCGGCGAGCTGGAGGGCTTCGACGTCGACATGGCGCGCGAGGTCGCGAAGGCGCTCTTCGGCGACCCGACCCGGATCAACTTCAAGGTGCTGACCTCCGAGCAGCGGATCCCCGCGCTGGAGGACCGCGAGGTGGACATCGTGGTGCGCACCATGACGGTCAACTGCGAGCGGTGGCAGAAGGTGGCGTTCTCGTCGGTCTACTACCAGGCCGGGCAGCGGGTGCTGGTGCCCAGCACGTCGGACGTGACCGGCATCGAGTCGCTGGGCGGGCGGAGGGTCTGCGCGACCAAGGGGTCCAGCTCGCTGGTGAACGTGGCCACCGCGGCGGCCAAGCCGATCGCGGTGGCGGTGCCGAACTGGACCGACTGCCTGGTGATGCTCCAGCAGGGCCAGGTGGACGCGATCTCCACCGACAACACGATCCTGGCCGGGTTCGCCGCGCAGGACCCGTACACCAAGGTGGTCGGCCCGCAGTTCACCGCCGAGCCGTACGGGATGGCGTTCCCCAAGCAGGACGAGGACTTCGTGCGGTTCGTCAACGCGCTGCTGGAGCAGCTGCGCGCGAACGGCACGTGGGCGTCGATCCACGGCCGGTGGCTGGGCGACCCGCCCGCGCCGCCGGTCGCGAACTACCGGGACTGAGCGTGGACGCGGGTGGCGGTGAGGCGGAGCTGGCCAGGCTCCGCGCGGAGAGCGACCGGGTGGCGCAGTCGCTGCTGGCCATGGACGACCACCCCGGTCACCGGCTGCTGCGCGGCACCACGCTGGCCGGGGAGACCGCGCGGCGCTGGGAGTCGGCGAACGCGGCGATGGTCGGGCTGTGGGAGTGGTTCGACGCCTACCGGGCGGTGCTGGCGCAGGCGGGTGCGACCCGCGACGCGGCGGAGCGGCGGCGACTGCTGACCGGGCCCGAGGTGGTGCTGGCCGCACCACCGCCGGCGCGCACGCTGACCAGCCCGGCGGTGGCCGCCGAGCGGATCACGCTGGCCGAGCTGGTCACCCGGATGAAGCACCGGTACGCCGAGCTGACCGCGTTGTTCGACGAGGTGCACGCCGCGTGGTCGGCCCGGTTGGCGGTGCTGGACCCGGTGGCGGGCAGGCTGGCCGGGCTCGCCGAGTCCGGAACGGTCCGGGCGCTGCGGGCGGAGGTGGCGGCGGCGCACGCGCGGGCGGTGGCCGATCCGCTGACCCCGGACGCGGCCGCCGCCGGGCTGGCCGACCGGGCGGCCGGGGTGGCCGCGCTGCTGGAGGGGTTCGCCGCGCGGGTGGCCGCGGTGACGGCGGTCCTGGCGGAGGCGGGCGCGGTGCGGGACGAGGTGGTGGCGTTGCGGGTCGTGGTGGTCGCCGAGATCGCCGGGGAGCACCCGGCGACACCGGAAGTTTCCGGGCCGGCGGGGGCGCTGGCCGGGCTCCGGTTGCGTTTTCCTGAGGTGCGGGAGCGGGAGTTGACCGAGGTGGAGTCGGCGGCGGCCGCGGTGCTGGAGCGGACGAGGGCGGTGGCGGCGCAGTTGGCGGGATCGGTGGAGCGGCGGGCGGAGCTGCGGGGGCGGTTGGACGCCTACCGGGCGAAGGCGACCGCGCGCGGGCACGCCGAGGACGCCGCGCTGGCCGCGCTGCACCGGGCGGCGCGGGACGTGCTGCACGCCGTGCCGTGCGACCTGCGGGCCGGCACGGTGGCGGTGGCGCGCTACCAGCGCGCGGTGCAGGACCGGACGGAGGCTGCGCGATGAGGACGTGTGCACGGTCGGCGTGCGGCGGCACGATCGAACAGGACGGGTTCTGCGACCGGTGCGGCATGGAGGCCCCGCTGCCGGCGGGCACCAGCGGCACCGGCGCGGCCACCGGCCGGGAGACCGGTCCGGGAACGGCACCGTGGACGGCGTCCACGTCGACGTCGTCGGGTGGCCGCTCGCGGCGGTCCTCGACCCGCTCGTCGAGCCGGGGCCGGCTGGGCGCGGGCCTGGTCGAGGTGCCCCGGGTGCCCGCCCGCGACCCGAAGACGGCGGTGCTGGCCGACCCGGAGGTGCCGGAGGCCAAGCGGTTCTGCTCCAGCTGCGGCAAGGAGGTCGGCCGGGGCCGCGAGGGCCGGCCGGGCCGCGTGGAGGGGTTCTGCGCGCACTGCGGCCACCACTACTCGTTCACGCCCAAGCTCGCGCCCGGCGAGATGCTGCACGAGCAGTACGAGGTGCTGGGGTGCCTGGCGCACGGCGGGCTCGGCTGGATCTACCTCGCCCTGGACCACGCGGTGAGCAACCGGTGGGTGGTGCTCAAGGGCCTGCTGGACTCCGACGACGCGGACGCGGTGGCGGCGGCGATCGCCGAGCGGCAGTTCCTGGCCGAGGTGTCGCACCCGAACATCGTGGAGATCCACAACTTCGTGCGGCACGCCGACCGCCAGTCCGGCGAGCTGGTCGACTACATCGTGATGGAGTACGTCGGCGGCACGTCGGTCAAGGACATGATCAAGGCGCTGCGGGCGGACGGCTCGGGCCGCGAGGCGCTGCCGGTCGCCCAGGCCATCGCCTACGCGCTGGAGGTGCTGCCCGCGCTGGGCTACCTGCACGGCGTGGGCCTGCTGTACTGCGACTTCAAGCCCGACAACGTGATCCAGACCGAGGAGCAGCTCAAGTTGATCGACCTCGGTGCCGTGCGGCGGGTGGACGACCGGCACTCCGCCATCTACGGCACGATCGGCTACCAGGCGCCGGAGATCGGCTCGACCGGCCCGTCGGTGGCCTCCGACCTGTACACGGTGGGCCGGGCGCTGGCGGTGATGAGCTTCCCGTTCGACTTCCGCCGCGCCCACCAGGAGTCGCTGCCCGCGCCGGAGGACCAGCCGGTGCTGGCGCGGCACGACTCGTTCCACCGGTTCCTGCGGCGGGCCACCCACCGCGACCCGGACCAGCGCTTCGCCTCCGCCGAGGAGATGGCCGAGCAGCTCACCGGCGTGCTGCGGGAGGTGCTGGCGCAGTCCGACGAGGTGCCCCGGCCGGGCCTGTCGCGCCAGTTCACGCCCGAGCGGCGGGCGTTCGGCGTGGCCGGCGCGCCGGACGCGCGGTCGGTGGCGGCCGGGCTGCCGGTGCCGCAGGTGGACGCGGCCGACCCGGCGGCCGGGTTCCTCGCCACCGCCACCACGGGCGACCCGGACCAGCTCGTGACGGCGCTGCGGGCGGCCCCGGTGCAGACCGTCGAGGTGCGGTTGCAGGTGGTGCGGGCGCTGATCGAGGGCGGCCGGGTGGACGACGCGTCGGCGGAGCTGGACCAGTTGGCGACACCGTCGCTGTTCGACCCGGACGACCCGCAACTGCCCGCGCCGGACGACTGGCGGCCCGGCTGGTACCGGGGGCTGGCGGCGCTGGTGCGCGACCGGCTCCCGCAGGCGCGGGCGGCGTTCGGGCAGGTGTGCGACGTGGTGCCGGGCGAGACCGCGCCGAAGCTGGCGCTGGCGGCGTGCGCGGAGCTGGCGGGCGACCTGGCGGAGGCGGCCCGGTTCTACCGGGTGGTGTGGCGCACCGACCACGCCTACGTGAGCGCGGCGTTCGGGTTGGCGCGGGTGCTGCTGGCCGACGGCGAGCGGGCCGCGGCGGTGGACGTGCTGCACGCGGTGCCCGACACCTCCAGCCACCACGTGGCGGCGCAGGTGGCGGCGGTGCGGGCGCAGGCCGGTGGCGCGCTGGCGGACGTGGTCGCGGCGGGCACCCGGCTGTCCGGGCTGGTGCTCGACCTGGCGCGCCGCGCGGACCTGACCGCGGAGCTGCTGCGCACGGCGCTGGACGCGCTGCCCGCCGCCGGTTCCGCTCCGGCCGGGCGGCTGTTGGACTGCGAGGTCAGCGAGACCGGGCTGCGTTCGGGCCTGGAGCGCTGCTACCGGCAGCTCGCGCGGCTGGCGGACACCCCCGAGGAGCGCATCGCTCTCGTCGACCGCGCGAACGCGGTCCGGCCCAGGACGTTGGTGTGAACATGGAATCGTCACCCCGGGACCCCGCTGCCGGGGACCTGCCGCCCGACGAGGTCCCCGGCGACCTCTCCCCCGCCGCCGACAAGCCCCCCGCGGGCGAGGTCTCGTCCCGAGAAGGCTCTTCACGGGAAGGCTCCTCACGGGAGGTCTCGTCGCGGGAGGCGTGCCCGGCGTGCGCGGCACCGGTCTCGGCGCAGGACCGCTTCTGCGAGGAGTGCGGCCGCAACCTGCGGGTCCAGCGGACCCCGGTGGGCGGCCCGGACTCGCTCGCCGAGCGGACGTGCGGCTGCGGCGGCGCGTTCGACGCGGAGGGGTTCTGCGGGCAGTGCGGCCGGGCCCGGCACCCGGTGCGCGACCGGGTGGAGTTCGTGCTGCCCGGCCTGGCCGGGGTGAGCGACCGGGGCCGCCGCCGGCAGCGCAACGAGGACTCGATGGCGTTCGGCCGGGCCCGCGCCCGGGGCGTGGCGGCGGTGGTGTGCGACGGGGTCGCCTCCTCCGAGCGCGCCGAGCAGGCCTCCCAGCTCGCGGTGGACGTGGCGCTGGACGTGCTGCTCACGGCCGTGCAGTCGGGCGCCGACCTGGAGGAGGCGACCGGGGACGCGGCGCTGTCGGCGGACGCCGCGGTGGGCCGGCTGGCCCGACCGGGCGCCGAGGAGGTCGCGCCCTCGTGCACGTTCGTCTCGGCGGTGGTGACCGACGAGACCGCGACGGTCGGCTGGGTCGGCGACTCGCGCGCCTACCTGGTGGCCGAGACCGGCGCGGCGCGGCTGACCACGGACGACACCTGGGCGGCGCAACTGGTCGCGGAGGGCGTGCTGACCGAGGAGGAGGCGCTCACCGACCGGCGGGCGCACGTGCTGTCGCGGTGGCTGGGCGCGGACTCGGGCCTGGACGCGCCGCGGACGGTGACCTTCCGGGTGCAGACGCCCGGGTTGCTGGTGCTGTGCAGCGACGGGCTGTGGAACTACCTGCCGGAACCGGAGGACCTGCTGGCCGTGCTGCCGCGCGGGGTCGCCCCGGTCGAGGTGGCGCGCGAGCTGGTGGAGGTCGCGTTGAAATCCGGTGGGCACGACAACATCACGGTCGTCGTCCTTCAACTGCGGGGTGGGCATGGCGCTTGAGTTCGCCGTCGAGGTGTTCCAGAACGAGTTCCTGCCGGAGGGCGCGGCGGAGGTGAACGCCATCCTCACCGTGTCGGCGACCGGCCAGGCCGGGGACGCCGCCCCGGTCGTGCCGGACGCGGACGCCGCGCAGGTGATCATCGTGGACACGTCCGGGTCGATGCGGTACCCGCCGGCCAAGCTCACCGCCGCGAAGCGGGCCACCGAGGTGGCGATCGACACCCTGCGCGACGGCGTGAAGTTCGCCGTGGTCGCGGGCACCGACCAGGCCGAGATGGTCTACCCGCACGCGGCCGGCCTGGTGGTCGCGTCGGCGGCGAGCCGGTCGGCGGCCAAGCGCGCGGTCGCCCGGCTCCAGGCCGACGGCGGCACGGCGATGGGCCAGTGGCTGCTGCTGGCGCAGCGGGTGTTCGAGGGGCACGACAGCGGGCCGCGGCACGTGATCCTGCTGACCGACGGGCAGAACCAGCACGAGTCGCCGCAGCAGCTGACCAAGGTGCTCGACCAGGTCGCGGGCCGGTTCACCGGCGACTGCCGGGGCGTGGGCACCGACTGGCAGGTGGCGGAGCTGCGCCGGATCTCCGAGGCGCTGCTGGGCACGGTGGACATCGTGGCCGAGCCGGAGGGGCTGGCCGAGGACTTCCGGGCGATGACGGCGACCGCGATGGACAAGGCGGTGGCCGACGTGGCGCTGCAGCTGTGGACGCCGGAGGGGGCGCGGGTCAAGTTCCTCAAGCAGGCCTCGCCGGGGCTGCTGGACCTGACCGACCGGCGGGTGGAGGCCGCGCCGCGCACCGGCGACTACCCGACCGGCGCGTGGAGCGGCGTGGAGAGCCGCGACTACCACCTGTGCGTCGAGGTCAAGGCCGGCAACGTCGGCGACCGGATGCTGGCGGGCCGGGTGAGCCTGGTGGGTCCGGACGGCGACGTGCTGGGCCAGGGCCGGGTGCTGGCGGTGTGGACCGACGACTCGGGGCTGTCCACCCGGATCAGCCCGGAGGTGGCGCACTACACCGGGCAGGCCGAGTTGGCGGAGGCGATCCAGGAGGGTCTGGAGGCGCGCAAGTCCGGCGACGCGGAGACCGCGACGGCCCGGCTGGGGCGCGCGGTGAAGCTGGCGCACGAGTCGGGCAACACCGGCACGGCCAAGCTGCTGGCCAAGGTGGTGGAGGTGAAGGACCCGGCGACCGGCACGGTGAAGCTGCGGGCGCGGGTCGCGGACGTGGACGAGATGACGCTGGACACCCGTTCGACGGTGACCAAGCGGGTCGGGAAGGACCGCTGATGGCCACCTGCCCGGCCGGCCACGCCTCGGCCACCGACGACTACTGCGACGTGTGCGGCACGCCGCTGGACGCCGCCGCGTCGAGCCCGGCTCCGAGCGCCGCGCCGGCCGCCGAGGAGACGTGCGCGGCGTGCGGCGCGGCCCGGCCGGGCCGGTTCTGCGAGGAGTGCGGGCACGACTCGCTGGCCCCGGCGCCCGCCGGCGACCCGACGCCGGCGCCGGTCGTCGCCGCCCCGGCCAGGGCCCGGTGGCACGCGACGGTCGAGGCGGACCGCGCGTACCACCTGCGGGTGGTGGCGGTGGGCGGCCCGGACGCGGCGGCCGTGGAGTTCCCGGAGTTCTGCCCGCCCCGCCGGTTCGACCTGGTCGGGCCGCAGGTGACGATCGGGCGGCGCAGCCGGTCGCGCGGGATCTTCCCGACCGTGGACCTGGTCGGCCCGCCGGAGGACCCCGGGGTGTCGCACAGCCACGCGCTGCTGGTGTCGGCCGACGGCGAGTGGTCGGTGGTGGACCTGGGCTCGACGAACGGGACGACGGTCAACGACGAGGAGGAGCCGGTGAAGCCGAACCGGCCCCGCCGGCTGGCCGCCGGCGACCGCGTCCACGTCGGAGCGTGGACGACCATCACGTTGCACCATTCGGAGTAGCGGCCGGTGACCGTGCGGCACCGCCGGCCGGCCGGGTTCACCCGGGCCGGTCATCTCCGACGACCCGCCGGGTGACCAGTGTTTCCGCAGGTCAAGACGGGTGCAAGCCTGGTGTCATGAGGAGAATCGGGTCAGCACTGCTCGCTCTGGTGGCGTTGTTCGCGACGGCGGGCAACGCCGCGGCCGACCCGCGCATCATCGGTGGGCGCGCCGCGACCACGGCCTACTCGTTCATGGTGGCGCTGAGCAACGGGTGCGGCGCGAGCCTGGTGTCGCCGACCTGGCTGGTGACGGCGACGCACTGCGGCGCGGCGGGGTCGGCCCGGATCGGCTCGCTGCGCAACGACTCCGGCGGCGAGGTCATCCGGATCGACCGCAAGGTCGACCGGGCGGGCACCGACCTGACGATGATGCGGCTGGCGAAGGCGTCGACCAAGACGCCGGTGAAGCGCGCGCCGGGGTGGCCGTCGGTGGGCTCGTCGGTGCGGCTGCTCGGCTGGGGGTGCACGTCGTGGCCGGACTGCGTGACGCCGGTGGCGTTGCAGGAGATCGACCTGATCGCGCTGGCCTACGACGAGTGCGGCGGAGCGGGACCGAAGGACGTGTGCGTGTCGGGTGACAAGGCGCACTCGGCGTGCCACGGCGATTCGGGCGGCCCGGCGGTGGTCTGGTACCAGGAGGAGTGGCAGTTGGTGGGCGAGACGCACGGCGCGGGCGACTGGGACGCGGAGTGCGCGGGCACCACCCTCTACACCGGCACCCACCAGCACAAGGCGTGGATCGACACCCAACTGGCGTCCTGACCCCCGTGCCCCGGTGCCGTGCGGTTCCCCTCCCGCACGGCACCCTTCGTGCCCGGCGTCAGGCGTGGAACGCGGCGGCGTTCTCGGCGGCCCACTGGGCGAAGGTGCGGGCGGGCCGGCCGGTGACGCGTTCGACCGTGTCGGTGGGGGTGCGGCCGGCGGCGGGGATGTCGCCGTAGAGGCGCAGCACGAAGTCGGCCTGGTCGGCGGGGCCGCCGGGGGCGACCTGGAAGATCTGGAGGGCGGGCCGCTGGGCGGTCCAGCGGGCGCGGGCCTGGTCGGGGGTGAGTTCGTCGAAGGTCAGGTCGCGGCCGGTGGCCCGGCCGAGCAGTTCGAGCTTGGTCCGGGGCGTGACGACCTCCGGGCCGGTCAGGGCGTAGGTCCGGCCGTGGTGGCCGTCCTCGGTGAGCGCGGTGAACGCGACGGCGGCGATGTCGGCCTCGTGCACGGGGGTGGTGGGCCGGTCGGCGTAGGGCTCGCTGATCGTGTCGCCGGCGCGCAGCACGGGACCCCAGTCGGCGAGCGTGTTGGCCATGAACTCGCCGGGCCGCAGGTGCGTCCACTCCAGGCCGCCGGCCCGCACGGCGGGTTCGAGGCTGCCCTCGGCCCAGCCGCCGAGCAGGGTGACGCGGCGGACGCCGGCGGCTTCGGCGGCGGCCACGATCTCGGGCCCGTTGGCCAGGGGCCGGTAGGTGTGGCCGAAGTTGATCAGGTGGGCGGCGGTGACGCCGGCGAACGCGGCGTGCAGGGACCCGGTGTCGGTGGTGTCGCCCCGCACGACCTCGACGCCGGCGGGCAGGGCGGCGCGGGCGGGGTCGCGGGTCAGCGCGCGGACCCGGTGCCCGGCGGCGAGCAGGTGGTGGACCAGCGGGCGGCCGACGGTTCCGGTCGCGCCGGTGACGAGCACGGTCATGTGGTGGTCCCCCGGTTACGCTTCGACGGAGAGAGATAAGATACGGAGAACATATCATATGAGTTCCATAGAATCTGGCGGGCGGCGGCGGTCGGTCACCGGGATCAAGGGTTCGCTGCGCGCCCTGCGCAACCAGCTCTCGCTGCTCAACCACCAGGTCGGAGCCCGGCTCGAACTGCGCGACGGCGACCTGGACTGCCTGGAACTGGTCCTGGAGCACGGCCCCCTGACGCCCTCCGCCCTGGCCCGCCGCGCGGGCCTGCACCCCGCGACGGTGACCGGCATCCTGGACCGCCTGCAGCGCGGCGGCTGGGTGGCGCGCGAACGCGACCCGGAGGGCACGGACCGGCGCGCGGTGCTCGTGCGCGCGCTCAAGGACCGCAGCGCCGAGCTGTACGGCCTGTACGCGGGGATGAGCACCGCGATGGACGACCTGCTCGCCGACTACGACGAGGAACAACTGGCGCTCCTGGCGGACTTCCTGCGCCGCACCACCGAGGCCGGCCGCGCGGCCACCGAAGACCTGGGCCGGCAGGGCTGACGAGTCCGCGCGGACACCTGTTCGGCCGGATGGCTCCATTTGTTGCGCTTTTCGGCGGTATCGTCGGCCGGTCGGCGAATGAATTTCGTCGCATTCACGGTTTTCCGGGTCCGGGTCGCCGCCGCTGATTCACGGCCACCCCGTGCCACCTGCGCCGTCGTCGCCGGGGCCGGATCCCGGCGAAACGGCCCGCGCGGGCCTCGCGGGTTGGAACATGGTGGTGAGGACGTCCGGGGTTCACCCGGCACGGGTGGGGAGGCCCGGTGTCCGGCGGTGATAGTTTCGTGCGAAACTCATTGCGCCGAACCCATTCGACGTCGAATGCTTGAGGCCACGGGGAGGGGTTTCGCGGTGGGCGACGCGGTCGATCTGGTGTTGGCGCAGTGGCGGGTGGAACGGCCGGACGTGGACACGTCGCCGATGGCCGTGCTGGGGCGGGTGGCCCGGCTGTCCCGGCTGGTGGAGCGGGAGATGAAGGAGTTCCTGGCGCACTTCGACCTGGAACCGGGTGAGTTCGAGGTGCTCACGACGTTGCGGCGGGCGGGCGCGGCGGACGGGTTGACCGCCGGCGCGTTCCTCAACGCCGCGCTGGTCACCGCCGGCGCGATCACCAACCGCATCGACCGGATGGCGGCCAAGGGGCTGGTGCTGCGGGTGCCGGACCGGGCCGACCGCCGGGTGGTGCGGATCCGGCTGACCGACCAGGGCCGGGAACGGGTCGACTCGATGCTGGCCGCCCACATGGCGCGCTGCGCGACGTTGCTGGAGCCGCTGGACCCGCCGACGCAGGAAGCGGTGGCGGGCGCGCTGCGCACCCTGCTGGAGCGGTTCGAGTAGCACCTGCCCGAGGCCACCGCCGGCAGTCGGCTTTCCGCAGCGCCACCCCGTTGTGCGAATCGGCATTTTATGGCTCGCTCCAACCGCCTATACGGTCGGATTCATGGAGTGGAATCTTGCGACGGCAGAAGAACTCGTGGCCGCCATGCGCGCCGGTGACGTGTCGTCGGTGGAGCTGACCGATCAGGCGATTGACCGTATCGAGCGGGACGACAAGGCGATCAACGCCATCTGCGTACCGGACTTCGACCGGGCGCGGGCCGCCGCGCGCCGTGCCGACCAGGCGCGTGCGCGCGGTGAGGATCGACCGCTGCTGGGTGTTCCGGTGACGGTCAAGGAGTCCTACGACCTGGCCGGGCTGCCCACGACCTGGGGTATGCCGGCGCACCGCGACCACGTGCCGGCCGAGGACGCGGTGCAGGTGTCGAGGGTCAAGGCCGCCGGGGCGGTGGTGCTCGGCAAGACCAATGTGCCTTTGGGGTTGCAGGATCTGCAGAGTTTCAACGAGATCTACGGCACCACCAACAATCCGTGGGACCACGGTCGTACGCCGGGCGGGTCTTCCGGCGGGTCGGCGGCGGCCTTGGCGGCGGGATTCGGCGCGTTGTCGCTCGGTACCGATATCGGCGGCTCATTGCGCACGCCGGCGCATTTCTGCGGTGTCTACGCGCACAAGCCGACGCTCGGGCTGGTGGCGAGCCGCGGCATGGTCCCGCCTCCCGGGCCGGCGCTGCCGGTCGAGCTGGACCTCGCCGTCGCCGGTCCGATGGCGCGCACCGCCCGCGACCTCGCGCTGCTGCTCGACGTGATGGCCGGGCCGGACCCGCTCACGCTCGGCGTGGCCTACGCGTTGGCCCTGCCGCCCGCGCGCCACGAGCGGCTGAGCGACTTCCGGGTCCTGGTCCTCGACGAGCACCCGTTCCTGCCGACCGGGTCCGCTGTGCGGGCGGGCGTGAACCGGGTGGCGGACGCGCTCGTCGACGGCGGTGCCCGCGTCGAACGGCACAGCCCGCTGCTGCCCGACCTGGCCGAAGCCGCGACGCTCTACACGCAGTTGCTGTTCTCGGGCTCCGTCGCACGTTTCCCCGTCCAGGAGTACGACCAGCTGCGCGCCCTCGCCGCCGGCCTGGGCGCGGACGACCAGGGGCTGGACGCGGCGCGGCTGCGCGGGATGGTGTTCAGCCACCGCGACTGGATGGAGGCGAACAACCGCCGCGAGCTCCACCGGCACGGCTGGCGGCGGTTCTTCGCCGAGTTCGACGCCGTCGTGTGCCCGATCACGCCGACTCCGGCGTTCCCGCACGACCACGACCCCGACCTGCTGGGCCGCCGGGTCGACATCGACGGCGTCGGGCACCCGTTCTTCGACCAGCTCGTCTGGGCCGGTCTGGCCACCATGCCCGGCCTGCCCGCCACCGCCGTCCCGGCGGGCCTGTCCCCCGACGGCCTGCCGGTGGGGGTGCAGCTCGTCGGTCCGATGTTCGAGGACCGCACGCCGCTGCGGCTGGCCGAACTGCTCGAACAGCGGATCGGCGGCTTCCGGGCACCGAGGTAGCGGCGGCCCCGGCGCGGGAGTAATCCGGTTGCGCGCGCTGCGACGATCGGAGTCATGGGTCAACCCACCTTGCGCACGGCGCGGCTCACCCTCGTTCCGCTGGCCGAGGAGCACCTCGACCTGGAGGTCGGGCTGGACGCCGATCCCGAGGTGATGCGCCACCTCACCGGACGGGCGCTGTCGCGCGCCGAGGCGCGGGCAGCTCATCGGCGGCGGCTGGCCGCCGCCGATGAGCTGCCCGGCCTGGGCTACTGGGTGGGGTTCGCCGAGGACGGGTTCGTCGGCTGGTGGCTGCTGCGGCCGCCGCACGGGCCGGACCAGCCCGTCGTCGCGGGCGAGGCCGATCTCGGCTTCCGGGTGCTGCGGGCGAGGTGGCGGCGCGGGTTCGCGGGCGAGGGCGCGCGCGAACTGGTCCGCTACGGCTTCGCCGAGGTGGGGTTGGACCGGATCTTCGGGCAGACCCTGGCGGTCAACGCCGCGTCACGCGCGACGATGTCCGCCGTGGGGCTCACGTTCACGCGCGCGTTCGCCTCCGCCGGGCACGACGACGAGCCCGTGCCCGGCGCGGAGCACGGCGAGGTCGAGTACGCGATCACCCGGGCCGCGTGGGAGCACTAGCGGGGCACCGCGTCGAGCGCCTTGAACACCCGCTTGTCGGACACCGTGTAGCGGGTGGGGATGGTCTGGGCGAAGTAGCTCAGCCGGAGCTCCTCGATCATCCACCGGACCTCGTCGAGCTCGGGGTGCGGCTCGTCGGCGGGCAGCCGGGCCTTGAGGTCGCGGTACTCGGCGTGGACCTGGTGGACGCGGTCCATCCAGTCCTGGTCGCGGCGCACGTTCTCGGGCAGCTTCTCCAGCCGCCGGGCGATGCCCTGCAGGTAGCGGTGCAGGTCGGACAGTCGGGCCGCGCCCGCCTCGGTGACGAAACCGTTGTGCACCAGGCCCTTGAGCTGGGCGCGGACGTCGGCGACGGACTCGTCGTAGACCGCGCCCTTGACCCCGGCCAGGCGCAGTTCGACCTCCTGGGCGGCGTCGAGCACGTTGCGGACCTCGCGGACGACGTCGAAGACCGTCTCCCCCAGGTACTTGCGGACGTACTCGGTGAGCCGGGTGAAGCCCTTGGCGTTCCACGCGGGCCCGCCGGCCGAGGTGACCAGGTGATCGACGGCGGCGCTGATGCAGTCCGCGAGCAGCGCGGCGACACCGCCGTGCGGGTTGCGGGTGAGGGTGAGCTTCTCGGCGTTGGTCAGGCCGCGCTGGAGCAGCTTGACCGGCGAGGGGACGGCGAGCAGCAGCAGCCGGCGGGTGCCCCGGCGCATCGCGGCGGCCTGCCGACCGGGCGTGTCGAGGATCTCCACCGCGACGCTGTCGCCCTTGTCGACCAGCGCCGGGTAGGCGGTGACGACGATCCCGGACTGCCGCCGCTGCACGGTCTTGGGCAGCTCGTCGAGGTCCCACGTGGTCAGCCCGGTGCGGGTCAGGTTCGACGCGGCGGCGGCCAGGGTCTCCCGGAGCTGCCCGCGCAGCTGCTGCTTGAGCGCGGCGAGGTCCTTGCCCTGGGCGAGTTCCCGGTTGTTCTCGTCCACCACCTGGAAGGTGAGCTTGAGGTGCTCGGGCACCTGGTCGAGCTGCCACTCCTCGCGGGGCACGACCACGCCGGTCAGCGCGCGCAGCTCCCGTTCCAGGGCGGGCAGCAGCGGCTCGTCGGCGTCGATGCGCGACAGCGCGGCGGCGGCCACGTCGGGCACCGGCACGAAGTTGCGCCGCACCGGTTTGGGCAGCGACCGGATCAGCGCCACGACCAGTTCCGTGCGCAACCCCGGCACCTGCCAGGACAGGGCGTCGTCGGGCACGGTGGTCAGGGCGGGCAGCGGCAGCCGGACGGTGACGCCGTCGACGGCGGTGCCGGGCTCGAACCGGTAGGTCAGCGGCAGCGCGACGCCGCCCCGGGTCAGCTCGTCGGGGTAGGCCTCGGGGGTGACCTGGGCCCGGTCGTTGACCAGCATCTGCTTGTCGAAGGTGAGCAGGTCGGGCTGGGTGTGCCGGGTCTTCTTCCACCAGGTGTCGAAGTGCCGGGCGGACACCACGTCCTCGCCGACCCGCTGGTCGTAGAACTCGTAGAGGGTGTCGTCGTCGACCACGATGTCCCGGCGGCGCGCCCGGTTCTCCAGCTCGGCGACCTCGTCGAGCAGCGCCCGGTTGTGGTGGAAGAACTTGTGGTGGGTGGTCCACTCGCCCTGCACCAGGGCGTGCCGGATGAACAGCTCGCGGCACAGGCCCGGGTCGATCTGCCCGTAGTTCACCTTGCGCGCGCCGACGATCGGCACGCCGTAGAGCGTCACCTTCTCCATGGCCATCACCGCGCCGCGCTTGGCTTCCCAGTGCGGTTCGCTGTAGCTGCGCTTGACCAGGTGCTCGGCGAGGCCCTCGGCCCACTCCGGTTCGATCCGGGCGACGATCCGGCCCCACAGCCGGGAGGTCTCGACCAGTTCGGCGGCCATCACCCACTGCGGCGGCTTCCGGAACAGCGCCGAGCCGGGGAAGATCGCGAACTTGGCGTTGCGCGCGCCGAGGTACTCCGAGGACTGGCGCTTGCCCGGGTCGCGCTTGACCACGTCCTTGAGCCCGATGTGCGACAGCAGCCCGGACAGCAGCGACAGGTGCACCGCGCGCGGCTCGGCCGGCTGCTCGTTGACGTGCACGCCGAGGGTCTTGGCGACCTGCCGGAGCTGGGAGTAGATGTCCTGCCACTCGCGGACCCGCAGGTAGTTGAGGAACTCGGCGCGGCACAGCCTGCGGAACTGGTTGGACGACAGCGCCTTCTGCTGCTCGCGCAGGTACTGCCACAGGTTGAGGTAGGCGACGAAGTCCGAGTCCGGGTCCTTGAACCGGTTGTGCTGCTCGTCGGCGGCCTGCTGCTTGTCCGACGGGCGTTCGCGCGGGTCCTGGATGGACAGCGCGGAGGCGATCACCATCACCTCGCGCACGCACCCGTTGCGGTCGGCCTCGATCACCATCCGGGCCAGCCGCGGGTCGACCGGGAGCTGGGCGAGCTTGCGGCCCAGCGGGGTGAGCTTCTGCTCGGCGGGCACGATCGCGCCCAGCTCGTGGAGCAGCTGCACGCCGTCGTTGATGTTGCGCGCCTCGGGCGGGTCGATGAACGGGAACGCGGCGATGTCGCCCAAGCCGATCGCGGTCATCTGCAGGATCACCGACGCGAGGTTGGTGCGCAGGATCTCCGGGTCGGTGAACTCGGGGCGGGCGTCGAAGGAGTCCTCGCTGTAGAGCCGCACGCAGATGCCCGCCGAGACCCGGCCGCAGCGGCCCTTGCGCTGGTTGGCCGACGCCTGCGAGATCGGCTCGATGGGCAGCCGCTGCACCTTGAGCCGGTTGCTGTAGCGGGAGATCCGGGCGGTGCCCGGGTCGACCACGTACTTGATGCCGGGCACGGTCAGCGACGTCTCGGCGACGTTGGTGGCCAGCACCACCCGGCGGCCGCGGTGCGACTGGAACACCTTGTGCTGCTCGCCGAAGGACAGCCGCGCGTACAGCGGCAGGATCTCGGTGTGGGGCAGGCCCAGCGCGGCCAGCGCGTCGGCGGTGTCGCGGATCTCCCGCTCGCCGGAGAGGAACACCAGCACGTCGCCGGGGCCCTCGGCCTGGAGTTCGCGGACCGCGTCGCACACCGCCTGGGTCTGGTCGCGGTCCGGGTCGGCGTCGGGGTCGTCGGGGTCCACGACCGGCCGGTAGCGCACCTCGACCGGGTAGGTGCGGCCGGACACCTCGATGATCGGGGCGTCGGCGAAGTGCCGGGAGAACCGCTCCGGGTCGATCGTGGCGGAGGTGATGACGACCTTGAGGTCGGGCCGGCGGGGCAGCAGCTGCTTGAGGTAGCCGAGCAGGAAGTCGACGTTGAGGCTGCGCTCGTGCGCCTCGTCGATGATGATCGTGTCGTAGCGCGACAGCGTCCGGTCGGTCTGGATCTCGGCCAGCAGGATGCCGTCGGTCATCAGCTTGACCAGCGTCTCGTCGCCGGACTGGTCGGTGAACCGGACCTTGTAGCCCACCGCCTGGCCCAGCTGGGTGCCCAGCTCCTGGGCGACCCGCTCGGCCACCGTGCGGGCGGCCAGCCGGCGCGGCTGGGTGTGGCCGATCTGGCCGAGCACGCCCCGGCCGAGCTCCAGGCAGATCTTGGGGATCTGGGTGGTCTTGCCCGACCCGGTCTCGCCGGCGACGATCACCACCTGGTGGTCGCGGATCAGCGCGGCGATGTCGTCCTTGCGCGCGCTGACCGGCAGCTCGCCCGGGTAGGTGATCTTGGGCACGGCGGCGCGGCGCAGCGCGACGCGCAGCTCGGCCTGCTCGATCTCGGCGGCGATCTCGGCGTGGACGGCGGCGCGGGCCTGCTCGTCGCGGACCCGGCGCGCCCCGTCGAGCCGACGGCCCAGCCGCCGCTGGTCCCCCGACATCAGGTCGGACAGGCGTCGGTGCAGGTCGGAGTGCGCGGTGGTGTTCATGCTGCCGATCAGAATAGTGGTGCGTCGCGGACGGGGCCCCCGAATATCCCCCGCCCGCGACGCGGGTCACGGCCGGTAGGGCGAACCGCCCTCGCGGATGCCCGCCACCAGCGCCTCCAGCCGGGCGGTGAGCAGGCGGTGCAGGCCGGGCCCGAAGCTGACCCGGGCCACCCCGAGCGCGCCGAGCCCGGCGGGCGTCGGGCCGCCGGGGACGTGCGCGAGGTTGACCGGTCCGGCCACCGCCCGGCAGTACTCGGCGACCCGGTCCGCGGCCAGCCCGATCGGGTAGACGCAGTCCGCGCCGGCCGCCAGGTAGGCGCGCCCGCGCTCCACGCCGGCCTCGAACGACGGATCCGGCCGCAGGAACACGTCGACCCGCGCGTTGAGCACCAGGTCCGGGTCGGCGGCGCGGACCGCGCCCAGGAATTCCACCTGCTCGGCGAGCGGCAGCAGCGCCGAGGTGGCCGGGTCGGAGTCCTCCAGGTTGCAGCCGACCGCGCCCGCGTCGGCCAGCCGCGCCGCGATCTCGGCGGGCGGCAGCCGGTAGCCGCGCTCGACGTCGGCGGTCACCGGCACGTCCACCGCGCGCACCACCCGGGCGACCGCGGCGAACGCCTCGTCGGCGGGCAGCCCCTCGCCGTCCGGGAAGCCCAGCGACGCCGAGACCGCGGCGCTGGCCGTGGCCACGGCCGGGAACGCGGCGGCGACGACCCGCGCGGACGCCGCGTCCCACACGTTCGGCAGCACGACCGGGTCGCCCGGCACGTGCAGGGCGCGCAGCGCGGCGGCGAGAGCGGCGCGGCTCACCGCGACACCTGCCAGGCGCGGGTGGTGGCGACCATCCGGTTCCAGGTGTTGATGGTGGCGATCACCCACAGCAGTTCGGTCAGCTCCTGCTCCTCGAACCGCTCGGCCGCCTCGGTCCACACGTCCTCGGGCACCCCGTCGGGCAGTTTGGTCACGGCTTCGGCCAGGGCGAGCGCGGCGCGTTCCCGGTCGCTGAACCCGGGCGCCTCCCGCCACACCGGCAGCAGGTCCAGCCGCTGCTGCTGCTCACCGGCCGCGCGCGCCTCGCCGGTGTGCAGGTCGACGCAGTAGGCGCAGCCGTTGACCTGGGAGGCCCGCACCTTCACCAGTTCCTGGAGCCTCGGGTCGAGCGAGTTCTTCTTCGACGCTGTGGAGAGGCCCTGCATCGCCTCCAGCGTCGTCGGCGTCAGGTCCGCCACCGACAGTCGGATCGTCATGATCCGACCCTAGGGCGGCATTGGCTCCTTGCTAGGGTCCAATGCCGTGCCGCAAGACTGGTCCACTGAGCGTTCGCCGGACCCGGGCGCGGGGGTCGACCTCCACCTGGAGCTGGACCCGGCCACCGGCCGGCGCGCCGGGCTGGAGCACGCGCTGCGCGCCGCGATCCGGGACGGGCGCCTCGCGCCCGGCGCCCGGCTGCCCGCCACCCGCCGGCTGGCCGTCGAACTCGGCCTGGCCCGCAACACCGTCGCCGCCGCCTACGACCAGCTCGTGGCCGAGGGGTACCTGACCGCGCGGCGCGGCGCGGGAACCCAGGTCGCGGCGCTCACCCGGCCCCGGACCAACGCCCCGACGCCCGGCCGCGACGCCACCGCGCCGCGCTTCGACCTGCGTCCCGGCAACCCCGACGTGACCGCGTTCCCGACCGCCGACTGGCTGCGCTCCGCCCGCCGCGCCCTGACCTCCGCGCCGGCCGAGGCGCACGGCTACTCCGACCCGCGCGGCCGGATCGAGCTGCGCCGCGCGCTGGCCGGCTACCTCGGGCGCACCCGGGGTGTGCAGGCCGACCCGGCGCACATCGTGATCACCGCCGGGTACGTGCAGGGCCTGTCGCTGCTGGCCGGCGTGTTGGACGGGCCGGTCGCCATGGAGGACCCGGGCCTGGCCTTCCACCGCGAGGTGGTGCGCCGCGCTGGACGCGAAGTCGTGCCGCTGCCGGTCGACGGCGACGGCGCGCACTCGCTGCCGGACGTGGCCGCCGCCGTGGTCACCCCGGCCCACCAGTACCCGACCGGCGTCACCCTGCACCCCGCCCGCAGGCACGCCCTCGTGGCCTGGGCGCGCGCGACCGGCGCCGTCGTCGTCGAGGACGACTACGACGGCGAGTACCGCTACGACCGGCAGCCCGTGGGCGCGGTCCAGGGCACCGCGCCCGACCACGTCGTCTACGCGGGCAGCGTGTCCAAGACCCTCGGTCCCGGCGTCCGGCTCGGCTGGCTGGTGCTACCGCCCCGGCTGGTGGACCCGGTGGCCGACGCCAAGCGGCACGCCGACCACCAGACCGAGGCGCTGGGCCAGCTCACCCTGGCCGACCTGATCACCGGCCACGGCTACGACCGGCACATCCGGGCCTCCCGGCTGCGCTACCGGCGACGCCGCGACCTGCTGGTCGACTGCCTGCGCGAGCACACCGCGCACGGCGTGTCCGCCGGCCTGCACGCCCTGGTGCACCACCCCGACGAGCAGGCCGCGACCGCCGCCGCGGCCGAGCACGGCCTGGCGTTCGGCCGGCTCGGCGACCACCACCACCAGCGCGACCCGGCCGCCCCGCAGGGCTTGATCATCGGCTACGGCACCCCCGCCGAACACGCCTACCGCCCGGCCCTGCACGCCCTGGCCCGCGTGCTCGCGGCACGTCCCTGAACCCGACGTGTGCGCCGCACGGGCCGGCAGCACCGAGGTCAGGGCGTGAGGTCGACGGCGGCGGCCATCGTCCCGTCCATGTGGAACGGGGTCGACGCGTGCTCGTGCGCGATCCGCCACCGCCCGTCGACCTCGCGAAGGCCCAACGTCGAGCGGAACCACAGCACGAACGCCCCGCTCCCGCCCCGGGGCACCGCCGACAGCCGGTGCAGCGAGTGGCAGAACGCCACCCCGCCGCCTGCCACGACCTCCACGTCCCGCACCTCGTAGTCCACCGCGCCGTCGAAGTTCGTGAACCACGCCGTCAGCGTCGCCGGGTCGGTCAACTCCGGCGCGGCGTGCCGCAACGGCGGGGCCAGCGTGAACGCCACCGCCTCCGGCAGGTAGTCCGCCGTCAGCGCCGCCGCGTCCCCCGACCGCATCGCCTCCGCGCGCCGTGCCACCAGTTCCCGGATCCGCGTCCCGTCAGCCATGATCGTCCTCTCCGCACCGGCACCCCCGTCGAGCGCCGCTCACCCCGGACGTAGAAGCTGGACGCCGGTTCTCGACACGACCCCACGAACAAATTTTCGGAGCCCCGGTGAAGTACCTGATCCTGATCTACGGCAACCCCGAGTCCCGCGCCATCTGGGACGGCCTGCCCGCGCAGGAGCGCGCCGCCGGGCTCGACGGGTACGCCCGGCTCGACGAGGACCTGGCCGACAGCGGCGAGCTCGTCGTCTCCGAAGCCCTCGCCGACCCGTCGCTCACCCGGCGGCTGGTCGTCCGCGACGGCCAGGCCACCACCACCGACGGGCCCTTCGCCGAGGCCAAGGAGCTGCTCGCCGGGTTCTACCTGGTCGACGTCGAGAACGCCGAGCGCGCCGTGGAGATCGCCTGGCGCGTCCCGGAGGCCCGCTTCGGCCTGGTCGAGGTGCGGCCGGTGATGTCGTTGGCGGACTTCGAGCTGTGAGCCTGGAGACCCTCCTGCGGGACCTCGCGCCGCAGGTGCTGACCGCCGTCGTCCGCCACCACGGCGGGTTCGACGAGTGCGAGGACGCCGTGCAGGAAGCGCTGGTCGCCGCCGCCACCCAGTGGCCCGCCGACGGCGTCCCGGCCAACCCCAAGGGCTGGCTGATCACCGTCGCGTCCCGCCGGCGCATCGAGGCGTGGCGCGCCGACACCGCCCGCCGCCGCCGCGAGGAGACCGTGCACGCCCTCGCCCCGCCCGACCCGGAACCCGCGTCCGGCGAGGACGACACGCTCACCCTGTTCCTGCTGTGCTGCCACCCGGCGCTCACCCCGCCCTCGCGGGTCGCGCTCACGCTGCGCGCGGTCGGCGGGCTCACCACCGCCGAGATCGCCCGCGCGTTCCTCGTCCCCGAGGCCACCATCGCCCAGCGGATCAGCCGTGCCAAGCAGAAGGTGCGCGGCGCGCGGTTCGCCCTGCCGCCCGACGACGAGCGCGAAGACCGCCTCGACGCCGTCCGCCACGTGCTCTACCTGGTGTTCACCGAAGGCCACACGGCCGGCTCCGGCGACGCCCTCTACCGCGTCGACCTCACCGCCGAGGCCATCCGACTGGCCCGCCGGCTCCCCCACGACGGCGAAACCGCCGGCCTGCTGGCCCTGATGCTGCTCACCGACGCCCGCCGCCCCGCCCGCACCACCCCGGACGGCGCGCTCGTCCCGCTGGCCGACCAGGACCGGACCCGCTGGGACGCCGCCGCCATCGCCGAAGGCACCCGCCTGGTCACCGACGCGCTGGCCACCCAGCCGATCGGCCCCTACCAGCTACAGGCCGCCATCGCCGCCGTGCACGCCGAGGCCCCGACCGCGCGGGACACCGACTGGCGGCAGATCCTCACCCTCTACGACCTGCTGCACAGCATCACGCCAGGCCCGATGGTCACCCTGAACCGGATCGTCGCCACCGCCATGGTCCACGGCCCGACCACCGCCCTGGCCCAGCTGTCCGACGCCGAAACCGACCCGGCCCTGGCCGACCACCACCGCGTGCACGCCGTCCGCGCCCACCTGCTCGACCTGGCAGGCGACCACGACACCGCCCGAACCCACTACGCCCGCGCCGCCCGCGCCACCCTGAGCCTCCCCGAACGCCGCTACCTCGAATCCCGCGCCCGCACCTGACCCGCCTCCCGGCCCTGCACCACGAACAACTCCGCCTTCACCCACAACACGCGCTCGTGCTCCCCCACCGCCGCGTGCACCACGCCACTCCCACCACACGCCGACCCGAGTACACGTAGAGGCAAGCACCTTTACGAACAGCATCGACAGACACCGCGGACGACCACCGTCCGTGAGGACCACACGCCTTTCGCCCCAACCACAAACCGCCGTTCGGCGGATACCGGACCACCCGGAGCCTGGTGAGGTGGAGCCTGCGATGCGTCGGGGGACCCATCGAGGGGGAGACGAGTTGTTCCGACCCGTGCCGGTGCCGGCACTCCCGCCCAGCACCGCACTGGCCGATCTGGCCATCACCGCGACCGACCACGCCTGGCTCGCCGGCACCACCGGCGTGTTCACCAGCCGACCCTCCACACCGCTCGTCCTGCGCTGGACCGGCGTCGACTGGACCGAGGAGACCCTGCCCGGACTCCCCTCCGCCGCCAGCCTCGCCGGCATCTCCGCCACCGCGCCCGACGATGTGTGGGCCGTCGGCAACAGCGCCGGCCGCCCCCTCGTCCTGCACTACGACGGCGTCGGCTGGCACACCGTCGACACCCCCGCCATCCCGTGGGCCAAAGCCGTCACCGCCATCGCACCCGACGACGTCCACATCGTCGGCGCGGGCAGCGACACCCTGCACTGGGACGGCCTGGAGTGGACCCGCTCCAGCACCCTCACCTCGTCCCGGGAAACCCTGCACGCCATCACCGCCGCCGCACCCGACGACGTCTGGGCCGGCGGCGGCGGGCTCACCGGGGCCGGGGCCGCCACCTACGAGTACCCCGTCCTCATCCACTGGGACGGCACCACCTGGACCGACCTGCACGGCCCCCGCCCCGACCACGGCCACATCACCGGCCTCGCCGCCACCGCGCCCGACGACCTGTGGCTGGCCCACACCCACGACACCGACGGCCTGCACATCCACCACTACGACGGCCACCGCTGGCAGCCCGTGCCCGCACCCGCCGACCACGACCGGCTCAGCCTGCACGGCGTCGCACCCGGCTGGACCTGGGGCGTCCGCGCCGGCCGGCGCAGCTTCGAGACCCGCCCCGCCTACCACCGCTGGACCGGCCAGGACTGGGCCCGCGTCCCCCTGCCCGACGACCTCACCCGCGCCTCGGCCTCGCACGTCGGCCTGGCCACCAACGGCACCACCACCTGGGCCTACCTCAAGACCGCGGCGGGCGTGCACGTCCTGCGGCACACTGCCCCGTGACCTTCACCCTCACCGCCCTGGGCACCGCCACCCCCTACCCGCGCCCCGACCGCGCCTGCTCCGGCTACCTGCTGAGCACCCCCACCACCCGGGTCTGGGTCGACGCCGGACCCGGCAGCCTGGCCAACCTCCAACGCCACACCACACCCGACCGGCTCGACGCCGTCTGGATCTCGCACACCCACGCCGACCACACCGCCGACCTGCTGCCCACCTACTACGCCCTGCTGCACGCCGACCTAACCCCCACCCGGCCGCTCCCCCTCTACGGGCCGCCCGGACTCGCCCACCGCCTCGAAACGTTCCTCGCGAGCACCGGCCCCAACCCCGCGCACGCCGCGTTCGAGGTCCACGAACTGCACGACGGCCACCGCGCCGACGTCGGCGACCTCACCCTCACCAGCCACGCCGTCCAGCACGGCCTGCCCGCGTTCGGCCTGCGCGCCACCCACGGCGACCGCACCCTGGCCTACTCCGGCGACACCGGCCCGTGCCCCGCCCTGCACGCCCTGGCCGCCGGCGCGGACCTGCTGCTCTGCGAAGCCGACGGCACCGACCCGTCCCCCGTGCACTGCACCCCGGAGGACGCCGCCGACGCCGCCCGCTCGGCCGGCCGGCTGCTGATCACCCACATCGGCCACACCCTCACCGAGGCCCAGGCCACCGAACGCGCCGGCGCGCCCGCCGCCCACGACCACGAGACCCACCAGGTCGGCTGACCACCGGCCCGGCCACGGCGCGGGCTCCCGCGCGATACTGGAGCGATGAGGCAACCCGCCGCGGCGAACGCGACGACGCTCAAGCGACCGCGATGGCCCGGGTGATCGAGTCCAGCACGCCGGGGAACCGGCGTTCCATGTCCGCGATCCGCAACTCGTGCGTGCGGTAGCTGCCCTGCGGTGTCACCCGGAGCACGCCCGCTTCGCGCAGCACCTTCAGGTGGTGCGACAGCGTCGACATGCTGACCGGCACGTCGAACTGCCCGCACACGATCCCGCCGGAGCGCGCCAGCTCGGCGACGATCCGCAGCCGCACCGGGTCGGCCAGCGCGCTCAGCACCGCGGGCAGGCTCAGGTCCTCCACGTCCGGGTGTTGGAGAGCGCGCATGTGCGGGATCGTAGCGACCACTGTCAAGAATTGATTCCAGTCTGCACTGAAATGATTTATTCCACCGAATGAACAGGATGATCAGCGTGAGCCTGCCGGAGCCGGTGCGTGCCGGGCTTGATCGCGTCACCCACCCGGCCCTGGTCGACGTGGCCGCGCTGGCCCAGGTGCGCCGCCGCTTCGACGACGAGCAGGCCGCCGCGCTGGCGGAGTACCTGCACGCCGCCCAGTCCCCCAACACGTTGCGCGCCTACCGCTCCGACTGGGTGGCGTGGGCCGCGTGGTGCGAGCGCGAGGGCCGCCAGGCGCTGCCCGCGGACCCGGTGGACGTCGCGGTGTACCTGGCGGTGGCGGCGCGGGGCGTGAAGCCGGACGGCTCCCCCGCGTTCAGCCCGTCCACGCTGGAGCGCAAGGCGGCCGCGATCGCCGCTGTGCACGCCGCCGGCGGCCTGCCCTCCCCCACCCGCGCCGACGTCGTCCGGCTGACCCTGCGCGGCATCCGGCGGACCCGCCGCGAGCAGCCCCGCCGCAAGCGCCCGGTGCTGCTGGAGACCCTGGAGGCGCTGCTCGCCGAACGCCCCGCGCCCGGCTGGCCGAGCGGACCGGCCCGCCGGCGGGACGCGCTGCTGCTGCTGGTCGGGTTCGCGGGCGCCCTGCGGCGCAGCGAACTCGCCGCACTGGCGCTGGAGGACGTCACCGTCGACGTCGACCCGCGCACGCACGAGCCGCTGCTGCTGGTGGAGCTGGGTGTCACCAAGACCGACCAGACCGGTGCGCACCGGCAGCGGGTGGTGCTGCCGCGCGGCGCGCGCCGGCCGACGTGCCCGGTGTGCGCGTTCGCCGACTGGGTGGACGTGCTGACCGCGGCCGACCCGAGGGCCCTGCTGGAGGACGAGCCGGAGACCCCGCACACCCACCGCTGCCACTCCTACCGGCCGCAGCGGCTCACCGGGCCGCTGTTCCCGGCGGTGAGCCGGCACGGCCGGCTGGGCGTGCGGTCGATGTCGGACAAGGCGGTCTCGGACGTGGTGAAGCGGTACGCCTCGAAGGCCGGTCTGGACCCGGCGCTGTTCGGCGGCCACTCGCTGCGCGCCGGGTTCGCCACGCAGGCCGCGCTCGGCGGCGCGAGCGACCGGGAGATCATGCGCCAGGGCCGCTGGACCAACCCGCGGACCGTGCACCGCTACATCCGGACGGCGAACCCGTTGGAGGACAACGCTGTCACCCGTCTCGGACTGTGACGCACAGCGCACGGCCGGTTGTTAACTGTAAACACCCACCCTGCATCCGGACGCAACCGAACAGCGCAACGAAATAGGCCGTCAGGGCACTTGCCAGGATTTGTTTCCGTGGTGTTTCCACATAGTTTGAGCTGCGGTTTTGCTAGATTTGCGAGTGTTCCGCAGAAGTCTGACCTGCGCCGCCGGGCTAAATGTGAGAACTGTTCGCGTCTAAAGAGGGGATTTACCCCCGCATTAACGCCCATACGATCAGTTCACTTGGTCGACCGCCCCGGCCGATGGCGTTCCGCCGCCCGACCGGTGGCCCCCGGACTACCCTGCACTGTCCGGGGGCCACACGTGAGTCTTACGGCGCTCTTACGCCCCCGTGGTGCCGCCGACGACAGCGTCCGAGGACAGCGCGGCCGGCGCCGCGGGCTCGTGGGGCTGGGCCGGGGGCGGCACGAGCCCGGACAGGTCGCCGCCGTTGTCGTTGACCCGCAGGACGAACGGGCGGGTCTCGGTGTACTGGACCACCGACACCGACGCCGGGTCCACCACGATCCGCTGGAAGCCGTCGAGGTGCACGCCCAGGGCGTCGGCGAGCACCGCCTTGATCACGTCGCCGTGGCTGCACGCCACCCACACCGCGCGCGGCCCGAACTCGGCGGTGACCCGGGCGTCGTGGGCGCGGATCGCGGCCACCGCGCGCGCCTGCACGGTCGCCAGCCCCTCACCGCCGGGGAACACCGCGGCGGACGGGTGCTGCTGCACGACCTGCCACAGCGGTTCCTTGAGCAGGTCCTTGAGCTCGCGGCCGGTCCACTCGCCGTACTCGACCTCGGCCAGGTCCGGCTCGACCGCGGCGTCCAGGCCGCGCTCGGCCAGCAGCGGCGCGAGGGTCTGCCGGCAGCGCTCCAGCGGCGAGGTGACCACCGCGTCGACCGGGATCCCGGCGAGCCGCTCGACCAGCTTCGCCGCCTGCTCCTCGCCGCGCTCGGCGAGCCGGACGCCCGGTTGGCGACCGGCGAGCACGCCCGATCCGTTGGCGGTGGAACGGGCGTGTCGGAGCAGGATCACGGTGGCCACCGCCCCACCCTATGTCGGGTTGAGCAGCCCCATCGACAGCAGGCCCATGAGCATGATGCCCAGCAGCAGCCGGTACCAGACGAACGCCGAGTAGCTGTGCTTGGAGACGTAGCGCAGCAGCCACGCGATGGTGGCGTAGCCGACCGCGAACGCCACGATCGTCGCCACGATCATCTGCGGCACCGACGCGGCGTTCGGCTCGGAGCGGTCCAGCACGTCCGGGATGGAGAAGATGCCCGCCCCGAACACCGCCGGCAGCGCCAGCAGGAACGAGTAGCGGGCGGCGGCGGCCCGGTCCAGGCCGAGGAACAGGCCCGCGGTGAGCGTGCCGCCGGAGCGGGACACGCCCGGGATCAGGGCCAGCGCCTGCGCCAGGCCCATGCCGACCGCGTCCTTGAGCTCCAGCTTGGTGCGGATGTGCTTGGCGAAGTGGTCGGCCAGGCCCAGCAGCAGGCCGAACACCACCAGCACCGTCGCGGTGATCCACAGGTTGCGCAGCGAGCTGCGGATCTCGTCCTTGAAGATGTAGCCCAGCACCGAGATCGGGACCGACCCGATGATCACGTACCAGGCCATCCGGTAGTCCTCGGTCCGCCGCGCGGCCTTGCTGAACAGCCCCTTGAACCAGGCGGCGATGAAGTTGCCGATGTCCTTGGCGAAGTAGATCAGCACCGCCAACTCGGTGCCGAGCTGGATCACCGCGGTGAACGACGCGCCGGCGTCGTTGCCGAAGAACAGCGTGGACACGATCCTCACGTGCGCCGACGAGGAAATAGGCAGGAATTCCGTCAGTCCTTGGACGAGTCCGAGGACCAGAGCCTGCAACCAGCTCAACTACCCACTCCTGCCAGATCCAAAGCCTCGGACGCGGTACGCAGTGCCGCGATCCCCTGCTCAAGATCTTGCAGCATGGGCGAGATGGTCAGTGTGGTGACCCCCGCTTGCGCGTAGGCCCGCATCCGCTCGGCGATCCGCTCGCGCGGTCCGAGCAGCGAGGTCGAGTCCAGGAAGTCGACCGGCAGCGCGGCCATCGCGCCGTCGTAGTCCCTGGCCAGGTACTTGTCCTGGACCTCGGCGGCCTCGGCGGCGAAGCCCATCCGGACCGCCAGGTCGTTGTAGAAGTTCTTCTCCCGGCTGCCCATGCCGCCCACGTACAGCGCCGCGTACGGCCGGACGCGGTCCGCGCAGGCCCGCCAGTCGTCGCCGACGAACAGCGGGACGGTGGGCACGACGTCGAACCCGTCGAGCGTCCTGCCCGCTTTCTCCCGGCCTTTCCGCAACGCCTCCAGCGAGGCCCCGGAGTGCTCCGGGGAGAAGAAGATGCCCAGCCAGCCGTCCGCGATCTCGCCGGTCAGCTCGACGTTCTTCGGGCCGATCGAGGCCAGGTAGATCGGGATGTGCTCGCGCACCGGGTGCACGGTCAGGGTGAGCGCCTTGCCGGGGCCGTCGGGCAGCGGCAGCGTGTAGTGCTCGCCGTCGTAGCGCAGCCGTTCCCGGCGCAGCGCGGTGCGCACGATGTCGACGTACTCGCGGGTGCGGCCCAGCGGTTTGTCGAAGCGCACGCCGTGCCAGCCCTCCGAGACCTGCGGCCCGGACACGCCCAGCCCCATCCGGAACCGGCCCCCGGAGAGCGTGTCGAGGGTGGCGGCGGTCATCGCGGCGGTGGCCGGCGTCCGGGCCGGGATCTGGAGGATCGCGCTGCCTACGTCGATGCGCTCGGTCTGCGCGGCCACCCAGGCCAGCACGGTGGGCACGTCGGAGCCGTAGGCCTCGGCGGCCCACACCACCGCGTAGCCCAGTCGGTCGGCTTCCTTGGCCAGTTCGAGGTTCGCGGCGTCGTTGCCCGCGCCCCAGTACCCGAGGTTCAGTCCCAGTCGCACGGGACCGGACCCTACCGGCGGGTAACCGAGTGCGCCAGAGGGCGTCCCCGACGGCGTGGCGGAGCATTTCCGAGAACGCCCGGCAGTCACCCCGACCGGCGATTTCCGGGAATGGCGCACGCCGTTTTCCCGGCCTTACCCGTGCGGGTGAACACGCGCGGGCGGGAAGGCACCGCGCGCCACCCGCGCGACGATCACCCTTTAGGCTCCGTCGTGTGGAACAGCGATACCTCGGCCGCAGCGGACTGCGGGTGTCCCGGACGGCCCTGGGCACGATGAGCTGGGGCCGCGACACCGACGCGGACGAGGCCGCCACCCAGCTGCTGGCGTTCACCGAGGCGGGCGGCACGCTCGTGGACACCGCCGACGTGTACGCCGAAGGCGACAGCGAGCAGATCCTGGGCGGCCTGCTGAGCGAGGTGGTGCCGCGCGAAGAGCTGGTGATCGCCACCAAGGCGGTGGCCCGGCGCAACGACGGCCCGTTCGGCGGTGGCGCGTCGCGCGGTGCGCTGCTGTCCGCGCTGGACGGTTCCCTGCGCCGCCTGGGCGTCGAGCACGTCGACCTGTGGCAGTTGCACGCGTGGGACCACGCCGTGCCGCTGGAGGAGACGCTGTCGGCGCTGGACGCCGCCGTCGCGTCGGGCAAGGTGCGCTACGCGGGCGTCTCGAACTACTCGGGCTGGCAGCTGGGCACGGCCGCCGCGCTGCCCGGCCACACCCGGATCGTGTCCACGCAGGTCGAGTACTCGCTGCTGGAGCGCGGCGTGGAGCGCGAGGTCGCGCCGGCCGCCGAGCACCACGGCATCGGCCTGCTGCCGTGGGCCCCGCTGGGCCGGGGAGTGCTGACCGGCAAGTACCGCAACGGCACCCCGTCGGACTCGCGGGGCGCGTCGGCGCACCTCGCCGGGTACGTGGAGCAGCACCGCACGGAACGGGCGGCGCGGATCGTGCAGGCGGTGGCGACGGCGGCGGACGGCCTGGGCACCTCCCCGCTGTGCGTGGCGCTGGCGTGGGTGCGCGACCGGCCGGGCGTGGTCGCGCCGGTGGTGGGCGCGCGGGACACCAACCAGCTGCTGGGCTCGCTGGCCGCCGAGGACCTGACCCTGCCGCCGGCGATCCGCGCGGCGCTGGACGACGTGAGCGCGGTGGAGTTCGGCTACCCCGAGCGCCCGATGGGCTAGCGCCGCCGCACGCGGCGGTCCTCCGGGTCGGGGCGTGCGGCGGTGGCGGGGCGTGCGGTCAGATCCGCACCTCGTCGGCCAGGCGGAACCACTCGCGGACGCCGGCGAGCTGGTCCTCCAGCCAGGTGGCGACGTCGGCGGCCAGGTCGAGGGCACGGGGGGTGCGGACTCGCTCGGCGAGGTGTTCCACGACCGACTGGATGCGGCGCACCGGGGGCGGGTGGGTGCCCGCGAACGGGACGACCAGGCCGCGCTCGTCGGCCAGCCGGTCCACCACCTCGTGCAGGAACAGCACCAGCAGCACCGCTGCGACCAGGCACGGCTCGTGGACGTCGAGTTCGCGCGGGGCCAGGTCGTCCAGGGTGTGCAGCATGATCATCGCGGCGATCCGGTCCGCCTCGTGCTCGCGCGGCCAGCCCACCGACTGCGCGTCCAGCGCCCCGACCGGGGTGTTCGGGTCGGTCCAGCGGCGCGCGTTGACCAGGTGGCCGGCCAGCACGTGGCCGATCTCGTGGGCGACGACGAACTGGGTGGCCCGGCGCAGCATCAGCCCGACCAGGGCCAGCCGCTGGCCGGAGAGCTCGGGCAGCGGCTGGGCCTCCACCGCGCCGTTGCCGTACAGGTAGGCGTTGATCGCCTCGGCCAGCGCGTAGGACGCCTGCTCGGAGCTGAGCAGGGGCGGCGTGCCGTAGTTCGGCAGCGCCCCGGTCATGATCTTCAGCACAGCGCCGACCAGGTCCGGCAGCCCGCTGTTGACCAGCACGAGCACGCCCCGGCCGGGCACCGGCACGCACAGGCCGTCGAGGGTGCCGGTGGGGAACACGCCGGCCAGGACGGGCGTGGTGACCGTCCAGCCCGCCGCGCGGGCCAGGTGCAGCACCTCCGGCTGGAGGGCGTCGAGCGTGCGTTGCAGGGTGTGCAGGTGGGCGCGCCGGTACGCGGCGGGCCGGTCGCGCACGTCGGCGAGGCGTTCCAGCCTGGTCCGGACCGGTTCGCCGGCCACCTGGGTCCACGTGTGGTAGCGGTGGGCGGCGTGTTCGGCCCCCTTGCGCACCGGGTCGAGGTGGTCCACCACCCGCCGGTCCCGCAGCAGTTCCACGTGCCTGGTCCGCAACTCCTCGACCGTCATCCGCGACGCCTCCCGTTCACCTGGGATAGTCGCGAAAAGGCCGGTGGGGGTACGGGTGGCGGCCGACTACCACCCTCCCGGACCAACGACAACACCCTCCCCCCCGCGTGACGATGGTGGATTCGTGATGGATGCTGGGAGGACGATTCGCGTTCGGGTTAGCTGGAGGTTCGACGTTGCGCCGACTGGCCGCGGTAGTGCTCACCGGAACCGCGCTGCTCTCCGGCTGCTCCACCGAGGGGAACTCCGGTGACCCGCTCCAGATAGCGAACTCGCTGGAACCGGCCCGGCCCGCGCGCTCGCCCGCGCAGTCCGGCACGCCCGAGGGTGCGGTGCTGCCGCTGGGCCGCGCGACGGCGGTCGTGGTGGCCGGCGACCGGGTCGCGGTGGCCGTGGCCGAGCCGCCCTCGGTGCTGCTGTACCCGCTGGACACGCTGGCCGGACCGACGGTGGTGCCGCTGCCCGGCCCGGCCGAGCGGCTGACGGCGCTGGACGGTGCCGTGGAGGCCCCGGTGCCCGGCAGCGGGGTCGTGGTCACCGTGCGGGCGGACGGCACGACCGCCGAGCGGAAGGTCGACGGCGGACCGGTGGACGTGGCCGTGGTGGCGGGCCGGACGGTGGTGGCCCGCCGGGACGCCAAGCTGGTCGGCGTGGACGACCGGGTGGTGACCGGGGTGTCCAGCCCGGACCAGGTGGTCGGCGTGGGCGACGAGGCCGTGGTGCTGGACCGGCCGCGCAGCGCCGTGTTCGACCTGCGGCTGTCCGCCGACGCGGACCCGGACGGCGGCCCGAAGCTGGGCGCGGGGCTGCGCGCGGGTGACGGCGCGACCTCGATGGTGGCCGACCGCTACGGCCGGGTGCTGGTGGTGGACACCCGCGGCGGCGAGCTGATGGCGTTCTCGGTCGACCCGCTGATCATGCGGCAGCGCTACCCGGTGCCCGGCGCGCCCTACGGCATGGCCTACGACCCGCGACGCGACCTGGTGTGGATCACGCTCACCGAGCTCAACCAGGTGGTGGCGTTCGACGTCGCGGGCGGGGAGCCGGTGGAGAAGCACCGGTTCGCCACGGTCCGCCAGCCGGATTCGGTGGCGGTTGATCCAGGCAGCGGGCGCGTGTTCGTCGCGTCCGGGGACGGCCAAGGGATGCAGGTGATCGGAACATGACCGAAGCGGTGGTCGACGGGGATTGGGAGTACCGGCCGTTGCGGCTGCCGGCCGGTGTCTCCCGTCGCACGGCGACGACGCAACTCGCGATCCACGCGGAGTTCTCGGGGTGGGAGCTGGCCCGGACCCTGCTGTTCGTCGACGGCTCCCGCAAGGTGTGGCTGCGCCGCAAGCGGACGGCCGCCGCGCTGCCCGACGTGATCACCTAGATTTCCGCAGGTCAGTGCCGCACACCACACCCGTGGTACCACAGGTGTGGTGGTTCAGCCGGGCTCGGTGAGCGCGGCCGCCGGGTCACGTCCGGCGGGGCCCGCGGGCTCCCACCCGCCCGACCGCGAGCGGTACGGGTACCAGCGGCCGTCCCGGCCGTAGCGCAGTTGCCGGTCGCGCACGGTCCACCGGTTGCGCCACACCCGCGCCTCGGGCAGCTCGGCGTCGCGCCACGCGGCGTGCGCGCGGTTCGCCTCGGCCTTCGCCGGCGTCCACGCCTCCTCCAGCACCTCCAGCCCGGCCTCCCCGCCCTGCCGCCACGCGGCGACCTCGCGCGGCGCGGCGGGCAGCCGGGCGGCCAGCCCGGGGTGGCCCGCGGCCATCCGGATCCGGTCGCGGCGCTCGTCGAGCACCGGCAGCCGGCCGGTGGCCAGCAGCTCGCGGGCCTTGCCGGCGGCGTCGGCGACGAGCAGCGACAGCGCTTCGACGTCGAGGCCGGGCGCGGGTTCGAACTCGGGCAGCGGGCCCAGCTCGGCCGGTGGCGGGTCGTCGGGCAGGTCGACGGCGGGCGCGGCGTAGGCGTCGACGGCCAGGACGCCGGCGGCGGGCCGGGCCCCGGCGACCACCTCGTCCTGGGCGCGGCCGCGCAGCAGGAGCAGCACCCACGGGTCGGCGTCGAGCAGCCACGCGGCCTGGTGGCACAGCGCGGCGGCGTGCCGGCAGGGCAGCTCCCAGCCGGGGCAGGTGCACTCCGGGTCGAGGTCGCCGATGCCGGGCAGCAGCTGCACGCCGGCGTCGGCGGCGGCCTCGACCAGCTCGCGGGGCATCTCGCGGTCCAGCAGCGCGGCCAGGTGCCCGGCCTTGGCCGCGACCTGGCCGAGGAACCGGTCCCACTCGGCGTCGGTGAACGGGGCCAGCCGCACGGTGGTGCGGTAGGTGTCCTCGGTGTCGTAGACGGTCGCCGCGAGCAGGCCGGGGCTGACCGTGATGGTGCCGACCAGCCCGGCGTTGGCGTACTTGCGGCCCTGCCGCAGCGGGGCCTGGTCCAGCGAGGTGTCCTCGACGGCCTGCGACCAGGCGCGGCCCCACCAGGAGCGGGCCTGCCGCGCGCCCTTGCCGAACGCGGGGAACCCCTTGACCCGCTCGGTCACGCGCCACCCCTCAGCTCGACCAGGTTGGCCAGTTCGTCGTCGGTCAGCTCGGTGAACGCGGCCTCGCCGCGGGAGAGCACGGCGTCGGCGAGGCCGCGCTTGGCGCGCAGCATCTCGGCGATCCGGTCCTCGATGGTGCCCTCGGCGATGAGCCGGTGCACCTGCACCGGGCGGGTCTGGCCGATCCGGTAGGCGCGGTCGGTGGCCTGGTCCTCCACGGCCGGGTTCCACCAGCGGTCGTAGTGCACGACGTGGTCGGCGCGGGTGAGGTTGAGGCCGGTGCCAGCGGCTTTGAGCGAGAGCAGGAACACCGGGTCCTCGCCCGCCTGGAAGCGGCGCACCATCTCCTCGCGGGCCGGGACGGGCGTGCCGCCGTGCAGCAGCTGGCTGCCCACGCCGCGCGCGGCCAGGTGCTTGGCGATCAGCCGGGCCATCGCCACGTACTGGGTGAACACCAGCACCGCGCCGCCCTCGGCCAGGATCGTGTCGACCAGCTCGTCGAGCAGTTCGAGCTTGCCGGAGCGCCCGGCGAGCGTCGGCTCGCCCTCCTTGAGGTACTGGGCGGGGTGGTTGCAGACCTGCTTGAGGGCGGTGAGCAGCTTGACGATCTTGCCGCGGCGGGCCATCCCGTCGGCGTCGGCGACCTCGGCCATCAGCTCGCGGACCACCGCCTCGTACAGGGCGGCCTGCTCGCGGGTGAGCGCGACCGGCTGGTCGGTCTCGGTCTTGGGCGGCAGCTCGGGGGCGATACCGGGGTCGGACTTGCGCCGGCGCAGCAGGAACGGCCTGATCAGCGCGGCGAACCGGGCGGCGGCCGCGTGGTCGTGGTCGGCCTCGATCGGCTTGGCCCAGCGGGCCTTGAACGCGGGCAGGGTGCCCAGCAGGCCGGGGGTGGTCCAGTCGAGCACGGCCCACAGCTCGGTGAGGGTGTTCTCGACCGGCGTGCCGGTCAGCGCCACCCGGGCCTGGGCCGGGATGCGGCGCAGCGCCTTGGCGGTGTCCGAGGACGGGTTCTTGACGTGCTGCGCCTCGTCGGCGACGACCAGGCCCCACTCCACGTCGGCGAGCCGGCCCGCGTCCAGCCGCATGGTGCCGTAGGTGGTGAGCACGAACCCCTCGTGGGCGACTTCGCGACCCGCGCCGTGGTAGCGGCGCACGGGCGTGCCGGGCGCGAACCGCTCGATCTCGCGCTGCCAGTTGCCCAGCAGCGACGCCGGGCACACCACGAGCGTGGGCCCGCCGGGGCCGTGCGCGCGCAGCAGGTGCAGGGCGATCAGCGTGATGGTCTTGCCCAGGCCCATGTCGTCGGCCAGGCACCCGCCCAGGCCCAGCGAGGTCATCCGGTCCAGCCAGCGCAGGCCGCGCACCTGGTAGTCGCGCAGGGTGGCCCGGAGTCGCGCGGGCTGCTCCACCGGTTCGGTGTCGAGCAGGTCCAGCTTGGCGCGCAGGTCGGCGAGCCAGCCGGTGGTGGCCACGGCGACCTGTTCGCCGTCGATCTCGGTGACGCCGGTCAGCGCGGCGCCCAGCGCGTCGATGGCGGCCACCGGCTTGAGGTCGCGTTCGCGGGCCTTGCGGGCCAGTTCGGGGTCGACCAGGGTCCACCGGTCGCGCAGCCGCACGACCGGCCGGTGCGCCTCGGCGAGCTGGTCGAGCTCCTCGGGGGTCAGCGGGTCGTCGCCGAGCGCGAGCTGCCAGTTGACGCTGGTCAGCCGGTCCGGGCCGAAGAAGGAGGGCCGGTCGCCGGTCTCGCCGCCGAGCACGACCTTCGCGGACAGGTCGCGCACCAGGTCCTTGGGCCAGTGCACGTCGACGCCGACGGCGGCCAGCCGGACCGCGCCCTCGCGCAGCAGGTGCTCGACGTCGGAGTCCAGCAGCGCCACCTCGTCGGGCACCGGCAGGTCGAGCAGGCGTTCCAGCGGCGGCCAGGCGCGGGCGGCCCGGCGGACGCCGACCATGGCGTCGGCCTGGGCGCGGCGGTCCGGCCCGGCCCACAGCCGCGCGGCGTCGAGCACGCTGGTCGGGTCGGCGAGGCTGTGCACCTGGACGACCGCGCGGAACGACTCCAGCCCCTCCAGCCGCAACGAAACGCGCACGCCCTGGTCGGCCCAGCCGCGCAGGTGCGGCACCCGCTGCGGGGCCACGGCGGCGAACGCGGGCCCGCCGGCGGCGTGCACGGCGGCCGCGCCGCGCGGCATGGTGTCGGCGATGGCGTCGAGGAAGGCGCGCAGCAGCGGTTCGGCCTCGGGGAGTTCCAGCGGGTCGCGGCCGGGCAGCGGCACGGCACGGGCGTGCGCGGGCATGGCGGCGGCGAGGTCGTGCACGCGGCGGGTGTCGGCGGTGTCGAACGGGCCGAGCCGCCAGGCGTCGAAGTCGCCCTCGGTGACGGCGGGCCGGACCCGGCCGCGGGCGACCAGCTGGAGCGCGACGACGACGGCCGCGCCCCAGAACGCGGCGGCGGGGTGGGCGTGCGGGTCGCGGCGGGCCCGGGACAGCAGCGGCACGGCGTCCGCGACCGGCAGGCGCACGGCCGCGACGCGCTGCCGGCTGCCGTCGGGGCGGGCCACGACGAGGTCGCCGAGGCTTCCGCCGGGCTCGGGTTCGGGCAGGTCGTCGCCGTAGAAGGCCAGCGAGGACAGGCGGGGTGGATCGGCGGGTTCGAAGACGACCGCGCAGCGTTCGAGACCGGTGTTCAGCGCTCCCCCTCAGCTACTCAAGTTTGAGTATAACCCAGCTGCCGGGTGCTCCGGGCGAGTCCGGCTCGCCGGACATCGGGTACGCGCCCGCCTCCAGCCGCTCCAGCAGCCCCCGCGTCCACTCCGCGCCGCTGTCCGCCGTGTGCTCCCACAGCCCGAACAGCTCCCGCACGTGCGACGGGTCGGCCCGCGCCGCCGCCTCCTCGCGGGCCTCGTCCCGCCGCGCCTCCAGGGCGGCCAGCCGTTCGCGCAGCAGCGCCACCGCGTCCTCGCGGGTCAGCGACGGCAGCATCGCCAGCCCGGCGGCCAGCGTGTCCGGCCGGGTCTCCGGGCGGCGCAGCGCGTCGCGCAGCAGCCGCTGGAACTCCTGCTCGCCCTTGGCGGTCAGGGTGTAGTCGGTGCGGGCGGGCGGCACCGTCTCGTCGGTCAGGCAGCCGTCCTTGGTGAGCTGCTTGAGCGCGTGGTAGAGCGAACCCCACTTGACGTTGGCCCACTCCCCCGCCCGCCAGGACATCAGGTCGTTGCCGATCAGGTAGCCGTGTGCGCGGCCGTACCCGCGCACCACCCCGAGGACCAGCAACCTCGTCGCCGACATCGTGTTCCTGTCCCGCCGAATCCGGTTTCCGCGATCAGGGTAGGCGGGCGAGGATGTCCGGGTGACCCCCGCCGTGATCTCCGACGACCAGCGGCGCGCCCGGCTGGGCGCGCGCCATCTTCTCGCCGCGCCCGCGCCGACCGTGCGCGAGGTCGCCGACGCGCTCGTCGGGCTGCACGCCTCCGACCCCGCCTCGGTGTTCCTGTCCGCGCGCGCCCGCCTGACCGAACCGTCCGTCCAGGCCGTGGAGGACGCGCTCTACCGGGACCGCACGCTGGTGCGGCTGCTGTGCATGCGGCGGACCATGTTCGTCGTCACCGCCGAGTCCGCCCCGGTGGTCGACGCCGCCGCCGCGCGGCAGATCGCCGCCAAGGAACGCGTCGGGCTGCTGAAGTACCTCGCCGACGGCGTCGGCTGGGACGCCGCCCGGCTCGCCGAGGTCGAGCGGGCCGTGCTCGCCGCGCTCGCCGCCCGGGGCACGGCCACCGCCGTCGAGCTGGGCCAGGACGTGCCCGCGCTGCTGGAGCAGGTGGTGCTCTCCCCCGGCAAGCCCTACGAGGTGCGGCAGAACGTGTCCAGCCGGGTCCTGCGGGTGCTCGCCGCCGACGGGCTGCTGCGCCGCGGCCGGCCGCGCGGCACGTGGATCAGTAGCCAGTTCCGGTGGGAGCCCGGCACGCCGTGGCCCGCGATGGACGTGTCCCGGGCCCAGGCCGAGCTGGTCCGGCGGTGGCTGGCCCGCTACGGCCCCGGCACCGAGGCCGACCTGAAGTGGTGGACCGGCTGGACGCTCGGCGCGGTCCGCAAGGCGCTGGCCGAGGTCGGCGCGGAGCAGGTCGCCCTGGCCGGCGGCACCGGGTACGTGCTGCCCGGCGACCTCGACGCGCCCGAGCCGGCCCCGTGGGTGGCGCTGCTGCCCGCCCTGGACCCGACCGCGATGGGCTGGCAGGCCCGGGACTGGTACCTCGCCCCGGACCTGCGGCCCGCGCTGTTCGACTACTCGGGCAACGTCGGCCCCACCGTCTGGGTGGACGGCGCCGTGGTCGGCGGGTGGGCGCAGCGCAAGGACGGCGAGGTCGTCTGGCGCCCCCTGCTCGACGTGGGCCGCGAGGCCACCGACGCGATCGACCGCGAAGCGGCCCGGCTGGCCGAGTGGACCGACGGGATCCGCGTGCTCTCGCGGTTCCCCGCACCTCTGGAGAAGGAGCTGATCCGGTGATCGGCCTGCGCCCGCTGGACGACGACGGCCTGGAACGACTGCTCGCGCTCGCCGCGACCGACGCCGACCCGGCGGACGTGATGCCGCCGGGCTGGCGACCCGACCGCGCCGAGGAGTTCCGCGACTTCTACCGGGGCTTCCGGCAGCACGCCTACGAGATCACCGAGGGCGACCGCACCCTCGGCATGATCCGGCTGACCGACACCGGCGAGACCGGCCTGTGGGTGGCCCGCTCGGCGCGCGGCCGCGGCGTCGGGCTGACCGCGCTGTGCAAGGTCGTGACGAAGGCCACCGGCCGGGGGATCGCCACCGTCCACGCCGAGACGACCACCGGCAACACCGGCGCCCTGACCGTGCTGCGCCGGGTCGGCGCGGCGCTCACCGTGACCGGCGAGCGGGTGCACGCCGAGATCCGGGTTCCCCACGAGCCCGCCACGGACCTCGCCGACCCGGCCCGCCTGGTGGTCGAGTACCTGGACTTCTACCGCGACACCCTGCTGCGCAAGCTCGACGGCATGTCCGAGCACGACCTGCGGACCAGCCGGGTGCCCTCGGGCTGGACCCCACTGGCCCTGGTCAAGCACCTGGCGTACGTGGAGCTGCGCTGGCTGCGGTGGTGCTTCGCGGGCGAGGAGGTCGAGCACCCGCGCGGCAACCCGGACGTGCGCGACGCCGAGTGGGTGCTGGAGGAGGGCGACACCTTCGAGACCGTCACGGCGTTCTACCGCGAGCAGTGCGAGCGGTCCCGAAAGATCGCGGCCGCCGCCGACCTCGCCGACGTGGCGGTGTCGTGGGAGGCGGACGCGATCCCCCGGCCCACGCTGGCCTGGATCCTGTTCCACCTGGTGCAGGAGTACGCCCGGCACCTGGGCCAGCTCGACGTGGTGCGCGAGCTCAGCGACGGGGTGGTCGGCGCGTAGCCCGCCCGACCACGACGGTCGCGTCCACCTCCGCCGACCGGCGCACCGCGGCGTCGAACCCGGCCGCCCGGAACGCCGCGAGCGTGCCGGGCGCGAGCCGTTCGCCGGTCTCCACCAGCAGCGCGCCGCCGGGCGCGAGCCACGCCGGGGCGTCGGCGACCACCCGGCGCTGCACGGCCAGCCCGTCGTGGCCGCCGTCCAGCGCGACCAGCGGTTCGTGGTCGCGGGCCTCCGGCGGCATGGTGCCGATCACCGACGTCGGCACGTACGGCGCGTTGGCCACCACCACGTCCAGCCGCCCGCGCAGCCGGTCGGGCAGCGCCGCGAACAGGTCGCCCTCGAACACCCGGTCCGGGTCGACGTTGCGCCGCGCGCACCGCACCGCGGCCGGGTCGACGTCGGCCGCGTAGAGCCGCACCGCCGACTCGGCGACCAGCGCCGCGCCCACCGCGCCGGACCCGCAGCACAGGTCCACCACCACCGCGCCGGGCCACACCTCGGCGACCGCGCACTCCACCAGGAACCCGGTCCGCCGGCGCGGCACGAACACGCCCGGCTCGACCGCGACCCGCAGCCCGCGGAACTCCGCCCACCCGAGCACCTGCTCCAGCGGCAGGCCCGCGACCCGGCGGTCCACCAGCTCGGCCAGCGGGACCGGGCCCGCGGACTCCAGCAGCAACCGGGCCTCGTCCTCGGCGAACACGCACCCGGCGGCCCTCAGCCGCGCGACCACCAACGGGAAATCATCACCGGACAAGAGAACGCCTTTCGCACATCCACGGCGTCCCCGACGCTCAGCGCAACCCCGGCGTCGAGAGGGACGACCCGACCGTCACCACGGAAATGGGTCTCACCTCCCCGCACTCGGATCCGACAGGCCCGCGGACCTTATCCCACCGGCCCGATCCCACCGGCCGGCCCCTACCCGACCGACCGGGCGATCGTCGCCTCGATCCCGTCCGAGAGCACCCCCAGCCCCACCGTGAAGTTCCACTCGGCGTCCCGCTCCAGGTAGGGCGTGCAGTCGTCGGCGGCGGGCGGGTCGACCTCGCCGATCCACGTCGACAGCGGGAACCGCTCGGCCAGCCCGTCGGCGAACTCCGCCAGCAGCGGCGAGCGGGCGAACCACCACTCCTCGTCGGACACGCCGGTCTCGCGCGCCGCCTGCCGGGCGTCGGCGATCACCCCGGCCGCGCCGCGCACGAACTGGGTGACCGCGCCGACCACCCCGCGCAGCACCGACGGCGCCAGGCCCGTGCCGCGCAGGACCCGCAGCAGCGTCTCCAGCATCGCGAACTCATTGGGCCCGAGCACCGGCCGTGCCTGCGAGACCTGCAACACCCACGGGTGCTCCAGGTAGAAGGCGCGCACGTCGGCCGCCCACGCCGCCAGCGCCGGCCGCCACCCCTCCGCCGACGGGTACTCCCCCGGCAGCTGCCCCAGGACCTTGTCGTACATCAGGTCGACCAGCTCGGCCTTGTTCGGCACGTAGGTGTAGAGCGCCATCGCCGTGCGCCCGAGCCGCTCGCCCACCGCGCGCATGGACAGCGCCGCCATGCCGTGCTCGTCGGCGACCGCGATCGCGGCGTCCACGATGGCGTCGACGGTGAGCCCGGGTCTGGGCCCCGGGCGGGTCCCACCGTCCCCGGCCGACCGCCACAGCAGCGACATCGACCGGCGCGCGTCCCCTTGTCCGGCGAACACCACCACTTGCCACTCCTTACGCCATAAACTAACCTATCCGGGACTTTACGGCATAAACAAACCAGGGGGAAGCAAGACATGGGCACCGCCGCCGACAGCCACGACGTGATCGAAGTCCGGGGCGCACGCGAGAACAACCTCAAGGACATCAGCGTCGACATCCCCAAGCGCCGGCTCACCGTCTTCACCGGCGTCTCCGGCTCCGGCAAGTCGTCGCTCGTGTTCGGCACCATCGCCGCCGAGTCGCAGCGCCTGATCAACGAGACCTACACCGCGTTCGTCCAGTCCTTCATGCCCAGCCTCGGCCGCCCCGACGTCGACGGCCTGCGCAACCTCAGCGCCGCCATCGTCGTCGACCAGGAACGCATGGGAGCCAACTCCCGCAGCACCGTCGGCACCGCCACCGACGCCCACACCATGCTGCGCATCCTGTTCAGCCGCCTCGGCACGCCGCACGTCGGCACCTCCGGCGCGTTCAGCTTCAACCTGCCCGAGGGCATGTGCCCCGAGTGCGAAGGGCTCGGCCGGATCTCCACCATCGACGTGGACGAGCTGGTCGACCGCACCAAGTCGCTCAACGAGGGCGCGATCACGGTTCCCGGCTTCACGCCGGACAACTGGTACGTGCAGGTCTACGCCAACTCCGGGTTCGTCGACCCCGACACCAAGCTCCAGGACTACACCGACCAGCAGTGGGCCGACTTCCTGCACAAGGAGAACACCAAGGTCAAGATCGGCAAGAACAGCCTCAGCTACGAAGGGCTCGTGGTCAAGGTCCAGCGCCTCTACCTCGGCAAGGACCGCGAATCCCTCCAGCCCCACATCCGCGCCTTCGTCGACCGGGCCGTCACCTTCGCCCCCTGCCCCTCCTGCGGCGGCGCGCGCCTCAACCAGGCCGCCCTGGCCTCCCGCATCGGCGACGCCAACATCGCCGACTGCTCGGCCATGCAGATCAGCGACCTCGCCGCCTGGGTCGCCAAGATCGAGGACGACTCGGTCGCCCCGATGATCGCGGGCCTGCGCGACACCCTGGACTCCCTGGTCGAGATCGGCCTGGGCTACCTCAGCCTCGACCGCCAGTCCGCCACCCTCTCCGGCGGCGAGGCCCAGCGCGTCAAGATGGTCCGCCACCTCGGCAGCGCCCTCACCGACGTCACCTACGTCTTCGACGAACCCACCGTCGGCCTGCACCCGCACGACATCCAGCGGATGAACGACCTGCTCCTGCGCCTGCGCGACAAGGGCAACACCGTCCTGGTGGTCGAGCACAAGCCCGAGACCATCGAGATCGCCGACCACGTCGTGGACCTCGGCCCCGGCGCGGGCCGCGGTGGCGGCGAGATCTGCTTCACCGGCGACGTCGCCGCCCTGCGCGCCTCCGACACCCTCACCGGCCGCCACCTCGACCACCGCGCCCGGCTGCGCACCGAGACCCGCACCCCCACCGGGCAGCTCGCCATCACCGGCGCCACCCTGCACAACCTGCACAACGTCTCGGTCGACATCCCGCTGGGCGTGCTCACCGTCGTCACCGGCGTCGCCGGCTCCGGCAAGAGCTCGCTCATCCACGGCTCCCTGGCCACCCGCGCCGACGTCGTCACCGTCGACCAGTCGCCCATCCGCGGCTCCCGGCGCAGCAACCCGGCCACCTACACCGGCCTGCTCGACCACGTCCGCACGGCGTTCGCCAAGGCCAACGGCGTCAAGGCCGCCCTGTTCAGCGCCAACTCCGAAGGCGCCTGCCCCCGGTGCAAGGGCCTGGGCGTCATCTACACCGACCTCGCCATGATGGCCGGCGTCGCCACCACCTGCGAGGAGTGCGGCGGCAAGCGGTTCACCGCCGAGGTCCTCGGCCACCGGCTGCGCGGCAAGGACATCAGCGAGGTGCTCGCCATGCCCGTCGCCGAAGCCCGCGACTTCTTCACCGAGAAGCAGGCCAAGGCCGTCCTGGACCGCCTGGTCGACGTCGGCCTGGGCTACCTGTCCCTCGGCCAGCCGCTCACCACCCTGTCCGGCGGCGAGCGCCAGCGCCTCAAGCTCGCCATCCACATGGGCGAGAAGGCCTCCACCTACGTCCTGGACGAGCCCACCACCGGGCTGCACCTGGCCGACGTCGACAAGCTGCTCGCCCTGCTCGACCGGCTCGTGGACGACGGCAACACCGTCATCGTCATCGAGCACCACCAGGCCGTGATGGCCCACGCCGACTGGATCATCGACCTCGGCCCCGGCGCCGGCCACGACGGCGGCCGGATCGTGTTCACCGGCTCGCCCGCCGACCTCGTCGCCGACGCCGATACCCTCACCGCCCGACACCTGCGCGCCTACGTGACCCGCCCCTGACCGGACCCGTGAGGAACCCCCAGCCCGTGCCGCTCCTGCACGTCACCGCCGTCCACCCGGTCACCCCGCACGTCCTGCGCGTGCGGTTCACCGGGGACGGCCTCGACGACTTCACCACCTGGCCCGACCAGCAGCTCAAGCTCCTGTTCCCCAAGCCCGGCCACCCGGTCCCCGACCTGGTGACCGCGCGCGGCGACAAGTACGGCATGAGCTGGTACCAGGCCTACCGCGCCCTCCCCGAGGCCGAGCGCCCGTGGATGCGCAGCTACACCGTCCGCGAGCACCACCCGGACACCGGCGAGATCGACGTCGACTTCGTGCTGCACGCCGACGCCGGCCCCGCCACCCGCTGGGCCCGCACCGCGAAACCCGGCGACACCCTGGGCCGCTACGGCCCGTCGGCGGTCTACCGGCGGCCACTGGCCAAGCACGACTGGCTGCTCCTCGCGGGCGACGAGACCGCGATCCCGGCGATCGCGAGCCACCTCGCCGCACTCCCCGCCGGCGCGCACGTCATCGCATACGTCGAAGTCGGCGGCCCGGCCGAACAGCAGCGGCTGGACACCGCCGCCACCCTCGACCTGCACTGGGTGCACCGCGCCGCCGTGCCGCCCGGCCGCGGCACGGCCCTGCTCGACGCCGTGCGCGCCGCCGACCTGCCCGCCGGCAGCGGGTACGCCTGGCTGGCCGGCGAGGCGGACGCCGTCCGCGCGCTGCGCCGCCACCTGCTCGACGACCGGGGCCTGGACAAGCGCCGGATCGAGTTCACCGGCTACTGGCGGCTCGCCCTCACCCAGGACGACCCGCCCACCGACGACGACCTCGCCGAAGCCCAGGAGCGCGTCGCCGCCGACTGACCGGCACTGCTGCCGGCACCGGCTGACCGGCCGCCGCGTCCGCACCCCCGACCCGGGGTGCGGACGTGGGGCGTCAGGCCGCCTTCGGGAAATCCTTGCGCTTGATCTTCGCCCGCCGCCCGTCCGGGTGGTGGAACACGATCCCCTCCGCCAGGTTCCCCGGCGAGAACCGGCTCTCCAGACCCGCCAGGTAGGCGGCCAGCTCGCGGTAGCCGCGCGGCGCCTGCTCGTACACCGGCGCGGCCACGTCGAACGGCACGCACAGGTGGTCGGCCAGCCCGAGCGGGTTGCCCTGGATGCGCGGCCCGAGCGCCTCGCACGAGTGCTCGCCGTCCGCCCAGCCGGTCACGTCGGTGTTGCCGGCCGCCGCGAGGACCCACTTGTCGTCGGCGGCGTCGGGCGAGGTGTCGACGTACCAGCCGTCCACGATCCCGAGCAGCTTCTGCTCCTTGCCCGGGTTGCGCCGCTTCTCGACCCGCACCAGGTGCCCGGAGCGCACGGTCAGCCGCACGTTGGTCCCGTCCAGCTTCTCGGTGCCCACACCCTCGCCGGCGAAGACCCACGCGCACTCGGCACGCGGCCGGTCCACGACGCGGAACCGGTCGTCCCGCTCGAACAACGTGGGGATCTTCTCCATCGCAGGTCTGCCTCTCACCGCTCGGTCGATCAGTTCGACGTGGGTAACGGCACCGGAGGCGAGCACCCCGGCCAACGACCGGACCAGTTCGGCGACCGGCACGCCCGCGTCCGCCGCGGCGTGCTTGAGCGCCCGCTTCTCCTCCGGGGAGATCCAGGCGACCAGCCGGGACCACCCTTCGGGCGGTGTCCAGCGGGCCAGGCGTTCCGGGTCCTTGCGGGGCCTGCCCCGACCTCTGCCGTCGTCCACGGCCCGAACCATACGGCGGTTGTGCCAGTTGGCAAAACAGATATTCAGGCCTGTCCTGGCTGGCTCGTGGTCTTACGGGGCTGATCACCGGAGTGAATGATTGATTTTATTCCACACTGAAGTCATCATGATCAATGGCGGAATACGTCGTGGTCCGTGCCGGACGACCTGGGCGTGGGGTAGGTTTTTCGGCGGGAGGCGCTCATGGCCGGAGGTTCGACCCAGCCGGGGCGCGGGGTGATGGCCAAGGCGCTGGACGTGCTCTCCGCGTTCGACGGCTCCCGCGACGGCCTCCCGCTCGGCGAGCTGTCCCGGCGCTGTGGCCTGCCGCTGTCGACCACCCGGCGGCTCGCCGCCGACCTCGTCGCGGAGGAAGTGCTCGAACGCCTCCCCGACCGCCGGTACGTGGTGGGGCGCAGGCTCTGGCAACTCGGCCTGCTGGCCCGGGTGCAGGGCGACCTGCGGGACGTGGCGCTGCCGTTCCTCCAAGACCTGTACGAGGCGACGCGGGAGAACGTGCACCTGGCGGTGCGCGACGGTGACGCGGCGCTCTACCTGGAACGCCTGCACGGCCGGGCGTCCGTGCCGCTGGTGAGCCGCCCCGGCGGCCGGCTGCCGCTGCACGCCACCGGGGTCGGCAAGGTGCTGCTGGCGCACTCGCCCCCGGAGGTGGTGGCCGAGGTGGTCGCGGGCGCGGCGAAGGTGACCCCGTACACGATCACCGAACCGGGTCGGCTGGTGCGCGAACTGGGCGAGGTGCGGCGGCGCGGCTACGCGCGGACCGTCCAGGAGATGACGCTGGGCACGTGCTCGGTGGCGGTGCCCGTGGTCGACGCCGAGGGCGCGGTGGTGGCGTCGATCGGCCTGGTGATGGCGACCCGGAAGGACCCGACCCGCCACCTGGCCCCGCTGCGCGTCGCGGCCGGCGGCATCTCCCGCGCCCTGCGCTGACCCCGCTCCCCCGGTCCGTCGCCCCACCGCCCGCGCGGCACGCTTCGCCGTGCCGGAAGGGCCGTCCGCGCGCGGGCCGGGACGGTCGCGTTCGCGGACCGGGCTGATCGCGTGGCGGGATCGCGGCCGGGGTTCGCGAACCGGGAAGTCTGCCACTGAGTGGCACCGGAAGCTGTTCGTGGCCGATCTTCTGCACCACCCTTCTCCCATGCGCACACAGGTCGCCATCGTCGGCGCCGGGCCGGCCGGGTTGTTGCTGTCCCACTTGCTGTCGTTGCGGGGTGTGGACTCGGTCGTGGTGGAGAACCGCTCGCGGGCCTACGTCGAGGCCCGGATCCGGGCCGGGGTGCTGGAGCAGGACACGGTGGACCTGCTGGTGGCCTCCGGGCTCGGCGACCGGTTGCGCGAGCACGGGATGCGGCACGACGGCATCCACCTCCAGTGGCCGGGCGAGCGGCACCGGATCGACTTCCGGGCGCTCACCGGGCGGTCGGTGTGGATCTACGGGCAGACCGAGGTGGTCAAGGACCTGCTCGGGGTGCGCGGCGACGACGTGTGGTTCGAGGTGACCGACACCGCGCTGCACGACGTGGACACCGACCGGCCACGGCTGTCCTTCGTGGACGCCGAGGGCACGCCCCGGGTGGTCCAGGCCGACGTGGTCGTGGGCGCGGACGGGTTCCACGGGGTAAGCCGGCCGACCATCCCGGCGGGGCGCGCGTGGGAGCGCGAGTACCCGTACGCGTGGCTGGGGATCCTGGCCGAGGTGCCGCCGTCGACCGACGAGCTGATCTACGCGTGGCACCCGCGCGGGTTCGCGATGCACAGCATGAGGTCGCCGCGGTTGAGCCGGCTGTACCTCCAGGTGGCACCGGGCGAGCGGGTGGAGGACTGGTCCGACGACCGGATCTGGGACGAGCTCGGGGTGCGGCTGGGCCTGGACGGGTGGTCCCTGGGGACGGGGCCGATCGTGGACAAGGGCGTCACGCCGATGCGCAGCTTCGTCAGCACGCCGATGCGGCACGGTCGGCTGTTCCTGGTCGGCGACGCGGCGCACATCGTGCCGCCGACCGGCGCGAAGGGGCTGAACCTGGCGGTGGCCGACGTCGCGGTGCTGACCGAGGCGCTGGGCGCGTTCTTCGCCGAGGGGCGGACGGACCTGCTCGACGGGTACGAGGACCGGGCGCTGCGCCGGGTCTGGCGGTGCACGCACTTCTCGTGGTGGATGACGTCGATGCTGCACACTTCGGGCGACGAGTTGGACCAGCAGCTGCAACTGGCCCAACTGGCTTACGTCTGCTCCTCGGAGGCTGCCGCGACGAGCCTCGCCGAGAACTACGTCGGGCTCCCCCACGACACCGGCCACACCGCCTGACCCACCGCGCCGGTCGACGCCCCGAACCGCAGGACCCCACAGCGGACGGCCGCCCACCGCGCGGCGGAGTCGGACCGCCTCGCCGCGGTGGGCGGGCCGTCGTGACGACGGGCCGGGGTGCGGGTGGTCGGGGTGCGGGTGGTCGGGGTGCGGGTGGTCGGGGTGCGGGTGGTCGGGGTGCGGGTCAGGGCAGGGTGGTGACGGTGCCGCGGGTGCCGTCCACGCGGATGCGGTCGCCGGTGCGGATGCGGGTGGTGGCGTTGCCGCAGCCGACGACGGCCGGGATGCCGAGTTCGCGGGCCACGATCGCGGCGTGCGAGAGCGGCGCGCCGATGTCGGTGACCACCGCCGCCACGCGCGGGAACAGCGGGGTCCAGCCGATGTTGGTCACCGTCGTCACCAGGATCTCGCCGGGGCGCAGGGCGTCGCCGTCGTCCACGGTCGCGAGCACCCTGGCCACGCCCTCGGCCACGCCGGCCGAGCCGGGGAAGCCGGACACCCCGTCGCCGGCCGGTGCGGCCGAGGGCGCGTGGACGTCGGTGCGGCGGTCCGGGTCGGCGGCCCACGACTCCGGGTCGAAGCGGCCGAGGATCACCGTCGGGTAGCGCGGCAGGGCCCGGTAGCGGTGGTGGGCGGCGCGGCGGGCCGGGATGGCGGTGGCCGGCGCGGGGTCGCCGGCCAGCACCGCGAGGGTTTCGGGCAGGGCCAAGAAGAACGCGTCGTGGCCGGTCAGCTCGCTGGCCCGGACCAGGAACGCGCGCAGCACCGCGAACCCGCGCACCATCTCCGAGCGGGCGCGTTCGCGGGCCCGGGTGGACTCGGCGAGCGCGGCCAGCCGGCGCCGCAGGGCGGCGGCCCGAGCGGGGTGGCCCGCGACCAGCCGCCGCCAGGCGCCCTCCCGGGCGGCGGCCTGCCCGGCCAGCAGGTCGTGCGGGTCGGGGCCGGTGTCGGCGAGCCGGCGGTCCAGCCAGGTCGGGTCCTCGGCGGGCCGGGGCACCGACACCTCGAACTCGTCGGCGAACCGGTGGCCCCAGTCGCGCAGGTAGCTCTCGCGGTCGAGTTCGCCGCGGCGCAGCCGGGACAGCGCGAGCAGCGGGCCGAGGCTGGCCAGTTCGCCGGACGTGCCGTGCGCGCCGGTCAGCAGCGCGGTGGCGTCGCGCTCCCCCACCAGGCGGTCGAGGGTGCGGCGCAGCTTCGCGTTCGCGCCCAGGCCGATCCGCGCGCCGGCGTCGTAGACCCGGATCTCGTCGTGCAGCAGGCGCCGCACGTCCGAGGTCCAGAGGGCGCGCAGGTCGGCGGCCGTCGCCGTGGCGGCGATGCGGGCCCGCAGGTCTTCGGCGCGGGCGGGCGCGGCGGCGAGCAGGCCGCCGATGCGCCGCTTGTGGTCGCGGTTCTCCTTGAGGAACGGGCCGATCGCGGCGACCGCGGCGCGCAGCGTCGCCACCCGGGACAGCGGGAGCCGGGGCACCTCGACGCCCTCCGGGAGGCGGCCGAACACGTGCTCGGCGAGCCGGCGCATGAGCCGGCCGAGGCCGAGCGCGGTGCCCACGGCCAGGGCGGCGCTGATGTTGAGGTAGAACCGGCCGCCGATGTTGCCGGTCGTGGGGTGCCCGGCGATCGGCGGCTGGCCCAGGGCCTGGGCGATCGACCAGGTGGCCGGGGTCATCACGCTCGGCACGGCTTCGCCGAGGTTGGCGCACGTCCACAGGTAGTCGCCGCGCAGGCTGTCGTTCCAGACCTCGGGCAGGGCGGTCACCGGCCGGGCCTGCAGGATCGCGAACCGGCCGTCGTGGCGCGCCCACTCGACGTCGACCGGGCCGCCGTGCAGCCGCTGGATGCGCGCGCCGAGCCGGGCGAGTTCGAGCACCTGCGCCTCGTCGAGCAGGTCGCCCGTCGACCTCACGACGCCCTGGCGCACGACGTGGGACTCGGGGGTCACCTCGCCGCCGACCAGGGCCTCGCCGAGGCCGGGTGCGGCGTTGACGACGGTCTCGTCCCGGGCGCCGGTGACCGGGTTCGCGGTGAACAGGACGCCGGCGGCGTCGGCGGGCACGAGGCGCTGCACGACGACGGCCATGGCGGTCTCGGTGATGCCGTTGCGGGCGCGGTACCGCACGGCGCGGTCGGTCCGCAGCGACGCCCAGCAGCGCCGCACGGCGTCGACCACGTCCGGGCCGCGCACGTCGAGGAAGGTGTCGTGCTGGCCGGCGAACGACAGGTCCGGCAGGTCTTCGGCGGTGGCCGAGGAGCGCACGGCCAGCGGCCCCTCGGGCAGGGCGGCCAGGATCGCCGCCTCGACCTCGGGCGGCATCTCCCGGCCCTCGTCGGCGAGCCGGTAGGCGTGCGTGGTGACGTGGAAGCCGTCGGGCACCGGCAGGCCGGCCCGGACGAGCCGGGCCAGCGACGCGCCCTTGCCGCCGACGAGGTCGGGTTCGGCCGCCGGATCGGCCAGCGGCAGTACGAGTGGTGGTTCCCCCATGCGCCGATCCTGGCACGTTCCCGCTGAGAGCCCGCTCAGGTCGCGTTGTCCCGCACGGGGTCCGGCGCTGGGTGTGCCCCGGCGCGCGGGAGCGAGCCCGCGCGCCGGGGAGGTTCACAGGCCGGCGGTGAACAGCAGGCGGTTGACCGTGCCGCCGGTCGTGCCGCCGCTGACCACGTTGGGCGTGGCGTTGGTGGTGAGCCAGTTGTGCACGGTCGCCGACGGCTGGTCGCCGTAGCGGGACTTGTAGAGCGCGGCGACGCCGGCGACGTGCGGGGTGGCCATGGAGGTGCCGCTCATGGAGCCGGTGGCCCCGGTGCGCAGGGTGGAGATGATCGCGCTGCCGGGCGCGTAGAGGTCGACGCAGGACCCGGTGCTGGAGAACGACGAGCGGGCGTCGGTGCGTTCCGTGGAGGCCACCACGCTCGCGGTCTCCACCTTGCGGGGCAGCCGGTCGCAGGAGTTGCCGCCGGTGTTGCCCGCCGAGGTGGCCAGGAAGACCCCGGAGGCGATCATGTTCCGGATCGCGGTCTCCAGGCTCGCGGTGGCCGGGTAGTTCCAGGAGGTGTTGGCCACGGCGGGTTTCTGGGCGTTGCGGGTGACCCAGTCGACCGCGCCGATCGCGGCGCTGGTGGTGGTGCTGCCGGCGCAGTTCATCATCTTCACGCCGTGCAGCCGGACGCCCTTGGCCACGCCGTAGGTCTGGGAGCCGATGGTGCCGGCGACGTGCGTGCCGTGACCCTGGCAGTCGGTGTTGTTGGTGTCGATGGCGTTGTGGTCGAACGTGGCGCGGCCGCCGTAGTCGGGGTGGCTGGGCGTGATGCCGGTGTCGATGATGTAGGCGTGCACGCCCGCGCCGGTGGCGGTGTAGGTGTAGCTGGCAGACAAGGGCAGGTTCTTCTGGTCGACGCGGTCGATGCCCCACGACGGCGGGCTGGGCTGGGTGGTGTCGAGGGCGTCGGTGACGAGCAGGTCCTGCTCGATGAGCCGCACGGCCGGGTCGCGGCTGAGCTTGCGCAGTTGGTTCGGGGTGAGGGTGGCGGCGAACCCGGTGAACGCGGAGTCGTACACGCGGGTCGGGGTGACGCCGGCCGCGGCGGCCGCGGCGGTGGCGCTGCGGGACTGCCGGTTCAGGGTGACGATGTAGCTGCCGGGGATGGGGGTGGCGGTCGCGGTGGCCGCCGGGCTGACGATCGGCGCCTGGTGCGGTGCTGCGGAGGCGACGCCCGCGGTGAGGCCGGCCGTCGTGGCGACGGCGGCGAGCACGGCGAGGGACGTGAGGGGAGGACGCACGGTCCGGCTCCTTCGGCGAGGCTCGCCCGAGCGCGCCCCGACGCAGGGTTGACGGGGCGGACAGGCACTCGAACGAGCCGCAACACAGCAGCCTGACCAGCAGTTATGCCATGGTCAACGGGGTTCGGTCGAATGGCCGCCGGGCTGGTCACGCTCAGTGGGCAAAACCGGCGACGGGCGCGGAGCGGACCCTTCTTGTGGCGGCTTGGCGGCGGCCGACCGGGTCAGGGCGACGCCGAGCAGCACCACCGCCATGCCGGCCACGATCCGGGGCGTGAGCGGCTCGCCGAGCACGAGCGCGCCGAGGCCGACCGACACGACGGGCAGCAGGTAGCCGACGGTGGCCGCGCTGGTGGCGCCCTCCTCCTCGATGATCCGGTAGTTGAGCACGAAGGTGAACCCGGTGCCGAACACGCCGAGGATCACGACGGCGACCAGCGCGGTGGCGTTGGGGTGGGCGGGCCCGGACAGCGGCAGGCCGAGCGCGCTCAGGCCGGTGGCGGCCGCCATTTGGCCGGCCGAGATCGCCATCGGCCCGGCCCGGCCGACCAGCGTGCGCCCCATGTAGGTGAACGCGACGGCGTAGCTGGCGGCCGCGCCGAGCAGGGCGAGCGCGCCCCAGCTCGCCAGGCCGTCCCGCTGCCAGGGCGCGAAGATCAGCACGACCCCGGCGAAGCCGAGGACCAGGCCGCCGACCCGGGCCGGGGTGAGCCGGGGCTCGGTGCGCAGGGCCAGTCCGATGAGCACCGACCACAGCGGGGTGGTGGCGTTGAGGACGCCGGCGACGCCGGAGTCCACGGTCTGCTGGCCGATGCCGAACAGCACGAACGGCAGGGCGTTGCAGAACAGCGCCGCGACGACCAGGTGCCCCCAGGTCGCCTGGTCGCGCGGCAGCTTCTGGCGGCCGAACCCGGCGAGCACGAGCAGCACGGCGGTGCCCAGCGCGCAGCGGATCACGGTGATCTGGACCGGGGTCAGGCCGGTGAGGGCGAGTTCGATCCACAGGAACACCGACCCCCACAGCAGGGCCAGCAGTCCCATCCGCACCACGGAACGGTTCAGCACGGCTCCACCGTGCCCCACGAATCATGTTAAGAACAGTGAAGGCTTGTTCACCTGCGTTAAGCTCTGCTTCATGGTCGAGGATGGGGTCATGCGGATCGTCTCCCTGCTGCCCGCCGCCACCGACCTGGTCGCCGAACTGGGGTTCGCCGACGCGCTGGTCGGCCGGACCCACGAGTGCGACTGGCCGGCGTCGGTGGCGTCGGTGCCGGTGGTCACCTCGACCGGGATCGACCAGGACCGGATGGGCAGCCGGGAGATCTCGGCGGCGGTGCGCGGCGGGCCGGCGCACCGGGGCTCCTCGCTCTACGGGCTGGACGAGGCGCTGCTCGCGCGGCTCGCGCCCGACCTGGTGCTGACCCAGGACCTGTGCGAGGTGTGCGCGGTGTCCTACCGGCGGGTGTCCGAGGCGGTCCGGGTGCTCGACGCCGGGCCCCGGGTGCTCAGCCTGGAACCGTCCACCGTGGACGAGGTGCTGGACTGCCTGCGCCGGGTCGGCGAGGTGCTGGGCGTGCCGGCGGTCGCGGCCCGGCGCGAGGCGGCGCTGCGGGAGCGGTGGGCGGCGGTGGGCGCGGCGGTGGCCGGGCGGCCCCGGCCCCGGGTGGTGGCGATCGAGTGGCTGGACCCGGTGTGGCCGGCCGGGCACTGGGTGCCCGAGCAGATCGCGTGCGCCGGCGGCGAGCCGCTGCTGGCCGCGCCCGGCGAGCACACCTCGGCGGTGGACTGGCGGGCCGTCCTCGACGCCCGGCCGGACGTGGTGCTGGTGCTGCCGTGCGGGTTCCCGCCGGACCGCACCGAGGCGGAGCTGACCGTGCTGACCTCGCGGCCGGGGTGGGCGGAGCTGGGCGCGCCGACGTGGGTGCTCGACGGTCCGTCGTACTTCAACCGGCCCGGCCCGCGTGTGGTGCGCGGCGCGGAGGTGCTGGCGCACGTGCTGCACGGCGTGTCGGTCGGCGCGCCCGTCGACCGCTCGCAGGCCCGCCGGGTGCGGTGACGCGAAAGGCGGCCCGCCGCGAACGACGGGCCGCCTCCCGGGCGGTCAGCGGGTGTGGACCATGAGGGTGTCCACGCCGTGCACGATGGACGCCGCGCGGAACGACGGGCGGTCCTCGGCGAAGCGCAGGTCCGGGAACCGGCGCAGCAGCGCGGGGTAGGCGGCGCGCAGCTCCATCCGGGCCAGCTCCGCGCCGACGCAGCGGTGCGCCCCGTAGCCGAACGCCAGGTGCGCCGAGACCTTGCGGGCCGCGTCGAACTCCAGCCGGTCGAGCCCCTCGCGGTTGGCGGCGGCCAGCGAGACCACCACCACGTCGCCCTCGCCGATCTCGGTGTCGGCGATCACCAGGTCGCGCTTGGCGAACCGGGGGAACGCCACCTGCACCACGCTCAGGTGCCGCAGCAGCTCCTCCACCACCGGGGCCACGGCCCGGTCGTCGTCCTTCACCGCGGCCCGCGCGGCCGGGTCGCTCATCAGCACGATCGCGCCCAGCGCCAGCATGCTCGCGGTGGTGTCGAACCCGCCGGTGAGCACGCCGTCGGCCAGGCCCGCCAGCTCCTCGTCGGTGACCTCGTCGCCGTGCTCGCGGATGATCATGCCGAGCAGGCCCTCACCGGGCTCGCGGCGTTCCCGGCGGACGATCTGCTCCATGTACTTCAGCGACTCGGAGATCGCGCCCAGCGCCGAGTTCGCGCCGCCGAACAGGTCGAACCGGGCCGCCGCCAGCTCCTGGAACCGGTCGCGGTCGGCGTAGGGCACGCCGAGCAGCTCGCAGATCGTCAGCGACGGGATCGGCAGCGCGAACTCCCGGACCAGGTCCACCGGCCCGTCCGCGGCGGCCATCGCGTCCAGCCGCTCGGTGACGATCTCGTCGATGCGGGGCACCAGCCGGGACAGCCGGCGCATGGTGAACTCGGGCGTGAGCAGCTTGCGCAGCCGGGTGTGGTCGGGCGGGTCGGCGAACCCGAGGCCGCCCGGCGTCTGCTCGATGCCGACCGCCGCGCCCAGCCGCGCGTAGTCGTTGCTGAACGCATCTGTGTCGGAAAGCACTTTTTTGGCCTCGGGTTGGCCCGTGACCAACCACACCTTCACGCCGAACGGCATCGGCAGCCGGTGGATCGGGCCGGCCTCCCGCATCCGCTCCAACTCGGCCGCCGGGACGAGCCCGTCCCGCTTCAACGGGACCAGCGCACCGTCCGGGAGCAGCGACAACGCGCGCGAACCGATCCTGCCCATGAGCCACCGCGTGACCGAACGCCGTGCGACCCACGCCACCAAGCCGTCGCGCACGGACGCCATAGTCGCCATTCCACACCCCTCTTCCCCCGGTTGATCTGATCGACGGTAACCGTACGTACGGGTGAGCAGCATCGCGCCACAGGCGGATTGACACGTCAGGCCGGGTGAGGCGACGATCGGCAATCGCGCCCGCATCGGGGGAAGCCGGTCGAAATCCGGCGCTGACCCGCAACGGTAGGCCCCCTCATCGGGGCGAGCCCGACCACCCTGCGTGCGCGTGAAGCTCCCGACACCCGTCGAGGTCACCGGGTCGGAGCCTGGGGAGGTCGGTCACGGCTGTCCGGGGTCCGCCGCGCGCGCCCCGACCGCTGGAAAGGCCGGCCATGCCGTTGAGAAGGACCGCCGTCGCAGTCGCCGTCGCGCTGTCCGCGCTCGTCGCGGCCCCCGCCGCGCAGGCCGCGCCGGTCACCACGAAGTCACCGGCCGAAGCCGCCGCGGGCTGGCTGTCGGGCCGGCTCGTGGCCGGCGAGCGGATGGAGACCGAGTTCAACGGCGTCGCCTACCCCGACCACGGGCTGACCATCGACGCCCTGCTGGCCTTCGACGCGGCCGGCGTCGCGCAGGCCGGCGCCGGCAAGGCGTTGTCCTGGCTGACCGCGCCCGCGAACGTGGCCGCCTACACCACCGACCCGTCCGCCTCGAAGTACGCCGGGGCGCACGCGAAGCTCGCCCTGGCCGTGCTCGCCCAGGGCGGCGACCCGACCAGCGTCGGCGGCGTCGACCTGATCGCCGGGCTCACCGCGCTGCGGACCGCGTCGGGCCGGTTCGCCGACCAGTCCCAGTGGGGCGACTACAGCAACACCTTCACCCAGTCGCTCGCGGTGATCACGCTCGCCCGGCACGGTGACGCCCCGGCGAACGCGGTGACCTTCCTGGCCGGCACCGCGTGCCCGGACGGCGGGTTCCCGCTCGACATCGGCAAGCCCACCTGCACCGCGCAGGCCGACGCCACCGGCATGGCCGTGCAGGCGCTGCTCGCCGCCGGCAACACCGACACCGCCGGCGACACCGTCACCGACACCGCGATCGCCGCCGCGGCCAAGGGCTTGGACTGGCTCGTCAAGCGGCAGGACCCCGCCGACGGCGGCTTCGGCGACGACGCCCAAGGCGGCCCGGGTGCGGCCTCCAACGCCAACAGCACCGGGCTGGCCGCGCAGGCGCTGCGGGTCGGCGGGCGCACGGCCGCCGCCGACAAGGCCGCCGGCTACCTGGCCGGTCTCCAGGTCGGCTGCGGTGACCCCGCAGCGGGCGCGATCGCCTTGGACGCCAAGGGTTTCAACCCCGCCATCGCGGTCCGCGTCACGAGCCAGGCCGTGCTCGGCCTGGTCGGCACCGGACTCGCCGAGATCTCCTCGGCCGGTGACAAGCCCGCCGCGCCCGTCCTGGAGTGCGCCGAGCCCACGACGACCACCACCGAACCCACCACGACGACCACGACCGCCCCGCCCGTCGAGGACACCACCACCACGACGACCACGACGACGACCACGCCGGCCGCCGGGTTCGTCGTGACCGGCTCGGGCACCCTGGCCCGCACCGGCGTCGAGGCCGGCCCGGCGGTGCTGCTGGGCGCGCTGCTCGTCCTGACCGGCGGGCTCGCGCTGGTCGTGGCGCGCCGGCGGGCCGCGGCGGTGCGGCGGTGACCGGCGCGACCCGGTCCACGTCGTGAGGACCGCCACCAGGATCGCCGCCCTGTCCGCCGCCGCCGTGCTCGCCGTACTGGGCGTGGCACTGCCCGCCCCGGCGGCGGCCGCCGACTGCTCCGGCGTGACCGTGGTCGTCGACTTCCGCGCGCTCGGCGGCGGGGTGCGCACCGGCTGCGCCCCCGGCGACCCGGCCAGCGGCCTGGCGGCCCTGGGCGCGGCCGGGTTCGGCTACCAGTTCGCGAGCCGGTCCGCCGGGTTCGTCTGCCGGATCGACAACGTGCCCACGTCCGACCCGTGCGTGAACCCCGCGCCCACCGACGCCTACTGGTCGTACTGGCGCGGCGAGCCGGGCGGCTCGTGGGGGTACAGCGACACCGGCGCGGCCGCCCACGACCCCGCGCCCGGCGGCGTCGAGGGCTGGGCGTTCGGCGCGGGCGGCCGGCCCGGCATCGCACCACCCGCACCCGCCCGCCCCGAACCGCCCGCGCCCCAGCCGGAACCACGCCCGGCCCAGCCCGGCACCCCCGCCCCACCGGGGCAGCCCGCACAACCCGGCCAACCGGCCCAGCCACCCCCACCGGCACAGCCGGGCCCGCCGACCACGACCACCGGCGACCCCGCCACCACCACAGCGAGCACCACGGCCGGCACCACCTCGACGACCGCGGGCACGTCCACGACCGCGTCGGACCGACCGACCGGCGGCGCGACCACGGCCGGCACCACCCCCGTCGCCGACCAGAGCCCGACCCCCGGCGGCACCACCGGACTCGTCGTCGGCATCGCGGTGATCGCCGTGCTCGCCGGCCTCGGCCTGTGGACCGCGCGCCGCCGACGCGCCGAGTGAGCGGGACCCGCGGCCGCGCGCTGCACCCCGGCGCGTGGTGGCTGTGGGCGGTGGCGCTCGCCGTCGTCGCCGGCCGCACCACCAACCCGCTGCTGCTCGGCCTGGTGATCGCCGTCGCCGGCCTGGTCGCCGTCACCTGCCGCGACGACACGCCGTGGGCGGACTCCTACGGCGTGTTCCTCAAGTTCGGGCTCGTCGTGATCGCCGTCCGGGTGCTGTTCCACGTCGTGCTCGGCGGCGTCGGCGGACCCACCACCCTGCTCACCCTGCCCGAGGTGCCGCTGCCCGGCTGGGCGAGCGGCATCCGGCTCGGCGGCCCGGTCACCGCCGAAGGGCTGGTGTTCGCGCTGTGCCAGGGCCTCCAGCTGGCCACCCTGCTGTGCTGCGTCGGCGCGGCCAACGCCCTGGCCAACGCCAAACGCCTGCTCCGCTCGCTGCCCGCCGCGCTCTACGAGGTCAGCGTCGCCGTCGTGGTCGCGATGACCGTCGCCCCGCAACTGGTGGCCTCCGCCCGCTCGGTGCGGCGGGCCCGCACCCTGCGCGGCGACGCCCCGCGCGGCGTGCGCGCGGTCAAGGTCCTGATGGCCCCGGTGCTGGAGGACGCCTTCGAACGGTCCCTGGTGCTGGCCGCCGCCATGGACTCGCGCGGCTACGGCCGCAACGCCGGCCTGCCCGCGTCCGCCCGGATCCTCACCGGCGCGCTCGTCCTGGGCGGCCTGGCCGGGCTGTGCGTCGGCGCCTACGGCCTGCTCGACAGCACCGCGCCCGCCCTGGTCGGCGCGCCCGTGCTGGCCCTGGGCGCGGCCCTCGCCGTGGCCGGCCTGTGGACCGGGTCCCGGCGGGTCCGGCGCAGCCGCTACCGGCCCGACACGTGGGGACCGCGCGAACTGCTCGTCGTCGCCGCCGGAGCGGCCGCCGCCCTGGCCACCCTGCTCGCCCCGGCGCACCTCGGCGGCGACGCGCTGACCCCGGCCACCGTGCCGCTGACGGCACCGGCCCTCCCGCCGCTGCCCGCGCTCGGCCTGCTCTGCGCGCTCGCGCCCGTGCTGATCGCCCAACGGAAGAAACCATGATCCGGTTCGAGAACGTCACCGTCACCTACCCCGACGCGCCCGCGCCCACCCTGTCCGGGGTGGACCTGCACGTCCCGGAAGGCGAGTTCTGCCTGGTCGTCGGCCGCACCGGAGCGGGCAAGTCGACCCTGCTGCGGGCGGTCAACGGCCTGGTCCCGCACTTCACCGGCGGCACCCTCACCGGCCGCGTCCTGGTCGACGGCCGCGACACGGCCACCCACCCGCCGCGCGAGCTCGCCGACGTCGTCGGCCTGGTCACCCAGGACCCGCAGGCCGGGTTCGTCACCGACTCCGTCGAGGACGAACTCGCCTACTCGATGGAATCGCTCGGCCTGCCCAACCCGGTGATGCGCAAGCGCGTCGAGGAGACCCTCGACCTGCTCGGCCTCGCCGACCTGCGCGACCGGCCCCTGACCACGCTCTCCGGCGGCCAGCAGCAGCGCGTCGCCGTCGGCGCGGCCCTCACCGCCCACCCCCGCGTGCTGGTCCTCGACGAACCCACCTCCGCGCTGGACCCCGGCGCGGCCGAGGACGTGCTCGCCGCCCTGCACCGCCTCGTCCACGACCTCGGCATGACCGTCCTGGTCGCCGAACACCGCCTGGAACGCGTCGCCCAGTACGCCGACCGGGTCGTCTGGCTGCCCGGCGACCGGCCGCCCGTCGCTGGCGACCCCGGCACCGTCCTGGCCGACGCCCCGGTCGCCCCGCCGGTCGTCCGGCTGGCCCGACTCGCCGGCTGGCACCCCGTCCCGGTCTCCATCCGCGACGCCCGCCGCCTCGCCGCACCCCTGCGCGACCGGCTCGGCGACCCCGACCCGATGCCCGCTCCAGTGCCAACCCCCGCGCCCGCCGCCAACCCCGGCCCGGACCTCCTGCACTCCCACGACCTGCGCGTCCGCTACGGCGGCGTCGACGCCCTGCGCGGCGTCACCCTCCGCGTCGGCGCGGGCGAACGCGTCGCCGTCATGGGCCGCAACGGCAGCGGCAAGTCCAGCCTGCTGTGGGCGCTGCAAGGCACCGGCAAGCGCTCCGGCGGCACCGTCACCATCGACGGCACCGACCCCGCCCGCCTCAAACCCGCACCCCGCAGGCAAGCCGTCGGGCTGGTCCCCCAACAGCCCGCCGACCTGCTCTACCTGCACACCGTCAGCGCCGAGTGCGACCAGGCCGACCGCGAGTCCGGCCGCCCCGCCGGCACCTGCCGCGACCTGCTCGACCGGCTCGCACCCGCCATCCCCGGCGACCGGCACCCCCGCGACCTGTCCGAGGGCCAACGCCTCGCGCTCGTTCTCGCCGTCGCGCTGACCCCGCGCCCCCGCGCCGTGCTGCTCGACGAACCCACCCGCGGCCTCGACTACCCCGCCAAGACCCGCCTCGCCGACGCCCTGCGCTCCCTCGCCGACGACGGCCACGCCATCGTGCTGGCCACCCACGACGTGGAGTTCGTCGCCGAGTACGCCACCCGCGTCGTCGTGCTGGCCGACGGCGAGACCGTCGCCGACGGCCCGACCCGCGACGTCGTCACCGCCTCCCCCACCTTCTCCCCGCAGGTCGCCAAGATCCTCGGCCGGTGGCTCACCGTCGCCGACGTCGCCACCGCCCTGGCCGGCCGATGACCGCCCCCGTCCGGCTGCGCCCCCGCGCCACCCTCGCCCTGGCCGCGTCCGGGATCATCGGCGTCGCCGCGTTCGGCTGGCCGCTGCTGGTCGACCCCGCCGCCGGCATCGCCCACGGCACCGACGCCCCCTGGACCTTCGCGCTGCTGCTCCCGCTGGTGCTGGCCGTCGTGCTGGCCGAGATCAGCGAAGGCGGCATGGACGCCAAGGCCATCGCCATGCTCGGCGTGCTCTCCGCGCTCGGCGCGGCGATCCGGCCGCTCGGCGCGGGCACCGCCGGCATCGAGACCGTGTTCTTCCTGCTCGTCCTCGGCGGCCGGGTGTTCGGTCCGGGCTTCGGGTTCGTCCTGGGCAACACGATGCTGTTCGCCTCCGCGCTGCTGACCGGCGGCATCGGACCGTGGCTGCCCTACCAGATGCTCGCCGCCGCCTGGGTCGCCCTCGGCGCGGGCCTGCTCCCCCGGCTGACCGGCCGCGCCGAACTCGCCCTGCTCGCCGGCTACGCCGCCCTAGCGTCCCTGCTCTACGGTCTGCTGCTGAACCTGTCGTTCTGGCCGTTCGCGCTCTCCGCCGGCAGCACCGGCCTGTCGTTCCAGCCCGGCGGCGCCCTCCTCGACAACCTCGTGCGGCTCGTCGCGTTCAGCCTCGCCACCTCGCTGGGCTGGGACATCGGCCGCGCCGTCACCACCACCGTCCTGGTCCTGGTCACCGGCCCCGTCCTGCTGCGCACCCTGCGCCGCGCCGCCCGCAAAGCCGCCTTCCAGACCGCCTTGACGAAGGGTGGTCAAGATCAGTCTGTGACGACCGACCGGTGAACCGACCCGGGCTGGATCGTGGACCCCACCCCGGTCGAGTGCGGCCGGTCCCGCCCGACGGTCAAACGCTCCGAACTGGCCGGCCGGGCCAACTGCGACCACGAACCCCGCCCGCCGTCAAAAGCCGACTGAACCTGATCAGCCCACCACGAACGGCAGCCGCTCGGCGATCCCGCCCAACGCCGCCACCTCCGCGTCCGTCGGCCCGCGACGGCCGGTGCCGACCAGCAGGACGTCCCGGTCGGGCAACGACGCCGGGAACGTGACACCGGCGATCCGCTCCAGCGCCGACCGGGCCGCGGCGAGCGCCCGCTCCGACGGGCCCGCCGCCGACGGACGGTGCGCGACCAGGTCCAGGTGGTGCAACGTCCACTCCAGCACGTACGCCGACAGGTAGTCGGCCACCGTCAGCACCTCGTCCCGCGTGCCGACCCGGACGACCGGATCCGCGAGCGCCGCCGCGCGCCCGGCCGCCGACCCCACGTCGTCCAAGTGGAACTTGAGCAACGCCGGGTCGCCGTAGGCCGCCGCCAGCCGGGGGATCAACGCGTCCAACGGATCGTCGCCGGTCGGCGGCGCGACCAGGTTCCAGTACGTCACCGCGTCCACGGTCGGCTCCGCGTCGACCGGCGTGGCCAGCGTGATCAGCACGTCCTGCGCGTCGATCACCAGGTGGCACACCAGGTCCCGCACCAGCCACCCGGCGCAGCCCGACGGCGCGCCGAAGTCCTCGTCCGGGGTCTCGGCCACCGCCGTCAGCAACGCCGCCCACGAGTCCGCGAAAAGATCCACCACGGCACCGTATTGCCGGGCCGCGACAGCCGACAACCGCATTCACGGCCGGGGCAGGCAGGCCGCCACCTCCGCCAGCGCGTCCAGCACCGCCGGGTCCACCGAGCCCCCGATCCGCTCCGCCTCCGCCACCACCACGGTCTTCCCGTCCCGGTCCGACCCGTAGTTCAGCCCCGTGAACGACACCTCCGCCAACCCCAGCGCCGCGCCGCCCAACGGCCTCACGTCACCGCTGCCGTGCTGGTCGATCACCGACTTGAACCCGGCCGCGTCACCGGCCGACCCGAACCCGACCCACACCACCGACACCACCGCGGTGTTCCCCGCACCGTCCACCACCGCGAACAACACCCGGTCCATCGACGCGCACCGCGTCCCCCGGAAGTACTCCTGCACCCGCCCGAACGACGCAACCACGCACTCCGCCTGCTGCTTCACGGTCTGCCGCCAGCCCCGCATACCCAGCCGCTGCCACGCGCCCTCCACATCACCCTTGCGCGCCGCCCGCTGCCCCTCGACCTTCCGCGCCGACACGCTCCGCGCGGCCGCACCGTCCGCCACTCCCCCACCCGCACCACCACCGGCCCCGCCCAGCCCACCGGAGCCGACCGCGCCCATCGCCACCGCACCCGCCAGCACCACCGCGGCCGCACCACCCGCGCCCTTCGGCTTGCCCTTGCTGCTCCCGCCGCCCTTGCCACCGATCCGCCGACCGTCCGAACCCGGCATCCCGCCCCCTCCCCGAGGGCACAGGTCTAGCAACCGGAGCAGCCGGCGTCTCCCTCGAACAGCGGACAAGCCGGGGTCGATCGCACCACTACGCGCGCCGGCGGCAACCTCGCGGGCCGATCCGCCCCGTCACCCCGACCGCGGCCGGGCCACCAGCAACAACCCCAGCCCCACCACCGACAGGCCCAACCCGATCGCGTACGCGCTGCGATACCCCAGCACCTGCGACAACGCCAACAACGGGCCCGCCAGCATCGCACTGACCTTCGCCGTGTTGGTGAACATCGTCGTCGCGTACCCCGGCCGATCCGGCACGAGGTCCTGGAAGTACGAGATCCCCACGCCCATCACCGCCGAGATCACCACGGCGTGCAACACCTGCGCCGCCGCCACCTGCCACGTCGCCGTCGTCACCACCATCACCCCGTAGTACGCCAACGCCAACGCGCCACCGGCCAACACCAGCCGCCGGTAGTCGACCCGCATCGCCAGCGCACCGAACCCCAGCATGAACGGGATCTCCAACGCCGCGCACAACCCCAGCACCAGCCCCGCGTCCGACGTCGACCCGCCCAGCACGTCGGTCAGGTACAGCGGCAGCGCGTACACCCCCACCGACGTCGCACCCTGCAACAGCACGAACGCCACCGCCGAGAGCACCACCTCCCGCCGCAGCCCCGACCCCGCCGCCGGCGTCGACTCCGCCCCGCCGACCCCCAGCTCCGGCAACGTCAACGCCGTCACCACCGCCGCGACCAGGTACACCCCCGCCGCCACCACGAACAGCCCGGTGAACCCGCTCGCGTCGATCAGCAGCGCCGCCACCGGCGGACCCGCCACCCACGACACCGACACCATCGTCCGCACCGCGCTGATCGCGAACGCCCCGCGCCCCGAACCCGACCGCTCCAACGACTGCCGCGCGTAGGCGAACGTCTGCGGCATCAGGCACGACGCCACCGCCGACAACGACAACGCCACCACCAGCAACAGCCAGTAGTTCCGCAGCACCGCGAACAGCCCGAACGCCGCCGCGCCCGCCAGCGACGCCGACACGATCAAGTCGCGCCGCACCGCCCGGCCGTCCGACCACCGGCCGAGCACCGTGCTCACCGCCACCGCCGCCAACGGCATCGCCAACAGGAACGCGCCCACCGCGAACGGACCCGCCCCCAACTCCTTGATCAGGAACAACGACAGGAACGGACCCGCCAGCGCGTACCCGACCCCGGTCAGCAGGCTCACCGCCAACAACGGCAGGAACGAACGGGGACCGGACGGGACGACGGTTTCAGTCACAGCGGCCACGCCGCCAATCCTGCTCACCCGCCCACCCCGCGACGAAACGCATTCCCGACCACTGGACCGTGAGCACGGTCACCCGGACCAACCGGAGCGGCTGTTTGGCACACGGCAACCTCGGGTAATGCAGCCAGGTGAACCATCGAGGCACCGATCCGGAGAACGAAGTAGACCCGGTGGAGGTCGAGTCCCGGCTCCGCCTGGCCGTGGCGCGGCTGCGCGACCGGCTCACCGTCGCGCGCAACCACGGCCACTTCGAGTCGCTGCGCAGAACCCGCGGCAGCCGCTTCGAACGGCCGTCCGCCGAGCGCGACAGCCAGTAGGCCCACCGGCACCGGACGTGGCGGCACGCCCGCCCCCCGGTGACGCCGGACGTCTCACCGGACCCTGCCGCACCACCAGGCGCATCGATGCGGGCGGTGTTCGGAAAGCCCACGACGAGCACCACCAGCCGATGACCGACAGGTAGTCACTTTTATTCAGCACTGAAGTCATAAAGCGAATAGAAGATCAGATCGCCCGCGCCACCAGCACCGCCATGTCCAACGGCAGCGGCCGACTCTCGACCAGCTCAAAACCGTTGGCGCACAACAGTTCCCGGTACTCCCCCAGGGTGCGCTCACGGCCGTGGACGTTGTTCACCATCATGTGCACGTCCCACGCCAGCGGCAGCATCTCCAGGTGCGATTCCGGGATTGGGCGCTCGATGATCACCAGCGGCGTGCCCGGCTCGGCGGCCGCTCGGACATTGGCCAGGATCACCGCGCACCTCTCGTCGTCCCAGTCGTGCAGGATCCGGGACAGCAGGTACACCGCCCCGCCCGACGGCACCGGGTCGGCGAAGAAGTCCCCCGACGCGAACCCGACCCGCTCTGCGCACCCGTAGCCGGTCAGCACCGCCCGCGCCGACTCCATCACGTGCGGTCGGTCGAACAGCACCCCGTGCAACCCCGGCACGGCCTGTAGCACGAACCCCAGCAGGTGGCCGTCGCCGCCCGCCACGTCCACCACGAGCCCCTCGGCGGGCAGGTCCAGCGCCGCCGGGACGATCTTGAGGAACGCCGTGGCGGAGGCCATCGCGCTCTCGAACAGCCGGGCGTCCGCCGGGTTCGCCGCGAAGTGGTCGAACGGGTCCGCGCCGAACACGTGCGTGAACGCCGACTCCCCCGTCCGCACGGTGTGCTCCAGCGCGCCGAACGACCGGTAGAACATCCCGCCGTACAGCCGCGCCAGGTCGCGCTGCGACCCGTCGACGTCGCTGCGCAACAGCTCGCCCAACGGGGTCAGCGTCCACGAGTCGCCGTCGACGCCGAAGACGCCCAGCGCGGCCAGGTACCGCAGCACCCGGTGCAGGTTGTCGGGCACCGACCCCGTCCCGGCGGCGAGTTCGGCGGTCGTGCGCGCGCCGTCGGCCATCAGGTCGGCCACGCCCAACTCCGCCGCGACGGCCAGCGACCGGGTCCGCCACGCGCCGCTCATCAGGTGCAGCATGTCCCGCTTGGCCTGGTCGGGCCGGCCGACGTGGCGCAGCAGCAACGACTCCCGCTGCCCCGGCACGGTCAGCTCCATCCGCCGCTCGCCGCGGAAGTACAGGACGGTCACGTCCTCGTGCTTGTTGTACCCGCCGCCGTCCGCGACCAGCCCCGCGTCGACCAGCGACTCGTACACCCCGCGCAGCACCACGTCGTCGTCGCTGAGCGCGCGGAACGCCAGGTGCGACTCGTCCTCGCCGCCCGGCACCGCCGGGAAGTCGCCGCACAGCACGAACAGCTCCAGCTCCCGCGACCCGGTCCCGACCTCGCCGCGCACGATCCGCACGTCCAGGTCGGCACGGCCCAGCCGGCGCGCCAACCGGTCGCGCACCACGACGCTCGGCGTCGGCTCGCGCGGCGTCACGCCCAGCTCCACCAGACCCGCCACGACGTCGTCGGCCGACGGCGCGGTGACGAGTAAAGCGCTGTGCACGAAGTCGAGGTGGCGAGCCAGGTCCGTCCCCGGCAGCACGGCGTCGAGCGCGTCACCGGTCGGTGTCGCGCGGACGAACTCCACGGTGTCCGCGATGCGGCGGACGTCCTGCTCTCCCAGCCCGAAGCGCGCACCAGTGCCCAATGTGGACATTGTCGTCCCTTCCCCCAGCGATGACCGGGCCCCGCCCGCGCGGGGCGGGGACCCGTGCACGACGAAAAATTCCGTGCGACTGCGGGATCAGGGTACGACCCCCGCCGGCACCGCGGTGGACCAGTTGCCGTGCTCCACGTCGCACCAGCGCAGCAGGCCCGCGATGCGCGGCTGGCCGTCGTGCCGCCATTCCATGCCGGCTCGGCTCATCGTGCCCGGTTCGGCCAGGCGGCTGGCCCCGAGCCGGGCGAGTTCTTCGGCGGCACGCCGGAACTCCTCGCCCACCGCACCCAATCCGACGTTTTGCAGGTAACGGGCGTAAGGCCGCATGACGTCCACCGCGGCGGCCACGTCGGGCACCGCGACGATCCGCGCCACCCGGTTGCCCGCGCCGCTGAGCGGGAGCAGCTCGTCGTCCAGCACGACGGTCCACTCCAGACCGTCGGCGGCCCACACCTCGCCGGTGGGCGTGCTCGCCGCCCGCCACTCGGCGACCAGCCTGCGGTGTTGCAGCACGGTCGCGTCGTGGTCGGCCACCGTCCCGGGTGGACAGTCCGCGGCGGTGCGGCGCATCGCGTGCGCCACGTGCTCGGCCACCGCACGGGCGTGCGGCGCGGCCACCAGGTAGACCTGCGGGGACAGGCAGGCGTGCTGGTCGAGGTCGCTGCAGTCGGCGGCGATCCGGCGGGCCACCTCCACCGGACCGTGCAGCCGGAAGTACTCGTCGCCGATCACGCCGAACGACAGCTTGTGGCCGTGCTCCTCGTAGATCTGGTGCGGCGCGACCTTCGCCCGGACCGCCGCGCACGCCTGGTCGCTGCCGTAGGCGACGACGGCGTCGGCCTGCTCCAGCGCGGCGGACATCGTGGCGTCGTCGGCCCGCCCCCAGTAGGTCGCCACCACGGCGTCGGCCAGCAGCGGCTGCACCTCGTGCAGCGTGCGCAGGAACGCGGCGGTGAAGTTCGGTTCCTTGGCCGGGATCTTCGCGATCAGCGCGGCCTTCACCAGCAGCGCCCGCGCCAGCGACCGGGCGGGCAGGCCGGGGACGTTGCCGGAGAACACCGCCAGCACCACCCGGGGGCCGATCGCGGTGGTGCCGGCGCGGAAGCCGTCGAGCACCTCCGGGTCGCCCAGTTCCCGTTGCAGGGCGGCGATCAGCGACGGTGCGCGCAGGGTGCCCAGTTCGGAGTCCAGGGCGCGGTCCACGGTCTCGGTGGACATGCCGGTGACCTGCGCGGCGGCGGCCACGGCCGCGCGGCGCTCCGGGAAGTCGCGGTCGGCCCAGCGCGCGGCGGCCAGGTCGAGGGCGTCGACGATCCGGCGCACCGGCAGTTCGCGCAGCCGTTCATGCGCCCGGCGCAGGTCGGCTCCGACTGCGGCCCAGTCGGTGGGGCGCGCGCCGTGCCACGCGTGCGGCCCGGAAGTGAGGGTGAACGGCTCGGTCGGGCCCGTGACGTGCTCGGGGATCCAGGACACGCTCATCGGTCAGCGGCCCCCGGTCATCTCGTCCAGCGACAGCGAGCAGCCCCGGCTGGTGCTGCCCGCGATCCGCCCGGCGATCGCGACGCCGTGCGCGGTGGCGATGCCGACGTCGCCGGTCAGCAGGACGTGCGGGCGGTCCAGCAACGACAGGTCGGTGATCTCCAGCAGTCCCGGGCCGTGCGCGAGGTACTCGCGGGTGCGCGGGTCGCGGACCCGGGGCCCGGCGACCGGCCGCGACTCCTTGGGCCGCTCCCCCAGCGGTCCGACCGGCACGTCCGCGCCGTCGAAGTGCTGGTTGGCCAGCTCGGTCATGCCGAAGATGTTGCCGAAGCCCCCGACGCCGAACACCCGGCGGACGGTGGCGCGCAGCTCGTCCACCGGCACCACGCGGGAGCGGCCCTTGAACCCGCCGCCGTCGTACATCCGCGACCCGGCCGGCAGCTCCCACCGCCGGCCCTCGGCCTCCAGCCGGTCGCAGATGTTGACGAAGGCGAAGGTCGCGCCGATCAGCACCACCGGGCGTCCCGTGGCGACCGCCGCGTCCAGCGTCCGGGCCAGCAGCGGGTAGTCCACACCGGACGCGCCGATCACCGCCGTGCTCAGCTCCGGGTCGCCGCACTCCTCCTGGATGCGGGCCATGTCGAACGCGATGGCCATGTCCGGCGCGGCCCGCTCGGTCGGCGCGAACCGGACCACGACGGGTCTCACCCCGTCGACCAGGAGGTGGCGGCGGGCGTTGGCCTTGACCGCCAGACCCTTGAGCACCAGGCCGAGCCGGGAGTAGCGGACCACGCCCCGGACCGAGCCGGTCGTCCCGCTGGTCCGGAACACCCGCACCGGCGGCTCGTCCGGGAACAGGTGCGGGCCGCCGTCCTTGTAGGCGGTGTCGGGCACCCCCACCCCGGTGCCGACCTGCTTCCAGTACCGCGCCACGTCCGGGGCGTTGGCCACGGCCAGTTCGGTGAGCTCCTCGTGGATCGCGGCCGGATCGCCGGCCTGGTCGGTGACCAGGGCGGCCATCCGCTCGAACAGCCCGGTCACGTGCGGGTCGTCGTGCGCGACGGTCATCGACTGCCTTCCTGCGGTGGTCGGGAACAACCCCCGACGGACGCGCGGGGGTGCGATGTGGTGGCACATCTGTCCAGGTGGGCGCCGTGGCGCAGTCCTGGTGTCCATCCCGGCCGGGCAGCGACGTCGGCACGCTAGCAACGGGTGGTCTCGACCAACAAGCAACGTCCCCTGAACGCACTACCCCTGGAATTGCGGACACAGCGGGTAGCGAAGGCGTCTCAGTTCGTCACGCAGAGCAACAGCTTCGGCCGGACGCGGGTCCGGCGCTACGACTGTCGCCGGGGACCCCGGCGGCGGGTCCCCGGCTGTCCCAGGTCAGGCCGGGACGCTGGTGACGACCGCGAACTTGGCGCTGTACCGGTCGGCCAGCCACGCGAGCCGGCCCACGCCGTCGACGTCGACCGCCGGCAGCACGACCGTGCCGCCGAACTCCTCGGTCCGCACCGCCGCCGCGTCGACGTCGGCCACCTCGAAGTAGGGCAGCCAGTGCGGCGGGTGTCCCTCCGGCACCTCGGCCACCCCGGCGACCTCGCTGTTCTCGCCGCCGCCGGCGGGGGTGAACACGGTGTACTGGCCGCCCGCGACCGGCGTCCGCGCCGCGGTCCAGCCGAGCACGGCGCGGTAGAACGCCTGGGCCGCCTCGACGTCCGGGCTCTGGAGTTCGACCCAGCTCAGCGAGCCGAGTGCGCCGACCAGGTCCAGGCCGTCGGTGTCGCCGGGCTGCCAGATGGCGAACTCCGCCTCGCCGGGATCGGTGAGCTGGGCCATCCGGCCGTTGGTGAACACGTCGAACGGGTCCACCCGCACCTTGCCGCCCGCCTCGACCACGGCTTTCGCGGTGGCGTCGGCGTCGGCGGTCTGGAAGTAGACGGTCCACGCGGCGACCGCCTCGCCGTCGGTCAGCGGGCCGAGCGCGGCGACGGTCCTCCCGTCCTGCCGGAAGAAGCCGTAGCCGCCCGCTTCCGGGCCCAGGGACTGGAATTCCCAGCCGAACACCCCGGTGTAGAACGCGACCGCCCCGTCGATGTCGGGACTGCCGAGGTCGATCCAGTTGGGCACGCCGGGGGTGTAGTTGGTGGTGAGCAAGGTTCACCTTCTCTGCGAGAGGTTCCGGGCGGGCACCACGCTAGGGGACGCCGTGGCCGTAGGTCACGGGTCACCTCACCGGACCGGCCCCGCTCCGGTCCCGGCCGGCCGGGGTGGCGGTCCGGGTGCGCCGGGTGGAGTCCCACCGCGCGACGATCGTGGCCAGGGCGAGGACGGCCGACATCGTCGCGCGAGCCTCGCGCACCAGTGCACCCGATCACCGGAGCCGGGGGATCCACTGTGGCCACTGCGAAGGGCGGACGTGCGGGGTCGCGTCCACTGAGGACCCCCGTGCCAGGGCGCGGGCAGGTCGTGGCACGGCCTGACACGCGTCTGCCCGGTCGATGACATGCCCGCCGCGCACGCTCTCCCCCGACGAGAGGACGTGCAGACGAGATGAGTTACGCCTTCGAAGCGGAGGGCCTGGTCAAGCGGTACGGCAAGACCACCGCGCTGGCCGGCATCGACCTGGCCGCCCGGACCGGCACGGTGCTGGGGGTGCTCGGGCCCAACGGCGCGGGCAAGACGACGGCGGTCCGGATCCTCGCGACGCTGCTGCGCCCCGACGAGGGCCGGGCCGCCGTCGGCGGGCTCGACGTGGTCCGCGACGCCGCCAAGGTGCGCCGGATGATCGGGCTGACCGGCCAGTACGCGTCGGTCGACGAGGACCTCACCGGCACCCAGAACCTGGTGCTGATCGGGCAGCTGCTGAACCTGCGCACGGCCGAGGCCAAGGCGCGGGCGGCCGAGCTGCTCGCCGACTTCGACCTGGCCGAGGCCGCCGGGCGGCCCGCCAAGACCTACTCCGGCGGGATGCGGCGGCGGCTGGACCTGGCCGCGAGCCTGGTCGGCCGGCCGGACGTGATCTACCTGGACGAGCCCACCACGGGTCTGGACCCGGCCAAGCGCGACGACATCTGGAACGTGGTGCGCACGCTGGTCGCGGACGGCGCGACCGTGCTGCTGACCACCCAGTACCTGGAGGAGGCCGACGCGCTGGCCGACGAGATCTCGGTGATCGACCACGGCCGGGTCATCGCGCACGGCACGCCCGCCTCGCTCAAGAGCGTGGTCGGCGGCCAGACCATCCTGGTCCGCCCCGCCGACCAGGCCCGGCTCGCCGACGCCGCCGCCGTGCTGGCCGCGGTGTCGGGCAACCAGCCCGAGTCGCCGAGCCGGGGCGTGGTGACCGTGCCGGTGGAGGGCGACGCCGCCTTCACCGAGGTGGTCAAGCGGCTCGACGTGCTGGGGATCTCGGTGACGGAGCTGTCGCTGCGGCTGCCGAGCTTGGACGAGGTCTTCTTCACGCTCACCGGGCGGCACACCGAAGAGGAGGACGCGGCATGACCATGACCGCGCAACGCACCATCCCGGCACGGGTCGAGCACCGGCGGTTCGGGCTGGCCCGGCACAGCCTGGCGCTGGCCAAGCGCAGCCTGATCAAGACGGTGCGCACGCCCGAGCAGCTGCTCGACGTCACGTTGCAGCCGGTCATCTTCGTGGTGCTGTTCGTGTACCTGCTGGGCGGCGCGGTGGCGGGCTCCACGCACGACTACCTCCAGACGCTGCTGCCCGCGATCATGGTGCAGACCACGCTGTTCGGCGGCATGGCGACCGGCGTGAACCTGAACACCGACATCGGCAAGGGCGTGTTCGACCGGTTCCGCAGCCTGCCGATCGGCCGGTCCGCGCCGCTGATCGGCTCGGTGCTGGGCGACCTGATCCGGTACGTGGTGGCGGTGGTGTCGCTGCTGGTGTTCGGCTCGATCCTGGGCTTCCGGGTGGAGACCGGGTTCCTGCCGGCGCTGGCCGCGTGCCTGCTGGTGATCCTGTTCGCGTTCAGCCTGAGCTGGGCGTTCGTCCTGGTGGGCATGCTGGTCCGGGAGCCGGGGGCGGTGCAGGGCATCGCGTTCCTGGTGCTGTTCCCGCTGACCTTCGGCACCAGCATGATCGCGCCGGCGGACACGCTGCCGTCGTGGCTGCGGTCGTGGGTCGAGGTCAACCCGATCACGCACGTGATGGACGCGGCGCGCGGCCTGATGATCGGCGGCCCGGTGGCGGGACCGGTGCTGTGGACGCTGCTGTGGTCGGCCGTGTTCGTGGTCGTGTTCGCCCCGCTGGCGGTCCGCGCGTACCGCCGCCGCGCCTGACCCGCGCCCGTCCGAGCCGGCCTTCCGCTGAGGGCCGGCTCGACGCGTGTTTGCGCGCGAGAGTCCCCCGCTCCGGGCCGGTGGGTTCGAAGCCTGGCCGCGCGAACCTCTTGCCCGAAGCGCGGCCTCGCGCGTGGGGTAGGTCAGTCGGGCAGGGTGGTCAGGGCGATCGCGGTCTCGCGGTCCATCGCGCGGCCGGATGCGTAGGCCAGGTCGAACGCGGCGTCGCCCAGGTCCGCACGCAGCTTTTCGGACAGCCGCACGACGTCCAGGTGCAGCGCGTCCGGCGCGCCGCGCAACTGCTCGGCCGCGCCGAGCAGGGTGGCCGCCGCCGACGAGTCGCCTTCGGACAGCCGCACCGCCGCGCCCGCCACCGCCACCCGCGCCAACACCGGCATGTCCTGGGACAACTGGGCCTGCTCCGCGCCCTCGCGCACCAGTTCCGTCGCCGGTTCGCCGCGCGCGACGGCCAACTGGGCGTGCGCGGCGCGCATCAGCGCCACGAACTGCGGCACGACGAACGGCGCCTCGGACAGCAGCACCGACGCCGTCTCGTACTGCCGGCCCGCCTCCGCCAGGTCGCCCTCGTACCGGGCCAGGTCGCCGAGCATGACCCGGGCGAACGCCGCCCCGCGCGCGGACCACGGCCCCGGCGAGGGCCGGCTGAGCCGGCGGCCCTCCTCCTTCGCCCGCTCGACGTCGCCGAGCAGCGCGTGGATCCAGGCGAGCTGGACGCGCTCGTGCGTGACGTCGTCGTCGGGGTCGAGTTCGCGCAGCATCCGCACGGACTCCTCCAGCGCCGCCCGCGCCCCCTGCGCGTCGCCGAACGCCAGCCGCGCCTCGGCCACGCCGGTCAGCGCCTGGGACAGGCCGAAGCGGTCGCCGACCTCGCGGAAGCCGGTGATGGCCACCTCGATGTCCTCGCGGGCGCCGGCCATGTCGCCGACGTTCTCCCGCAGCGCGCCGCGCACCGCCCACAGCATCGCCCGGGTCCACGGGTCCGGGTGGTCCAGCCGGGCGTCGATCGCCGCCAGCGCCTGGTCGGTCCGGTCCAGGAACAGCCCGACCAGCGGTTCCAGCAGCACCAGCACCGGGTGGTCGGGCTCGACCGACTCGGCCAGCGCCTGCATCTGCGGCACCTGCTCGTCCAGGTTGCGGAACCCGCCCGAGATCGCGTTGTTGAGCAGCAGGAACGCCGCCACCACCTGCCGGGCCACCCGGCGCGACTCCCCCGGCACGTCCAGCGCCAGTCGGAGCCAGCCGACCGAGTCGGCCCGGTTGCCGCGCACGGTCCAGAACATGCTCATCGCCGCCGCGATCCGGACCGCGGTGTCCGCGTCGCCGCTGTCGGCCGCGAAGTGCAGGGCGGCCAGCACGTTGTCCCGCTCGGCGTCGAGCCGGGCGATCCACGCCAGCTGCTCCTTGCCGCGCACGTGCGGTTCGGCGAGTTCGGCGAAGTCCCGGTAGTACTCGGCGTGGGCGGTCCGGGCCGCGCCGATCCAGCCGCGCTCGCCGAGCCGCTCCAGGCCGTACTCGCGGATCGTCTCCAGCATCCGGTAGCGCCCGCCGTCGACCGGGTGCAGCAGCGACTTGTCGACCAGGGCGGTGAGCAGGTCGAACGCGTCCTCGCCGACCAGGTGCTCGGCGGCTTCCAGGTCGATGCCGGCGGGGAAGACGGCCAGCCGCTCGGCGAACGCGCGTTCCGCGTCGTCGAGCAGGTCCCAGCTCCACGCCACGACCGCGCGCAGCGTCTGGTGGCGCGGCATCGCGGTGCGGCTGCCGCCGGTGAGCAGCCGGAACCGGTCGTCCAGCCGGCCGGCGAGCTGCTCGGGCGACAGCGACCGCAGCCGGGCGGCGGCCAGCTCGATGGCCAGCGGCAGGCCGTCGAGCCGGCGGCAGGTCTCGGCCAGCACCGGCCGGTTGGCGTCGGTGACCTCGAACCCGGGGCGCACGGCGGCGGCGCGCTCGGCGAGCAGCCGCACGGCGGTGGTGTCGTCCAGCGGCGGCACCGGCACGATCGCCTCGCCGAACACGCCCAGCGGTTCGCGGCTGGTGGCCAGCACGCGCAGCAGCGGGCAGCGGCCCAGCAGCTCGTCGGCGAACCGGGCGGCGGCGTCCACCAGGTGCTCGCAGTTGTCCAGCACGAGCACGGCCTCGGTGCGCGAGAGCGACTCCACCAGCCGGCCCATCGCGTCCAGCCGGCCGACCGGGCGTTGCGCGGTGCGCAGCTCGCGCTGGCCCAGCGCGCCGAGCACGGCGGCCGCCACGTCGCCCTGGTCGGTCACCGGGGCCAGCTCCACCAGCCAGACGACCTGCGGCAGCCGGGCGGCGGCGGTGGTGGCCAGCCGGGTCTTGCCCGCGCCGCCGGGGCCGACCAGGGTGACCAGCCGGTGCCGGCCCAGCAGGTCGGCGACCCGCTCCAGGTCGCCCGCCCGGCCCAGGAAGCTGGTCAGCGGCATCCGCAGGTTGCCGGTGCGGGGCTGGTCGGGCGGTTCGGCCCGGAGCAGCTCCCGGTGCGTCGCGCGCAGCTCGGGGCCGGGGTCCGCGCCGAGCTCGTCGGCCAGCCGGCGGCGGACCTCCTCGTACCCGGCCAGCGCCTCGGCCGGGCGGCCGGCCGCGAACAGCGCGCGCAGCAGCAGCGCTTGCACCCGCTCGCGCAGCGGGTGCCGGGCGGCCAGCTCGGTCAGGTCGGCGACCAGGTGCCGGCCGTCGCCGGCGGCCAGCTCGGCGGCGGCGACGTCCTCGAACGCGGCCAGCCGGGCCTCGTCCAGGCCCGCGACGTGGCCGACCGCGAACGGCAGGCCCGCCACGTCGGCGAGCGCCGGCCCGCGCCACAGGTCCAGCGCCTCGCGGCCGAGCCGGCGGGCCGTCGGGGGGTCGCCGGCGGCCAGGGCGCGCCGCGCCTCGCGGGCCAGCCGGTCGAACAGGTGGGCGTCGACCGCGTCCGGCGGGAGGTCCAGGCAGTAGCCGCTGTGCGCCGAGCGCAGGGCGGCCGGGTCGGGCAGGGCGCGGCGCAGCCGGGAGACCAGCGAGCGCACCGCGCCCACCTCGTCGGCGGGCTTGTCCTCCGGCCAGAGCGCGTCGGCCAGCTCCTCCACGGTGACGGTCCGGCCGACGCCGAGCGCGAGCCGGACGAGCAGCGCGCGCACCCGCGAACCACCGACCTCGACCGGCGCGCCGTCGACGGTGACCGCCAACGGCCCCAGCACCCCCACCCGCATGGGGCCAACTGTGCCACGTGCGGGTGCGTTGCTCCGTCGGGGTGGTCTTCGGCGATCACGCGGCGCAGCGGAACAAGGGTGACCAACGCACGCACAACACGTGAGAATTTCATGAGTACTTATCGGTAATAGCTCGACCGCCCCCACTTCCGCCGACCCGGTTCACGGACAGTGACTACAGTCGCCGAATCCCGCTCGACATTCCCGACTGGACGCACGACCACGACGCTGGGGCTTCGACGCCGCGCAGGGCAGACTGCATGGGAGCGCTACCAATGCGGACCGTGGTATTCGTCCCGATCGCTCATATCAGACCCAGACGACGAATAGCGGGGGATCACGTCCGCACTATTGCGGCCCCGGGCGAACGTCCGACCATTCTTACCGTAACGATGTCACCGGTCGGGCTAACGAAGCGTCATAGACCGCGATATCCGCGCTGTGGGGACCGATTCCACGCCGGCAGTACGACTCGGCCCCCATGCCCCCCGGATGCTAACCACCAGCCACCTGGAGTGCCGGAATGAACAGCCGAGTGGTCGAACTCGAAACCGTCCTGGCCCGATCCGCACCGGACCGGCGGGAGGCCCGCCACCTGGCGGTCGAGCTCGCGGACACGCTCGACGCCATCACCGCCCGTCGCCACGTCGACCGCCTGCTGCGGTGCGTGGTCGCGTTGACCCGGATCGGCTCGGCCGACGCCGGCGAGGAACTGCTGGACGCGATGCTCGACCTGGTCGACCCGGGCAGCGACGAAGCCGCCAAGGTGCGCGACCAGCGCGCGCTGGTCGCGGTCGCGCGCGGCCGGTCCGACCTGGTCGGCCGGCACATCGCCGGGCCGTGGACCGGCGGTGCCGCCACCATGGCCACCACGCACGTCCTCGCCGAGAGCGGCAAGTGGTCCGGCGAGCCCGTCGCCGCCCCGCTGGCGGCCGCGATCGGCGTCGGCGTCGCGCGCGCCCACGCGGAGCGCATGCCCACCGCCGTGGGCGAGCACCTGCCGGCCTCGCCGGACCTGCTCGCCGACCTCGGGGACGACCCGGACACCCTCGAGGACGACCTCCGCCGCACCACCGCCACGCTCGGCGCGGACCACCCGCAGACGCTGACCGTGCTGATCAACCTCCGCTCCGCCCGGTTCCAGATCGCCCGCGACCAGGGCGGGGCCGACCACGTCGGCGAAGCCCTGGCCGACCTGCGCGAGGCCACCGACCGGACCACCTCCGCGCTGGGCCCGCACCACCCGCAGTCCCTCGTGGCGCGCGCCAACCTGGCCTCCGCCGAGTTCGAGCTGGCCCGCGTGCGGCGCTCCGCCGCGCAGGCGCAGCTCGTGCTGCCCAGCCTGCGCGGCGCGGCCGACCTCGCGGTCGCCAAGCTCGGGCCGGACCACCCCAACGCCCTGGTCGCCCAGTCGAACCTGGCCGCCGCCGAACTGGAGGTCGCCCGGGTCGAGGGCGCACCGGCCCAGGCCCGGCGCGCGCTGGACACCGTGCGCACGGCGGCCGGTCGGGCCTGCGCGATCCACGGCACGTCGCACCCGGCGGCCCGGCTGCTGGCCCGCCAGCTGCGGGCGTGCGAGGCCCAGGCCGGCGAGTTCGGCGCGCGCCGGGCGCTGGAGGACGTGCACGTGCCGGTCGAGGAGGCCGCCCGGCTGCTCGCCCGCTCCAAGCCCGCCATCCCGCTGACCCGGGGCGCGGTCCCCCGGCAGTACCCGCCGCGGCTGCTCGCGCCCGGCTCGGGCCTGGCCACCGACCCCCAGTGGCCCGACCACAGCCTGCTCGGCCGGCTGCGCGACCACACCCGGCAGGAGCTGCTGACCGTCGGCACGGTGGTGCGCTACGCCGCCGACCGGGAGCTCATCGAGCAGGACGCGCACGACACGCACGCGTTCCTGCTGCTCGACGGCGTGGTGAAGGTGCAGGTCACCGACGAGGCCGGGGACACCGCCGTGCTGGCCATCCGGGTCGCGGGCGACCTGGTCGGCGAGATGGCGGCACTGGACCACAAGCCGCGCTCGGCGACCGTCGTGACCTGCGGCGACGTCGTGGCGAAGCTGATCACCAGCGCCGAGCTGATGGCGTTCCTGCACCGCCGCAACGACATGTTCGTCGAGCTGATCAGCGTGATCGACGACCAGCTCCGCTGGGCCAACAAGCGCCGCCGGGACTTCCTGTCGCACACCGCCGCCGAACGCGTCGCCCGGGTGCTGGCCGAGCTGGTCGGCTCCTACGGGCGCGAGGAGCGCGGCGGCTGGACGCTCGGCATCCCGCTGACCAAGGTCGAGCTCGCCTCGATGGCCGGGATGAAGCCGCGCACCGCCGAGAAGGCGTTCAGCGACCTGCGCAAGGCCGGCGTCGTGGTCAGCCACTACCGGCGGGACGTCCTGGTGCCGGACCTCGACCACCTGCGGAGGTTCGCCCGGCTCAGGTGATCTGATCTCCCCCGGTCACATCGGGGCGGTGCCGTCCGTCAGGTGGGGTGACGGCACCGCGATCGGAGGAAGACGACTGTGGCTGACCACCGTGGTGGGCCGGGTCTGCCTGGACATGCTGCGCTCGCGCACGTCGCGCCGGGAGGACCCGCTGGAGGTGCACCTGCCCGACCCGGTGGTCACCAGCGCCGACGACCCGGGGCACGCGGCGGTCGTCGCCGACCCGGTCGGGCTCGCCCTGCTGGTCGTGCTGGAGACGCTGAAACCGGCCGAACGGCTGGCGTTCGTCCTGCACGACCTGTTCGGCGTCTCCTTCGACGAGATCGCACCGATCGTCGGCCGCACCCCGACCGCCGCGCGCCAACTCGCCAGTCGCGCGCGGCGGCGGGTGCGGACCGGCGCGCCGGCGCCGGACGACGTGAGCCGCCAACGCGAGGTGGTCGACGCGTTCCTGGCGGCGACTTCGACGCGCTCAAGCCCGACATGTCCTCGGTGGTGCGCGGCGCACCGGAGGTCGCGGGCCGCGCGCTCATGTTCGCCAAGCTCGCGCTGTACGCCCGCCCGGCACTGGTCAACGGCGCGGTCGGCCTGGTCAACGCCATGGACATCCTGGCCGACTTCACCCGGCTCGGGCACCTCGACCTGACCGTGCTGGGCCCCAGACGGGTTGGACCTCTGACGGGCTGGACCTCTGACGGCGTCGAGGGCACCGGGCCGGGTCAGCCGTCGGACGCGCGGAACTTCCCGGCCGGGTCCAGCCGGGCCCGGAGGTCGGCGAACCGGCGCGGCGTCGGGTCAGTGCGGTGGAACAGCTTCGCCGGGTGCGGTCGGGGCGTCCACGGCGCGAGCGCGCGCTCGACCCGGTCGATCTCCGCGGGCACGGCGTCGTCCTGCCGCCAGGTGAAGTGCAGGGCGACGCTCGACCGTTGGTGGACCGGACTGAGCCACTGGTCGTCCGCCGCGACGGTGCGGAGCTCCGAGACCAGCAGGAGGTCGCCGATCCCCAGCGCGGCCACGGCGGTCAGCGCCGCGACGGCGTGCTCGCGGGCCACGAACCACTCGGACTGGAGTTCCCGGCCGACGCTGGGGGTGAACCCGGCGCGGAAGTGCGGGAGCCGTTCGTGCCACGGTCCCGGCTCCCCCGCCTGCGGCGTGCAGTGCCGCGCCGGCTGACCGTCCACCGGGTGCCGGGGGCCGCGCGCCTCCCGCCCGGCCCACGCCAGGTCGGCGGGCGGGTCGGCGACCCGGCGCTTCACCCACAGCCGGGCGTCGCCCCGCCACCTGGTGAACGCGCTGACGCTGTAGGCGCTCGCGAACACCTCGTCGAACCGCTCGACCAGGACGGCGAACGGCACGTCCTCGTAGACCCGCTGCTCGACGTCGAACGCCGGGACCACGGCGAGTTCCAGCGCCACCACGACGCCCAGTTCGCCCAGCGACACCACCGCGCCGCCGAACTCCGGGTCGCCCCGGCGCAGCACGACCAGGCCGCCGTCCGCCGTGACCAGGTCGAGCGACTCGACCAGGTCGGACAGCGGGCGCAGGGCGTCGCCGGAGCCGTGCGTGGCCGTCGCGACCGCGCCCGCCACCGTGATGTGCGGCAGGGACGGCATGACGGGCAGCGCGAGGCCGTGGGCGTGCAGCCGCGCGGTGAGTTCGGCCAGCCGGACGCCCGCCCCGACCCGTACCGCGCGCGGACCGGCGGTGAACGCGGCCGGCAGGGCGTCGAGCTTGATCAGCGTGCCGGTGGTGACCACCAGCGGGCGGAACGAGTGCCCCGCGCCGAGCACACGCACGGCGGCGGAACCGGCGACCACCCGGCGCAGCGCGTCCACCGAGTCCGGCGACTCGACGCGGCGCGGGGTGAAGGCGAGCGTGCCCGCCCAGTTCGTGATCACCCGGTTCCGCGCACCAGGTTCGGCACCGGGCCGAAGGTCAGGCACAGGTGCAGCGGGTGCACGCCCCAGGTGTCCATCGCGTACATCGCGAGCAGGCCGCCGGAGGCGATCGACTCGGGCGTGGCCGGGCCGCTCATCGACGCCCGGCCTTCCCACAGCGGCACGTCGGCGGGCGGGGCGGGCGCGGTCTGCACCACCGACAGCCGTTGCCCCTCGTACTCCTGGACGACCAGCAGCACGTACGGCTCCTGGATCTCGCCGTCGTGCTGACCGGGTTCGACGGTGACGCACTCGCCGCGCCCGGCGGCCGCCGCGCTGACCTGGCCGACCCACTGGAAGGCGTCGACCAGCGTGGTCTGGTTCATCCCGTCGTCGGCCTCCTGGCCGCTGACCCGGCTCAACTCGGCCACGCCGGCGGCGATGTCGCCGTCGTCGGAGCGGTAGCGGTTGAGCAGCACGATGGTGGAGGAGTCCGGGTCGAGCGCCACCAGGTCGCGGAACCTGGTCTCCCCCAACGGGCTGCGCGCCAGCAGACCCCGGCCGAGCAGGTCGAGCACGGCGGCCGGGTCGTGCATCCGCCAGAACGTGCACTCCGCGCCCACCCACAGCGGCAGGTAGCCGCCGATCGGGATGCCGGGCACGACCGTGGTCAGCGTCGACCCCACCGCCGGCCCGGGACCGGCCACCGGGGCCGTCGCCGGCGCGGCCTGCTGAACCGGCTGCTGCTGAACGGGCTGCTGCTGGACGGGCTGCTGCTGGACGGGTTGCTGCTGGACGGGTTGCTGCTGGACGGGTTGCTGCTGGACGGGTTGCTGCTGGACGGGTTGCTGCTGGACGGGTTGCTGGGGCACGGGCGGCTGCTGGGGAGCAAGCGGCTGTGGCGGTGCCGCCTGCGGGGGTGCGGGTGGTGCGGCGGGGCCGGGGAACGGCGGGAGGGCGGCGAACCTCGGGTCGACGGTGCCGGTCCGGATCACGTGGTGCGCCCAGGCCCGGACCCGGGTCAGCGGGTGGTCGGCGAACTCCTGGTCGAAGCGGGGGTCGTCGCCGGCGTGGAATGGCAGCCGGCCCTTCAGCTCCGGCGCGTACGGGTGCGGCATGAGCCACCGCTCGAAGCCGACCCGGGCCGCCAGGACGGCCTCGCGCACGCCGGTCGTGCCGCGCTCGACCGCCTGCGTCATCAGCACCGCGCTGGAGCCGGCGCGCGGCACGGTGAACGACGCGACGAACACCTGCCCGCTCGGCTGGTTCGGGATGGGCAGCTTGAGCACCTGGAACAGCGCGGGCACGCCGCCGAGCAGCAGGGTGTGCGCCTCGATGAGGCAGCCGGACTCGCCGTAGATCACCGCCAGGTCGTGCCGCAGCCCGGGGAGGTCCTCCAACGCGGCCGGCAGGTCCGGGACCAGGTCGAAGTACTGGAGGCTCACCCGGTCGCCGGTCGCCGGGTTCACCCAGGTCGTCGGGTCCTGCTGCTGGAGGCCGGTCGTGTCGAATGCGATGGGCACCCCCAGACCCTATTGGTGGACCACCCGACCGTGCGGGCGGTGGCCCTCATCCGCAGCCGCCGCGGGCGGATCACGGCGGACACCGCGCCACGCCGGACGCCGACGCCAGAGTGCCCTCCACGAGGCTGAACCGGTGGCCGATGCGCTTGCGCGCGCCGTGCGCGAACGGCACGAACGCCAAGCGCGGCGGCAGGGTTCTCCGTGGAGCAGACGCCGTTGCCCGCGGTGCTCGGAGTCCGGGCAGAACGCGGGCCGACCGGCTCGCGGGCGCGGATGCGGACCAGGTCGCCCTGCCGATCAGCGACGACAGGACCTCGACCGCGTCGACGCTGTGAGCACCGGCACGGCCGAGGCCGGTGAAATGGCCGGTAGAATCGTTTCAGTTGCTAACCAATCGTGCTCACCATTCGCCAACGGTCGCGGTCAGCGCCGACACGGGACACGTCCACGGGAGCGAGATGACCGCCACCACCGCCGAGTCCACCGCGCCCGCCGTCCGGGGCGGACTGCCCGCGATGGCCGCCCTGGCCCTGGGCGGGTTCGCGATCGGCACCACCGAGTTCGCCACCATGGGCCTGCTGCCGCAGATGGCGGGCACCTTCGACATCTCCATCCCGACGGCCGGGCACTCGATCAGCTTCTACGCGCTCGGCGTCGTCGTCGGCGCGCCGCTGATCGCCTCCCTGGGCGCGAAACTGCCCCGCAAGGGCCTGCTCCTCGCGCTGACCGTCGCGCTGGCCACCGGCAACGCGCTCTCCGCGCTGGCCCCGAACGCGGGCCTGCTGATGGTCGCCCGGTTCGTCGCGGGCCTGCCGCACGGCGCGTACTTCGGCATCGCCGCCGTAGTGGCCACCTCCCTCGTGCCGCCGGAGCGGCGCGGCACCGCCGTGGCCCGGGTGATGGTCGGGCTGACCTTGGCGAACCTGCTCGGCGTGCCGGTGGCGACCGCCGCCGGCCGGGAGATCGGGTGGCGCGCGGCGTACGTGGCGGTGGCCGTGATCGCGGTCGTGACCACCCTCGCGCTGGCCCGGTGGCTGCCGCACGTGCCCGCCGCGCGCAACGCGGGCGTGGGGGCCGAACTGCGCGCGTTCCGCCGCCCGCAGGTGTGGTTCGCGCTGGTCACGGGCATGGTCGGGTTCGGCGGGATGTTCGCCGTCTACTCCTACATCGCGCCGCTGACCACCGAGGTGACGGGGCTGCCCGGCGGCGCGGTGCCGTGGATGCTGGCGGTGTTCGGGCTGGGCATGACGGTCGGCGCGACGCTCGGCGGCCGGTTGGTGGACCGCTCGGTGATGGGAACGGTGTTCGGCGCGCTGGTCTCGGTGACCGCGGTGCTGGCGCTGTTCGGCCTGACCGCGACCAACGCCGTGATGGCGTTCGGCCTGGTGTTCCTGCTCGGGTTCGTGTCCCAGGTGCTGGCCTCCGCGCTACAGATCCGGCTGATGGACGCCTCGCCGGACGCACCGTCGCTGGCGTCCTCGTCGAACCACTCGGCGCTCAACATCGCCAACGGCGCGGGCGCGTGGCTGGGCGGTCTGGCGATCACCGCCGGGTGGGGCTACACGTCGACCGCATGGGTCGGCGTCGCGCTGAGCCTCGCCGGGCTGGCCGTTGCCGGGGTATCGGTACTGGTAGAGCGGTCGGCAAAAATCTTGTAAGGACGGGAACAAGAAAGTTGAGTCGGTCGTTGGCAACTACGAGCGGCGCGGACGACCCGCCGCGACCATGACCGACTGGTGTGGAAGGAACCTGTGACGATGTTGATGCGCACCGACCCGTTCCGCGAGCTCGACCGGCTCACCCAGCAGTTCTTCGGTGCGAACGGGACCTCCGCGCGTCCCGCCCCCGTGCCGATGGACGCCTACCGCGACGGCGAGGAGTTCGTCGTCCAGTTCGACCTGCCGGGCGTCCACGCCGAGTCGATCGACCTCGACGTGGAGCGCAACGTGCTGACCGTGCGCGCCGAGCGCCCCGCCGCCGGCGACCGCGAGTACCAGGTGGCCGAACGGCCGCGCGGGCAGTTCAGCCGGCAGCTCTTCCTCGGTGAGGCGCTGGACGCCGAGCGGATCCGGGCCAACTACGAGACCGGCGTGCTGACCCTGCGGATCCCCGTCGCCGAGCGCGCGAAGCCGCGCAAGATCGCGGTCACCGGGGACGTCGAGGCCAAGCAGATCGACGCCTGACACTCCGCGCGTCGGCCGGCCGACGCCCCGCGTGACGACCGGTTGGCACGCCGCACGACGACGGGCCCCGGAGGACGAGCGTCCTCCGGGGCCCGCGCGCGTCATCCCTTGTCGCTCACCGCGTGGTCGGCCGGAAGACCACGTCGAGCCAGAAGTTCGTCGTTCCCGCCGAGATCGTCGGCATCCCGTTGTCGTCGGCGTAGTACGAGGTCGGCCCGGTCGCCGGGGTGGTCAGCGGCGGTGAGTCCACCCGGTACCCGTCGAAGTAGGTCCTGCTCCGCGACGGGTGCGCGCCCGGTGTGTAGCTCGCGACGTAGTCCGTTCCGGCGGTCACCGGCACCGGCGTCTCGAACGTGAGGGTCTGCCAGCCGGTCGCGGTCTCCTCGGTGAAGGTGCCCGTGGCCAGGCGGGTGCCGTCCACCGCCCACAGCGAGCCGGTGTGCGGGCCCGGGTTCCACCCGGTCTTGTGGAACTTCACGCCGGTCACCGTGCCGTCGACGGTCGGCGCGAACCTGATCCCGACGTTGTTGTAGTGGACGAGCGGTTCCCACGCGAGATCGGGCACGGCCGCGCTGCTGAACAGCGAGCACGGACATTCCTGCGTCGACGTGGTGGTGAACCGCCACGTCGTGGGCTGCGGCTCGTAGTTCGCCGTCTCGTCGGCGGCGCGGACCACGACCGTGTGCCGGGTGTTGGCCGACAGGCGCGCGTCGGGCGTCCAGACGACCGTGTGGCCGTCCGGTGTGCGGGTGAGCTTGCCCGCGATCCGCGCGCCACCGCCGTCGGTGACGGTGACCGTGGTGTTCGTCAGGTCGATCGGCTCGTCGAAGGACGCGGTGACGGGGCCGGTGAGGTCGACCTCGGTGGCGTCGGTCAACGGCGTGTGGCTGCTGTGCACCGGGGGCACGACGTCGCCGCTGAACGTGAAGACCACGTCCACCCAGTACTGGTTGCCGTTGTAGCTGGTGGTCGGGAACGCTCCGCCGGTCGCGTAGACGCCGTTGGGGCTGTCCCCGTTGTTGCGGTCGGCCGACAACGGCGGCGAGTCGACGCCGCGCGGCTGGAAGAAGCTCGACTCCAGGGCGTACTGGCCGTTGGGGGCGGTGTAGGACGCCACGTAGACCTGGCCCGCGCGGATGTCGACCGGCGTCGCGAACGCCAGCGTCTGCCACCCGGCGGTGGTCTCGTCGACGAACGTGCCGGTGGCCAGCCGCGTGCCGTTGGCGGCCCACAGCGTGCCGGTGTGCGTACCGGTGTTGGCCGCGCCCTTGTAGAACCGGACGCCGGTCACCTTGCCGTTGTAGACGGCCTGGAACCGCACGCCCAACTCCGAGGAGACCGGGCTGGCCACGGACTGCGTGGTCGGCACGGTCGCGGTGCTGAACAGCGAGCACGGGCAGTCGGCCCGGGTCTGCGTGGTGAACGACCACGACGTGGTGGCGGAGGAGTTGCCGTTGACGTCGGCCGCGAGCGCGTTCACGGTGTAGCGCGTCCCGGGTGCCAGCCGGCCGTTGGGCGTCCAGACGACCGTCTTCAGGTCTTCGGACAGCCGTGACGTGCCGAGCAGCTTCACGCCGCCCGGGTCGGTCAGCCACACCTGCGGCGACGCCGGGTCGATCGGTTCGCTGTAGGTCAACGACACCGACCGGCCGACGGGCACGCCCGTGGCGTCCGTGGCGGGCGTGCCGGCGACCAGGGTCGGCGGGGTGCGGTCGCCGTTGAGGCCGTTGCGGTAGATCACGTCGACCCAGTAGTTGTTCTGGTTGTGGCTCGCGGTCGGGAAGCCGCCGCCGTAGCGGAACACGCCGTTGGCCCCGTCCACGCCGGTCTGCAACGCGCGGATGCCGCCGTAGCCCGCCGGGTCGCGGAAGAAGTCCGGGTCGACCGCGTAACGGCCGTGGGGCGCGAAGTACGACACGACGTAGGTCGTGTTGGCCTGCACGGTCACCGGGTTGAGGAACGTCAGGGTCTGCCAGCCGGTCGTGGTCTCGTCGGCGAACGTGCCGGTAGCCAGCAGCAGGCCGGTCGACGACCAGAACGAGCCGGTGTGCGTGCCGGTGTTGCCCGCGCCCTTGTAGAACCGGACGCCCAACACCTCGCCCCGGCCGTTGAACTGGACCTTCACCCCGAGCTCGACGGCCGCCGGGTCGCCGGTGGCCGGTTCGAGCGGGGTGGCGAAGTCGTCCCAGACGGTGCACGGGCAGGCCGCCGGCCGGGTCGCGCCGGTGGTGAACACCCAGCTGTGCGAGTCGGTCGGGTTGCCGACGGCGTCGCGGACGCGCGCCTGGGCGGTGTAGGTGGTGCTGGCGGTGAGCGCGGCGGAGGGCGCGAACCGCGCGGTGGAGCCGCCGCCGATCACCGTCGTGGAACCGGTGACCGGGCCCGCCGGGCCGGTCAGCGAGAACTCGACGGCGGCCGGGTCGACCACCTCGTCGTAGGAGGCGGTCAACGCCGTGGACAGCGCGACGCTGCCCGCCCCGCCGACCGGCGAGGTGCCGGTCAGCGCCGGCGCGCGGGTGTCGACGCCGGGCTCGGTCGCCCACACCACGTCGACCCAGTAGTTGGCGTCCTGCGCCGTCTGGTCGGGGAAACCGCCGCCGGGGTGGAACACGCCGTTGCCGTTGCCGGGCGTGGACCGCTCGCCGGTCAACGGCTCCAGGTAGCGGGCGGACTGGGCGAAGTAGCCGGTGTCGGCGGAGAAGTGCCCGGTGGGCGACAGGTAGGACACGACGTGGGTCCGGTTGGCCTCGACCTCGACCGGCGACGGGAACAGCAGCGTCTGCCAGCCGCCGGCCGTCTCGTTGGTGAAGGTGCCGGTGGCCAACCGGACCCCGGTGGTGCTCCACAGGCTGCCGGTGTGCGTGCCGGTGTTGCCGGGCCCCTTGTAGAAGCGGACGCCGCGCACGAACCCGGACGTGGAGGACCGCCACTTCAGCCCCAGTTCGACGGCAGCGCCGTCGCTGAGGTCGGGGACGCCCGGCGCGTCCGTGTCACCCCACAGGCCGCACGGGCAGGTGCGCGGCGCGACGGAGGGCGTCGCCGACGCGGTGCTCACCGTGGCCTGGGCTGCGTCGAGCGCCCGGACCCGCAGTTGCGCCTGGCCGGAGGTGGTGGGCGTGTAGCGGGAGGTCCACGTGGTCGCCCCGGCCGACCAGCCGGCCGGCCGCCACAGCGCGCCGCCGTCCGTGGAGACCTCCACCGCGGCGACCGCCGCGGGCTCGCCGACCGTGCCGGAGAACGTGTAGGGCTCGCCGACCGAGGCGCCGGACGGAACCTCGGTGAACCCGACCGCCGGAGCCGCCGCCACCGCCTCCGCCACGGCCCGCGGCACGGCCACCGCCGGGACCAGGACAGCGGCGAAGACGACGACTGCGAGCAGCCGTGCCCACGCCGCGGTGGATCTGTGCCGGAAGGCACCGGATAAGGACATGGCTTTTTCCTGCCTCTCCCCCAAGGCCACGCGGCCCCGGTTCCACGCCGGGCATCGGTGGCGCAGTGCGGGCCGTTACCGGGAAGGCCGATTGGACCAAAGGACAGCAAGGGTGAGAACACTTGCGGCACAGCAACTTCCGCCATTCCCCCGGTGGCTCCCGGGGCCACCTGCGCCAGTGGCCGCTAGCCCCTACAGCGGCAGGCCGGCACCGCGCGGGTGATCCCCGCGCGAAGAACCGCAGGTGAGGCGAGACTCCCGCATCAGTGCGGAAAACGCCGAACTGCGGCCTGCGCCGTGCGCGCGGTCAGAGCGGGTAGGGAGAGCGAGGAAGATTCATGATCGGATCGCACTGTTCGCAGCGGACCCGGCCCGGACGGATCCACAACAGGGCGTTGTCGCATTGTTCGCACCGCACCGCGGAATGCGAGAACTTTTCGGCGGCGTAGCGGGCGGATCGTCCGGTAAGCGACTCGTAGAGCGCGAGCCCTTCCGGCGGCACCAGGACGACCTCGCGGCGCGGGGTCAGCAGCGGCACCGCGCGCCCGGACGGGACGAAGTAGGCCACCTTGTCCAACGTGACCTGGTGCCACGCGACGAACTGCGGGTGGAACCTGCCGCAGGGACGGTGCTTCCCGGCCGGGCACTTGCCGCCGAAGTCGTGGACGGTGCACTTGACGGCCTGCACCTTCTTCAGCCCCGTCGCCTGCGCGGTGCCCCTGGGCGGCAGGGCGTCCCACGCGATGTGGTTGCAGCCCACCGACGGCACCCGGTGGAACCACTTCGGGACACGGTCGGCGGCGGTGAACCACAACGACAACCAGCCGGCCCGACCCGCACGCGTGGTGCGCTGGTGCGCGACCGCCGCGGTGAGGCGGGAGTGTTCGAGTTGCACGCCGGTACGCGTCCGGCCGTGGATCGCCACGTCGAGCACGTTCCCGGCGGACGTGCGAAAGGACCTCTCGCTGGAGAACTCGGCATCCTGCCCCGCGCGGTACCAGTACTCCCGCTGCCGCTGGTGCTCGTCGGTCTCCGCCACGATCTCGTGCGCGCCGTGCGAACCGGGCCGCCCGCCCGCGAAGTGGCTCGCGAAATACCGGCCGTCGACCTCCCGCACGAACAACTCGTCGTCTTCGGGCTGTTCGAGGCAGAGCAGCACCCGATCACCGCGCCGCACTTCGCCGCGCAACGCCACTATCGCGCAACGGTCGGCGGCGGAAAGGCAGTCGAGGTCCACTTCACGGCCTCCCGGAACCAAACGGACACGCGCCACGACCGCCACCTCCACGGACCGAGAGCCGACTCCCTTCGACGTTCCCCCAACTCCCGCCCGATTTCCACCGGGTCGCACCGATGGAGCAACCGCCGGCCACGACGGGTCGACGGGTTTGCGAAGCTGGGCCGGTGACGATCATTTCTGCGTTGGGGGCGCTGACCGCCGGTGAACGGGACCGGGCGCGCGAGTTCGCGGCCCGGGTCGGTTCACCGCTCGGCACCGCGTTGGCGGAGTACCTGGGCAGTGACGCGGACGGGACGGTGTACGACCGGCCGGCCGCGTTCCAGGCGTTCATCGACGGCGGCGGGAACGTCGGGCTGTACGAAGCGGTGAGCGGGGCGTTGACCGCGCTCTACGACCGGGTGCGGCCCGGCGCGCTGCTGGACGTCGGGTGCGGCGACGGGCGGGCGTTGGTGCCCGCACTGGCCGGCCACCGGCCCCGGGTCACCGTGGTGGAGCCGTCCACGGCGTTGCTGCGGACCGCCGTCGAGCGGCTGCCCGACGGGCTGGTCGTGGACGCGCGCAACACCGGGGTCGAGGAGTTCGTGACCGGACCCGGGCGGCACGACGTGGCCCAGTCGACGTTCGCGCTGCACGCGCTCCCGCACGACGTCCGCGACGCGGTCCTGGCCGCCCTCGCCCCGCACGTCGGGACGCTGGCCGTGGTCGAGTTCGACGTGCCCGACCTGTCGCCCCAGCGGCGGCTGGAGTTCCTCGCCGAGACCTACGAGCGCGGGCTGGCCAAGTACGACGACGACCGCGACCTCGTCGCGCAGGGGTTCCTGATGCCGGTGCTGACCGGGCAGCTGCTGCCCGGCGCGGTGCGCTCCACCTGGGAGCAGCCGGCCGCCGCCTGGGTCGCGCAGGTGACCCGCGCCGGGTTCGCCGACGTGGAGATCACGCCGCTGTTCGACTACTGGTCCTCGCCCGCGTTCCTGCTCACCGCCACCGGCTCGGCCTGACCCGTCCGCCGGGGCCGGGCCGTTGCGGCAGACGGGGGTGGCCGGTGGTGCTTCCGGCACCGGCCACCCCGAGCCGCGGCCGGTACTCGTGGTCACCACCGGCGCGGCCGTCCGGGCGGCACCGCGCCCGCAGTGCCGCCGCCGCGGCGTCCCGGGGGCCGCCGGGACCGGGCCGGACGAATACGGTCCGTCCCCGGAATGCGGCCTGTTGACCGAATCGGGTATTGCCGGCGCGCCGACCGGAGCAGGCCGCCGGTTCGGCCCACCGCCTTACCCATTCGGGTGACTGTACACGGTCAAATAGCCGATGCTAGCGTCGAGCACGGTCGCGACCGAGGAATAAACAGCACTCCACATCGATTCACCGCATTTGTATTCGCCGGCAATCGTGTTGCGCATCGGCGCGAACGAAAAAGGAGAACACCCGCCCATGACCACTGTCGCTCCCGGTGTCCTGCGCACCGACTACCAGCGGTCCGTCGCGGCGTACTGGAACGCCGAACGGGACCCGGTGAACATCCGGCTCGGCGAGGTCGACGGGATCTACCACCACCACTACGGCATCGGCCCCTACGACGAGTCCGTGCTGGTAGGACCCGAGGAGACCCGTGACGCACGGGTGATCGCCGAGCTGCACCGGCTGGAGACCGCCCAGGCCGACTTCCTGATCGACCGGTTCGCGGGGACCGGCCCGCAGGACCGGCTGCTGGACGGCGGTTCGGGTCGCGGCGGCACCAGCATCATGACCAACCGGCGGTACGGCTGCCGGGTGGACGGCGTGTCCATCTCGGAGAAGCAGGTCGAATTCGCCAACAACCAGGCCGCCAAGTGGGGTGTCGCGGACCAGGTCCGGTTCCACTTCCGGAACATGCTCGACACCGGTTTCGAGACCGGCGCATTCCGCGGGGTGTGGACCAATGAGACCACCATGTACGTCGACCTGTTCGACCTGTTCGGTGAATTCTCCCGGCTGGTCGCGCCCGGTGGCCGGTACGTCTGCATCACCGGCTGCTACAACGACCTGACCGGCGGCCGGTCGAAGGCGGTCAGCCAGATCGACGAGCGGTACACGTGCAGCGTCCACCCGCGCAGCGCGTACTTCAAGGCGATGGCGGCCAACAACCTGGTGCCGATCGAGGTCGTCGACCTGACCCCGCACACCATCCCGTACTGGGAACTGCGGGAGAGGTCGTCGGTGGCCACGGGCGTCGAGTCGTCGTTCCTGACCGCGTACCGCGAGGGCAGCTTCCACTACCTGATGATCGTCGCGGACCGGGTGCCGGGCCGCCGCTGAGTCACCCGGGGTGGCCGGGGCCCGTCCCCGGTCACCCCAGTCGGTTCACCCCAGTCGGTTCACCCGGGTCGGAACGCGCCGCCCGGGTCGTAGTGCGCCTTCACCGCGCGCACGCGCGCGGCGTTCGCCCCGTGGTAGGCGTGGTCGGGCAGGCCCGGCTCGGGGAAGTTGACGTACGCGCCGCCCGTCCCCCAGGGGCGCAGCAGGTCTCGGCCCGCCCGCGCCCGCGCCAGCACGACCTCGCCCCGGCGGGCCGCGCCGCCCGGACCGACCAGGACCGTGTGCTTGACCAGGAACGCCGGGTCGCGGTGGCCGAACGCGGTGGCGTCGCCGGGGGTCCGGGCGTACCCGCCGCCCCACGGCGTGAACGCCACCTCCCGCAACTCCCCCATCACCCGGTCGGCGGTGAAGTGCGCCAGCAGCGCCGCCACCGCGTCATCGGGCAGCGGCCGGGCGAAGAACCCGGTGGTCGCGGTGGACAGCCCGGGACGGTCGTGCACCAGTGGGATCTCCGACGGGTCGTGCGCGACGGCGGAGTACGGGGTCGCGTGCAGCAGCGCCGCGTCGGCCGCCGACAGGTCGGCGATCTCGGCGACGGCGGGCCGGCCGAAGTCGTCGGCGAACGCCTGCACCGCCGCCCGGTCCGGTGCCGCGCCGATCAGCAGCGCCACCGGCGGCTCCTCGGGGTACTGCGGGCCCAGCAGCACGAGTTCGGCCGAGACGCCGTCCGGCGCGCCCGGTGCCCACCGCTGCCACCACGCGACCAGGGCGGCGGCGTGCTCGAACCCCCACTCCAGGCGGAAGTGCGTGCGGGGCAGCGCCGCCACCGTGCGGAAGGTCGCCGAGGTCACCACGCCGAGACCGCCGCCGGCCCCGCGCAACGCCCACAGCAGGTCCGGCTCGCCGGCCGTCCCGACCACCCGGCCGTCGGCCAGCACGACCTCGGCCCCGACCAGCGCGTCGCAGGTCAGCCCGTGCAGCCGGCCGTGGCTGCCGAACCCGCCGCCCAGCGCCGCCCCCACCACCCCGACCGAGGGGCACGACCCGGTCGGGACCAGCCGTCCCAGCGGGGCCAGCGCCCGCGCCAGCCGGCCGATCCGGACGCCGCCGCCGACCGTGACCAGCCCGTCGGCCACGGTGATCCGGTCGGCCGGCGTCACGTCGACCAGCAGCCCGGACGTGCTGGAGTGGCAGGCGTTGCTGTGCCCGCCGCCCCGGATCGCGAACGGCAGCCCGCGCGAGCGCGCGAAAGCCAGCGCCTCGACCACCTCGCCGGCCGACCCGCACCGGGCCACCGCGCGCGGCAGCACCTCGACCGGCCGGCCGATGAACTGGGTGCGGGACAGGGCGTAGCGCTCGTCCCGCGGCGTCACCAGGTCAAGCATCGGCGTACATCCGGCTCTGCAGCTCGTACAGCTCGGCGTACCGGCCGCCGGCGGCGAGCAACGCCGCGTGCGTGCCCTGCTCCACCAGTTCCCCCTCGTGCAGCAGGAGGATCCGGTCGGCGTGCCGCACGCTGGCCAGCCGGTGGGTGATCAGCACGACGGTCCGGTCGGCGGCCAGCGCGCGCAACGACTCGTACACCGCGAACTCGGCCTTGGCGTCCAGCGGCGCGGTCGGCTCGTCCCAGATCAGCAGCGGCGCGTCGCGGTAGAGCCCGCGCGCCACGGCGAGCCGCTGCCACTGCCCGCCGGACAGCTCCACGCCGCCCCGGAACTGCTTGGACAGCAACGTCTCCCACTCGTCGGGCAGGCCCGCCACGACCTCGTCGGCACCGGACTGCCCGGCCGCCGACCGCACCGCCGCGCCGGCCGGGTCGGGGCGCTCGTGCCGGCCGACGCGGACGTTGACCCGCGCGGTGTGCGGCCAGCGGATCGGGTCCTGCAGCACCATCATCACCCGGTCGGCGGCCTGCCGGCGGTCCACGTCGGCCAGGTCCCGCCCGCCCCACCGCACCCGGCCGGACGTCGGCGGGTACAGGCCCGCGATCAGCTTGGCCAGCGTGGTCTTGCCGGAGCCGTTCTCGCCGACCAGCGCGACGGTCTCGCCCGGCTCGATGGTCAGGGTGACGTCGCGGACGGCGGTCCGGGCGCTCTCCGGGTAGCTGAACGTGACGTGGTCGAGCACGACCCGGCCGGGGTCCAACGGCGGCGGACCCGCGCCGGGCGGCTTTCCCGCGGCAGAGTCGGGGGCTGAGGGATCGGGAGCAGCGGAATCGGGTGCTGAGGAATCGGGAACAGCGGCCAGGAAGTCCTGGTAGTCGGCGACGTACATGCCCTGCTCCACCAACTGGTTCGCGGCCAGCACCAACCGGTTCAGGGCGGTGGTGGCGACCCGGATCGCGATCACCGCGGTACCCGCGACGGCGAGCGGCACCCAGCCGTAGCGGACCAGCAGGCCCAGCACCACGTAGGTCACCGCGAGGCCGACACCGGCCAGCGCGCGGCCGATGCCGCGCACCCTGGCCTGCGCGGTGGCCAGCCGGACCTCCTCGTCCCGCAGCGGGTCCGCCGCCACGCGGTACTCGTGCAGCACGAACGGCTCCGCCCGGTAGGCCCGGATCTCGGCGGCCGGTTCGCGTTCGGTGGCCAGGTCCGACACCATCTGCACCCGCCGGTCCAGCGCCACGGTGCGCCCGACGCTCGCGTACGCCAGCCGCGCCGCGCGCTGCACCGCCCACCCGTCCGGAATGACCGCCAGCAGCAGCACCGGGAGCAGCGCGGGGTGCAGCACGACCAGGCTGCCGGCCGCCGCCGCGATGCCCAGCAGCGACCCGATCAGCTCGACCAGGTTGTCCGCGGCGCGTTCCAGGAAGAACAGGCCGCGGTCGCGGGCGCGGTGCATCCGGTCGTAGAACCGGGAGTCGTCGAACGACGCGAGGTCCGCGCCCAGGCTCGCCGAGTACAGGCGTTCCTCGGCCAGCCGGCGCACGGCGGGCGTGATCCGGGCGTGCGCCAGCGCGACACCGACGTCCATCGCGCCGCGCAGCCCGAACGCCGCGCCCACCAGCACCAGCTGCGGCAGGGCGGCGACGATCCGGTCCCCGGCCGCCCCGCTCGCCAGCAGCTCGGTGAGCACGCCGGTCGTGGCGAACAGGCCGAACGCCGCCGCCAGCCCGGACACCACCTGCATCACCACGACGGCGAGCGCGGGACCGGGCGCGGCGCGCCGGATCATCGCCAGCACCGGCCAGGTGGCCGACGGCAGGCCGCGCAGGGTGCGGCGCGGCGCGCGGTCGGCATCGTCCAACTGCCAGTGCGGGGTGACCAGCGCGCCCTCGCGCGGGTCGGGTTCCCCGGTCACCGCGCCGGCCCGTCGCCCAACAGCAGCACGGACGGCAGGTCGCTGTCCGGGTGCATCCGCAGCAACTGGTAGGCGATGCCGCCGGACCCGGACATGATGCTCGGCGAGTACACCTCGCGCGCCAGGCCCGTGGTGGGGCCGTTGGCCTCCAGGCTGCCCAGCACCATCGCGTCCAGCCCGGCCCGGTCCAGCCCGTCCGGTGCCACGCCGGCCGCGAGCGCCGCGGTCAGCAGCTCCCAGGTGCCCAGGTCGCCGTGGCACAGGGTGTGCGTCCAGCCGATGCCGTCGCGCAGCGCGGAGGACGCCGCCCGCCGCAGCACCTCCGGGTCGTCGGTGGCCAGGCCGACGCCGATCGCGCCGTGGCACCAGGCGGCGGCGACGGTGTCGGGCTCGCGCGGGTCCATCCACGCCCCGCGCTCCGCGCTGTACCAGGTCTCCTCGTAGGCGGCGGCTCCGCGCGCGAGGTCGGCGAACCGGCGTTCCCCGGTCACCTCGGCGAGCCGGCCCAGCGCCCACCCGATGCCGGTCGCGCCGTGGGCGAAGCCGCCGATGCCGCCCGGCCAGTTCGGGGCGGGCCAGTGCGCCCGCCCACCGGTCACCACCGCGTCCGCGACGAGCGCGCGGCCGGCGTGCGCGGCCAGGTCGACCCACTGGTCGTCACCGGTCCGCTCGGCCAGCAGGAGCAGCGGCACGATCGCGCCGGCCGTGCCGACGACCAGGTCCGGGCCTTCGCTCGCGGCGATCGCGGCGGGCAGCTGGCGGGCCAGGAACAGCGCGTCCGGCACGGGGTCGCCCTCGTCGTCGGCGGCGAGCCCGAGCCGGTCCAGCGCGAGCCAGCACCAGATCTGCGAGCCCAGGCCGATGTAGCCGCCGGTCGGGTCGGGTCGGCGGCGGGTGTGCTCGGCCTGCTCGGCCCACCACCGCTGGGTCAGCCGTGCCGTGCGCACGGTCCCGGCCAGCAGCTCCGCCACCCCGTCCACGGCGTCCGCGCGGCCCGCCGCGACCTCGTGCCGGTAGCCGGCCAGCAGCACGGCGACGCCGAGCGTCCCGCCGTACAGGTCCGGGGTCAGCGGCGTGGTCTGCCAGCCGGAGCGGTCCAGGATCGGCGCGAACCAGGTGGCCGTGCCGTCCGCGCCGCGGACCGCCTCGCCGGCCAGTTCGCGCACCAGGCCGGCGGCCAGCGCCCGCCGCCGCCGGTCCAGGCCGGTCCGGTCGGGCGGCGGCGCGGGCAGCCGGCCGAGCTCCGGTTCCGCGCCCTGGTTGAGGTAGGCGCTGACCAGGGCGGCGTGCGTGACCCGGCGCTCCAGCCCCAGGTCGGCGGTGCGCCAGTTCTCCAGCGCGAGCGCGACCTGGTCCACCCGCGGACCGCAGACCAGCCCGCCGGGGGTGTGCAGCCAGCCCTCGGCCGGGGTGGTGGTGAACACCGGGATGTCGCCGACCAGCAGTTCGGCCACCTCGGCGGCGTGCACGTCCGGGTCGCCGGGTCCCCGGGTGTTCATCGAGTGCCGGGCCAGCAGCGCGCGGGCCCTGCCCTCGGCGGCGGCCTGGTCGTGCAGGCCGGCCGGGTGCCACAGCATCCGGGCCAGCTCGGTGTAGGACTCGGTGTCCCGGACGATCACCCGGACCACGCAGTCGGCGAACCCCGCCAGCAGCGGCTCCAGCGCGCCCGCCCGGTCCAGCCGGGTGATCCGCTCGGCCATCGCGTCGAACCCGGCCACCACCCGCGGCCAGTGGTGGGCCAGCCTCGGGTGCGGGCTGGGCAGGTTGCGGGTCGGCGGGAGCTGCTGCGGCACGATCGCCACCCGGGCGGTGTCGGTGCCCGCGCCCACCAGGTCCGGCAGGCCGATGTCGGGCTGCTCGCCGGGCAGGCCGCCCATCGCCGAGCCGTCCACGCCGCGCCACCCCAGCCCCGCGCCCCGGCCGGGCAGCAGGCCGGTGCGCAGCACGGTCCGGTTGAGCTGTTCGGCGACCCGGTCGGTGGCCTCGCCCGCGCCGGTCGGCGGGTGCGGCGGGCGGGGCGTGAAGACGCTCTCGCAGTCCACCACGACCGGCACCGGGCCGCAGGCGATGATGTTCTCGGCGTGCAGGTCGGTCCCGGACACCAGGCGCATCACGGCCAGCCAGTGGCCCAGGGCGGTGTAGAACGCGGCCAGCTCGTCCTCGGTCGCGCAGTACCGGTGGTCGACGTGCCCGGCCCAGCCGTAGCCGTCCCGCACGACCGCCGCCGGCACCCGGATCGGGTACCGGTCGCCGGCGGTCAGCACCGCCAGCAGGCCGGCCAGCCGCTGGTCGACCTCCATCGGGCGTGGCTTGTAGACCACCGTGCCGCCGGTGCAGTGCACCAGGGTGACCGAGTGGCCGCCGCGGTGGCTGTCGCCCGCGCCGAACTCGACCTTGCGCAGCTCGCCCGCGTCCGCGCCGAGCAGCGCGGCCAGCCGGGGCCGGTCCTCGGCGAAGCGCCCGGCCAGGGTCGCGATCGCGGCCACCCGGTTCTCGACGGTCGCCCGCAGCCGGCCGACCAGGTGCGGGTAGTGCCGGGTCAGACCGTGCCAGTAGGACTCCTCGGCGGCGTGCGCGAGGAACTGCGCCCACCGGCCGGCCGGGTCGTCGGCGGTCAGCGCGCCGGTGACGCGGGCGGCGTTCAGCTCCAGGACGAGCACGCGGATCACCTTGCGCCGCACCACGTCCAGCAGGACCTCGCGGGCGGCGTCGAGCAGGGCCCGCGCCTCGGGCGCGCCGAGGCCGGCGACCTCGGCCAGCCGGCGGGACAACCGGTCCGTCGCCGGGCCGAGCAGCCATTCCAGGGTTCGGTCGAGTTCGCCGACCTCGTCGCGGGTCATACCGGGGTCAGCAGCAGTACACCGGGCGGGACGCCGTGCACGACGAGCAGCGGCTGCCCGGCGGGTTGCACGCCACGATGTCGCCCTCGGCGAACTCGCCGTTGGCGAACAGCGGGCCGGCCGGGTTGTCCGACTCGTCCAGACCGGCCCGCCAGCGGGCCACCATCTCCTCGGCGTCGAGCAGCAGTGCGGCAGTCATCCGTACTCCTTCCTCAGCAGGAGCGGCGAGTGTAGAAATGCTCTGCACACGGGAGCGCACACGGCGAAGTGGCCTTCCGGCGTTCAGTCGCGCCGGTCGCGCCGAACGGCCTCGTACAGCTCGGCGGTCGCCGCGCTCGGGGCCACGCCGAGTTCGGAGTCCAGCACCCGCACCAGCCGGTGGTAGACGGCCAGCGCCTCGGTGCGCCGGCCGGCCGCCGCGAGCGCGCCGACCAGGTTGCGCCACAACCGCTCCCGCAGCGGGTGCTCCACCACCAGGCCGGCCAGCGCCGGCACGAGGTCGAACGCGCAGCCCAGCGCCAGCCGCACCTCCGCCAGGTCCTCGATCGCGCACAGCCGCTGCTCGTCCAGCACGGTCACGTCCGGCCGCACCACGTCCGGGACCGGCGCACCGGCCATCACCGGGCCGCGCCACAGGCCCACCGCGCGGGTCAGGCAGCGCGCCGCCGCCGCGTCCGCGCCGCACGCGCGCAGCTCGCGGCCTTCGGCGAGGAGCGCCTGGAACTGCGTCACGTCCACCACGTCCGGGTCGGCGGCGAGGACGTACCCGGTGCGCGAGGTGACGATGCCCGGCCCGTCCGGGTCGACCTCGCCCAGCAGCCGGCGCAGCTCCGCGAGGTGGTTGCGCACGTTCGCGGCGGCCGACGCGGGCGGCCGGACCGGCCACAGGGCGTCGATGATCCACTCCAGCGGCAGCGCCCGGTTGGCCCGCACCGCCAGCACGCCCAGCAGGATCCGCACCATCCGCCGCGCCGGGTGGCGGACCACCCCGCCGACCCGGACCGCCGGCCGTCCCAGCACCAGAACCGCCATGCCGACCCACTCCCCTCGCCCGCCGGGACTTCGGTCCTGCGACGATGCGCGCCACGGGTGCGGACGGGAACGGGGCGGGCCCGGGTTGCTGCGGTCTGACGAAGCACAACCCGCGCGGCGCGCACCCAACCGGCTCAACCCCGACCTCGTCCGGGCGATCAGCGCGGGGTGAAACCGGTGTCCCCCAACGGACCCAGCCCGACTACGCACCGGTTCCGGACCATCACGGGGCGTCGCTCTGGATCGGTTTTCCCGTGACCGCAACGGGATTCGCCGACCAGGACCGGGGGCGGCGGCTCAGGAAGCGGTGACCCGGTCGGCCAGGAGCTGCCCCGGCCAGTCCTCGACCGTGAACTTCTCGACCGCCGTGAAACCGCTGCGCTCGTAGTAGCGGACCAACTGGCCGTCGCCGCCCGCGTAGCAGTCGACCCGGACCAGGCCGACGCCCTGTGCTCGGGCCTGGTCGCGGGCGTGGTCGAGCAGCGCGCCGCCCACCCCGCGTCCGGTGAACGCGCGCGAGGTGACCAGGATCCGCACGTACAGCTCGGGCTCGTCGGCGGCGGGCACGTACTCCGGGGCCCGCCCCGAGTGGGTCAGGACGCCGGCCGGCTCGCCGTCGACCTCGGCCACCCACACCACGTCCTCGCGGACCCGGTCGGCGACCCGCCCGGCCCGCTTCTGGTCCGCCGACCACGGCCGGCTGCCCCACTGGCCGGTGCGCCCGGAGGCGTCCAGCCACGCCACCGCGCCGTCCAGCATCGCCAACAGCACGGCCAGGTCGGCCGGCCCACCACGACGGATCTCCACCACGTCCCCCTGCGCTCGAACAGTCAGGCCCCGACTCTACGTCGACCGGGAGACCGGAACGCCCCGGCCACTGTGGACGGCCGCCGGCGCTCAGCGGGCACGGGTGTAGCGGTGCTTCACCCCGACCGGGAAGTGCTCCGGGTCGCCGGCGGGGCGCAGGACCACCTGCGGCAGTTGCCGTTCGGCCGGGACGTAGTGCGCGAACTCGCTGTTGAGCCGCACCAGGTGCGCGCGGATCGACTCCGCGATGACACCGGGGTCCCCGGTGCGGCCGGGTGCCAGCTCGACGGTGACCCGCAGCGCGGCGTCCTCGTCCGCGTCGGACACCGCCTCCAGCACGAACTTCCCGGTCACCAGGTCGCTGACGCCGGGCTGCTCCAGACCGACCGAGACGTTCTCCGGGTACACGTTCGCCCCGAAGTACGAGACCGTGAACAGCGACCGCCCGAACACGAAGACGAACGGCAGTTCGTTGTCGAACGGGATCGTGCACCCGTTGCGCGCCAGGAACTCCCGCATGTCCACTGAGGACACCAGGCCGCCCTCGTCGGCGATGTGGTAGCGGATCAGCGGTATGCCGTTGTCGCCGGAGAACAGCAGCGTCCCGTCGGCTTCCTCGAAGAACCGGCTCGCCGGGTCGTACTGGACGAGCGTGGGCAGCCGCGACCCGCCGAACAGCTCGCGCGCCAGGTCCGGGCGACCGGCCAGGAAACGGCGCACCGACACCGACAGCGGTGTCTCGTTGCCCAGCACGCCGGCGTCCGCCGTGCCGTACAGCGACGCCGTGGCGCGCACCGGGTCGGCGATGCCCAGCCGCCCCGCCACCAGGGTGCGCCACTGTTCGCTGAACACCTCCCCCGCCAGCACCAGCTTCACGTCGTGCGCCGCCCAGTCGAACCCCGCCGGGTCGAAGTGCGCCGAGTCGACCACGTCCTTCACGAACGGCGGGTAGCCCATGAGCACCACCTGCTCGAAGTGGCCGGCCAGTTCCGGCAGCACGCGCAGGATCTCGGCCTTGTTGTTGCCCGGCGCGACCGCCGTGATCGGGTAGCCCTTCGCGGCCAGGTGCCGCACGCACGCCGTCGTGAACAGGCCGCCGACCCACGTGCCGAGCGGGAAGCACACCACGGCCAGCGTGCTGCGCTCGTGGGCCCGGAACGCGTCGCGGAACACCTGCTCGAACCGGCGGGTGATGGCCAGTTCGTCGACCAGGGAACGCGGCCACGCGGTCGGCCGCCCGCTCGACCCGGACGACACCGCGACCAGGTCGCACCCGTCGAGCCGGCCGTCCCGGCACAGCTCCGGCAGCGGGTAGCGGCGGTGGTAGTTGTCCTTGTCGGTCGGCGGCAGCCGGCGGAAGTCGTCCAGGGTGACCACGCGCTCCGGGTCGACCCCGTGCTCCGCCAAGAACTTCCGGTACGCGGGCACGGTCGCGGCGACCCGGTGGAACAGCTCCAGCACCGACTCCGGCACCCGGTCGTCGGCGAAGAACGACCGGAACCCCTCGGCAACCCGGCCCGGCCTGTCGGCGTCCATGCCGCCAACCCTAGAACGCCGGGGAGCGCCGCGGGATCACCCGCCCGGCGGCGAACCGCACCCGCGACGACCCGCGACGACCCGGTCCGGGCGGCCGGGCGGCGGGGTGCCCAGGGCGTTTCCGGCGGCTTGTCCGCCGACCGGGAAATCACCGGGCAGGCCCTGGACGCCGGATCACCGTCCGGTAAAGTCCGGACCAAGACCTTGGACGGGGGGCGCCCATGGCCGACAACACCTTCACCCCACCCGGAGCCCGGGACCTGTTCCCGCCGGAAATCGTCGGGTGGGTCACCAAACCGATGATCCTGGTCGTCCTGTCGACCTTCATCATCGCCGGATTCTTCCTGATCACCGCGCGCCGGCTGACGATTGTGCCGAACCGGCTCCAGTTCGCCGCCGAAACGATCTACGACTTCGGCCGCAACACCATCGCGCGTGAGCAGATCGGCGGCAAGGACTTCGCGCCGTACGTGCCGTTCATCCTGTCGCTGTTCACGTTCGTGCTGGTCAACAACATCTTCGGGATCATCCCGCTCATCCAGTTCCCGACCATGGCGCACATCGGGTTCCCGGCCGCGCTGGCCATCCTGCTGGTCTTCCCCACCTATCACGTGGTCGGCATCCGGCGGCACGGCCTGCGCGGCTACCTGCGCAACCAGTTCAGCTACCCGGGCGTGCCGAAACCGGTGCTCTGGTTCCTGCTGATCCCGACCGAGATCATCCTGAAGTTCTTCTTCGACCCGGTGACCCTGGCCATCCGGGTGTTCGCGGCGATGTTCGCCGGACACCTGCTGGTGGTGGTATTCGTGCTCGGCGGCGAATTCCTGCTGTTGCACGCCGGCCCACTGGTGAAACCGGTGTCGTTGCTCAGTTTCGCGCTGGCCATCGCGATCACCCTGCTGGAGGCGCTGATCCAGGTGCTCCAGGCCTACATCTTCGCCACGCTCAGCGCCCACTACATCGGGCGCGCGCTCGCCGCTGACCACTGAACCCGCCGAACCTCGGCGGGCCCGGGGTCAGCGGGTTCAGCGGTCAGCGGGTTCAGCCGTCGACGGCGCGCAGCAGGTCCTGGTGGCCGGCGACCTGCGGCAGGTCGTGGCCGAGGCGGTCGCGCTTGGCCGTCAGGTAGCCGAGGTTGTGCTCGTTGGGCGCCATCAGCAGCGGCACCCGGGCGGTGACCGGGATGCCGTTGTCCTCCAACGCCTGGATCTTGTCCGGGTTGTTCGACAGCAGCCGCACGGACCGCACCCGCAGGTGCCGCAGCACCAGCGCCGCCGGCCGGTAGTCCCGGACGTCGACCGGCAGGCCGAGTTCGGTGGCCGAGTCGATCGTGTCCAAGCCGCGCTCGTCCTGCAGGACGTGAGTGCGGACCTTCTCGACCAGGCCGATGCCCCGGCCCTCGTGGCCGCGCAGGTACACCAGGACACCGCTGCCCTCGCGCACGACGGCGTCCATCGCGGCGTCCAGCTGCTCGCCGCACTCGCAGCGCAGCGCGCCGAAGATGTCGCCGGTCATGCACTCCGAGTGGACGCGCACCAGCACGTCCGCCCGCAGCCGGACCCGGCCGAGCACCAGCGCCAGGTGCTCGTGCCCGTCCGCCCGGAACGCCACCGCCCGGAACGTGCCCCGCCGCGTCACCAGGTCCGACTCGGCGACCTCGGCCTCGCCGAAGACTCGCTCGTGCATCCGCCCCCCTCATCACCCGACTCCCGACCCGGCGTTGGCTACGCTCGGGTCGGAGGTTGCACCGGCGGATCGCTCACCCCGTGGAGGTCACCCTGTTCAGCATCACCGTCCGCGACCACGTGATGGTCGCGCACAGCTTCAGCGGCGAGGTCTTCGGTCCGGCACAACGCCTGCATGGAGCAACGTTCGTCGTGGACGCCCGGTTCAAACGGGTCGAACTGGACCAGGACAACATCGTAGTCGACATCGGACTGGCCACCCAGGAGTTGCGCGCGGTGCTGGCCGACCTGAACTACCGGAACCTGGACGAGGTACCCGAGTTCGCCGGGATCAACACCTCGACCGAGTTCCTGGCCAAGCACATCGCCGACCGGCTGGCGGACCGGGTGCGCGCGGGCGCGCTCGGCGTGGGCGCGCACGGCCTGTCCGGCATCGAGGTCTCGCTGCACGAGTCGCACGTGGCCTGGGCGAGCTACGAACGGGACCTGTGACCGGGCACTTCGTCGTCCCGGACAGCCGGACCCCCAGCGGCGGCAACACCTACAACCGGCGGGCCGGCGGCGGGCTGCGGCCGGTCGTCGTCGCCGGTGCCTGGCCACGCCCGGACGACGCCGCCCGCGCGGCGCTGCACCGGGCGTTGGCCGGCCTGCCGGACGGCGCGCCGGTGCTGCTCGACGGGCTGGTGGCGTGCGGGGTGCCCGAGGTCGTCACACCGCACGCCGACCGGCTGCGGCTGGCCGTGCTGGTGCACCTGCCACTGGCCGAGGAGACCGGGTTGGACCCGGCGGTGGCGGCCGAACTGGACGCCGCCGAGCGGGCCTGCCTGCGCGCCGTGCACGCGGTCGTGGCGACCGGCGCGGCGGCGGGCGAACGCCTGGCCGCCCACCACGGGCTGGGCCGCGTGCACGTGGTCGCGCCCGGCGTCGACCCCGCGCCGCTCGCCCCCGGCGGCGACGGGGTGTCGAGTTTGCTCTGCGTCGCGTCGATCACCCCGCGCAAGGGCCACGACGTGCTGGTCGAGGCCTTGGCCCGGGTCGCCGACCGGCCGTGGACCTGCGTCTGCGCCGGGCCGGCGGACCCCGGGCACGCCCGGTCGGTGCGCGCCGCGATCGCCCGGCACGGTCTGGCGGAGCGGATCGACCTGGTCGGGCCGCTGCTCGGGGCGGACCTCGACGCGGCCTACGCGGCGGCCGACCTGTTCGTGCTGCCGTCCCGCGCCGAGACCTACGGGATGGCGGTGGCCGAGGCGCTGGCGCGCGGGATCCCGGTGCTGGCCAGCGCAGTCCCGGACGCCTTGGGCGACGGCGGGTGGCTGCTGCCCGGTGACGCGGCCTCGCTGGCGGACGCGCTGCGCCGCTGGTTCGACTCCGCCCGGACGCGCGCCGGGCTGCGCGACGCCGCCCGCGCCCGCCGGCGCGAGCTGTCCACGTGGGAGGAAACGGTCCTCGGGCTGGCCGCGGTGCTGGCTAGTCTGCGGACATGACCTCCCCTGGTTTCGCCCCGGAGTGGCTGGCCCTGCGCGAACCGGCGGACGCCGCCGCGCGCAGCGCCGAACTGGCGGACCGGGCCCGCGAGATCGTGCTGAACCGGAACCCGGTCCTCGTCCGTGATCTGGGGTGTGGCACGGGATCGATGGGGCGGTGGCTCTCCGCGCGGCTGGCCGGCGCGCAGCACTGGGTGCTGCACGACCGGGACCCCCGGCTGCTGGCCGTGGCGGGTGCGACGGTGACCGGGCCGGGCGTGACGGCGCGGACGGTGGCGGGCGACCTCGGCGCGTTGCGGGCCGCCGACCTGGCGGGCGCGTCGCTGGTGACGGCGTCGGCGCTGCTCGACGTGCTGACCCGGGAGCAGGTGAACGGGTTGGCGGCGGCGTGCGTAGGAGCGGGTGTGCCCGCTCTGCTGACCCTCACCGTGACCGGTCGCGTCGAGTTCGACCCGGCCGAGCCGCTCGACGCGCGGCTGCGCGACGCGTTCAACGACCACCAGCGCCGGGACGGCCTGCTCGGGCCCGGTGCGGCGGCGGCCGCCGAGGAGGCGTTCACGGCGCTCGGCGCGCGGGTCGAGACCAGGCCGAGCCCGTGGCGGCTGGGCCCCGACCAGGCCGCGCTGACCGCCGAGTGGCTGCGCGGCTGGGTCGGCGCGGCCGTCGAGCAGGACCCGGCGCTGGCCGCCGACGCGCCCGACTACCTGCGGCGCAGGCTCGCCGGCGGGCTGCGGACCGTGGTGCACCACACCGATCTCCTGGCGGTGCCGTGACGACCCGGCCGGAGGGGTCGTCGTGACGCGGGTGTGGCCGTGGCTGCGGCTGGTGGCGGCGGTCGGCATCCTGGTGGTGCTGGGGTGGCGGCTGGGGTCGGCGGCGTTCCTCGACGGGCTGCGGGCGGTCGACCCGTGGTCGGTGGTCGCGGCCCTCGGGATCGGGCTGCTGACCACGGTGTGCGGCGCGTGGCGGTGGTGCGTGGTGGCGCGCGGGCTCGGCCTGCCGCTCACGCTCGGCAGCGCCGTCTCCGACTACTACCGCAGCCTGCTGCTCAACGCGGTGCTGCCCGCCGGCGTGCTCGGCGACGTGCACCGCGCGGTCTCCCACGGCCAGCAGTCCGGCGATGTCGGCCGGGGCGTGCGGGCGGTGGTGTTCGAGCGGTTCGCCGGGCAGGTCGTGCTGGTGCTGGTCGCGGTCGCGGTGCTGGTCGCGCGGCCGGTGGCGGTCGACGTCCGGCCCGGTGTCGTGGTGTCCGCCGTTGCGGTCCTGGTGGTCGGCGCGGTGGTCGGCGCGGTGGCCGGCACTGTGGTCGCGAGCCGGGTGCCGAAGGTCCGCGCGGTGCTGGGCCGGACGTTCTCCGACGCGCGCCGCGCGCTGCTCACCCGGTACGCGCTGCCCCGGGTCGCGGCTCTGTCCGCGGTGGCGGTGGCCGGGCACGTCGCGCTGTTCGTGGTCGCCGCGCGGGCGGCCGGCTCGACCGCGCCGCTGGGCCGACTGGTCCCGCTGGTCGTGCTCGCGCTGCTGGTGATGGCGGTGCCGGTGAACATCGGCGGGTTCGGGCCGCGCGAGGCGTTCCTGGCGGTGGCGTTCGGGGCGGCCGGGCTGGGCGCGGCGCAGGGCGTGACCACCGCCGTGGTCTACGGGGTGCTGGCGCTGGTCGCCGCGCTGCCGGGGGTGCTCACCCTGGTTCCCGGCTCACAGCGCCGCCAGGTGGCCCGCGAACGAGCCGGCCAGGCTGTCCAGCAGGTGCCGGCCCTTGTCGGCTGACGCCAGCGACGGCCGGCCCACCACGCCGGACCCGGAGTAGCGGTGCAGGCCGTGGGTCAGCAGGTGCGGGCGGTCCTCGGCCAGGTGGTCGACCCGGTCCGGACCGACCAGGTCCGGGCGGACGTGCAGCAGGATCGAGGTCTCCAGCTCCCCGGCGTGCATGTCGCTCTGCCCGGAGGTCGCCAGGCCGGCGGCGGCGCGGGCGGCGTGCCAGTCGGAGCGCTCCGGGAACAGCGCCAGGCCCTCGGCCTCCTGCACCACGTTCGACAGCACGTAGTTGCCGCCGTGCGCGTTGACCAGCACCAGCTTCGGCACGCCGGACCGGCGCAGCGACTCGGCGATGTCGGTGACCACGGCGTACAGGGTGCGGGCCGAGATGCTCACCGTGCCGGGCCACGCGGCGTGCTCGTGCGAGCAGGAGATGGTGATCGGCGGCAACAGCAGCACCGGGTGCTCGGCGGCGATCCGCTCGGCGATGGCGCAGGCCACCACGGTGTCGGTGACCAGCGGCAGGTGCGGGCCGTGCTGCTCGAAGCTGCCCACCGGCAGCACGGCGACCCGCGCGCCGCGCTCCCGGACGTCGGCGGTCGTGGCGCGGGGCAGCGGGTCACCGGTCATGGGCGTGACCGTAGTCAATCCGGTGGCACAGCGCGGCGAGGTCGCCCGACGCCAGCCGGGGCAGCACGGCCGGCAGGTCGTCGAACGGGCTCGCGCCGGTGATCAGCGCGTCGAACGCCGGGTCGGCGAGCAGGTCCAGGGCGAGCGCGAGGCGTTCGGCGTGGGTGCGGTCCGGGCGGCCGACCACGCCGACCTGGCTGGCCCGCACGGACAGCCGGCGGGAGTGGAAGTGCTCGCCCAGCGCGACGCCGACCCGCCGCGCGCCGTACCAGCTCAGCTCCAGCACCACCCCCTCCGGCCGGAGCAGGCCCAGCGACGTCTCCAGGCCCGCCTCCGACGCGCTGGCGTGCACCACCAGGTCCAGCCCGCCGGTGGCCTCCTCGGGCGTCGCGAAGTCCACGCCGAGCGCGGCGGCGGTCGTGCGGCGGGCCGGGTCGACGTCGACCAGCTGGACCCGTGCGCCGGGCAGCCGCGCCAGCAGCGCCGCCACCGAGCAGCCGACCATGCCGCCGCCGACCACGGCGATCCGGTCGCCGACCATCGGCCGGGCGTCCCACAGGGCGTTCACGGCGGTCTCCACCGTGCCGGCGAGCACGGCGCGCTGTGCCGGGACCGCGTCGGGGACGGGCGTGACGGCGTGGTCCGGGACGACGTACCGGGTCTGGTGCGGGTACAGGCAGAACACCGTGCGGCCGAGCAGCGCGGCCGGGCCCTGCTCGACCACCCCGACGTTGAGGTACCCGTACTTCACCGGGAACGGGAACCCGCCCTCCTGGAACGGCGCGCGCATCGCGGAGTGCTGGTTGGCGGGCACCGAGCCGTTCAGGACCAGGGTCTCGGTGCCCCGGCTGACCGCCGTGTGCAGGGTGCGCACCAGCACCTCGCCCGGCCCTGGATCGGGCAGCGGCCCGGACCGGATCGAACATTTCCCGGCCGAGGTGAACCACAGTGCCCGTGCGGCGCGTGTCATCCGGCAACCTCCGAAAACGGGTCATGAGGGGCACCGATGATCACACTTCAGCACACCGCCGCGCCGGCCGTGCCGGAACACGCCGTCTGGGCGGGCGCGCAGGTCCTGCTGCTGGGCGTGCTCGGCGGCACCGTCGGGCTCGGACCGCCGGGCTGGCTGGCGGGCACCGCCTACGGCCTGGCGACCTGGGTCCTGCTGGCCGCGGCGATGGTGCGCGCCGGGGTGCGCTCCCCCGGCCCGGCCGACCGGGTCACGCTCGCCCGCGGCGTCCTGGTGGGCGCGGTGGCCGCGCTGGTGGCCGATCGGATGGGCGAGGACGTCCCGGTCGGGCTGCTGGTGGTGTTCGCCGCCGTGGCGCTGTCGCTGGACTTCGTGGACGGTCGGGTGGCCCGCCGCACCGGCACCGCCTCGCCGATGGGGGCGCGGTTCGACATGGAGGTCGACGCGTTCCTGATCCTCGTGCTCAGCGTCCACGTGGCGCTGTCGTCCGGGCTGTGGGTGCTGGCGATCGGGTTGATGCGGTACGTGTTCGTCGCGGTGTCGTGGGTGGCGCCGTGGTTGCGCGGGGAGCTGCCGCCGAGCTTTGCGCGCAAGGCCGTCGCGGCTGTGCAGGGGGTGCTGCTGGTCGTCGCCGCGTCCGGCGCGGTGCCGTTCGCGACCGTCCTGGTGGAGCTCGCGCTGGCCGCGCTGGGGTGGTCGTTCGGCCGGGACGTGGCCGGGCTCTGGCGGACCAGGGATCGAGTGGCCGCTGAGGCCGTTGTGGTGAAGGAGTACTCCCATGTCTGAGCAGACCGCGCCCGCCCGGTCCACGACCGCGCGCGTCGGCGACATCGCGTTGTGGGTGGCGCAGGTAGCGCTCGCCGCCTACTTCGTCTACAGCGGGTACCTGCTGTTCGGTGACGACTTCGTGCAGAAGTTCGAGGAGATCGGGTTCGGGCAGTGGCTGCGCTACCTCACCGGGACGTTGGAGATCGCGGGCGCGCTGGGGCTGCTGGTGCCCCGGCTGTGCGGGCTCGCCGCACTCGGCCTGGTCGGGGTGATGGCGGGCGCGGTCGGCACCGAGTTGTTCCTGCTCGCCAAGGGCGACGCCACGCTGCCGCTGATCCTGCTGGCCGCCGCGGCGGTGATCGCGTTCCTCCGCCGCGACACGATCCGCGCCCTGCTCGCTCAGCTCGCGCCGGACCGCTTCGGGAAGTAGCGCAGCACCGCGACGTCGCCCAGGACCTCGACGCCGTCGAGGTGGAACCGCCGGGCCGGGCCGCCGGGGAACGCCGCCGGGCGCACGAACCTCGGCGCGGCGGCCTGGCCGATCAGCATCGGCGCGACCGCCATCCGGATCTCGTCGGCCAGGCCGGCGGCGAGGAACGCGGTGTGCACGTGCCCGCCGCCCTCCACCATCAGCCGCCCGATCCCGAGCGCGCCCAGGTCGTCGAGCAGGGCGGCGAAGTCGACCGCCGGGCCGAGCGCGGCGACCGACGCGAGGCCGGCCAGCGCCACCGACGCGACCGGGAAGCCGGAATCGGTGGTGTAGACCCGCTTCTCGCCGCCGTGGTGCCAGAAGTTCAGGTCCGGCGCGAGGTCCCCGGACCGCGTGACGGTGACCTTCAACGGGTACTCCGGCCGGCCGGCCGCGACCCGCGCGGCACGCCGGCCGGGGTCGTTGACCAGCAGGCGCGGGTTGTCGCGGCGGATCGTCTCCGCGCCGACCAGGATCGCGTCGGACTCGGCGCGCAGGCGGTCCACGTGGTCGAAGTCCTCGGCGTTGGACAGCGGGAAGCGCTCCGCGCCCCGGTCGTCTATGTAGCCGTCGACGCTCACGGCGACGCTGAGCAGCACGTGCGGTCGAATCACCGGTTCACCGTACCGACCCCTGAACCGGACGGGCCGTCCACGCGTTTGCCTGTCGTGGCGACACTGGAGGACGGGCGATGACGGGTGGCACGTGGCGGCGGGTCGGGTGGTGGACGGCCACCGGGTGCGCCGTGCTGCTGGTGGCGGTCGTCCTGCTCGCGCCGGCGGACCTGGAGAGGTTCACCTGGTCGGCGTTCCTGCGGGTCCCGGTCGAGGCGCTGCTGGGCGTGCTGCTGGTGCTCGTGCTGCCGGTGCGGTGGCGGTGGGTCGCGGCGTGGGCCGGTGGGGTGTTCCTGGGACTGCTGGCCGTGGTGAAGGTCCTCGACATCGGGTTCGACGTGGTGCTGTACCGGCCGTTCGACCTGGTGCTGGACTGGCCGCTGCTCGGGCCGGCGGTGGACTTCGTGGCGGTGACCGGCGGCCCGGCGGGCGCGGTCGGCGTGGTGGTCGGGGCGGTGCTGGTGGCGCTCGGGCTGATCACGCTGGTGGCGTGCTCGGTGGTGCGGCTGGCCCGGCTCGCCGACCGGCGGCGGGCGGTCACCACCCGGGTCGTGCTGGTGTCGGCCGCGGTGTGGATCACGCTGGCCGGGACGGGCGTCCCGCTCACCTCGACCAGTGCCGCCGAGTTCGTCTACGACCACGCGCGGCAGGTGCGTGACGGGTTGGGCGACCAGGAGGCGTTCGCCGCCGAGTCCGCGCTGGACGCGTTCCGGGACGTGCCGGGCGACCGGCTGCTGACCGCGTTGCGGGGCAAGGAGGTCGTGGTGGTGTTCGTGGAGAGCTACGGGCGCTCGGCCGTCGAGGATCCGGAGCTGTCGGTGGCCGGCGTGCTCGACGCCGGCACGCGCCGGTTGGCGGCGGCCGGGTTCTCCGCGCGCAGCGGTTTCCTGACCTCGCCCACGGCGGGCGGCGGCAGTTGGCTGGCGCAGGCGACCCTGTTGTCCGGGCTGCGGATCGACAACCAGCAGCGGTACCGGAACCTGGTGGGCAGCGACCGGGTGACGCTCAACGCGGCGTTCGGGCGGGCCGGTTGGCGGACCGTCGGAGTGCTGCCGGGGATCACGCAGGCGTGGCCGGAAGGCGAGTTCTTCGGCTACCGGCGGATCATGGCGGCCGGCGACCTCGGCTACCGGGGCCCGAGGTTCGGCTACGCCACCACGCCCGACCAGTTCACCCTCGCCGCGTTCGACCGCGCCGAGGGCGGGTCGCCGGACCCGGTGATGGCCACCATCGCCCTGGTCGGCAGCCACGCCCCGTGGACGCCGGTGCCCTCGCCGGTCGACTGGGCGGACCTGGGCGACGGCTCGGTGTACGGCTCGATGCCCTCGGGCACCGGAGCGCCGGAGTCGATCTTCACCCGCGACCCGGCGGACGTGCGCGCCGACTACCGCCGGTCGGTCGAGTACTCGCTGGGCACCCTCGTGTCGTACGTGGAGAACCACCGCGACGACGATCTCGTGGTGGTGTTCCTCGGTGACCACCAGCCGGCCCAGGTGGTGACCGGCGGCGGCGCGGGCCGGGACGTGCCGATCGGCGTCGTGGCGAAGGACCCGGCGGTCCTCGACCGGATCGCCGACTGGCGGTGGGACGCCGGCCTCCGACCCGGCCCGCACGCCCCGACGTGGCCGATGGAGTCCTTCCGCGACCGGTTCCTGACCGCGTTCGGCCCCGCCGCCGGGTAGCGGCGGTCGCCGATCCCCCGGCGGCCGGCGCGGCACCGGCCGTCAGCGTGGGGGCAGCGGCGGGTTGCTCCGGGGACGCAGCCGACCGGTCGGCAGGGGCGGGGCCGGGAGACGGGCGCCAGGGTAGCCGGTGACCTGGCCGAAGCGCTCGGTGCCGGCCTGCCACTCCGCGCGGTGGTGGGCGATCTCGTCGTGGTCGCGGGCGACGAAGTTCCACCACATCACGATCTCCTCGCCGAACGGCTCACCGCCCAGCAACATCGCGCGGGCCGGTTGCGGGCCGGGGTTCGCCAGGGTCAGCGTCCCGGCGCCCGGGGCGGTGCAACCGAGTTCGGCGCGGCGCACCCGGACGCCCGACAGCTCGACCTCGCCCTGGTCGACCAGCACGCCGTGCTCGTGGCGCGGGTCGACCGCCAGTTCGACGCCCACCCCCGGCTCCAGGACCAGTTCCGCGCCGAGCAACGGCGTGAACGTGCGCACGGGCGAGGTGTGGCCGGCCAGCGTTCCGAGGAACACCCGGACGGTCGCGCCGGGCAGGGCGATCGGCTCGGGGCGGTGGTGCTGGAAGTCGCGGGGCGCGTCGCGGTGGGCGTCGGGCAGGGCGACCCACAGCTGCACGCCGTGCAGCACGGTCGTCCCGGGCAGCGACACCTCGGAGTGGCAGATCCCGTGCCCGCCGGTCATCAGGTTCAGCTCGCCCGGCCGCACGACCGCGTGCACGCCCAGGCTGTCGCGGTGCTCGATCTCGCCGCTGAACAGCCAGCTCACCGTCTGCAAGCCGGTGTGCGGGTGCGGCGCGACGTCCATCCCACCGGTCGCCGACACGTCGTCGGGGCCGTAGTGGTCGGCGAAGCACCAGGCGCCGACCATGGACCGGCCGCGCTGCGGCAGCGTGCGGCGGACGGTCATCGCACGCGGGCCGCCCAGCGGCACGTCCCGGGGTTCGAGGACCTCGACCCGCGCCGCGGCACCGGCCGTGGCGGCGCACACCACCTCGGCGGGGTCGGTCTCGGTGTTGCTCATCGGGTCGTCCCCGCTCGGCACGTCACCCCACCCACTGTAGTTGCGGGTAGAAGCACCTCCAGGCGTTTCCATGGGCAGGCACCTCCACCCGTCCCGGGCACGTCGGGTCAGACCGGGAAGTCCACGTCCTCCGACGGCGCTTGCGGGTCCACTCCGCGCGGGTGGCGCGCGGAGCGCAGCAGTGACCAGGCGGTGACGATCGCCGCCGCCACGGCGAACATCCACCCGACCCCCGGCCGGCTGAACAGCAGCGAACTCACCGAGCCCTCGGGCAGCGGGCGCGCGTGCGGGTGGCCGGACAACACGACCAGCGCGGCCGACGCCGAGGCGGCGCAGGCGACGAGGCCGCCTGCCACCGCCCTCGGCCACCGCACCACGACCACGTGCATAACGACCGCCAGGCCGACGTAGACCGGCCACCACGGCAGGTGCACCAACCGAATGGGCACCTGCCCCACCGACGCCCACGGCACCACCAGCGCCGCCACCGTGCACCCGCCCGCCACCGCCCGCCACACCCGTGCATCCACACCACTGGTCTAGCAGAACGACCTCAGCCGGCCGGGCGGACCACCGTTGCCTCCGCGAGCAGCGCGGCCAACGCCTGCGCCGCGGACACCTCGCCGGGCCTGGTCCGGGCCGCGACCATCCCGCTCACCACGGAGGTGGCGATCGAGGTGCCCTTCCAGCTCGCGTAGCCGTGGAAGTCCGCCAAGTCGTGCCGCCGCCGCACCCGCCCGTCCAGGTAGGTGCTGACCGCGTTGCCCGGTGCCGTGCACGTCACCCACGGCAGTAGCGGGCTGTACGGCGCGAGCGCGTCGTCGGCCGTGCGACCGCCGACGGCGACCACGCCCGGCAACGCCGCCGGCCACGTCGCCGAGCGCCGGGTGATGTCGTGCCAGAGGCCGTCGACCTGCCCGTGGTTGCCGGCCGCCGCCACGATCAGCATGTCCGGGGTGAGCCGCTCGATCGCCCGCTGCACCACCAGCGGCGGGCCGTGGTGCGCGCGGCAGCCCAGCGCGAGGTTGAGGATGTGGATGCCGTCCTTGCGGAACCGGGCCATCGCCGCCACGGTGTCCCACGCGGTGGCCCGGCCGTCGGAGTCCAGCACGTCCCGCACGACGATCTCGGCCTTGGGCGCGTGGGCGGCGATCAGACCGGTGACGAACGCGGCGTGCCCGTCCTCCCACGGGATCGGGTCGGCGTCGTGCTGGTCGAAGCCGGTCCCGGCGTCCGGGGTCTCGTAGTGCCCGGCCAGGTCGGGGTGGCGGTAGAGCCGGGTGTCGAGCACGCCCACCCGCACGCCCGCGCCGCCGTCCGGTCGCGCCTCGGGCACCGGGTCCGGCCGGTCGGCGGGCTCCGGCTCGAACTCCCCTGCCATCGACTGGGTCTGCGGGTAGGCGCCGAACTGGCTGCTGACGAACCGGTTCTTGCCCAGCACGGGGTTCCAGCCGCCGCACTCCGCCGCGAACAGCCGGCGCAGCTCCGCCAGCAGCGGGTCGACGTCGGTCACCGGTACCGGCTCGCCGCCGGCCTGCTGGGACCGGTGCCACAGCCGCAGCCGGGCGAGGTCGAACACCGCCAACTCGGCCACCCGCAGCGAGTCGAGGTGCAGCGCGGTGAGGGCGGCCTCCACGAGGTCGATCTCGCGCAGGTCGACGATCAGCTCGTCGGGCACCGTGGCGAGCGGGATGTCGGGCCGCAGGTCGTCCATGGCTGTCCTCTCGGGTTCGGCGTCTGTTCCGGGGTCCACGTGGTGTGGATGCCGCATGGTCTCGCCGAAATGCGTTGGCGGCCGGGATTCGCGCGGGGCAGTCTTGGCGGATGCCGCCGGACTCCGCCCTCCAGCAGGCGCACGACGCGGTCGGGCTGGCCGACCGGGACCCGGCGCGGGCCGCGGCCGCCGCCGAGCAGGCGCTGCTGCGCGCCGTGCGGGAACGTGACGGCGAGGCGTCCGCGCTGGCCGAACAGGCGTGGGGGCACGCGCTGCAGCAGTGCGGCGAGGTCGGCTCGGCGATCCGGCACCTGCGCAGCTCGGTGCGGCACGGCGCGCCGAGGTGGCCCGAGCTCGCCGCGGAAAGCCGGATGAAGCTCGCCTTCGCCTTGGCGCAGCGGGGTGACACGCGCTCCGCGCTGCGCGAGATCGACGCGGCGCTGACCGTCCTCACCGGACACGCCGGGGCCAAGGCGCGCGCCCAGCGGGCGGTGATCCGCTACCACGCGGGCCGGCTGGACGCGGCGTTCGCCGACTACCAGGCGGCCGAGGCGGTGCTGCGGCGCGGCGACGACCGGCTGGCGCTGCAACGGGTGCTGCTCAACCGGGGCATCCTGCAGGCCGAGCGGCACGACTTCGACGCCGCCGAGCGCGACCTGGCCGAGGCCGGCGCGCTGGCCCGCGAGCTGGGCCGGCACTTGGTGGTCGGGATCGTCGCGGAGAACCTCGGGTTCGTCGCCGGGCTGCGCGGTGACGTGCCGGCGGCGCTGGCGCACCTCGCCCGCGCCGAGGACGTGATCGGCCGGCACGGCGGGCAGACCGCCCCGGTGTTGCAGGACCGGGCCGAGCTGCTGCTGTCGGTGGGGCTGGTGGCCGAGGCGCGGGTCGCCGCCGAGCGCGCCGCCGAGGCGTTCCACCGGGAGAACCGCCGGCTGCGGGTGCCGGAGATGCTGTTGCTGCTGGCGCAGGCCGCGCTGCTGGAACGGGACTGGGCGACGGCCGCCGGGCACGGCTCGGGCGCGCTGCGCGCGTTCACCCGGCAGGACCGGCCGGGGTGGGCCGCGCTGGCCCGGTCGGCCGTGCTGCGGGCAGAACTGGGCGCAGAACTGGGCGCAGAACTGGCCACCGGACTGGGCACCGGACTGGGCGCGGAACTGGGCACCGGACCGGGCGGCGGCCGGACGACCGTGCGGCAGGCGGAGGCGATGGTCGTGACGCTGGCCGCGAACGGCCGCCCGTCGGCCGCCGCGCAGGCCCGGCTGGACGCCGCCCGGCTCGCCGACCTGCGGGGCCGCCCGGCGCTCGCGGTCGGCCACCTGACCGAGGCGGCCCGCACCCGCCGGCACGGCCCGGCCGCGTTGCGCGCCCGCGGCTGGTACGCCGAGGCGCTGCTGCGCGAGCGCTCCGGCGACCGGCGCGGCGCGGCCTCCGCCGCACGGGCCGGGCTGCGGGTGTTGGACGAGCACCACGCCGCGCTCGGCGCGTCCGACCTGCGCGCCTACTCCGCCGCGCACCGCGCCGACCTGGTCGAGCTGGGCCTGCGGGTGGCGCTGGCGGGCGGCGGGGCGGGCGCCGTGTTCCAGTGGGCCGAACGCGGCCGGGCCGGCCGGCTGCTGCACCGCCCGGTCCGCCCGCCCGCCGATCCCGGGCTCGCCGCGCTGCTGCCCCGCCTGCGGGCCACCACCGGCGAACTGGAACGGGCCCGCACCGAGGGCACGCCCACCGCGCGGCTGGTCGCCCGCCAGGTCACGCTGGAGCGGCAGGTCCGCGACCGCAGCCGGCTGCTGCGCGCCGAGTCCACCCCGGGCCGGCTGGTGTCGCCGGCCGAACTGGGCCGGGCGCTGGGTGAGCGGGCGCTGGTGGAGTACGTGCAGGTCGACGACCGGCTGCTGGCGGTGTCGCTGGTGGCCGGGCGGCTGCGCGCGCACCCGCTGGGCTCGGCGGCGGAGGTCGCCGACCTGCTGGACCGGGTGCCGTTCGCGCTGCGCCGCACCGGGCCGCGCGCGGCCCGGCTGCTGCGCGACACCGCCGCCCGGCTGGAGCGCCTGCTGCTCGACCCGGTCGGCGTCGGCGACCGGCCGCTGGTCGTGGTGCCGACCGGCGTCCTGCACAGCCTGCCGTGGTCGGTGCTGCCGTCCTGCGCGGGCCGCCCGGTCTCGGTGTCGCCGTCGGCCGCGCTGTGGCACCGGGCGGCGACCCGCACGCCCGGCACCGGCGGCGTGGTGGTGGCCGCCGGTCCGGGGCTGCCCGGCGCGCGCGAGGAGGCGCTGGGCGTCGCGGCCGTGCACGGCGTCACCGCGCTGGTGGACGGCGCGGCCACGGTGGACGCGGTGCTGGCCGCGCTGGCCGGCGCCCGGACCGCACATCTCGCCACACACGGCGTGCTGGCCGTGGACAACCCGCTGTTCTCGGCGCTGCGACTGCACGACGGGCAGCTGATCGTGCATGACGTGCAACAGCTCGAACGGGTGCCGGACACGGTGGTGCTGGCGGCGTGCGACGTCGGCCGGTCCGTGGTGTGCTCCGGTGACGAGCTGCTCGGCCTCGCCGCGACGTTCATCGAACGCGGGGCGGCCCGGGTGATCGCCGCCGCCGTGCCGGTGCCGGACGCGGACACGAAAGCTCTGATGACCGCCGTGCACCGCGGCCTGGCGGCCGGCGAACCGCCCGCGAACGCCCTCGCCTCGGCTCAACTCGCCGTGGCCGCCGACAACCCGGCCGCCGCCGGTTTCGTCTGCGTCGGCGCGGGCTGAGGGCGTTCGACCGCGCCCTGGCCGCACTCCTGCACCGGCTGGGGCAACGCTCCTCAGGGGCGAACCGGGTTCGGGCCGGCTGCTGTCCGGTTTGGCCGAGGGCTCGGAGGCCGCGCCGGCTAGGGCGTGGCCTGCCACGGGCCGAACGCGCCGCCCCGCTCGGCCCGCACCGAGGTGTGCAGCCGGCCGTCCGGTCCGACCAGCAGCACGACCAGCCGGCCCGCCGGGTCCACCGCCGCCGCCGGGTAGTCCAGCGGCGTGCCGCCGATCCCGGCCCACGCGCCGGACGCGTCCGTGGTCACGCCGCCGTCGCCGGCCCGCCCGACCACCACCACCGCACCGTCCGCCGACACCGCCGCCGGCCGGCCAGGACCACCGGGTCCCGGGCCGCGCACCGGAGCCGACCACGCCCCGCCGGTGCGGGTGGCGCGCAGCACCTCGCCGGTGTCGGCCACCGGCACCACGACCGTCGTGCCGCCGGCGTCGGCCACCGCGACCGGCGCGCCGGCCGGGGCGACCGCCGGGAACGACGAGTCCCAGCCACCCGCCCACCGCAGCACCGACGTGGCCGTGGCCGCGTACACCTCCGGCGCGCCGTCCGGGCCGGGCACCGCGCTCAACCCGTCGCGCACGTCCGCGCCGCCGAGCCGGTCCCACGAGCCCCAGCGGCCGTCGCCGTCCTGCTCGACCCGGCTCACCCCGCCCCGCGCGTCCCGCACGAACAGCGCCAGCCGCCCGTCCCGGTGCGCGGCCACGGCCGGGACGCCCACCCGCGCGTCACCCGGGTCCGGGCTGCCCAGGCCGACCCACCCCCGGTCGTCGCGGCAGGTCATACCGTCGTTGTCCAGCCGCCGCCCGCACACCGTGAGCCCGCCGACGCCCCGACCGACCGCCAGACCCGCCGCGAGCGGGCCGTCCGGGCGGTCCACGGCGGCGCTCTCCCAGCGGTCGCCGGCCTGCCGCCACCCGATGACGTCCTTGCCGCGCACGGCGAACGCGTGCAGCCGCCCGTCCGGCGCCTGCCCCACCCACGCCGTGCCCCGGTCCCACCGGTAGTACATGCGGCGCGACCAGCGGTCGTACGCGGGGCCGTGCGCCAGTTTGTCGTGCTTCTGGTACTCGCCGAAGTGGCCGATCTTGTCGTTCTGCTGCTCCGGGCCCAGGTTCGCCGGGGCGTCCTCGATGTTGTAGTCCCGGTAGCCGACCACCGACAGCGCCGGGCGGTCCGGCGACCGCCGGTAGCTCCGCGCCGCCGCCTCCGCGAACCGGGCGCTCATCACGTGGTCGGGGTGGTCGTGCAGGGGCAACCAGAACGGGTAGTCCGGGTCCGGGTCGGGGTCCTGGGTGCGCAGCACCGTCGGGCGGAACCCCTCCATCAGCTTCGCCAGCACCTTGACCAAGCCGTTGCCGGTGTACCGGGACGGCTCCGCGACCTGGCCGCCGGTCGGCACCAGGGTGTCCACCGACACCCAGCCGCCCCGGTCCCGCCACAGCCGGCTCAACGCGCCCCGGCCGCCGGCCGCGCGCGGGTCGGCGTCCTCGGGCAGGTTCAGGAAGACCAGCGCCACCCGCGGCCGCGACTTGAGCGAGTAGCGCTCGGCGGTGCGCCCGCCGGCCAGCGCCATGGCCGAGCCGTCCCACTCGTCGGGCACGCCGGCCATCCGCGCGTAGGCGGCGCGGGCACCCGCCTGGCGGGCCGCCGAGTAGCCGTTCGCGTCCGGTTCCTCGGCTTCGCCGGCGGTGAGGAACACCGTCATCAGGCGGTGCCCGGAACGCACCCCGTCACGGACGTCGGGATTCATGAACAACAGGTCGTCGTCGTGGTGCGCGACGACCTGGAGGTAAGCGACCTCGTCGGCCGTCGCGGGCGGTGCGGTAGGGTCGCCGCAGGCCACCAGCACCGCCAGCGCCAAAGCCACGAGCAGTGCGAACGGCCTTGCAAGCGCCATGAAACCACTGCCCCCAAGTCGCATTCCACCCCTGCTGCGACGGACAGGCTACCGACAGGAAGGCGATAGCGCGGAAACCGGTGACCAACGCGACGTCTTGCAACGCGACCGCGCTGCCGAGCGTCGTTGACAGGTGGGGTCGAGCGGCGATCGGTCGGATCGGCACAGCGGTGTCTTGAGGGGTTTCGAGGGGACTTGTGCGCATCTCGGTGGTGGTCCCGTGCTTCAACGAGGAAGCCGGGCTGGAAGATCTCTACGCGGCGCTGATGCGCACGCTCCCGTCGGTGGGCGAGGACTTCGAGGTCCTGCTCGTCGACGACGGCAGCACGGACGGCACCCTGCCCCGGCTGCGCCTGCTCGCGGAACGCGACCAGCGGTTCAAGTACCTGGCGCTGAGCCGGAACTTCGGCAAGGAGGCCGCCATGCTGGCCGGCCTCGGCCACGCGACCGGCGACCTGGTGGCCATCATGGACGCCGACCTCCAGCACCCGCCCGAACTGCTGGAGCGGATGGTCGCCCTGATCGGCACCGGCTACGACCAGGTGATCGCGCGGCGCACCCGGCGAGGTGAGGCGCGGGTGCGCACACTCGTGTCCACCGTGTACTACAAGCTCATCAACAAGGTGATCGACGTCGAACTCCAGAACGGCGTCGGTGATTTCCGGGTGCTCAGCCGGCGCGCGGTCCAGGCGCTGCTGTCGCTGGGCGAGTACAACCGGTTCTCCAAAGGGCTGTTCTCCTGGATCGGCTTCGACACCGCGGTCATCGACTACGACAACGTGGTCCGCCGGAACGGCAACAGCAGTTGGACGTTGCGCAAACTGTTCAACTACGGCATAGACGGCGTGGTCTCGTTCAACTCCAAACCGCTGCGGGTCGCGATCTACCTCGGCGCGCTGGTCACCGCGATCGCGTTCGGGTATGCGATCTGGGTGCTGGTGAACGCGGTGTGGCACGGCGTCGACGTCCCCGGCTACGTCACCCTGATGTGCGGCGTGCTCGTGCTGGGCGGCCTGCAACTGCTGTTCCTGGGCGTGATCGGCGAGTACGTCGGCCGGATCTACTCCGAGTCCAAGCGCCGGCCGCACTTCCTGGTCAAGGAGTCCGCGGGCACCGGGCCCACCCCGGTCACCCTGCCGCTGGGCCGCGACGTCGCCGAGCACGCGGTGGAGGTCATGGGCGAGGTCGTGGCCGGTCCGTTCACCGAGCGGACCGCGCGGTGACCGGCAAGCTCGGCCGGATCATCCGCTTCGGACTCGTCGGCGTGGTCAACACCGGCGTCTACTACGGCCTGTACCTGCTGCTGGGCCTGGCGTTCCCGTACCTGGCCGCGCACGTGGCCGCGTTCCTGCTGGCCATGGTCGGGTCGTACTTCCTCAACTGCTACTTCACGTTCCGCACGACGCCGTCGCTGCGGACGTTCCTGCTGTTCCCGCTGTCCAACGTGACGAACTTCGTCGTCACCACGGCGGGGTTGTACGCGCTGGTCACGTGGCTGCACGTGGACCAGCGGATCGCACCGCTGCTCGCGGCGGTGGTGGCGATCCCGTTCACGTTCATCGTCGCGCAGTTCGTGCTCCTGGGTCGTCCCGGGCAGGCCGCGCCACTGGTCAAGGAAGAGGAACGGACGTCGTGACGACGCTCGTCCGACGATCGGCGCGGGGTCCGCTGGTCGCGTTCGGTGTGTGTGCCGCCGTGGTGTTGATCGCGCAGATCCCGTTCTTGCGCAACCGGTTGTTCTACGTGTGGGACGACAGCGCGGTCCAGTTCCTGCCCACCTGGCACTACCTGGGCGGGCGGCTGCTGGAGGGCGACTGGCCGCCGCTGCTGGACGTGGACAACTGGATGGGCGGCAACTTCGCCGCCGAGGCGCTGTTCGGCATCTGGAACCCGGTCAACCTGGCGAACTTCGTGCTGGTCAACCAGTTCGACGACCTGGCGGTGGCCGCGGTCGTGGTGAAGACCGAGTTCCTGGTGCTGCTGGCGCTGGGCGCGTACCTGCTGTGCCGGGAGTACGGCGCGGGGCGCGGGCCCGCCGCGGTGATCGCGATCGCACTGCCGTTCAGCGGGTTCACCCTCTACTACGACGCCGCGACGTGGGCGGCCGGGTTGATGGCGTTCACCTGGCTGCCGTTCACCTGGTGGGCGGCGCGGCGGATGGCGCGCGGCGCGGGCAGCCCGCTGTGGGCGTTCCTGTTCGGCGCGCTCGCGGTGACCACGGGCAACCCGTACGGGCTGCTGGGCGTGTGCGTGGTGATGGCGGCGCTGCTGGTCGAGTCGTGGGTCAGGGGTGACCGCCCGGCGCTGCCGCGGCTGCTCGTGGTGGGCGGGCTGGTGGCGTTGCTGGTGCCGCTGGTGTACCTGCCGCTGCTGGGCAGTTCGGCGGTGACCACCCGCGCGGGCCAGGGCTTCGCCAGCGACGGTGTGCTGATGCCCCGGCTGTCGGACCTGCTGAGCCTGAGCATGGCCAGCCACCAGCCGATGGTCCGCGGGTTCGGCCACAGCATCCGGATGATCACGCCGTCGGTGTACTTCGCGTGGTTCATCGTGCCGCTGCTGCCGTGGCTGCACTGGAGCCGGTTGCGCGAGCGGTGGCGGCCGCTGGCCGGGGTGTTCGCGGTCGCGGCGGTGTACGTGCTGCTGGCGGTCGGGCCGTCGAACATGTGGATGTTCCGGTTCCCGTTGCGGCACTTGGAGGTCGTCTACCTCGCGCTGGGCGTGCTGTTCGCGGTCGTGCTGACCGGCGGGCCGAAGCTCGACCACTTCCGGCGGCGGGCGCTGCTCACGGCGGGCGCGCTGGTGCTCTCCGCGTACCTGACGTTCTCGGCCGGGCCGTGGCAGTGGCGGCACCACGTGATCTCGTTGGCGCTGCTGGTCGTCGGGATCGTGCTCGCGCTCTGGCTGGCGCGGCGACGGCTGGCCGCCATGTACGGCGTGCTGGTGGTCGGGGTCGCCGCCGGGCTGGTGGCGCAGACGGCGTGGTTCCCGTTCAACGGGGACGTGGCCGTGCACAACTACCCGCGGTCGATCACCGAGTTGCGCGCGCAGACGCCGCCGCACGAGGGCACCACGTTCCCGGTGGGCAGCGTGCTGCCGGGCAACGTCGGGCTGGTCGCCGGGCTGTCGTCGGTCGGCTCGTACACCGGGTTGCAGTTCCGCGACTTCGCGAGCGCGACCTGCATGGTCTACCACGGCAACACGTGCGCGGGCAGCTTCGACCGGATCTTCGCGCCGACCGACCTGGACGGCCGGCCGCTGGTCGACCTGATCCGGGCGGGCAGCGTCGGCGTGGACAACTCCGTCCGCCCGGACGTCCAGCCGCCGCCGGGCTGGCGGGTGTCCTTCCGCTCGGAGACGGTGACCGTGCTCAGCCGCGAGCAGCCGCTGCCCTGGCCGGACGGGCGACTCTCGCACGCCACGGCGGGGGTGCGGGTCACCGAGGACACCTCGCCGGACGACCGGGACGAGTCGGTGCGGTTCACCAAGCCGCGCGGGCAGGCCGGGTCGCTGGTGTTCGCGCGGCTGGCGTGGCCCGGCTACCGGGTGGAGCTGGACGGGCGGGAGCTGACCGGGCGGCAGGGTCCGGCGGGCCTGCTCGTGGTCGACCTGCCGGCCGACGTCGAGGCCGGGCAGGTCACGCTCCGGTGGACGCCGCCCGGTCTCCCGCTGGGCACCGCGCTCGCCCTGCTGGGCCTGTTGGCCGTCGTGGCGTACTCCGGGTTCCTGCGGTGGCGCTCCCGCCGACCGGACCCGGCGCCCCTGGTGGACGCCGACCACGAGCCCGCCGACCACGAGCCCGCTGATCGCGAGCCCACTGGCCGGGAACGGGCCGACGCGTAGCCAGGCGGGCGGCACCGGCGCACCCCTCCACCGCCGGTGCCGCCCGCCCGGTCGGCCACCCCCAGCGCGACCGCGTGGCCACCGTACGGCCGCTTCGCGCCGCCGGACCGCCTGCCGGCGCACCCGTTCTTGTCGTTCCGCGTACTCGTCCGGGCACGCGCAGTACCGTGGTGAGGACGGTACGGAGGCAGGTGACGAGTTGGCCCACTTCGCCACGGATCCCACCGGTACGCCCGAACAGCGCCTGGAGGAGTTCCAGACCGCCGCGTCGACGGCGTTCGCGCCGTTGGCCATCACCGCCAACGACCCCGGCCGGATGTGGGCGGGCATCCGCGCCGAGCAGGTCGGCGGGCTGCTGGTGTCGGACCTGCGCACGTCGGCGTGCACGGTGCGCCGGGACCGCCGGCAGATCAGCTCCACCGACAACGACGTGTACAAGGTCGCCCTGCAGGTCTCGGGCCGGATGGTCGTCGCGCAGGACGGCCGGCGCAACGTGATGCTGCCCGGCGACATGGCCATCTACGACACGACCCGGCCCTACACGCTGGTGCACCATGACCCGGCGCTGCGCCCCCAGGACGACTTCCGCACCATCGTGGTCACCTGCCCCCGCTCGTACTTCGCCTCCGACGCCGACGTGCTGCGACAGGTCGTCGCCACGCCGAAGGCGACCGGGCGGGGCGTGCGGCGGTTGGTCGCGGGCTTCTTCACCGGCCTGGCCGACGAGCTCGACGGCGTCGCGACCGCCGGGTCCGGGCAGGGCGGGCTCCGGCTGGCCGACTCGCTGGTCGACATGATCGCGCTGGTGTTCGCCGGGCGGGAGGTGCCGGTGGCCGGTCGCGCGCCGCTGCTGGACCGGATGCTCGCCTACTGCGAGGCCAACCTGTCCGATCCCGACCTGTCGCCGCGCACGGTCGCGCGGGCCCACCGCGTGTCGGTGCGCTACGTCCACCGGCTGTTCTCCGGGCAGGACCAGCCGCTGTCGTCGTGGATCCGGGCCCGCCGGCTGGACCGCATCCGGCAGGACCTGGAGAACCCGCAGCTGGCGAGCCGCACGGTGGCCGCCGTCGCCGCCCGGTGGGGGCTGCTGGACGCGCCGCACGTCAGCCGCGCCTTCCGCGCCGCGTACGGGATCAGCCCGGCCGAGTACCGGCGGCACGCGCTGCGCACGCGGGCGGCGTTCGGCACCGAGGCCAGGGCTGCCGGGATCAGGGCACCAGAGACCAGGGCACCAGAGACCAGGGCACCCGGGACCAGGGCACCCGGGACCAGGGCACCCGGGACCAGGGCGCCAGAGGTCAGGACAACCGAGGTCAGGTCAGGGGTGTCAGGATCGTCCTGAGGTCGCGGCGGCCGGCGATGCCGAGCTTGCGGTAGACCCGCGACAGGTGGAACTCGACGGTCCGCACGGTCAGGTACTGCTCTTCGGCGATCTCCCGGTTGCTGCGCCCGGTGCGGGCCAGCTCGCCGATCTTGCGCTCCTGGCGGGTCAGCCCACCGGCCCCGTCGAGGGTGGTCATCCGGGTCAGCGCGGCCTCGGCGCGGTCGGCGCACAGCCGGTAGCCGGTGCGCCGGGCCGTGTCGCGCACCTGTTCCAGGGTCTCGCGCGCCTCGGCGTACCGGTCCCGGGTGCCCAGCGCGAGCGCCAGGTCGTAGCGGGCGTACAGCGATTCGCCCAGCGCGTGGTCGCCTTCCAGCGCGGTCGCCGCCGCGCGCAACGCCTCCGGGTCCGACCCCGCCACGACCGCCGCCGCGTGCGACACCAGGCCGATCAGCCGGGGGTTGCCCCAGCGCCGCGCCGCCGCCAGCTCCTTGGACACCAGCGCGCGGGCGAGGTCCGTGCGGTTCAGCGCGTTCGCGCACACCGCGGCCCGCGACCGCCACGGGGCGACGGCCGGGTTGCTCACGCCCCACCGGGCCAGTTCCCGGCCGCAGTCGAGGTAGTCCTCCAGGGCGCGGTCGAGCCGGCCCCGCGCGACGTGCAGGCCGCCGCGCGCCAGGAACAGCTCCGCGCGGTCCCGCACGCCGGTCAGACCGCCGCCGAAGTCGTGCTCCAGCAGCAGGTCGTGCGCGCGGTCGAGTTCGCCGAGGTCGACCAGGGCGGCGACCAGCCAGGCGACCGCGACGCCGCGGACCTGCTCACCGACCTCGCGCCGTACCGATTGGGACAGCTCGCGGGCCGCGCCGGCCGGGTCGCCCGCCGACCACGTCAGCCGGGCGGCCAGCAGGGCGACCACGCCGCGCGCGCCCGGCGCCCCGGTGTCGCGCAGGGCGCGGGCGCACCGCTCCCGCGCCTCGTCGAGCCGGCCGCCGTAGCCCAGGACCAGGACGCCGCACCAGAACGCGCCCGCGCCGCGCCACCCCGGCAGGGCGAGCAGCCGGCGCGCGGTGGCCAGCGTCCGCGCCCGGTCCGTGCCCCGGTTCGCGAGCTGGACGGCCCGGACCGCCAGCCGCTGCTCCTCGGGGATCCCCCCGCGCGGCGCGGTGTCGGGCGCGGGGCCGCCCGGCAGGTAGACCAGGCCGTCCAGGTGCGTGCCGGACTGGTCGGCCGGGGCTCCGCCGGCGAGGACCACCTCGACCACCTCGCGGACGATCTCGTCGGCCTCGCCCCAGCGGCCCCGCTCGACCAGTTCGGCCCGCGCCCGGCGCACCTGGTCCAGGGACGGCACGCCCCGGCCGGCGGCGGGCAGCCCGCGCTCGACCGGTCCCGCTCCCGGGCCGACCGGTTGGACGTCGTGCTCCACCACGTACCCCCATCCCCCCGGCCGCGCACCGCCGGCCGGGGGTTTCGGTGTGTCGGGACGGTCTGGGCTCGCGGCGGGCGATCAGGTCGGGCGGAAGGTCAGCAGGGTCAGCCGGCCGGGCGCGGGCTCGCCGCGCGGCGCGAACCCGGCGTCGGCGGCGAGCCGGGTCCAGTCCGCCCACGTGCGCTCCCGGCCGCCGAGCACGGCCATCATCTCGACGTCGGAGAGCTTGCCCGGGTCCGGCACGCCCGGTCCGGCCAGGACGTGGTTGACGATCAGCAGGCGGGCCCCGGCGTCGTCCCCGACCGCCGCCCGGACCGTGCGCAACGCGCGCACCGCGGCCGGGTCGTCCCAGTTCTGCAGCGAGCGCTTGACCAGGTAGGTGTCGAACCCCGGCGGCACCGCCCGGAAGAAGTCGGCCTCGATCGCCACCGCCCGGTCCGCCACCCCGCACCGGCGGAACTCCTCGGCCGCGCCGGCGATCGCCAGCGGGTGGTCGCACACCGCGCCCTCGCGGCCGGGGTTGCGCCGCAGCAGTTCGGCCAGGAAGCTGCCGCGCCCGCCGCCGACGTCGGCGATCCGCCGGAACTCCACGCCGTCGAACAGCGCGAAGGTCTCCGGGCCGTCGATCTGCGCCATCGCCCGGTCGAACAGCGCGGAGGCCGCGTCGTCGGCGCGCAGGTGGTCGTAGAACGGCTCGCCGTAGAGGTGCTCGAACGCGGTCTGACCGGTCCGCACGGTGTGCGCCACGTCCTCGTGGGGCCGCCACAGCAGCGGGTCGGTGAGCAACAGCAGGATGTCGCGGAACCCGCCCGCGCCACCGGTCCGCAGCCCGTCCGACGCCGGGGTGAGCGCGAACCGGCCGCCCGCGTCCTCGTCCAGCACGCCGGCCGTGGCGACGGCGGCGAGCACCCGGCCCAGCCGGGACGCGTCCACGCCGACCGCGCGGGCGAGGTCGGCCGCCGTGGCCGGGCCCGCCACCAGGTGGTCGGCCACGCCCAGCCGGACGAACGCGCGGATCGCCCCCAGCGCCCACTTCACCGCGGCCAGGTGCAGCACCAGGCCGCGCGGGTCGGCCAGTGCCGCGCGGGGCAGCACGGGCGCGGGCCCGGTGTTCTCCGACTGCTGTTCGCCACCCATTGCGGTCTCCACTCCCCTGCTCCGGCGACACCCCGGCACGAGCTCAGCACGACCTGACGTAGCCGCCGTCCACCCGGAGCACCGCGCCGGTGACGTAGTCGGCGACCGGGCTCACCAGGTAGGCCACCGCGCCGGCCACCTCGGCCGGGGTCCCGTACCGGCCGATGTCGTTGGGCGCCCACTCCCGCGCGGCCCGCTGCTCGATCTCGGCGATCTCGGTGCCCCAGCCGCGTTCGGGCGCCATCTCGCGCAGCCACTCGCGCATGTAGTCGACCAGGATCGCGCCGGGCGAGACCACGTTCGAGGTCACGCCGGTGCCCTGGAGGTCGCGGGCGAGCGAGACGGCGAGGTTGTGCCGGGCGGCCAGCGCGGCGCAGTACTGCGGCTGCACCGGCATCGGCTGCACGGCCAGCCCGCCGCCTACCTGGACCACCCGGCCCCAGCCGCGCTCCCGCATCCCGGGCACGAACGCCTGGATCATCCGCACCGCGGACACCACGTTGACCTGGTACGACCGCGCCCACAACTCGGGCGTGGCGGCGTCCCAGGAGACCAGGTCGCTGCCGCCCGCGTTGTTGACCAGCACGTCGACGACACCGCCCGCGGCCACCGCGCGGACCACCTCCCGCGCGCCCTCGTCGGTGGCCAGGTCGCCGAGCGCCACGTCCACCCGCCGGCCGTGCCCGCGCACGCTGCGCGCCACCTCCTCCGCGCGGGCCCGGTCCCGGCCGTGCACCACCACGTCCGCGCCCTCGGCCGCCAGCACCTCGGCGATCGCGGCCCCGATCCCCGAACTCGACCCCGTCACCAGCGCGCGCCGCCCGATCAGTCCCGAATCCACGCCGAAACCCCCTGTCGTGTCGGTGCCCGGAGCTCTCCGGGGCGTCCCCGGGCGGGCCGGCGGAATTGCCCGCGCGGCCCGCGCCCGAGGGCTCGGTGCGTTATCCGCGCACCGCGTCCAGCAGTTGTCCGGTGATTTCCGCGAGCCGCCGCGCATCGGCCGGCGAGAACAGCCCGCCGGTCAGCGGGAGTTCGCGGTACATGGTGTAGGCGGTCAACGGCGCGGCCGGCGGGTCGTCCAGCAAACGGACGATCGGCGGCACCACTTCGGTGGCCGGTTTCGCCAATGCCTTCTGCTGCTCCACGAACGCCGCCGTCGCCGGGTCGAACTCGCCGACGAACCCGGTGGCCGTGGTCCCCGGGTGGAACAGCACGTAGCGGACCGGCCCGTCGCCGTGCCGCCGGGCGAACTCCACGCCGAGCAGGTCGTCCAGCCGGCCGCTGAGGAACATCGCCCGCACGCCGTCGTAGTCCCGGGCGCTCTGCAGGTCGTCCCACGTCACCGGGGTGTCGTGGCCGGGGCCGGCGACGTTGACGATCACCGGGCGGTCGGCCCGCTCCAGCGCGGGCCGCAGCCCGTACCCGAACAGCAGCCTGCTCAGGTAGAACAGCGCGAAGTTGTCCTCGAAGCCCTCCGCGGTGACCGACCGGTAGCTGCGGAAGTGGCGCGCGCACAGCACCAGGCCGTCGACGCGCGGGTGGTCGCGCAGGATCGAGGCGACCACCCGCCGGCTGGTGGCCACCAGGCTGAGGTCGGCCTGGACGAACTCGACGGTGCCCGGTGCGCCCTCGGCGGCGCGGACCAGCGCCGCGCCCTTCGCCGGGTTCGTCCCGAGGGCGACCACGTGGTCCCCTCGGGTGAACAGCTCGCGCGCCACCGCCGCACCGATGCCGTCGGTGGCACCGGTGATCACGTAGGTCTTGGTCAAGCCGTGCTCCCTGGTGGTGATCGCGGTGGATCGGTGTCATCCCGGTGGCCGTGATCGGCCGTTCACCGCAGTGCCTCGATGACCCGGGCGAACGACATCATCTCGGGTTCCAGGACGGTGAAGTAGCTGAAACCGAATCTCTTCCGCGCCGCGCGGAGCTGCTCCGCGCATTCATCCGGCGGGCCGACCAGCAATGACGGTGATTCGACCGACTGGGCGGCGCTGAGGTCGAGATCATTCTGCCACAGATCGGTGATCCGGTGCCCTGGTCCGGATGGCAGGACGCGGTGCACGGTAATGTTCAGCTCGACCTCGCGGATGCGCTCGCCGAGCAGTTCCCGGACGAATTCGACCCGGCCCGCGACCTCCGCCGGACCGCCCAGCCGCAGCCGCTCGCCGTCGGGCACGCGGGTGGTGCCGGTGAACGCGACCACGTCGGCCCGCGCGGCGGCCAGCCGGAGCACCCGGTCGCCCCGGCCGGCGATCATCAGCGGCGGTCCGGGCCGCGCCCGCAGCAGCGCGACGGTCCGCTCCAGGTGCGCGACCCGTTCGGCGGCTGGTGTCCACGGCAGGCCGGCCGCGTCGAACTCGGCCCGCGCCCAGCCCGCGCCCAACCCGATCTCGACCCGGCCGCCGCAGTACCGGTCGAGGGCCTCGACGTCCCGTGCCAGCACCTCGGGCCGGTAGAGGGTCGTGTTGAGCACGTGGGTCGCGAGCCGCACCCGTTCGGTCGCCTCGGCCGCGAGCACGAGCGTCGGCAGCGGGGCGGCGCTGCCCAGGTGGTCGGGCACGGACACCACGTCGTAGCCGAGTTCCTCGGCCAGCCTCACCTTGCGCACCCAATCCGCGCGCTCGACGGGCGTGTAGAGGCACAGGGCGAACCGGAACGGTCGGAGGTCGTCAGTGGTCACGGAACCCGCCTCTCGGGGATCGGCACGGGGACGCGCTCAGGCACGGGCGGGCTCCCGGGCGGCGAGCAGCGGCGGGAGCCGTCGGCTCACCAGCTCGACGTGCCGCACGACCAGGTCGTCCGGCATCGCCGCGACGCTCGCCCAGAACACGAGGTGCCGCACCGCGAGCCCCTCGGTGCGCTGGTGGATCCGCTCGACGGCCTCCTCCGGGGTCATCACCTCCAGCGCGCCCCACGGGCCGTCCGCCCGCCGCTCGCGGGTCGGGCCGATCCCGACCGGCGGCGGCACCGGCCGGCCGGTGCCCTCGACCGAGCCCCGCCGGTAGGTGTCCTGCTGGTGCGCCAGGTGCGGCGCGACCCGGTGCCACGCGGCGTCCGGGTCGTCGGCCAGCAGCACCGGCAGCAGGCCGGCGACCCGCGCGGTCGCCGGGTCGTGGCCGCCCTCGACCAGGCCGACCCGGTAGTGCCGGAACACCTCCGCCGAGATGTGCAGCAGGCCCATGCCCAACCGGCCGGCCAGCCGCGCGCCGCGCGGGCCGTAGAAGCCGCCCCACAGCGGCACCGGGTCCTGCAGCGGCCGGGGCGTGACGCCGCCGGGCTCCCACAGCCGGCGCACCTCCCGGACCACCCGCTCGGTCTCGGCGAACCGCCGGCCGGGGTCGGCCCCGAACAGCGCGAACTCGGGCGCCCGGTACCCGGCGCCGACGCCGAGTTCGAGCCGCCCGCCGCTGATCAGGTCCACCACCGCGGCCTCTTCGGCGAGCTGGGCGGGTGCGCGCAGCGCGGGCAGCGCCACGGCCGTGCCGATCCGGACGTTGCGGGTCCGGGCCGCCGCGGCGGCCGCGAACGTGAGCGGCTGCGGCAGGTAGCCGTCGGCGAACAGGTGGTGCTCGCTGAACCACACCCCGCCCGCACCGCACCGGTCCGCCTCTTCACACAGCTCCAGCGACCGCGCGTAGTGGTCGGCCCACGGCCGTTCCCACCGGGCCGGGTTGCGCAGGTCGAAGAGGAATCCGACGTCCATCGTGGTCTCCGTTCAGGGTGGGCGCTGGAGGCGGGCGCGCGGGGTCCGCGCCGTCGGGACGGGTGGTCAGCCGAGCAGCGTTCCGCCGGTGGCGTCGATGAACGCGCCGGTGATCCACCGGGCGTCGTCACTGGCCAGGAACGCCACCACGTCGGCGACGTCACGCGCCTGCCCGACCCGGTTGAACGCGGACAGCCGGGCCATCGCCCCCACCGCCTCGGGGTCGTCGAACACCGCGCTGCCGTTGTCGGTGATGCCCGGCGCGACCGTGTTCACCGTGATGCCGCGCGGCGCGAGGTGCCGGGCGAGGTGCAGGGTGAGCTGCTCGACGGCGCCCTTGGACATCGCGTACGCCACCTGTCCGGGATTGGCCACCCGGGTCAGGCCCGAGGAGATGGTGACGATCCGGCCGCCAGCGGACAGCAGCGGCAACGCCCGCTGGACGAGGAAGAACGGGGCCTTGGCGTTGACCGCGAACAGCCGGTCGAACTCCTCCGGCGTCACGTCCTCGGGCGCGACCCCGGCGGGCGTCTGCGCGCCCGCGTTGTTCACCACGACGTCCAGCGCGGTGCTGCCGGTGCGCTCGCGCAACCCCTGCTCCAGACCGAGGAACAGCTCGTGCACGTCGCCCGGCCGGCCGAGTTCGGCGCGCACCGCGAACGCCCGCCCGCCGTCCTTCTCGATCCGCGCCACGGTCTCGGCCGCCGCGTCCCCGTCGACCCCGTAGTGGACCGCGACCAGCGCGCCCTCTTGCGCCAACCGCTGCGCGGTGGCCCGGCCGATGCCCCGGCTGGAGCCGGTGACCAGCGCGGTCCTGCCGTCGAGCCTGCCCATGCCGGTCTCCTCCACCTCTGCGGTCACGCCCGGGGTCACGCCGGGGGTGTGTGGCCGGTCGGGGCCGCTGATCGTGCGGGCGAGGTGCGCGCGGACGACGTCGAACCGCACCAGGTCGGTGAACGCGGCGCGCAGCGGCTCGACCTCCGGCCCGCCGAGCAGGAGCAGTGCCTGGGCCCGGACGCCGGCCAGGGTCCGCGCCCCGGCCACGCCGGTAGCCGGCGGCCTGCCGGTGCTCGTCGTCGAACGCGTCGAGCCACGTCGGCCGGCCGTGCGCGATGTCCTCGCCGGTCACGTGCCGCCAGGCGGCGGCGATCTCGGCGAAGTCCGGCGTGCGCGGGCGCGGGCTCGCGCCGAACACGTGGACCATCACCCGGGTGCTGCCGTCCGGCCGACGCCACGCCGTGGCCAGGCCGTGCGGGTGCCGCTCGAACCGGCGATCCGGGATGGCCAGGCCCTCGACGTCGGCCCGGAGCAGCTCACGGGCGGCGTCCGCGCCGGGAAAGTCGAAGCCGCCCAGCACCCGCACCGCGCTGTCCTGCCCGTCGCAGCCGGCCAGGTAGGCCGCGGCGACCCGGCGGCGCTCCCCGGCCACCACCACCTCGGCCTCGACGTGGTCGCCTCGCTCGGCCAGCCCGGCGCCGCGCCGGACCCGCGCGCCCAGCGCGGCGGCCCGCCGGCCCAACACCCGCTCCAGCACGGTCTGCGGGCACTTCCACCGGCCGGCGAACCGGTGGCCGGGGTCGGCCTCGGCCAGGTCCAGCGGCAGGCCGCCGAAGTGACCCGGTCCGCCGCCGGGCAGCCGGCCCGGCCCGCCCAGGACGTGCCGGTCGGCCAACAGCTCCATGGTGCGGGTGTGCAGGATCGAGGCGCGTGACTCGGTGGTGGGCGCGGGGCGTCGGTCGCGCCCGCGACCACCACGTCTGCCGCGCCCTCGCGGATCACCTCGGCCGCATACCCCACCGCGTCCAGACCGGACGTGCAGCCGGTGGACACGACCGCCCCCGGCCCTGCCGCGCCGACCGCCCACGCCACCTCCGTCGCGAACGAACTGGGCACCAGGTAGTTGTAGAGGTGCGGCACGGCGTACTCGTGGTCCAGCCCCGTGGTCGCGCCGATCGTCACGCCGATCCGGCCGGGGGCCGGCGCCGCCAGGTCCAGCCCGCTGTCGAGCACCGCCTCCCGCGCGGTGACCACGGCGAACTGGGCCGCGCGGTCCATCCGGCGGATCTCGCGCGGGGTCAGGCCGTGCGCCTCGGGGTCGAAGTCCACCTCGGCCGCCACCCGCGAGCGGAACGGGGCGGGGTCGAAGGAGGTGATGCGGCGGCTGCCCATCCGGTGCGGCATCCCGGACCGGTCGAACTCGGTGAACAGGGCGGCGACCTCGTCCGCCGACTCCGGCCGCATCCGGGCCACGATCAGGGTGCTGTGCATCGTCCCTCCGTCGGGTCAGCCGGCCGGCCCGAACCAGCGGTCCAGGGCCATCGGCAGGTCGTGGTGGCTTCCGGGCGCGGCCCAGGCGACGTGACCGTCGGGCCGCAGCAGCACAGCCGCCGTGTCACCGGCGACGGGTGCGAGCGGTGTCGCGGTGACGATGTCGATCCGGTCGGCCCACGGCCGCGCCCGGCCGCGCAGCACGGCGTTGTCGGCCAGGTCGAGCAGCACACCGCGGCCGGTCCTGAGCAGTTCGGTGCTACCGGTGCGGCGGCCGTCGCGGGACAGGTCCAGGTGCGGCATCCGCAGGCCCAGCAACGGGTTCGGGCCGCCACCGACGTCGTAGCGGATGTCCAGGCCGCTGACCCGCGCGGCGAGGTGGGCCTCGACCTCCGGGTAGCGCAGCAGTTCGGCCAGCACGTCGCGCACCGGAGCGACCCGCTCACCGCCCAGGATGAGCGCGCCCTGCGCTCGGGCGTCGGCCAGCAACGCCTCGCCCACCGCGTGCCGCTCGTCGTGGTAGGTGTCCACAAGGGACGGTGGTGCGGCGCCGCGCAGGACCGCGCCGAGCTTCCAGCCCAGGTTCACCGCGTCCTGGATGCCGGTGTTCATGCCCTGGCCGCCGGCGGGCAGGTGCACGTGGGCGGCGTCGCCGGCGAGCAGCACCCGGCCGCGCCGGTATTCGGTGACCAGGCGGGCGGCGTCGCCGAACGCGCTCACCCACACCGGTTCGGCGTGCCCGATGTCGGTGCCGGTGAGCCGCTGCCAGACCTCGGCCACCTCGGCGAAGTCCGGCGGGTCGGACCGGCGGCGCGGCGGCGCGCCGTGCTCGCCGACGACGACCCGGTGGGTGCCGTCGGGCAGCCGCGCGGCCAGCACCACGCCGCCGGGCACCTGCTCGCCGACCATCCTCGGTTCGACCTCGACGCCGCGCACGTCGGCCAGCAGCAGTTCGGTGGTGGCGTCCGTGCCGGGGAAGTCGAACCCGGCGAGCGCGCGGACCGTGCTGCGGCCGCCGTCGCAGCCGACCAGGTAGCGAGCGCGCAGCGGTCGGTCGGTGCCCGCCGCGCGCACGTCCACGCCGGCCGCGTCCTCGGTGCACCCGACGACCTCCACGCCACGCCGGATGTCCGCGCCCAGGCCGTGCGCCCAGCGCTCCAGCACGGCCTCGGTCGTGGCCTGCGGGACGGTCTTGGCCGCCCGCCGGGCCGTGCCGAGCACCCCCAGGTCCAGCGGGACACCGCCGAAGTGCCCGAATTCCCCGGTCTCCACCTCCCCGAACCGGGGCAGCAGGCCGCGCTGGTCGAACACCTCCGCGGTGCGGATGGTGAACCCGATTCCGCGCGATTCACCGGTCGGCGCCGGCAGCTTTTCCAGCACGATCACGTCGACGCCCGCCAAGCGCAATTCCCCGGCCAGCACGAGACCGGTCGGACCGGCCCCGACGACCACCACCGAAGCGTCCATTCCACCCTCCCTTCGAACAGTCCGCGCAGCACCGGGCGATTCACCACGGCGGTCGTCCGGGCACTTCTTCCCGACCGAACGACCGGGCATCCCCGACGGGTGTCCAAAGGCCACCCGGCGAATCAACCGGATTGTTCTGCCGCCCGCACGCCGGCGACCCGACGCGGGACCCGGCGGCGGCCGGAAGCCCCGCCCGGCGCATTCCGGAAAGCGGTTCGCCGGCGCGCGGGCCGACCGGCGGCCCGGAGCGGTCGTGCGTGGCCGCGCCCGTCCTCCAGGTCGCGCACCCGTTCGGCGAGCAGTTCCAGCCGAGTGGTCAGATCCGGTTCGTCGGACATCGCCGACCCTTTCCGCTGTTTTTCGCGGAGCGCCGATACCGCGCCGCAGTGGAATGAACTTCGCCAGGACCTGGTTTTCCCTGACATCGATGTTGGCACGGTCGATCGGCCGGCGACAAGGGTCCGACCGGGAACCTACGGGTCACCCGCAAACCGGTGGCGGCACGATTGTGGCACCGGCCACGCGGGCGCGCGCAAATAGCGCAAGCCCGCCGGTGCGGGGCGCGCCGGTATTGCGCGAACCCGAAGTCGGCGGCTTGTCGGACCGACCGCCGAGGTGTTCAGGCGCAGTCGACGAGAGCCGTGCGCAGTTCCCGCCGGCCGGCGATCCCGAGCTTGTCGTAGGCGCTGGAAAGGTGGAACTCCACGGTGCGCAGCGCCAGGAAGAGTTTCGCCGCGATCTCCTTGTTGGAGTAACCCGCGATGGCCAGTCGGGCGATTCGGGCCTGCTGTCGGGTCAGCGCCGGGCGGCGGGCCGGCGCAAGGTCGACCAGCGCCCGCTCCGCCCGCGCGGCCCGGCCCGCGTCACCGACCCGCAGCGCCAGCCCCCGCGCCCGCTCCAGCCGCTGCCGGGCCGCCGGCACGTCGCCGCGGGCGGCCAGCCGGACGCCCAGCTCGTAGCTCACCCGGCCCAGTTCCGGCCACGCCTGCGCGAGTTCGAGCAGTTGGCCGGCCTCTCCGAGCAGCTCCACCTCCCGGCCGCGCGCGTCCACGATCGCCACCGCCGACAGCGCGCGTCCCACGGTCCGCGACTCGCCCCACGACACCGCCGCCGCGTACTCCTGCCGGGCCAGTGAAGAAGCCAGACCGCACCGCCCGGCGGCGAACGCAGCCAGCGCCGCCTCGCCGCGCCACGGCAGCACCGCCGGGTTCAGCACGCCCCGCGCGGTCAGCTCGCGCCCGCACTCCAGGTAGTCCGCCGCCGCGGCGTCGTACCGGTCCGCCGCCATCGCCAGCGCGCCCCGCGCGGCCAGCAGCACCGGGCGGCACGCAGCACCGGCGGCCGGCACCCGGTCCAGCCCGTGCTCGGCCGCCAACGCCCGCGCGCGATCCACCTCGCCGCACTCGGCCAGCAGCTCGACCGCCCAGCAGGCCGCCACGACCCGGGTGCCCAGCCCCGCGTCGGACCCCGCCAGCGCGCCCAGCAGGTCGTGCGCCCGGTCGACGTCACCGCACAGCCGGGCCAGCCGGGCGCGCAGCAGGGCGACCACCCCGGCGGTCTCCGGCCGGGCCGCGAGCGCCAGGCTGTGCTCGTCGGCGGTCACCAGCTCCCCGCCGTAGACCAGCGTCGACAGCGCCCGCGCCACGCACAGCTCGGCGCGCCGGCACACGTCGTCGGCCAGCGCCTCCTCCGCGCACCGGACCGCGGCCGCCCAGTCCCGCCCGGCCATCAACAGGCACAGCGCCTGTTCGGCGGCGCAGCGGTGCGGCGGACGGGCCGGTCCGACCGGGCCGGCGGCGCGGTTCCGAGGTCGCCCCAACGGGAGGAACTCGTCCAACGGCACAGCCCCGCCGGCTCCCCACAGCGGTGGCCGGACCCCCGGATCACCCATCGCGCTCCCCCTCGCACAGGTCCGGCCGACCGTCCGCGCCGTGCCGGGCCAGGACGCCCACCCACCCAGCGCGGTCACTCTCAGTCGACCCCGTACAACTCACCGTAGATCGGTCGGACACCGAGTTCCAGCGCGACCAGGCCCGCGGCAGCCTGGTGGGAACGTGGTCGCCGGTCGGTGCCGGACGGCAGGGTCGATGCCTGCCGCGGCCCGGCCGGGCGGTGCGCGGCCGATCTCAGGCCATCTCCCGGAAGATTACGGCCGCCCCGAGCGCCGACTCGGCCGGCACGAACAAGTCACCCGTTTCGGCCATCCGGAACGGGCAGGACTGCGCGCGGAGGTGGCGGGCGGTAACCGACAGGTCCGCCACCCCCACCGTGAAGGCCACGACAGCCGGGGATGCCACCGGCCGTTCGCCCGGAAGCAGCGCGCCGAGATCGCCGTCCGCCACCAAGCTCAACCGCGCCGCGCCGAGCGGAAACACCCGGGTCACGCCCTCGCGCACCGGCTCGACGTCCAGATACCGGGCATAGCGCCGCTCCACCGCGTCCAGGTCCGCCTCGGGCACGCACAGCACGGCCTCCAGCAACGCCACCGCGCCATTGGGGTGCTCCCGCACGCGGGTCGACTGGATCTCCTGGTCGAGGTCGGCCACCACGCCGATGCGGCCCTCCGCCTCCAGCCCCGGCTGGTCACCGTCGATCTCCAAGTACCGCACGGCTTCCACCACGTCGGCTCGCACCGGCCGTCGCACGGTGTTGACCCCGCCGTGGCGCACGCCGACGTCGGCGAGGCGCGCGGCCGTGGCGTCGACGTCGGAGGAGGAGAACATCAGGATGTGCAGACCCTCGAACCGCTTGAGGCACACCGCCAGGTTGGCGCTGGTCGCGGCGATCCGGTCGAGGAGCACCGGCAGCACGTCCGGCGGGGCCTGCAGCGGGACGATCTTCGCGTCCTCGGGAATCCGTGCGCCCTCGCCGACGCAGGTCGCCACCTCGACGAAGTCACGGGCGAAGTCGGCGTGCGTGTTGGCCGCCCCGAACGGCTCCGGCGCGGAACCGCCCGGCGGGACCATCGCGGGGTAGGCGGGCGGCGGCACGTCGAAGCCGAGACGCCGATAGAGGTCCAGCGCCTCGGCCAAGTCCCGCACGACGTGCCCGACGTGGTGCAGACCGGTGATGTCGGAAGCCATGCGGACCAACGTATCCCGACCCGCGGCCGGCCTACGCGCAGGTCTTGCGCAGGATGGTTCCGGACGTGCCGGCCAAGGTCACCGAGGAGACCTTCGCGCCGCGCTCGTCGGTGTAGCTCGTGCCGAGCTTGAGGCGCACCGGTTCGGTCTTGTCCTTGTTGGCGTTCACGATGACCGTGCCGCAGGCGAAATCGCGCCGGAACACGTTGGGCGACACCGAGCGGTACGCGCCGGAGGCCCTGCCCAGGTTCCAGTCGTACATGGCGCTGCGCGCGGTCGGGTCGCCGTAGTCGTCGGTGTTCTCGATCTCGGAGATCGCGGCCTTGTCGCCCAGCGCCAGCAGGTAGCTGGCCATCGCGTAGCGCTGCGGCCGATCCTGGCCGGGGCTGAAGTGCGGCTGGACCAGGGTGATCTTGCCGCGCGCCTCGTTCGAGGCGATCTCCGCGACCTGGCGGCTCCAGCCCTGGTCGTACTCGGGCAGCAGGTTCCTGTTGTCGAACGTCAGCCACCACTCGTCGAAACCACCGTCGAGGTGCTCGGTGTAGGCGTCCCACGCCCCGTTGTGCAGTCGCGCGTTGGAGAGGTTCGCGACCGTCTTCAGGTTCGCCCCGGCGAACCGTGCCTTCAGGTTGGCCAGCATCGACTTGTAGGCGCTCTGGAACTTCGCGTCGGTCGGGTACTTCGGCGGGCAGACACCCTCGTGGTAGGCGTCGCACGGGAAGAGCGCGTTGTCCATGAACACGCCGTCGAACCCGGTCACCCGGGCGTCCGCGATCACGTTTGCCGCCCAGGCGTTCTGGTAGGTGGTGTTGCCGACGTCCATCTGCCAGTGCCCGGAGTACCCGCTGTACTCCAACCGCTTGCCGGTCGGCCCGAGCAGGAACCACTCGGGGTGGTTCTGGTCGGCGGCGCAGTAGCCGACCCCGGCCGGCAGGTACTTGTCGTCCACGCCGCCCTTGCAGGCGTAACTGCGGGTCGAGGAGAGGTCTTTGTAGACGTAGACCTGCACCTTCGGATTGCTCGCCTTGAGCTTCTTGAGCAGGCCGCCCTCCCACGCGTTGAGCACGACGTACTTGTGCCGCTTCGCCTCGGTCGCCGCCATCGAATCGCTCACCGGCGTGCTGTTGAGGTGCAGCCAGAACGACTGCGCGTCCCCCACTCCGCCATAGCTGTCCGCGCGTCCGTCCACGGTAGGAGTTCCTACCGCATTCGCCGTCGTGCCGGGCACGACCACCAGTGCCGCCGTGACGGCGACCACCCCGAGCAGCCCGGTCAACCGTCCACGGCCACGCCGCCCGCCCATGGACTCGGATTGGAAACTGGTCATGGTTCACCTCGCCGAACGCTCGCCACCCGATCCCGGCGACTGCGGCCGCCGAATGTGAGACTGTGTCCGCTTTCGCCGATGACGCAGGTCAGCGGCCCCGGGAGCGTGGCGATCCTCACAGCCCGGCGCGGTCGAACCCGCCCTGTCCACTGTGCTGCGGATACCCGAGCCACCTTCGCCGAACCTTGCGCGCGGCACCGTGGAAAGAATTCCCACGACAGTGGACAAAGGCCGGAAATGCGGTTTGAACCGTGAATCAGGGGCATCCCGCAAGCTCAATCCGGGAAAACGCCTGGTATGACGGGGTCGCCAAAACCGCGGCGATGGGCGGGCACGGATCGGGCGTGCCTACGGGGAGTGGGATCGCGAACCCCGGCGCGGACCGGACTACCACGTTCGGCCCACTGCGGTGGTGTCGGGCAGTGCGTTCGACGCGTTCGACACGCCACCCGACACGGATGCGCGAGGACAGGCGGCCGAAGCGAACACGCGAACAGCGGATAAGGAGTCGGCCTCCCGCAGGAGGACGCCGATGCACCCCGATCCACGCCAGGACCGGCCCGCCGGCATCCGGCCGACGTCCAACCGGCCGGATGCCCGGGGCGCGCCGGTGGATCGGCGGCGCGCACCGGGGCCGAGGTCGGGTTACACCGGACTCACCGCGTCGAGCCACGATCGGCGTGCGACGGTGCGGGTGAACTCGCGGACGTGCAGGCCGGCCCGCAGCCACGCCGTGGGGAACGCGTCGCCGGCGTCGCGCACCACCCGGCCGAACGCGTCGCGCTCCCGGTCGCGGGCGGAGAGCGCGAGGTCGGCCAGGAGGTCGGCGGTCGTGGTGAGACCGTTGCGCGACAACGTGGCGATGTCGCGCGAGGCCGACGCGACGGCGGCCACCGCCCGGCCGCCCAACGTCACGCGGTGCAGGACGTTCTCCAGCGGCCGCAGCGGCGGCGGCACCCGGTCGGTCGGCTCGGGGCGCGGCGGCAGGTCGCGCGCGTCACCCCTGACGTGCGAGCGTTGCAGCCGGTCCAGCCCCAGGTCGACGTGCCCTTGCAGGTCGGCGGGCAGCGCCAGGTCGCCGGAGACGGCCAGGGCTACCGCGGTACCCGGCCGGTCCGGCCGGAGCCGGGCCACGAACCGCAGGTCGACGCCGCCGGCGGTGGCCAGCACGCGCAGGTTCTCCCGCGTGCGGTCGCCGTCGCCGATCAGGTCCAGCGTGCCGGCCGCCGTCGCCAGGCGCAGCGCGCTGCCCGCCGCGCCGAGCACCGTGCCCTCGACGAACAGCAGGTCCGCGCCCGCCGGGCGGTGGGTGTCCGGCCGGGTGCCCGCCTGGAAGGCGCGGGTCACCTGGTCGACCACCGGTTCGGCCCACAGCCGCGCCGGCGGGTCGGCGTCCCACCTCACGCCGGACGCCCGCACCGCCCGGACCGCCTTGCCCGCGCCGAGCCGCCGGTCCGGCGAGGCCGTGCCGCCCGCCAGCAGCAGACCCACCCGACCCAGTTCGCGGTGGGAGAGCCCGGACTCGCCGACCGCCACCGGGCCACCGGCGGCAGCCGACACCCGCTCCGGCCCGCCCGGCATGATCGCCGGGACGGTCCAGAGCCCGCCCGCGTCGTCCACGAGGTGCGTGACCACGCCGCCGTAGCCGGAGGTGGTGACCACGGCCTCGGTGCACAGCCCGTACAGCCGCAGCGAGCCGATCGGGCGGTACTCGCGGCGGGCCGTGCCGCGCAGTTCGGACGTGGCCTCCGGCGCGGTGCGCAGGTCGTGGCACAGCAGCAGCAGGTCCACCAGTTCGGCGGTGAGGACTTCGCGGTCGAACGTCGAGTCGCCCGCCCGCGCCCCGGCCAGCGCCGAGGCGATCCGCAGCCCGGCCGCCGACGCCCGGTGCAGGCCGACGACCCGCGCGGTGTGCACGGCCCGAAGCAGCTCGGCCCGCACCACCGCGCCACTGCCCTGCGCACCCGCGCGCAGGACCGTTGTGCACGCCTCCCACAACGCCGTCGCGGCACCACGTTCGCCCGCCGTCACGGCGACGGGCAGTTCGGGCAGCGCCTCCGCCACACCGCCTGCCACGCCCGTCCCAGCCAGGCCGGTCATCGCACCTGGCGCGGTGCTGCCGGCCGTCGCGGTGCCGCCAGCCGTCGCGGTGCCGCCGGGTGTCGAGCCGGGCGGCCCGTCGTGTACCTGGTCGGGCGGCGGGTCGGCGGGGTCGTCGGCCGGTGCGTCGGCCGCGATCGGGGCGGCCGCCACCGCCACGCCGCGGTGCAGGCACCGAGGCGCGAGCAGGCAGCTGCACACCAGGTCGTCGGCGGTGGTCAACGCGCCGGCGACCAGGGTCCAGGTCAAGGTGGTGTCGGCGTCCAGTTCGGCTCGCGCCGACTCGCCCGACGCCGTCACCTCCCACGCCGCCGCCTTGTCCAGCGCGGTGTCGATCCGCTTGCGCAGCCGGGGTGGGAGCGCGTCGAGCACGTCCGCCACCACCGCGGGTGCCACCGGGGGCAGGGTCATCCGCGCACCTTCTCCCCCACCCAGCGGGCCAGTTCGGGCGGGCTCAGCGCGGCGACCGGCATCCCGGCCGCCACCAGCGCGCCCGCCACCGACGTCGAGTAGCGCGCGACGCCCTTGTCGTCCAAGCTCGCGCAGCCCAGCACCGTCACCCCGGAGGACACCAGTTCGCGCACCTGCCCGACCAGTGACGACACCGGCCCTCCCTCCTCGAAGTCGCTGACCAGCACGACCATCGTCCGTTCCGGCACGGTCACCATCGAGCGGGCGTGCCGCAGCGCGCCCGCGATGTGCGTGCCACCGCCGACCCGCACCTCCAGCAGCAGCGACAGCGGGTCGGAGACCCGGTCGGTCAGGTCGACCACCTCCGTGGAGAACGCCAGGAAGTGCGTCGACAGCGACGGCACCCCGGCGAACACCGCGGCGGTGAGGGCCGACCAGACCGTGGACGCCTCCATCGAGCCCGACACGTCCACCACGAGCACCAGCCGCCAGTCCGCCGACCGCCGGCCCCTGGTGCGGAACACCGGGCGTTCCGGCACGACCAGCACCCGGCCGTCCTGGTCGCGGCGCGCCGTGGCCAGGTTCGCCCGCAGGGTGCGCGGCAGGTCGAGCTTGCCGCCCGGCCGGCGGGTCGGCACCGGCAGTTGGATGCCGGTCAGCGCCGGGCGCACCCGGTTGGCCAACTGCGCGGTGAGCTCCCGGACCAGCCGCTCCACCAACGGCCGCAGGCGGGCCAGCGCGTGTTCGGAGAGCCCGCCGGCCAGCGAGAGGACGCTGCGCAGCAGTTCGACCGACGGCCGCACCGACGCCGCGTCGATCTCCAGCGCGGCCTCCAGCCGACCGCCTTCCGCGGCGGCGGCCAGCACCTCTTCCCGGACCCGGTCGCCGAACAGGGCGACCAGTTCGTCCGACCACTCCCGGACGTCCGGGAACGGAGCGGACAAGTCCGCACCGAGACCGCCGCCGGTCACCGCGCCCTCGCCCCGTTCCAGCCCGTAAAGCTCGTCCAGGGCGGCGGCGTACCGCGCACCCCCGGCCGGGCGGTCGCCGCGCGTGCCGAGGACCAGCCGCCACCGCAGCGCGGCGGTCAGCGACCCCGGCTCCGCAACGCCGTCATCCACGATCGGCCCGTCGACACCGGCCGCACCCTCCGCCGCGGAAGGACCGTCCACAGCGACCGCCTTGTCCAGAGTGGACGAAGGGTTCGCAGCGGGTGGTGAATCCGCAGTGTGTGGTGAGTCCGTGGTCGGCGGACGGGACTCGGCAGTGGTCGTGATGTCCGTGTCACCGCTGGCCGTCATCTGCGCTTCGGGCGGCGATTCTTCATCCTTTGTGGACAGTTTCGGGCGCGTGAGGTGGTGGCTTCGCAGCGCTTGCGCCGCGGTGTGCTCGGCGTCCAGCCAGACGGCGAGCAGTTCCGGGTCGACGGCCCCGTGGGCGTCCACGCGGTCACCGGTGCGCTGCTCGACCACCGCCAGCACCCGGCCCCGCGCGGCCGGGCCGATGGAGGTGAACGCTCCCCGCAACGCGGGCAGGCGTTGCAGGAAGTCCTTGTCCCCCAGCGCTTCCACCCGGGCCAGCAGCGGTTCGAGGGCTTCGGTCGTCTCCAGCAGCGGAGTCGCCGCCGCCAGGACGCCGGTCAGCCCCTGCTTGAGCACCAGCCGGCGGTCCGGCGTGGTCGCGGTGTCGATCCAAGAGGCGATCCGCCCGCCCAGTTCGGCGGGGGTCGCGAGCCCGAGCAGGACCCGGGCCGCACCGGCCGCGCCCGCGATCAGCGGGACGCCCTCGTCGGCCAGGTGCCGCAGGGTCGCGGCCAGCCGGATGCCGGTCCCGCGCAGGTCGTGCCGCTGGCCCAGCTCGACCAGGGCGTGCGCGTCCGCCGGGTCCTCGGAGCCGGCCAGACCCGCCACCTGGGCGACCGCCGCCGTCTCCAGTTCCCGGGCCAGCAGCGGGTGTTCGTCGAGCACACCCGCCGGCGTGCCGGGCACGTGGCCCGCGCGCAACCGGTCCAGCAGGTCCAGGCCCGCGAGCAGGTCCCGCAATGTCCCGGCACCCGGCAGCACCGTCCCGACGTCGGACAGCACTTCCCGCACCAGTTCGGGCAGGCCGCACGCGGCGGCGTCCGCCAGGTCGGCCAGCACGTCGGCCGGCGTGTGGCCGGCGACCCGCTCCCGCTCCGCCCGTCGGGCCCGCAACCGCCCGAGGGCGGCCTGGTCGAGCGTCGGGCCCCACAGCCCGGCCACCGGCAGCGTTGCCGCCGTGGACGGGGTCCACGTCGCGGTCCAGCGGGTGGTCAACGCGTCACCGCCACCGACACCCGTGGTCGCCGTGTGCTCGGCGTAGGGCACACCCAGCACCCCCAGGCGGCGCAACGTGATCTCGCGGCGCGCGTCCAGGTCCGAGCGCAGCGGGTCGAGGCGGAGCGTCGCCGGTTCCCGCGCGTCCGGGCCCGGCAGCCGCAGCTCGGCGAGCACGGTCTCGACCGCCGGGGCCAGGCCGGATCGCGGCGTGCCCGGGGCGAGCACGCCGGACCGGCGGCCCACCAGGACGTCGCCGGCGGCGCGGGCGACGACCCGGCCCCGGCCGAGCGGTTCGGCGTGGGTCAGCACGCTCTGCACCGCCTCCACCACCTCGCCACGCCCCGGCGCGGGCAGCCCGCGCAACCGGGCCAGGTCGATCGCCAGCCGGAGCGCCTCGCGGGCCTCGCCGGGCCCGGCCGGGTGGCCGAGCTCCCGGACACGCGAGCAGATCCGCACGATCACCGAGGCGGCGGCGAACTCGACCGCCGCCGGATCGCCCCCGGCCTCCAGGACCGCCTGCTGCCACTCCGGGTCGCGAATGCCCGCCGGGTAGCCGGACCGCTCGTCGAGCAGCGCGAAGCCGTACGGGACGAGCGAGGTCACCACGTCCTGGTCGGCGGGCACGTCGTCCGGCGCGGCCGGGCCGTCCAGCAGGGCGGCAGCGTGGAACGACCCGATCACCGCGGCGACCCGACGCCCGTCCGCACGGGCCACCGCCCGCCGCATCCACTCCTCGCGGCGCAGGTCGAACCGGTCCACACCGGACCCGCCGGAGGCGTCCCGGCGCAGCGCCCACCCGACCAGCAGCGCCGCCCGCCGGACCGCCTCGGCGGTCTGACCCGGTGCGGACGCCTCGACCAGCCGGTCCCACAGGTCGTCGCCGTCGCGGCCGGTCACCGACCGGCGCAGGGCGTCGGCCAGCGGCGACACCCCCGGACCGGAGCCCGAGTGGCCGCCGTCACGGGCCGCCAGCGGGAGGTCGCACGGACGGACCTCCACACCGTTGCGGTAGGCCCAGCGGATCGCGGCCAGCTCCGGCGAGAAGTCGGCGAACGGGTAGAACGCCAGGCTCCCCCCGCCGCGCCGCGCGCCGGACAGCGCGACCGGCGCGGTGAGCTGCGGGTCGGCCAGGTGCGGCAGCCACTCGCCGAGCTCCTCCGGCAGTTCGATCAGCAGCAGTTCGGGATCGGCCGCTTCGAGCAGCTCGGGCACCACGGCGGCGAGGGCAGGCGAGTGGTGCCGCACCCCGATCAGGTACGGCTCGCGGTGACCGGCCAGCCGCTCGGCGACGGCCAGGTCGTCCTCCGCCGGCCCGCTGACGAACGACCCGACGCCGCCCGCCGACGCCCCGCCGGACTCCGCCGCAGCGTCATTGTGCTGAGCGTCGTTATCCCCAGCGCTGTTGTCCCCGGCGCCGTTGTTCCCAGCGCTGTTGTCCCCGGCGCCGTTGTTCCCAGCGCTGTTGTTCTCAGCGGTGCGGACCGAGGACGACAGGGCACGGCGCGACGACGGCACGGCGGCGGCAGGCGCGGGATCGGGCGGGAAGGCTCGCGCGGCAACGGTAGCGGGCGGGCCCGCCGACGCGGAGTGCGCGTCGGCGGACCACGAACCGTTCCGGACCACGGTGGGGTCAGGCGTCGAGGACGTCACGGAGCTCCCACAGCCTGCGCCAGGTGCGTGCGCCGGTCTCGGCGCGGCGGCGCACCGCGCCGTCCCAGTAGCCCAGCAGCCGGGCCGCGTCGCCCGGGTCGTCCTTGCGGACCACGCCGAGCAGGTGACCGGGCAGCAGCGACAGCGGGTCGCGGTCGCCGGGGAAGTAGGCGTCGGCCAGTCCCAGCGAGGTCGCCACCGACACCGCCTCGGCGGTGCTCATCACGGTGGAGGGCCGCTCGACCGCCCAGCCCTCTTCCGAGATCCCGTTGCGCAGGTCGCGGAACGCCGTGACCAGGACCTCCAGCACCACGTCGTCCACCGCGAACGGCGCCTGCACGCGGTCCAGCGCCGCCGTGGCCTGCCGGCGGACCAGGTCGGTCTCGGCGGCGAGGTCGCCGATCGGGCCGACCGCCTCGAAGTTGAACCGGCGCTTGAGGGCGGCCGACATCTCCGACACGCCCCGGTCGCGCAGGTTCGCGGTGGCGATCACGGTGAAGCCCGGCGCGGCGTGCACCGTCGAGCCGTCCGTGCCGGACAGCTCGGGCACCGAGATCCGCCGGTCGGACAGGATCGACACCAGGGCGTCCTGCACCTCGGGCAGGCAGCGGGTGACCTCTTCCACCCGCACCACGCCGCCGGTCCGCATCGCGGTCAGCACCGGCGAGGGCACCAGCGCGCGCGGGCTCGGGCCCTCGGCGAGCAGCATCGCGTAGTTCCAGCCGTAGCGCAGCTGGTCCTCGGTGGTGCCGGCGGTGCCCTGCACGGTGAGCTGGCTGCTGCCGCACACGGCGGCGGCGAGCAGTTCGGACAGCATGGACTTGGCCGTGCCGGGCTCGCCGACCAGCAGCAGCCCGCGCTCGCCCGCCAGCGTGACGACCGCGCGTTCCACCAGCGCCCGCTCGCCGACGAACTTGGCGCTGATCACCAACCGGGTCGGCAGGCCCGCCACCGGCTTGGGCAGCGCCAGCGCGTCGCCCGCGCTGCCGGTGATGAAGGTGACGACCGCGCGTGGCGTGAGCCGCCAGCCGGGCGGCTTGCGGCCGTCGTCGTAGGCGGCCAGGAACGCCAGCTCCTCGGCGTGCGCGTCCTCGGCCGGGTCGATCTGCCGTGCGGCGGTCACCTGCGTCCTCCGGTCTTGAGCTCCTCGTAGGCGGGCGTGTCGCCGTCCAGCACGCGCCGCCAAGCGCGAACGAACAGGTCGGCGACGGGCTCGCGGGGCACCACCACACCCTGCGGGTGGCGGGTGAAGCCGAACATCGGCGCCTTCCACGACTCCAGCGGCAGGTGCGGGCTCGACAGCGCGAGCCACCCGCCGGGCAGGAACAGCGAACGGCCCGCGCGGGCCCGTTTCGCGGTCAGCACCAGGTCGGTCTCGGCCAGCTCGGTCCGCGCCTTGCGCAGCCGCGCGGGCTTCCAGCCGGTCCACCGGGCCACGTTCGCGTCGGTCGGGTCGGGCAGCGCGAGCAGCTGGAGGTAGAGCGCGGCCGCGTCCTCGCCCAGGCCGAACCTCCCGACCACCTCGGCCACCAGCTCCGGGGCCGGGACCTGGTGGTAGGCCTGCGGGTCACCGGTCGGCGGCACGGCGCACGCCGCCGCCACGGCCGGGTCGCCGAGCAGGGCCAGCGCCTGCCCGACTTCCTGCGAGCTGGTCAGCTCGATCAGGGCGGCGAGCACGTCGCGGTCCTCGGGCCCGACCCGACCGGGCCGCACCACCACCCGGCAGTACTCCTCGTACGTGCCCAGCAGGTGCAGCCAGTCCTTGTGGTGCACGGCCTCGCCCACCGCGGGCATGGCGAAGCCGAGCAGGGCGTGCAGCCCCTCGTGGTGGACCCAGCCGCCCAGGTCGAGGCCGAACTTCGGGTCGGCCACCCCCTGCCGGGCCAGCGCCAGCGCCCGGGTCAGGCCGGTGCGCAGCGGCGAGCCCGCCGGGAGGCGGTAGGCCAGCCACAACAACGCCTGCGGCACGGCCCTGAGCCTGAACTCGCTGAACCCGTCGCGGTGGTAGCCCTCCATGGCCGCGCCCTTGATCCGCGTCTCGCTGACCTCGTTGAGCCAGACGACGTTCTCCGGGTCGAGCAGGGCGGTGACGTACTCGCCCGGGTCGGACACCGTCAGCAGCTTCGACGCGTCGGCCAGCACGTCGTCGGGCACCGAGCGGCGGCGGCCCTGGGCCGCGATCCACACCTCGGCGACGGCCGCGGTGTCCGGGCCGGTGGTCCACAGGTCGGCCGGGTCGGCGGGCACCGACGCGTCCAGCAGGCGGTGCCGGAAGTCGTCGGACAGCGGCCGCAGCCGCTCCTTGGCGGTCTTCGCCCCCGCCGCGGACAGGTCGATCCGCCGCCGCTCGTCGGCGGACAGGTACGCCGCGTCCCACCGGTCCACACCGGACATGCCCGCCAGCAGCACGGTGGCCACGGCCGTGCCCAGGCCGGTCGCCTCCGCCAGCGCGGGCACCGCCTCCGGGTGCCACGGCGCCGGGCCGCGCTCGGCGAGCACCGCCAGGAACCTGGTGATCCGCTCCGGGCCGAAGCCCGGGCGGATCTCCTCGGCGTAGTCGATCTTCCACTTGCGCGGCAGGTCGAACGTGCCGGGGGTGCGGGTGAACTGGACGCCGTCGTAGCGGTTGGGCGCGTCGCGCCGCCACTGCTCGGCGACCAGGGCGAGGAAGCCGTCCTTGACCGGGATGACCCGGTGCAGCGGCTTGGCCTCGCCGTTCGGCACCACCACGCCGACCCGACGCCAGTGGCCGGTGCCCGCGGCCAGGCCGCTGTCCGCGACCGACCGGAGCACCAGCACCGCCGCCTCGCGGACCTCGTCCGAGGTCAGCGGGGACGCCGCGCGGTGCGCGACCGAGCCCAGCACGGGCAGCAGGTCGACCCACCCGGCGGCGGTCGTCTCGGGCAGGGCCCGCTCCTCCGGCTTCGGCCGGGCCGCCGTCTCGGCGAGGGCCGCCAGCAGCTCGGGCAGGGTGGTGCGCAGGTTCGTGCGGCTGGAACGGTTGTTGCCGAACCAGCTCAACGCCGCGGTCACGTCGTCCTCGCCGACCACCGCGCCGGCCGGGGCGAAGATCGCCGGGTCGACCTTGCGCGCGCCCGCCGCGATCTCGGCGTAGGCCCGGTAGCCGCGCAGCAGCTTCGCGGCCCGCCGGACCACGTCCAGCACGCCCGCGAGCAGCGCCGGGTCGGTGAGGCCGGGCAGCGCGTCACCGACCGCCGCCGCCAGGTCGTCGCGCTCGCCGCGGACCAGGGCGAGCAGCCGCTTGCGCCGGCTCTTCTTCTCGCCCTGCTCGGCCAGGGCCGCCGCGAGCATCGAGTCCACGGCCTTGCGGGTCACCGCGCGCAGCGCGGCGGAACCGGCCTCGTCACGCGGTCGCAGCAGGTGCCACCAGTCCAGCGGCGGCACCAACGGCGTGCCGGCGGCGTACTTGTCGTGCTTGTCGCCGTAGCGGACGGTGCCGAGCAGGACGCCCTCGTCGTCGAGCAGGTTCGCCGAGTCGTCGTCGGTGGCCAGCACCAGCCGGCCACCCGGCACGGTCAGCACGCCGGCGGGCCTGCTCGACCCCCTGGGCAGTCGGGCCCGGCGGCCGTCGACGCCCTCCCCCAGCCAGGAGCCGTCGGCCTCCTTCCGCACCCGCCAGCCGTGCAGACCACCCGCCGCGCCCAGCGGGCTGCCCGCCGTCGCCGGGTCGGCCGGCCGCAGGTCGCACCGCGCGAGTTCGAGCTTCGCGCCGTCGGCGGCGAAGTCCTCCAGGAAGCGGGGCAGGCTCGACCGGCCGAGTTCGCCGGTCGCCGGGTCGACCTCGCTCCAGCGCCATTCGTTCTCGCGCCACACGTAGGTCCACTGCGACGTGCCGTCACCGTAAGCCTGACGCCCCTGGGTGATCACGGTGTCGCCCGGCCGCGCCGCGCGGCGGCCGGCGAACCGGGAGCCGTCGGGCAGCGCGATCGACGGGAAGGCCTGCTCGCGCCGGTAGTACGGGCTGGTGCCCGGGTCCGGGTCGAAGACGTGGTCGGGCGCGTCGCTCCAGTACGCCCGCCCGTCGTCCGACCCGTGCCAGCGGACCAGCAGCGTCCCGTCGAACCACACCGCGTTCGGGCTGTAGCCCCACGAGTGCCGGTCGTCGGCCGGGATGCGCGCCACGTGCTCGGCCAGCACGCCGTCGGGACCGGCCACCACGAACGTCTCGCCGCGCCGCAGCACCAGCGCCGGCCAGCCCTCGCCGGCGATCGCGGTCTCCTCGTCCTTGGCCGGCTTCTCGGCGGACAGCCGGGCGACCGCCTCCTCCAGCGCGGGCCAGCCCAGCTCGTCGAACAGACCGGTGCGCAGGGTGTGGTGCAGGGCGGCGGCGACGTCGGTGGCGGCCAGCGCGTCGGCGGCCTCCGGGACGTCGGCGAACGCCTCGGGCAGCCGGAGCACGGTCAGCGCGTCGAGGTGGTCGCCCAGCGCGGGCAGGCCGGCGGCGGACGTCGCGGTCTTGCGGGTGATCCAGTCACGCAGCGCCCGGCGCAGGCCCGGCACGGACACCGCGGCGGTCAGCACGTCGGCGGCGACGACGTTCTTGCGGGCCGCGTTGCGCAGGTAGTCGACCAGGCCCTGGCCCAGGCCGCGGCCGAGGAAATCGTCCCCGGCCAGCGCCGTCAGGTCGCGGCGGCCCTCGCCCTCGTCGGACAGCCAGTCCGACACGTTCACGCTGACCTCGTCGCGGTCGATCGGCTGGATCGGCACGCCGTGCGCCACCAGCACGTCGAGCAGGTCCAGCTCGTCCTGCCGCCAGCCGACCAGCGCCTTGACCGGCACGCCGTCGGCGGCCAGCCGGGGCGCCATCGCCTCGACCAGGTCGAGCACGACGGTGGAGCGGCCGGTGGAGCGCCAGCCGCTGTCGCGGACCGAGATCACCGACGCCAGCCAGCCCGCGGCGTCGACCTCGGTGCCGGGCTCGACCAGCGCGCGGGTCGCGCCGCACGCGGCCAGGATCTCCAGCCAGGTGTCCAGGGCGGCGACCGACGCGGGCACGAAGGTCAGCAGCGTCGCCCGGATCTCCTCGTCCCGGGTCGCCAGCCGCACCAGCGACTCCCGGTAGGACTTCCAGAACGCGACGCCCGCGCGGCTCACCGACGCGCTCTCCAGGACCGCGCGCAGCAGCCGCTCGTCCTCCTCCTTCAGGTCGCGCTTGGCCGCCTTGGCGAGCCGGCGCAGGTCCTCCGGCATCCCGGTGTACGGCGGCAGGCCGCCGCGGGTGCGCTCCACGCACAGCGTCACGAACAGCTCGTACGCCGGCTCCGGCTCGTACTTGCGGGCCAGGCCCTTGGAGTGCGCGGACAGCGCCTTCGCGGTCAGCGCGCCGGCGAAGGCGAACTCCAGGAACACCTCGCGGATGCGCTCCGGGTCGGCCTGGAGGTCGTGCACCTCCTCCGCCTCGCGCGCCTTGCCGAACATGCTCGCGGCGTAGGTGTGGTTGCCGTGCTGGAGGAAGATCCGGCCGGCCTGCTCGTAGAAGGTGGGCAGGAAGTGCGGCGCGGACCGGCCGAGCATCTCGCCCAGCGCGGTGAAGCCGTCCTTGGCGGCACCGGCCCGGGACTTGGCGGTGCGGGCCAGCCGCTCCACGTCCTTGACCAGGTTGAGCGCGTGGTGGGCGTTGGCCGGGTCGTTGACCAGGGCCCAGGCCGGGAAGCCGAGCGCCTCGCGCCGGCCGGTGCCGACCTCGGCGACCCGTTCCGGCTCGCCGAACCCGAGGAACTCGCAGGTCAGGTCTTCGGCGCGACCGAGGACCGCGGGCACCAGGCGGACCACGACGCGGTCTTCGAGCGCCGCGTGCCGGTACCGGCGGGCGGTGATCGTGTCGCGGTCCTCGCCCTCGGCGGTCGTGCCCGGCAGCACCGCGCCCGCGCCGATGAGCGCCTTCTCGTCCGTACTCACCGGGACACCGCCTCCTCGACGACGCGGCCGGCGTGGACCGCCGAGGCCATGCGCATTCCCTCGGACCACGCGACCGGCCCGACCTCCGACAGCGGCAGCCCCACCCCGTTGTCCAGCGTCCAGCTCAGCCCGCCGGTCCAGGTCTCGCCCTCGGGGTAGTCCGAGCCGATCCAGAACCGCGCCTCGACCACCCGGCCGTCCTCGAACGCCGAGTACACCGCGTCGCCGCCGCGCACCGGGTAGCCGAGCGTGCGGCACCGACCCAGCGCGTGGTTGAGCTGCTCGAACTTGGCGCCGGAGAAATCGTCCACGGAGGTCTTGCCGGCCGCGTGCGGCCGGCGCGCGAAGGTCTGCCGGAACAGCTGCTGGACCTTCTGCTCGACGCCCAGCTCCGCGCCGAACTCGCGCAGCTCCTCCAAGTCCTCCAGCAGGACCGGGTGCGGGATGGACACCGTCTCGGGACGCCGCCGCACGGTGTCACCGTCCACAGTGACCACGCCCAGGCCGCGCTCGGCGTCGGCGTCGCGCAGGAAGCCGACCTCGCCGTCGGCCACCACCACGAGGTCGCGCAGCGCGGCGGCCCACGCCTCGTCCGGCCACACCTCGACGATCAGGGCGCTGGGCACCGGGAGCGACCGCACCATCCAGCCGTCCACAGCGGACAGGCACTCCGCCTCGTGCCGCGCCAGCCACTCCGCGAGCTGGCGCAGCTGCACCACCTGTGGATCGTCCTTGATGGACGCGGGCACCGAGGACAGCGCTTTGCCCTTGGCGTTGCGGGCCTGGACGCGCCCCCCTTCCCCAAGCCGCACCTGGTACCCGGACGCGGCGGCGAGCCAGCCCACGTTTCCTCCTGCGAAAAAGTCGTGATCGAACTTGATGGGCGGAGGCTAACGACGAGCACCGACAAAAGCCGCGTACCAGCCGTTTCGCAACCCCGCCGTGATCACCGGCGGGGCCCGCGGCACCCGCCGCGCGCGGGTTCGACGCAGCCGCGCGGCCGTTGGTTTCGCCGGAGCCGGACGTAGTTCGCGACCGTCGTCCGGGCGGCCGTCGCCCGACCCGGGCCGCCCGGGACGAAGCCGGGAACCCTGGAGTCCTTTCGGCAACGGCATTCCGCAGCGGCCGCAGCACGTCCGGCGATTTGTCGGAATGGGAATCCGGGCAATTCCCGCAGCCTTGCGGTCAGCCGTTCGACGATATTCCACTATGGACCGAATCGAGGATCGGATGAACACTCGACCGAGTGAAGAGAGAGCGCCGATCCGGCGACGAACGGCGCCGGCAGGGACGCTGGGGCCCGGTCACGACCAGGTCGGAACGAAGGCCGGCCGGGGCCGCCGCCCACCAGCGTCCGCCGACCACACCCGCGCCGACCAGGGCCGGATCAAGAACGGCACGAAATGCACGTGCATTTGCACGCCCTGATGCACGTGCACCGAGAGCGAATCGGACCTCCGCGCGCCCATTTCCCGGCATTTGATGCGGTCCCTCCACATAGGCCAGTCTGCGCGCCATGAACACCGCACCACCCGCTGACCGCGCCCGGGTGGAACCCCTCGACCTGGTGCTCCCCACTCGGACCCACCGGGCGCTGGCCGAAGCCGAATACGCGCTGGGCAGCCTCAACGAGAGCGCGCAACGCTTCACCGACCGCTCCACCCTCGTGCTGTGCACCCGGATCCGCGACGCCCGCAGCTCCGGCGCGCTGGCCGGCGAGGACGCCGACCTGGTGGAGGCGCTGATGTTCCACCTGCTGGTCCCCCGCGCGCCCGGCGACCGGGTCGCCCTGGCCGACCTGCTCGGCCGGCACCCGATCGGCCGGTTCGTCCTGGCCTCCGCGCACGGCACCGAACGGGTCGCGGCGGGCGGGCCGGTGGACCCGGCGCTGCTCGGCGAGATCAGCGCGATCCTGACCAGCTCCGAGCCGAGCGGGGCGGCGCTGCCGCAGCGGACCGCGTTGGCGGCCTGGGCCGCGGGCGTGCGCGCGCCGGGCCCGCTGTCCCGGGTGGCCCGGATCGCCCTGGCCCACCTGCACCTCGAACGGCTGCGGCCCTTCCCCGAGGCCAACGGGCACGTGGCACGCCTGTTCAGCTCGCTGGAGATGGTGCGCACCGGCCTGCTCCGGGACCAGATCCTGCCGATGTCGTTCTGGCTCGACACGCACCACCGCGAGTACCGCGACCGCGTCCGGGCCGTGGTGCGCGGCGGGCCGCTGCACGAGTGGATCGGGTTCTTCGCCGACGGCCTGCGCGCCCAGGCGCTCGCCCAGCTCAGCCTGGTGGACGAGCTGGACGGGCTGCGCCGCGCGCACCTGGCCGTCGCGCCGAAGCCGCCGAGCCTGCGCCGGGTCGCGGGCGACCTGGTCACCACGCCGATGCTGACCCACCGGACGCTGGCCGACCGCTACGGGGTCACCGCCAAGACGGCCACCCAGGTCACCCGGCGGCTGGTCGAACTCGGCGTTCTCACCAGCCTGGACGACCGGCTGTACAACAAGGTCTTCGTGTGCCGCCCGGTGGTCCGGCTGCTCACCACGGAACGCCCGGTCGAGCAGTCCGAACGCGACGGTGCCGTGTTCGGCTGACGCGCTCCCCCGGTCAGCGCTTGCCCGGTCAGTGCTTTCCGGTCTGCGCTGTCCGGTCAGCGCTCGAGGTCGGCGCGGAGTCGTCGGATCCGGTCGGCGGCCGGCTCGTCCACGTGGGCCAGCAGGCTCAACGCCTGGTCCAGCCGCCGCAGCGCCGTCCCGTGCTCCCCCAACGCCCACAGCGCGCGCCCGAGGTGCTCCAGCACCGAGGCGCGTTCGGCCGGTGGCGCGCCGGACACCCTGTCGTAGAGGCGCAGCGCCTGCTCGAACTGCTCGGTCGCGGCTTCCGGCCGGCGTGACTCCAGCAGCGTCACGCCGGTCGCCGCCGACGCCCGCGCCGACCCCTGCCGGTCACCCTGCTCCTGGTAGTCCGCCGCCAGTTCGCGGTAGCAGTCCAGCGCGAAGTGCGGGCGGCCCCAGCGGCGGTAGATCGCGGCCCGCCGCCACAGCGCGTCGGCGATCCCGAACGGCGCGCCGATCCGCCGGCGGGTCCGCGACTCGCGGATGCCGTGCAGTTCGGCCGTCACGAAGTCGCCCGCGTCCGCGAACCACCGGGCACCCGCCGCGAGCAGCCCGGCCAGCGCGTCGGGCCGGCGCGCCTCGATCGCGGACTCCGCGCCCCACCGCGAGACCTCGTGCGCCCACTCCAGGTCGGGGTCCGGTGCCGGCAAGGCCCAGATCCGCGCCGCCAGCGCGACGGACAGGTCATGGCAGCCCGCCCGGCAACACGCCCGGACCGCGGCCGCGAGCAGGTCGCGGTGCCCGGACAGCCACGCCTTCGCAGCGGCACGGTCGGCGAACCCGACGGCGGGCAGGACCAGCCGCGCCGGCTCGTGGTCGAACCCGAACAGCGCCCCACCGACGACGTCCCGGCAGGTGTCCAGGGCCACCAGGAAGTCGTCGCCGATCCGCCGGGCCACCCGCACCGCGCGGTCGTCCCGAGGTCGGGCGACCAGTGACAGCGCGGGCCGCACCGCGAACCGGCCGCCGTCGACCGCGTGGAGGGGGCCGGTCGGTTCGCGGGCGGCGAGGGTGTCGTCGATCTGCCACAGGTCGACATCCGCACCGACCGCGAGCACCCGCACCGGCAGCACGTCCGCACCGAGGACCTGGAAGGCACACAGCAGATCGCTCCGGACCACCGGTCCGTCCGACGTTCCAGCCACCCGCAACCACTCCTCAGCCGTCCGGCGCCGCCTTCCGCTCCGCCGACCCGCCCCGATCATGCAGTCTGGCGCCGCCCCGTGGAGCACCGATCGGACCGCCTCGCCCCGGCACCCACCGTGACCAGCGCTTCCGATCGGCTTACCGACGTGGAATACCCCCAACTTCAACCATCCGGCCTAGTGCCGGCGGGTGCTATGGCGGCCGCACCAGGCCCACCGTTCGGCCGCTGGAGGCGCCTGTCCCGTGCTGACAACATCGCGGCATGGGGGATGACGAGTCGAGGCCCGACCCTGCCGCTGCCGCGACCGCCAGTGAGTTCATGGCCGCCCTGCGGGTCTTGCGCGTGTGGTGCGGGCTCACGTTCCGCCAGGTGGAGGCCGCCGCACGGGCGCGTGGGGACGTGTTGCCGCACACCACGATCGCCACCGCGCTCGGCCGGGAGTCGTTGCCGCGTGAGGCGTTGGTGACGACGTACGTCCGGGCGTGCGGTGCCGACGAACCCGAGGTCGCGCGGTGGGTCGCGGCGCGGCGGCGGCTCGCCGTCGGTGACGCGGCCGCCAAGGAGACCAGTCCTCGGAAGACCAGCTCGGGGACAGTGAGCCCACGGACAGCGGACGTCCGCCCGGCCGAGCCTCGGCGGGCGGGTTCCCGGGCGCGGCGGGCGGTGATCGGGGCAGTGGTGGCGGGGGTGTTGTCGTTCGGGTTGCAGGCGGCCGGCTCGCCGGAGCGGTGCGCCGACCCGCTGGGCATGGGGGACAACGGTTTGTGCGTCAAGGACTTGCAGGTCGCCCTCCAGCGCACCGGGTTCGCGCTGCCCGCCGACGGTCGCTTCGGGCCGTACACGAAGATGCGGGTGGTGGCGTTCCAGCAGCTCTCCGGGCTGCCACCGACCGGGATCGCCGACCAGCCGACGATGGACGAGCTGGCCCGCCACCGCACGATCACGTCGTGGTCGCCGGAGCAGGTCGAACACCGGCTGCGCGAGGTGTTCGCCGAGCAACCCGACCAAGCGGTGCGGCTGGCGAACTGCCTGTCCCGGCTGGACCCGATGTGGATCTACGGCCGCCCCGACAAGACCCGCGACTGGGGGTTGTTCCAGCTCAACGACCACGAAGTGCTGTTCGACTTCCGCAGCGACCACAACGCGGCGCTGGACCCGGAACGCAACATCCAGATGGCGCGCGCGGTGTGGCGGCGGACCGGCGACTTCAGCCGATGGCACTGCGAACAACCCATCACGTGACCACGCACGTCGTGAGGCCGCCGTGTGGCGCGAGGTCCTTACGTCCGGGTCGTCGTGGACCGACAGTTCCGCCCTCTCCCGAATCGACCGTCCACTGGGGATAATCGGCGTTCGGAACCTGGGGAGGATCGACGTGGCGGATTACCCGGACGTGCCGGAGGAGTTCCTGGCGCGCGTGCGGACGCGGTGCGCGGGGCTGCCGGAGGCGGTCGAGGAGCGGGCCTGGCGGGGCACCCGGTGGCGGGTCGGGCAGCGGACGTTCGCGCACCTGCTGGAGGTCGACGGCGGCAAGCCCGCGTCCTACGCCGAGGCGTCGGGACTGGACTCGGGCAGCGTGCTCACCTTCCGGGCCACCGGGCCGGAACTGGTCGCGTTGAGCATCGCGCCGCACCCGTTCTTCAAGCCGCGGTGGGCGGCGAACGTGGTCGGCCTGGTCCTCGACGCCGACACCGACTGGGACGAGGTCGGCGAACTGCTCGTGGAGAGCTTCTGCGCGTCCGCGCCGAAGAAGCTCGCCGACCGGGTGGACCGACCGGCCTGACGAGCCGGTCCCTTCAACGGGGGAAATGGCACGCGGGCTCCTGCTGTCGGACGTAAACGTTGCGGTACCCCGCGCGCGGCCGCCGGCCTGGCTGGACGACGAGCCGGCCGGCTTCCCGGCCGCGCGGGTCGGGTCCGAGGTCTGGCCGAAATCCGCCGGTGGGGGCCGACAGCCTGGCAGCCACAAACTACGTCCGGTGAGGCTACGACCGTAGACTCACGGCAGGAACCGCGCGGTGCCGGAAACGGCGGGCGCTACGCCGGACGGTGGACGTCCGACGTACGGTGGACACCGGGAGTGTTGGGACGCACAGGAGCAGGAGAGCCGATGGCCGAGCGATCACGGGTGAAGAGCGGTCGCGTGGTGCGGACCGAGCAGATCGCACCCGACATGGTGCGGGTGGTGCTGGGCGGCGACGGGTTGGCCGAGTTCGCGGTGGGCCCGCACACCGACAGCTACGTGAAGCTCCAGTTCCCGCAACAGGACGTGACCTACCCCGAGCCGTTCGACCCGGACACCATCCGCGAGACGATGCCGCGCGAGCAGTGGCCCCGCACCCGCACCTACACGATCCGCCGTTGGGATGAGCAGGCCCGCGAGCTGTGGATCGACTTCGTCACCCACGGTGATTCCGGCGTGGCGGGGCCGTGGGCGCGGAAGGCCCAGCCCGGCGACGTGCTGCACTTCGCCGGCCCCGGCGGCGGCTACGCACCGGATCCGGCCGCGGACTGGCACCTGCTGGCCGGCGACGAGAGCGCCTGGCCGGCCATCGCCGCCGCCCTCGACGCGCTGCCCGCCGACGCCGTCGTGCGGGTGTTCGCCGAGGTCGAGGGCCCGGACGACGAGCAGGACGCGCCGTTCGACGTGGTCTGGCTGCACCGGGCCGGCGGTCCGCGCGGCGACGCCGTCGTGGCGGCCGTGCGCTCGCTGGAGTTCCCGCCCGGCCGGGCGCACGTGTTCGTGCACGGCGAGGCGAACATGGTCAAGGGGCTGCGCGGCCACCTGCGACTGGAGCGCGGGCTGGAGCGCGACCAGCTGTCCATCTCGGGCTACTGGCGGCTGGGCAAGGACGAGGACGGCTGGCAGTCCACCAAGACGGACTGGAACCGGCAGGTCGAGCAGGAGCAGGAGAAGCCGGCGTGAGCGACGCGGTGCGGGGTCCGGCGAGCTACTTCCCGTCGATCGAGAAGAAGTACGGCAAGCCGATCGCCGAGTGGCAGGACCTCATCCGGTCCTCCCCGCTGACCAAGCACCTGGAGCTGGTCTCCTGGCTCAAGACCGAGCACGGCCTGGGCCACGGCCACGCCAACGCCCTGGTCGCGCACACGCTCGCCGAAGGCAAGTAGGACCCCGTTCGGATCCGGCACCGGGGCGGGATCCGAACGGGAGGCGACGGGTGACCGGCAGGACGGCGGTTTCCCCGACCGCGTCCCGGAATCGCACGCCACCGAAGCCTTCTCCGTCAGCCACCAGGGGCTTCAGGCCGGCGCGGTCGGGCTCACCAGGCCGGTCTCGTAGGCGACGATCACCGCCTGTACCCGGTCGCGCAGGTCGAGCTTGGCCAGGATGCGCGCCACGTGCGTCTTCACCGTCGCCTCGGACAGGTGCAGCCGGGCGGCCAGTTCGGCGTTGCTCAACCCCTGGGCCAGCAGCCGCAGCACCTCCAGCTCGCGCGGCGTGAGCGAGGCCAGGTCGCGGTGCACGACACCGGTGTCGCGGTGGGCGAAGCGCTCCACCAGCCGCCGGGTGATCGTCGGCGCGAGCAGCGCGTCGCCCGCGCGGACCATGCGGATCGCCGAGACCAGGTGTTCCGGCGTCACGTCCTTGAGCAGGAACCCGCTCGCGCCCGCCGACAGCGCCGCGTAGACGTAGTGGTCCAGGTCGAAGGTGGTCAGGATGACCACGCGGGGCTCCCCCGGCGCGCCGGTCAGGATGCGGCGGGTCGCCTCCAGCCCGTCGAGCTCGGGCATCCGGATGTCCATCAGCACCACGTCGGGCCTGGTGCGGCGGACCGCGTCGACGGCCTCCGCGCCGGTGGTGGCCTCGCCCACGACGTCGATGCCGTCCGCGGTCAGGATCATCCGGAAACCGGTGCGGACCAGCAGCTGGTCGTCCGCGATCACGACGCGGGTCACGACTCCTCCAAGGGGATCAGGTCCGAGGGGATCAGGTCCAAGGGGATCAGGGCGGTCACCCGGAACCCGCCGGCGGTGCGCGGCCCGGTCCGGAGGGTGCCACCGTAGACGCTGAGCCGTTCGCGCAGCCCGATCAGGCCCCGCCCGGTGCCGGTCGCCGCGCCCGGCCGCCCGCCGGTGTCGGTGACCTCGACCCTGAGCCGGTCCGGCCGGTACTCGACCAGCACCGACGCGGACGCGCCGGCGGCGTGCTTCACGGTGTTGGTCAACGCCTCCTGCACCACCCGGTAGGCCGCCAGCCCGATCCCGGGCGGCAGGGCGCGCGGCGTGCCGGCGACGTCCAGTTCCACCGGCAGGCCGGTGCCGCGCACCCGCTGCACCAGCGCCGCCACCTGCTCCAGGCCGGGTTGTGGGGCCAGCGGGTCGGCCGCCTCGTCGTCCGGGGCGAGCAGGCCCATCACGTGCCGCAGCTCGGACATCGCGGCCCGGCCGCCCGCTTCGACCGCGAGCAGCGCCTCCCGGGCCTGGTCGGGGTCGGCGGCCATGACCTTGCGCGCCGCGCCGGCTTGGATGACCATCACGCTCACGTTGTGGGTCACCACGTCGTGCAGCTCGCGGGCGATGCGGGCGCGTTCGTGCTCGACCGCGCGGCGCAGCGCCTCCGCCTGCTCCTCCTCCAGCGCCGACATCTGCGCCAGCCCTTCGTCGGTGCGCAGCTTCCACGTGCGCATCCCGTTGGCGGCGAACGCGATCGGCACCACGATCAGCAGCGCGAGGTACTCCTGCGGCACGGCCGGCAGCCGCGAGTCGCCGAGCGCGTAGGCCGCCGCCACCGCCGACCCCACGCCCAGCAGCGTCGCCACCCGGTACTGCGAGTAGAGGGCGGCGCTGTAGACGGCGATCACGACGGCGTAGAACGTCAGCCGGGCCTCGTCGCCGGAGGCCAGCACGGTCATCGCGGTCACGACCCACAGCACGGCCAGCGGGTACCGCCGGCGCGCGGTCAGCGACACCGACGCGACCAGCGCGAGCAGCACCGGCCCGACCCGCTCCTCCGGGTGGTCGGGCGGCAGCACCCGGAAATCGGGCAGCAGCGGCTCCGGCAGGAAGATCACCGGTGCGCGCACGTCCACGCCGGAGGTCGCGTACTCGATCGACAGCAGGGCCACCAGCAGCGCGAGCAGCGCGTCGAACACCCGGTTGCGGGTGGTCGGCAGCGGCGGCGGCCCGGTCGTCCGGGACAACGCCGCCCACCCGGCCCTCGCCCGGTCCACCAGCCACTCGCGCACCGGGCCATTCTCGCCGACGCCCACCCGGCCGGGCATCGGCACCGCTGCCGGTCCGGCTACTCGCCCGGACTACGCCGCGAGGATGACGCCGCCCGCCATCATCCCGGCGCGGTACCGGAAACCGCTCCGGCGACCGACGCGGCCGGACCGGCCGCGCTCCTAGCTTCGACCGCACCGAAGGACGGCTCGAACCGAGGAGAGCGCATGACCACGCCGGTGATCGAACTGCGGGAGGTCAGCCGCAGGTACGACGGCGGACCGCCCGCCCTGCACGACGCGGCGCTGACCGTCCGGGCCGGTGAGGCGGTGGCGGTGCTCGGGCCGTCCGGCAGCGGCAAGTCGACCCTGCTGAACCTGATCGCGGGACTGGACCGGCCGGACGAGGGCACGGTGACCGCCGACGGGGTGCGGGTGGACCGGCTGGGCGAGGCCGCCGCCGCCCGCTACCGGCGGCAGCGGGTCGGCCTGGTGTTCCAGTTCTTCAACCTGCTCGACGACCTGACCGTGGCGGACAACGTGGCGTTGCCCGCCCAACTCGCGGGCGTCTCCCGCGCCGAGGCCCGCCGGCGGACGGCGGAGCTGCTCGCCGCGCTGGGCGTGGACCGGCACGCCGACGCCTACCCGGGCCGGCTTTCCGGGGGCGAGCGGCAGCGGGTGGCGGTGGCCCGCGCGCTGGTGAACCGGCCCGCGCTGCTGCTGGCCGACGAGCCGACCGGGGCGTTGGACTCCGCGTCCGGCGAGGAGGTCAGCGCGCTGCTGGCCGGGCTCAACGCCGAGGGGCAGACGCTGGTCGTGGTCACCCACGACCTGGAGCTGGCCAAGGCGTGCACGAACCGGACGATCCGGATCGTGGACGGGCGCGTCACCGAGGAGGACGCCCGATGAGCGCGCTGGGTCGTGTGGTGCGCTCCGGGGTGGGACGCCGCCGCGTGCAGGCGGTGGTGATCGGGCTGGCCACGATGATGGCGGTGACCGCGTCGGTGCTGGGCGGGTCGCTGCTGGTGGCGTCCAGCGCGCCGTTCGACACGGCGTTCGCCGAGCAGCGCGGCGCGCACGTCACCGCCCAGTACACCGGGGAGCCGAGGCCGGCGGCGCTGCCGGAGGTGACGGCGACGGCCGGGCCGTTCCCGACCGTGACGGCCACCCCGGACGGGCTCGGGACGGACCGCGCGCCGCTGGCGGTCGTCGGCCGGGCAGACCCGGGCGGGCCGGTCGACGTGGTCGCGGTGTCGGCCGGGCGGTGGGTGTCCGGGCCGGGCGAGATCGTGCTGGCCGGCGGCGGGACGGGCGCGGAACGGTTGCTGGGCAAGGAGATCCGGTTCGCCGAGCTGGACGCGACGCTGACCGTGGTCGGCGTGGCCCGGTCGGTGGGCCGGACCGCCGAGGCGTGGGTGCTGCCCGACGTGCTGGCCACCCCCGAGGGCTACCAGGTGCTGTACCGGCTCGCGGCGGCCGACACCACCGAGCGGGTCGACGCCGGCATCGCCGCGATCAAGGCCGCCGGCGGTGGGTTCGTCGAGGGCCGGTCGTGGTTGGTCGTGCGGCACGACCTGGTGCGCGAGACGGCCGTGTTCGTGCCGTTCCTGGTCGCGTTCGGGGTGCTGGGGCTGGTCATGTCGGTGCTGGTGGTCGGCAACGTGGTGGCGGGCGCGGTCGCCTCGGGCACCCGCCGGATCGGGGTGCTCAAGGCGCTCGGGTTCACCCCGGCGCAGGTGGTGCGGGCGTACCTGGGGCAGGCGCTGATCCCGGCGGCGATCGGCACCGCGCTGGGCGTGGTCGCCGGGAACCTGCTGGCCCTCCCGGTGCTGGCGGACACCGGCGAGGTGTTCGGGACGACCGTGCGGCCGGTCGACCCGCTGGTGGACGCGCTCGTCGTGGTGGGCGCGCTGGGCGTGGTGGCGGTGACCGGGTTGGCCGCCGCGTGGCGGGCCGGGCGGCTGCGCACCGTGGACGCGCTCGCCGTCGGCCGCACACCCCGGCCCGGCCGGGGCCGGTGGGCCGGCCGGGTGGCCGCGCGGCTGCCCCTGCACAGGCCCGCCGGGCTGGGCCTGGTCCGCCCGTTCGCCCGGCCCGCGCGGGCGTTGGGGCTGGTCGCGGCGGTGGTGTTCGGGACGACGGCGGTCACGTTCGCGGTCGGGCTCGGCTCGTCGCTCAGCGCGCTGGAGACCGCCCGGCGGCCGGACGCGACCGACGTGGCGATCGGCGGGTCGGGACCGGGCGGCCTGGCCACCCCGCCCACCGCGCGCCCGGAGCCCGGCACGGCTCCCCCGGCCACCCGCGCGGTCGACGCCGGCGCGGTCGCCGCCGCGATCGACGCCCAGCCCGGCACCGCCGCCCGCTACGGCATCACCCGGACCCGGGCGACCGTGCCCGGCGTGGCGGGATCGGTGCTGGCGCTCGGGTTCTCCGGCGACACCTCGCACAGCAACTACCACCTGATCTCCGGGACGTGGTTCCGCGCGCCGGGCGAAGCCGTGGTGCCCTCGGCGTTCCTGTTCACCAGCGGCAAGCGGGTCGGCGACACGCTGACGGTGCGGGAGCGGGACCGGTCGGTGCGGCTGCGGATCGTCGGCGAGGTGTTCGACACCCGCCACGACGGCCTCCAGGTGTTCGCGGACGCGGCGTCGTTCAGCGAGACGCGGCCGACCAGCTTCCACGTCACCACCGAGCCCGGCACCGACCTCGACGCCTACCTGGCCGGGCTCAACGCCGCGTTGGCACCGCTGGGCTCGGACGCGCGGCCGGGCCGCACGGCGGGTTTCAGCGACACGCTGGTCCTGATCGGCGGCCTGACCGCGGTGCTGACCCTGATGCTGGTCGTGGTCGCCGGCCTGGGCGTGCTCAACACGGTGCTGCTCGACACCCGGGAACGGGTGCGCGACCTGGGCGTCCACAAGGCACTGGGCATGACGCCCCGGCAGACCGTGCTGATGGTGGTGTGCTCGATCGTGCCGACCGGGCTGGTCGGCGGGGTCATCGGCGTGCCGGTCGGGGTGGCGCTGCACGAGGCGATCGTGCCCGCGATGGGCCGCAGCGCCGGCACCGAACTGCCGGCGTCGGCGTACGCGGTGTACCACCCGGCCGAACTCGCGCTGTTCGTGGTCGGTGGCCTGCTGATCGCGGTCCTCGGGTCGTTGCTGCCCGCCGGGTGGGCCGCGCGCACCCGCACCGCGAACGCGCTGCGCGCCGAGTGAGCGGCGGTGCCGGGCACCCACCCGGCACCGCACCGTCCACAGAGGACCGAACCGATATTCGATCGCCGCGCTCGCCGTCGCTGGGGCAGCATGGGGGACGCACCCGCATCCCCACGTCCTGGAGGGCGACGAATGGCCGTGCCCGGAATCTCCGGCGCCGATCGTGGTTCACCCGCCCGCCGGAAGGCGGTGCTGCTCGCCCTGCGCCGCTACACCCGGGAGTTGGCCCGCCAGCGGCGCAACTCCATCCCGGGCCTGCTGCTGCCCGCGCTGGGCAACACCGCCCTGCACTACCTCGCCCCGCTGGTGGTGGCCTCGCTGGTGGGGGCGCTGGCCGGCGGTGCGTCGAGCGACCTGGCGACCGTCCTGCCCTACGTGCTGGGCTTCGCCGGCCTGCTGCTGCTCGCCGAAGTGCTCTGGCGGGTCGGCCTGCACTGCCTCAACCGCACCGACGGCCGGGGCATCGAGCGGCTGTGCGTGGACGGCATGGAGGAGCTGCTGGCCAAGGACGCGGCGTTCTTCCACGACAACTTCGCGGGCTCGCTGACCAAGCGGGTGCTCAGCTTCTCCTCGCGGTTCGAGGAGTTCGTCGACACCCTGGCGTTCTCGGTGATCGCCAACGTCGTCCCGCTGGTGTTCGCCTCGGTCGTGCTGTGGCGCTACGACCCGCTGCTGGTGGTGATCCTGCTGGGCCTGCTCGCGCTCACCGGCCTGGTGATCGCGCCGCTGGTGCGCCGCCGGCAGCAGCTGGTGGACCAACGGGAAGCCGCGATCGCCCGCGTGTCCGGCCACGTCGCCGACACGCTGACCAACATGGAGACGGTCCGCGCGTTCGCCGCCGAACGCCGGGAGGCCGCCGAGCACCGGGCCCGCGTCGCCGAGCAGCGCACCCTCACGCTGCGGTCGTGGGACTACGGGAACCTGCGCATCGACACGGTGGTCGCGCCGATGTCGGTGCTCACCAACGCGCTGGGCCTGCTGGTCGCGGTCGGGCTGGCCGACGGCCGGCTGGGCGTCGAGGCGATCATGGTGACCTTCGCCTACTTCTCCAACGCCACCCGGATCATGTTCGAGTTCAACCAGGTCTACCGCCGGCTGGAGAGCTCGCTCACCGAAGCCGCGCAGTTCACCGAACTGCTGCTCAGCCCGCCCACCGTCCTCGACCCGCCCGCGCCCGAACCGCTGCGGCCGCAGGGCGCGGACGTCCGGTTCGACCGGGTCACCTTCGCCCACACCGCCGGCCGCCCGCTGTTCGACCGCCTGGAGCTGGAGATCCCCAGCGGGCACCGGGTCGGCCTGGTCGGCCGGTCCGGCGGCGGCAAGAGCACGCTGACCCGCCTGCTGCTGCGGCTGATGGACGTCGACGGCGGCCGGATCCTGGTCGGCGGCCAGGACATCGCGGGCCTGCGCCAGGAAGACCTGCGCAGCCTGATCGCGTACGTGCCGCAGGAGCCCGCCATGTTCCACCGGACGCTGCGCGAGAACATCGCGTTCGCCCGGCCCGGCGCGACCGAGGCCGACATCCGCCGCGCCGCCGAGGCCGCGCACGTGACGGAGTTCGCCGACAACCTGCCCGAGGGCTTCGACACCCTGGTCGGCGAACGCGGCGTGAAGCTGTCCGGCGGCCAGCGCCAGCGGGTGGCCCTGGCCCGCGCGATCCTGCGCGACGCCCCGATCCTGCTGCTCGACGAGGCGACCAGCGCCCTGGACTCGGAGAACGAGATCCTGGTGCAGGAAGCCCTGTGGCGGCTGATGGAGGACCGCACCGCGCTGGTCGTCGCCCACCGCCTGAGCACCGTCGTCCGGATGGACCGCCTGATCGTGCTGGACGAGGGTCGCGTCCTGGAACAGGGCACGCACGACGACCTGCTCCGCGCCCAAGGCCCGTACGCCCGCCTGTGGCACCACCAGTCGGGCGGCTTCCTCGCCGACGACGACGAGCTGACCGACGTCGTCACGTGAGCTGGGCCGACCGCGCGCTCGCCGCACTGAGCGCGGAACGGGCCGCCGAGCGGGGACCCCGCTGGTGCCGGTGCTGGTGGACGGGCTGTTCGCCAAGGACGAGTCGCACCGGCCCACCGGCAGCGTCAAGCACGGGTTCGCCCGCAGCCTGTTCCCCGACGGCCTGACGCGCGGGCTGATCACCGAGGACACACCGCTGGTCGACGCGGCCGGCGGCAACATCGCGGTGGCCGAGGCGTACTTCGCGCGGCTGCTCGGACTGCCGTTCACGGCCGTGGTGCCGGCGCGTACGTCGGCGGCCAAGCGAGCGCGGATCGAGCAGCACGGCGAGGTCTGCGTCGCGGTCGACCCGCCGCTCGCCGTCTACGACCGGGCCCGGGAACTCGCGGCCGGCGGCCACTACCTCGACCACCTGGCGCGGCTGGGGCCCGCCGTCGACGCGCACGAGCCGGCGGACCTGGTCACCGAGATCCTGCACGAGGTGCCGGAGCCGGCGTGGATCGTGCTCGGTGTCGGCACGGGCGCGAGTTCCCACGTGGTCGGCCGGCACCTGCGGCGGCGCGGGGCGACCACCCGGGTCGCCGTGGTGGACCCGGAGAACTCGGCCTACTTCCCGGGCTGGGTCACCGACAGTCCGGACTACGGCACAGGGATGCCCTCCAGGGTCCAGGGCATCGGGCGGCCCCAGATCGAGCCCGCGGTGGTCGACCTGGTCATCCCGGTGCCGGACGCGGTCGGCATCGCGGCCATGCGACACCTGGCGGCCGCCGGACTGCGGGCCGGACCGTCGACCAGCGCGGCGCTGCGGGGCGCGTGCCACCTGCTGCACCGGATGCGCGACGAGGGCACGCCTGGCCCGGTGGTGCTGGTCGCGGCCGACTCGGGAACTCCTTACGCGACGACGTACTACGACGACGAGTGGGTGTCGGCCAAGGGATTGGACCCGAGCCCGCACGCCGCCGTACTGGAGCACTTCACCCGCACCGGGGACTGGCGGGCCTGACACCGGTCGACGCGACAACCGGACTCCGCTCTCCCGCAGGCACGACACCGTGGAGGGCGCAACGCCGCTATTGGGAATCGCGGTGTCGGTCGCGTCCGCCGTGTCCGCCGTGTCCGCCGTGTCCGCCGTGTCCGTCGCGTCGGTCGCGTCGGTCGTGCCAGGAGGAACCTTGCTGGACAGGGCATTGCACGGGCACTCCGATCTATACGACCAGGAGGATGCCGTCTTCGCGGCGACGTTGCTGTGTCACGCACTGGGCGTGCCGGTGCCGACCGTCGAAGTGGCCGAAGTCGAACTCCTGCACACCGAAGTGACCGCTCGGCTCGGTGCCCGTGCCCGGTACGCCGTCCTGAGCCGGGGAGCCGCACTCTCCGTCCCGAACGTCCTCGACCGACCGTGAGGTCGTGTCACCCCAACGGCATCTGGTGGTGGTCGGCGACCACCGTCCACGCTGGGAGGTCGGGGGGCGAGATGGGGCGACGGAAGAAGAAGCGGAGATCGGGCTGGGCGGCGGCCGCGATGGTGGCGGCCGTGCTGGTGCTGTTCAGGTTGGCGGCGGAACACCCCGTGCCGTTCGCGGTCGGCGGCGGCCTGGTGGTGCTCGCGTCGGTCGGGTTCGGCGTGTGGTGGTGGCGCGACCGGGCGCAGCGGCGGAGGGTGCAGGCGGAGCGGGACAGGCACATCGCGTCGACCGACGGGATGAGCGGGCCCGAGTTCGAGCAGTGGACGGCACGGCTGCTGAGCCGATCGGGGTGCACGGACGTCCACGTAGTCGGCCGATCGGGTGACGCAGGCGCGGACGTGGTGGCCCGATGTCCACTCGGCCGGCGGATCGTGGTGCAGTGCAAGCGCTACAACCCGGAGATCTCGAAGGTAAGAAGCCCGGACGTACAACGCTTCGCCGGAACCGCCCGCGCCCTGCACGGCGCCCACCACGCCCTGATGATCACCACGACGAGCTACACGAGACCGGCCCGCGACGTGGCCCAGGCAACCGGGATAACCCTGGTAGACCGAACCCTACTGGCAAGATGGGCCCACTCCGGAACAGCACCCCGCGCCACCGGCCTACCATCCCCACCCACACCCCGACGCAAACACCTGCTCTGACCCCAACGCACCCCAGCCCACCGGTTGCCGCCCCCACGAACCTCACAACCCCACCACCGCCTAGAAACTCGTCGCTCGTTCAGGTGAAGCGCGTGGATCGTGACAACCTGGAGATGGGTTCGCAGCATGAGCCTAAATAGGCACGGAGGCGACTCCGGCGACCCACCACAGCGCCACACCACAGCGCCACACCGCAACGCCCCGCGCCAACGCTTCGGCACCGGTCGTCTGAGACCAGCGCGGAGGGGCGCGGTGCGGACGGGGCGGGCGTGTCGGCCCACGTTGCGCATCCGGCGCCGCGTCGTCACGGCCGGGAGGTGGTGTTCGGCTCGGCGATCGACGGGCGGACCGGGGGTGGGTCGGCGACGGCGGCGGCCATGGTGTCGCGCAGGCGGTCGAGGAAGTTCTCGATCAGGTCCAGTTGGTCGGGTTGGTACTGGGCGACGAGGGTGTCCAGGTGGCCGGCCAGCGGGCCGAAGAACTGCCGGGCGGGTGCTTCGATGTCGGGGCTGCTGCGCAGGGTGACCATGCGTCGGTCGGTGTGCTCGCGGGTGCGTACGACGTGGCCGAGCTTTTCCAGCCGGTTGAGCAGGTTCGTGGTCGCCCCGGTGGTGAGGGCCAGGCGTTCGCTGAGCCTGGTCGGGGTGAGCGGGGTGCCCTGGTCCTCGGCGTAGAGGATCTCGGCGAGCGCGGTGGCGTCGGTGGCGTGCAGGCCGAGCCAGGTCGCGAAGCGGGCGGTGAAGTCGGTGTAGTTCGCGCCGAACGTGCGCAGGCCGTCCAGCAGTCGCGCGGCGCGTTCGCCGGGCTCGTCCATCGCCAATCCCTTGTTCGCATGTGTCTTGATCGCGTGTGTCTGAACGTGTGCGCCTGATCGCGTGTGTCTGAAGGCGTGGGTCTGAACGTGTGCGCCTGGACGCGTGTGCTTGATCGCGTGCGTTGACAACGTACCGGCGGGCAGATTAGCTTCATCATGAAGCTACTTCAGAATGAAGCTACCATTGGGGGAGTTCTGGTGCGCCACTTCGCCGCCGTGAATCGCGGGATCACCGAAACGGACCCGGAGCGCACTTCGCGCCGTGCCGGGCCTGTCGTTCGGGTCGAAGCGCCGGCGGGCGGGTCGGTGTGGATCGTTCGGGATGCCGAGTTGGCGCGGGTTGTGCTCGCCGATCCTCGGATCGTCAAGGACCCGGCCGCCGCGCCGTGGGACCCCCACCTGGCCGGCCTGGAGCGGACGGCTGCCGAGCAGCCCGCGTTGACCACGCTCGACGGGGCCGAGCACGCCCTGCTCCGCCGCGCCCACGCCCCGTTGTTGAGCGCGAAGCGGGTGTTTGACAACGCCGAGCGCGTCCACGACACCGCCCGCCAGCTGCTCGCGGACCTGCCTCGCGAGGTCGACCTGATGGCCGACTTCACCACCCGCTACCCGCTGACCGTGCTGCTGGACCTGCTCGGCGTCCCGCTCGCGCACGTCGACCGGGCCGCCGCCGCGTGCCGGCTGCTGGTCACCGGCGACTCGACCACGGCGATCGCCGAGCTGGAGGCCGTGGCCGAGGAAGGGCTGGCCCACGACGGCCTGGCTGCCGAGCTGCGCGACCGCGTCCCGCCCGGCACGACCCGGCAGCAGGTGCGCTACCACCTGTTCAGCCTGATCTTCGCCGGCCAGCTCACCACGGACGCCTCGCTGGGCTTCACCATCGCCCACGCACTCGCCGAAAAGCCCGGCGCGGCAACGGAAGCCGACTTCGTCCGGGACGTCCTGCGCCGGCACCCGCCCGCCCCGTACACGCTGTGGCGGTTCACCACCGCCGAACTCCACCTGGCGGGCGAGCGGCTGCCCGCGCACTCCCCCGTGCTGGTGGACGTCGAGGCCGTCAACGCCGATCCGACCCGCGCCGACGACCTGACCTTCGGCGCGGGTCCCCACTTCTGCGTCGGCGCGCAGCTCGCCCTGCTGGAGCTGCGCGCGGTGGTGGCGGTGCTGCGGTCGGACTACCCCGGCGCGCGCCTGGCCGTGCCGCTCGACGACCTCCGGCACACCGGCCCCGGCGGAATCCTGGGCAGCCGGCTCACGGCGCTGCCGGTGGTGTTGGAGTAAGGGGGTGTTGATAGGGCCCGGGGGGTGCTGGAGCAGGGGGGTGCTGGGGTGGTCAGACCGTCGCGAACACGTCATCCTGTGCCGATTCGCACGCGGTAAGCAACGCGCCGCGCAGCACCGCCTCGCCACCCAGTGCGCTGGGCCGCACGGTGGTGGTGATGGGCGAGGCCGCCGACAGCCGGTCGGCGACCCGGCCCGCCAGGTCCTCGCCGCCCGCCCGGCCGATCTCGCCGCCCAGCACCACGCACCCCGGGTCGAGCACGGCCGCGATCGACGCCGCGCCCACGGCGACGCGGTCGGCCAGGGCGTCGAGGAAACCGTCCGCGCCGGTCGTCACGGCGTCGCGCACCGCCGCCGCGCCCGGCAGGTCCGACGACGGCACGAGCGACGACGACACCAGCCCGTGCTCGGTGGCGAGTTCGGCGATGGCCGCCGAGCACGCCAGGCCGTGGAAGCCGCCGCCGGCGGGCCAGGGCCGGCCGGGGACCGGTAGGAAGCCGAGTTCGCCCGCGCCGCCGGACGCGCCCCGGTGCAGGCCGCCGTTGACCACGAGCGCCGCGCCGGTGCCGTGACCGAGCCAGAGCAGGGCGAACGTGTCTAGGTCGCGGGTGGCGCCCAGGCGGTGTTCGGCGACGGCGGCCACGCTGGTCTCGTTCTCCACCAGGAGCCGGCCGGCCAGTCGGGCACGTAGTTCGGCCAGTACCTCGCCGTGCCACCGGGGCAGGCCCGCGATGCCGCGCAGGTCGCCGGTGCGCGGGTCGACCAGGCCGGGCACGCCGATGCCGACGGAGTGCAGCGTCGGCGCGCCCGCTTCGAGCGCGGTGTCGGTGAGCAGCGTGAGCGTGCGGGCCACGGCGTGCTCGGTGGTGGTGGCCGGGCCGATCGGCGTCGACGCCTCCGCCAGCACCTCGCCGAGCAGGTCCGCGACGACGACGGAGACGCTGTGCGTGCGGACGTCCAGCGCGGCGACGTGGGCGCGGGTCCGGACGATGCCGTAGAGCTGGGCGTTCGGCCCGCGCCGGCGCACGTCGGCCTCGCCGACCACGGTGACCAGGCCCGCGTCACCGAGCCGGCGGACCAGGTCGGCGACGGTGGGGCGGGACAGGCCGGTGAGCCGGGTGAGGTCGGCGGCGGTCAGCGGGCCGGACCGCAGGAGGCGCAGCGCCTCCCGGTCGTTGATCGCACGAGCGGCGCTCGGTGATGCGGGCATACCGGCGATCTTCGCAGATCGGAGGCCGTCGACCTTTCTTTCAGGAAACCTTCCTGATAATTTCGGCACCCGTCGCCCGCGCCGGTTCCACGGTGCCCGCGGCGACCGCTCGTGGACCGCACGGGTTTCGGCGGGCGGGTGGCGGTCGACACTCTGGGGAGGGGTGGCTACGTGAACGAGACGGTGGCGGTCGGCGGCGCGCAGGAGGCGCGGCGGGCCCGGGTCGCGATCGGGGCCGTGTTCGGCGTCCACGGCGCGGTGCTGGGGTCGTTCGCCACGCGGGTGCCGTGGATCCAGGAGCACGCCGGGCTCAGCGCCGGGCAGCTCGGGCTGGCGCTGGCGTTCCCGGCGATCGGTTCGGCGCTGGTCATGCCGTTCGCCGCGCGGCTGGGCCACCGGTTCGGCAGCAAGGCGACCCTGCGCGGCCTGCTCGCACTGTGGACCCTCGCGCTGATCCTGCCCTCGTTGGCCCCGAACCTGCTCACGCTGTGCCTGGCGCTGTTCGTGTTCGGCGCGTGCGCGGGCACCTCCGACGTCACGATGAACGCCATCGGCGTGGAGGTCGAGGCCCGGCTGGGCCGCTCGATCATGTCCGGCCTGCACGGGATGTGGAGCGTCGGCGCGCTGCTCGGCTCGGCCGCCGGCACCGCCGCCGCGCACTTCGAGGTCGCCGCGCCGCTGCACCACCTGGTGGCGGCCCTGGTGCTGACCGCGGTCGGTCTCGCGGTGACCCGGCGGGTGCTGGACGTGCGGCCCGAGGTCGACGAGGAGCCGCCGCCGAGGTTCACCCTGCCCCCGAAGTCCGCCCTGCTGATCGGCGCGGTCGGGTTCTGCGCGGTGTTCGCCGAGGGCGCGAGCCTGGACTGGTCGGCGGTCTACCTGCGGGACGTGCTGGGCACGTCGGCGGGCCTGGCCGCCGCGTCCACCACCGGGTTCGCGCTGACCATGGCGGTGGCCCGGATCGCGGGCGACGCGGTGGTGGACCGGATCGGCGCGGTGCGCGCGGTCCGCGCGGGCGGGCTGGTCGCCGCAGCCGGCGGTCTGCTGGTGGTGCTCGCGCCGAACCCGGCGGCGGCGATCGGCGGCTTCGGCCTGCTGGGCCTGGGCATCGCGGTGGTGGTGCCGCTGGCGTTCGCCGCCGCCGGGCGCAGCGGGTCGAACCCGAGCCGGGCCATCGCGGGCGTCGCGACCGTCACCTACACCTCCAGCCTGGTGGCCCCGTCGCTGATCGGCGGGATAGCCCAGGCGACGTCGCTGACCGTGTCGTTCATCGTGGTCACCGTCCTGGCGTGCGGGCTGGTCGCGTTCGCGGGGGTGCTGCGCCCCGGCGATCGACGTAAGTGACGCCATACCAACGGAAATCTTCTCCAGGCGGTCCTAGAGTGGCCGGGTGGTGATCCGGATTCGGGGCCGTGCCCTGCCGCACGGCGAACACGTCGACCTGTACGCGGACGGCGACCGGTGGACTACCGAGCCGGTCGGTGACGCCGTGCTCGTCGCCGAGGGCTGGCTGCTGCCGGGCCTGGTCGACGCGCACACCCACCCCGGGGTGGAGGAGTTCGGGCAGCGGTTCGACGACGACATGCTGCGCGACCACCTCGAACGCCACGTGGACGCGGGCGTGACGGCGATCCGGGCCCCCGGCCTGGCGGGCGACCCGCCGGACTGGTTCGGCACCGACCCGGACACGCCTCGCGCGTGGCACGCCGGGCCGTGGCTGGCCCAGAACGGCCAGTTCATCGACGGCTGGGGCCGCCGGGTCGACCACGCCGACCTGCCCTCGGTCGCGGCCGCCCAGGCGGCCCGGAGCGGGTGGGCGAAGGTCGTCGCCGACTGGCGCGCCGAGGACGAGGTCGTCCCGGTCTCGGTGCTGACCGCGACGGCCGAGGCGGTGCACGCCGTCGGCGGCCGGCTGGCGGTGCACAGCCAGCACGCCGAGGGCGGCGCGGCCGCGGTCGAGGCCGGCGTGGACTCGATCGAGCACGGCACGGCGCTCGACCCGGACCTGTTGACCCGCATCGCCGAGCGCGGCATCGCGCTGACACCGACGCTGTCGCTGGCCCAGGCGGGCCTGCACCGGATGCTGCAACGCCCGGAGGCTGACCGCAACCCCGCGCGGGTCGCCGCCGCGCGGGCCCACCCCGGTCTGGTGGCCGCCGCGGCCGAGGCGGGCGTGCGGCTGCTGGCGGGCACGGATTCGGTGCCGCACGGGCGGATCGCGGACGAGGTGCGCGCGCTGGCCGCCGCCGGGGTGCGCCCGCACGACGCACTGGCCGCCGCGTCCTGGGACGCCCGCGCCTACCTGGGCTTGCCGGGCCTGGTGCCGGGCGCGCCCGCGGACGCCGTGGTGTACGCCGAGGACCCGCGCGGCGACCTCGACCAGTTGGAACACCCGATCGCGGTGGTGCTGCGCGGACGCCCCGTGCGCGTGCGCCCCTGACGCAACGACTAGGTCGCCACCACGTCCGCAACCACTCCGGGCACCACGTCGGCGACCACGCACACCACGTTGTCCGGGCCGCCGTTCGCGTTGGCCAGGTCCACCAGCCGGCGGGTCGCCTCCTGCGGGTCGGGGGCCTCGCGCAGCACGTCCCGCAGGTCGTCACGGGCGACGACGGTGTGCAGGCCGTCCGAGCACAGCAGGTACCGGTCGCCGGGCACGGCGTCGTGCAGCGCCAGGTCCGGCTCCACCGCCCGGCCGTGCAGCGCCCGGACCAGCAGCGACCGCTGCGGGTGGCCGGCCGCCTCCTCCTCGGTGAGCCGGCCTTCGGCGATCAGCGACCACACGGCCGTGTGGTCGTGCGTGATCAGGAACAGGTCGCCGCCGCGCAGCAGGTACACCCGCCCGTCCCCGACGTGCACCAGACCGAGCCGCGAACCGGACAGCACCAGTGCGGTCAACGTGGTCCCGCTGCACTCCTGCTCCTGGTGCGCCGACAGGTAGTCGCCGACGGCGGTCCCGGCCCGCCGCACGGCGTCGGACAGGGCGTCGAGCAGGTCGTCCACCGGGATCGCGGTGTCCAGCGGGGCCACCGCGTCGATGGCCATCGCGCTCACCGGCCCGCCTCGCGAACCGAACCCGTCGGCCACGGCCAGCAGGCGTTCGCCCGCGTAGCCGAAGTCCTGGTCGGAGTCGCGGACGAGGCCGCGATCGGTGCGCAGCGCGTACTTCAGTGCCACGGTCATGGCAGGTTCCTCCCCTGGGTCCCGGGCCCCCGACAGCTGGGCCACGAGGAAGGCGGCGAGGTCGCGCCGGGCGGCGGTGTCGGCCTCGACCCGCGCCCAGTAGGCCCGCACCTCGGCCGCCGCCCCGGCCCGGTCCAGTGCGCACACCGACCGGATCCGGGCCAGCGGCATCCCCAGCCGGCGCAGCCACGCCACCAGGCGCGCCCGCTCCAACTGGTCCGGCGAGTAGAACCGGTAGCCCGAGCGCGGGTCCACCCGCGCCGGCGGCAGCAGCCCCAGCTCGTCGTAGAGCCGCAACGCCTTGGGCGAGAGCCGTGACGCCCGCGCGAACTCGCCGATGGTGAGCAGTTCCACTCCCCCACCCCTTCCCCGACCGGGCGCCACGCCCGGCTGCCACCACCGTGCGGCTTGCCCCGGGGTGAAGGTCAACCCTCGCCGTGCTCGATCCGGAACTGCTCGACCAGCCCCGGGTACGGGTCGTCGGTCAGCGCCTCGCCGGGTGCGAGCCCGATGCTCCACGGCACCGGGCACGGCCCGGCGTGCTCCGGGTCCGGGCAGAGCACGAGCATGAACCGCTCGACCAGCTCCCGGGCCTGTTCCTCGGTGGCGTAGACGCCGATCCGGATTTCCTGGATCTCTCGTTCCCCCATGCCGCCCACCCTAGCCGGCGGTCACCGGCAGCCAGGTGCGGGCGGCCGAGACGAGGGCCGCCACGCCGATCTCCAGCGTGGGGCTGATCACCGGGGCGTAGAGCGGCGAGTGGTTCGCGGGCAGGCCCGCGGCCATCTCGCGCAGCGTGCCGGCCGACGTCGCGCCGGCGAACGCGGCCGGGTCCGCGCCACCCAGCAGCCAGTAGACCAGCGGCACGCCGGCGGCCGTGGCGAACACGCCCACGTCCTCGCTGCCGGTCACCGGGCCGGGGTCGACCACCCGCGGGTCGGTCACCACCGAGGCGAGCGCGGTCCGGGTGCGCGCCGCCGCGGCCGGGTCGTTAACCACGGCCGGGTAGCCCGAGACGAAGGTGATCTCCGGGTCCCGGGTCGCGCCGGACGCCGCCGCCTCGGCCCGCACGATCCGCTCGATCGCGGCCAGCACCCGGTCCCGGACGGCCGGCGTGTAGGAGCGCACGCTCAGCAGCAGCTCGGCCGAGTCCGGGATGATGTTGGCGACCGTGCCCGCCTTGATCGCCCCGACCGTCACCACGGCCGTGTCCAGGCCGGAGACCTCCCGCGACACCACGGTCTGCAACCGCAGCACGGTGGCCGCCGCCATCACCACCGGGTCGACCGCCGCCTCCGGCCGCGACCCGTGCCCGCCCTCGCCGTACAGGGTCACCTTCAGGGTGTCCGCGGCGGCGAACGCCGGCCCCGGCCGCAGCCCGATCATGCCCGCCGGGATCGGCGCGACGTGCTGGCCCAGCACCACGTCCGGCGTGCCGACCCGGTCGAACAGGCCGTCGTCGACCATGCCCTGCGCGCCGCCGCCCAGCTCCTCGGCGGGCTGGAACACCGCGAGCACGGTGCCGCGCCACGTCTCACGGGAGGCCGCCAGCTCGCGGGCCGCGCCGACCAGGCAGGTCACGTGCACGTCGTGCCCGCAGGCGTGCATCACCGGGACCGAGTGGCCGTCCTTGTCCACGACGACCGTGCTGGCGTACGGGAGCCCGGTGCGCTCGGCGACCGGCAGGGCGTCCATGTCGGCGCGCAGCAGGGCGGTGGGCCCGTCGCCGTTGCGCAGCACCCCCACGACACCGGTGACACCGATCCCCTCGGTGGTCTCGAACCCGGCGGCGCGCAGTTCCCGCGCGGCGATCGCCGCCGTGCGCGTCTCGGCGAAGCCGAGTTCCGGGTGCTGGTGCAGGTCGCGGTAGAGATCATCGAGGTTCACCCGATCACTATCAGCGTGTTCCGGCCGGCCGGCAACATGTCGGACCGGCGCGGCGGTGGCCGCCGCGCCAGACGGAGCTGCACGATCCTGCGCTGGCAGTGCGACTAGCCGGCCGCAGCCGACCACTCGCGGGTGTGCACGAGGTAGCAGTACTCGTCGAGCACCTTCGCCAGCGAGCGGCCGGGACGGCCGAGTTGGGCGACCAGGTCGGGTTCGTCGGTGCCGGCCTCGGCCAGCAGCTCCACCGCCCAGGTCCGGCCCAGGGTGAGGTGCGCGACGTCCGCGGTCCCGTCGCGTGCGCCGTGCAGTTTCTGCGCGATCAGGTCGTCCCACGGCATCAAGCTGTTGGGGCGCAGGGCGAACAGCAGCTTCGCGGCGGCGGTCGGGCCGAGTGAGCGGGTGGCGGCGGCCGGGGTGGCGACCAGGTCGGCGAAGCACGCGCCGAGTTCGGCGATCTGCTCGTCGGCCAGGCCGCCGAGCCGGGTCCGCGCGGTCGGCAGCGCGGCGTGCCACCTTTCCCACCAGGCCGCGAGGGCGGTGTCGAACACCGGCGGCTCGCCGGCTTTCGGGTAGCGGATGCGGCAGCCCCACGCGTTGAGCCAGCGGTGCGCGGCCTCGCGGTGCGCGGGCAGCGCGAGGTCGATGGCCGGTGCGGTGGCGGCCAGCAGCACCGTCCACGACTTCTCCGGCTCGGTGCCGCCGCCGAAGGCGACGACCGCGGCCCGCAGGGTGCTCAGATCCGGCTTCACAACCAGGCACCCTAGCCCGGCTGTCCGCGCCGCCGATCCCGTTTCACGACAACGGTTCCACCGGCGCGGACGAACCCCGCTCAGCCCAGGGTCGGGAACGCCGCGCGCAGGTCGGCGAACAGCACGTCCTGCCGTCCGCGCCCCATGGTCGACGCCGCCGTCCACACCGCTTCGACCACAGCGGACAGCGGGTCGTCCCCGGTGGCGTGGAAGATCGCCGGGAACGCCATGGCCTGCTGGAGGAAGTTGTCGCTGGTCCCGTCGAGCGTGGTGATGACCGTCGACGGCCGGGCCGGATCGTCCATCAGCGCCTGCCACGCGGCCCGGTCGTCGTCGAACGGCGCGGGCGGCGGTCCGCCCCGGTCCAGCACGTCCAACGCCGACGCGATCCACGGCAGCCCGGCGATCCCCGCCTCCGCGTAGGCCCGGCGGACCGCCCACCGGGCGATCGCCCGCTGGTCGGGTTCCGGCGCTGCCGCGAGCGCGTCCACCAGCGGCCGGTCGTACGCCGCCAGGCCCTTGGCCGACCGGCCGCGCAACGCCCGCAGGTCGTCGGCCGGGAGCGTGCCGCCCCAGTCGCGCTTCTCCGTCTCCAGCAGGGCTTCCTCCGCCGCGCGCCGGCGTTCGGCTTCGGCGGCCCGCAGCGCTTCGGCCTTCTGCTCGGGCGTCGGCGGCGGCGGCTGTTCACTGGCGAACCGGTGCCAGTAGGCGGCCTGCTCCCCGGTGAGCCGGACGACCTCGTCGGGCGCGGGCGGGGCGGGCCAGAACTGCAGGAGGTAGCGCTCCCGCTCCGGGTCCTCCTCCAGGCCGTTCTGCTCGCGGTCCATGCCGATCGCGCTGTAGCGCACCCGGTAGTCGGTCACGGGCAGGTCCAGCGGCGCGGACCACTCCGCCGCCCAGCCGACCAGGTGCATCTCGCCGACCGGCCGGAACGGCACCTCCACGACCTCTTCCCACCCCTCGTCGAGCGGCGGCGGGCCGTCGTGCGACTCCACGACGAACCCCACCTCGCCGGTGTGGGTGCCGGTGATCAGGAACAGGTTGCCCGGCGACGCCGCCCCGCACAGGCCGTTGCGCTGCCCGCCGAAGCACTCCCCCATCTCCGGGAACCCGTCGGTGCTCTCCACCGAGAACTGCCCGTAGTGCACCCACACCTGGCCCTCGTACAGGACTCGCACGACCGCTCCCCCTTCGTCGTGCCCCAGGTTAGCCAGTCCGGTCCGGCTCGTCCGGCGTCCACGGACCTTGCAGCGGGACCGGCGGGACCGGCTCGTGGACCAGCGGCGTGGTCGGGGAGGTGTTGTGGTGCAGGCGGAACACGTCGAACCGGTTGTAGTGGCCGATGATGTCGTGCATCTGCTTGGGCTGGATGCAGCGGGCCAGGTCGATCTCGGCGTAGACGATGCCCTCGTCGTCGACCAGCGGTTCGGTGACCGGGTTGCCGTCCGGGCCGAAGATCCCGGACAGGGCGCTGTTCGGCCGGCGCATCCGGCGCGCGGTCTCCGCGTCGTCGCCGGCCGCGACCTCGATCATCTCCTCGGTGATCGTGGAGCAGGCCACGACGGAGAACACCTTGCCCTCGAACGCGTGCGCGGCGGTGCGGATCGCGATGGCCTGGGCCATGTCGTAGTCGGCGGGGGCGACCGGCAGCGCGATGTAGTTCGCCGCGTGCACCAGCTCCCCTTGCGCCAGCAGGGAGAACCGGGCCAGCGTGTTGGTGTTCTCGCCGCACGCCAGCACGCCGAGCGGGCCGATCGGGGTCCGGTGCACGACGACGGTGCTGCCGTCGCCCGGTGTCCAGGTGAGCTTCTCCGCCCACGTCGGCACGAGCTTGCGGTGCCGGCCGATCAGCGAACCGTCCGGGCCGATGGTGAGCACGGTGTTGTAGAGCACGCCCAGGCTGTGCCGGCCGCGCTCGTTGACGCCGATCACGACCGTCGTGCCGGTGGCGGCAGCGGCGGCGCGCAGCGTGTCGACGTGCGGTCCGGGCACGTCGATCGACGCGCGGTAGAGCCGTTCGTACAGCGGGGACCCGGCGACCGGGTTCATCGTCCAGTTCCAGTACGGGTATCCGGCGACGAACACCTCCGGGAACACCACGAGTTCCGCGCCCCGCCCGGCGGCCTCGTGGATGATCGACGCGGCCTTGGCCGCGGTGGCGGCCGGGTCGAGGTAGACCGGGGCGGCCTGGACCGCGGCGGCCGTGAAGCACGGGAAGTCGTCCATGGTTCTCTCCTGCCTGAGACGTCCCTAGCGGCCGGGCAGCCAGCGCTGGTGCACGGGTTCGGGTTCGGCGGGGCGCAGCGCGAGCGAGGGCCGGGCCCGGCCCGCCGAGGGCGGTTTCGCCCGGCCGGCGGCGTGCATCGGCGGCCAGGGCGCGCCGGGGCCGGTGTAGTCGAGGTCGGCGGCGGCGTGCAGGGTCCACGCCGGGTCGTGCAGGTGGGCGCGGCCGACGGCGACCAGGTCCGCCCGTCCGGCCAGCAGCACCGAGTTGGCGTCGTCGTAGCCGGAGATGCCGCCGACCGCGATCGTCGCGACGCCCGTGGCGGAGCGGATCCGCGCGGCGAACGGGGTCTGGTAGCCGCGCCCGTACGCGGGCCGCTCGTGCGGCACGACCTCGCCGCTGGACACGTCCACCGCGTCCACGCCGTGCTCGGCGAACGCGGCGGCGACGCGCACCGCGTCCTCGACGGTCGTCCCGCCGGGTGCCCAGTCGCAGGCGGAGATCCTGGCCAGCAGCGGTTTGCGCCACACCGCGCGGACGGCGTCGAGCACGGCGAGCGGGAACGCGAGCCGCCCGTCGAGGCCGCCGCCGTAGCGGTCGGTGCGCTGGTTGGTCAGCGGGGAGAGGAACGTCGAGAGCAGGAACCCGTGCCCCGCCTGGATCTCCAGCACGTCGAACCCGGCCGCGTCGGCCCGTGCGGCGGCCGCCGCGAACTCCTCGGCCAGCACGTGCAGTTCGCGTTCGGTCAGCTCGCGCGGTGCGGGCAGCCCCCGGTAGGCCAGCGGCGACGGCCCGACGGTCTCCCACCCGTCCGCCAGCGGTCCGCCCAACGACCCGGTGGTGGGCACGGCGGTCGACCCCTTGCGGCCGCCGTGGTTGAGCTGCACGCCGATCAGCGCCCCGCTGAGCTCGTGCACGGCGTCGGTGACGCGCCGCCAGGCGGCCACCTGCTCGTCGGTGTAGAGCCCGGGGCAGGCCGGCGTCACCCGGCCGGCGGCGCTGACCGCCGTCATGCCGGCGAGCACCAACCCGCTGCCGCCCAACGCCTTCCCGGCCACGTGCAGCAGTTCCGCGTCGCCCGGCACGCCGTCGGCGGCGTGGTAGAGCGCGACCGGCGCGGACACCACCCGGTTGCGCAGGGTCAGCCCGCCCAGCGCGAACGGCTGGAACAGCGGCGGGGTCGGCACGTCCTGGCCGGTGTCGAACCAGCGGTCGAGGGCGGCGATGTAGTCGGGGTCGCGCAGCCGGAGGTTGTCGTAGGTGACCCGGCGGCTGCGGGTGAGCAGGTTGAACGCGAACTGGTCGGGTTCCTGGCCCACGGCGTGGTCGATGGTCTCGAACCACTCCAGGCTGGCCTGCGCGGCACGCTGGGTGGACTCCACGACCGGGCGGCGCTCGGCCTCGTAGCGCTCCAGCGCGGCCCCGGTCCCGGCGGTGTGCTCCAGCGCGGCGGCCAGCGCCAGGGCGTCCTCCATGGCGAGCTTGGTGCCCGAGCCGATGGAGAAGTGGGCGGTGTGCGCGGCGTCGCCGAGCAGCACCAGGTTGTCGTGCCGCCAGGTCGCGTTGCGCACGGTGGTGAACCGGACCCACTTGGAGTTGTTGGTCAGCAGCGCGTGCCCGTCGAGGAAGTCGCCGAGCAGCGCGGCGCACCGGGCCACGCTCTCCTCGTCGCTGCGCCCCGGCGGCAGGTCCCGGCCGAGCCCGGCGAAACCGGCGGCGCGCCAGGTGCCCTCGGTCAGCTCGACGATGACCGTGCTGCGGTCGGCGCTGAACGGGTAGGCGTGCACCTGCACCGGGCCGTGCCCGGTCTCGCGCACCAGGAACGTGAACGCCTCCAGCACGCGGTCGGTGGCCAGCCACATGTACCGGCAGTGGCGCTCGTCCAGCGACGGCCGGAACACGTCGGCGTACTTGGCGCGGGTCGCCGAGTTCACGCCGTCGGCCGCCACCACCAGGTCGTGGTCGCGGCGCAGCGCGTCGACGTCCGGCGCGAGGGTGGAGAACCGCAGGTCCACGCCGAGTTCGGCGCAGCGCCGGCGGAGCAGCTGGAGCAGCCGCTTGCGCTCGATCGCGGCGAACCCGTGGCCGCCGGAGGTCCGCACCACGCCCCGGTAGTGGACGTCGATGTCGCTCCAGCGCGCGAACTCGGCTTCCATGGCGGCGGCGATGACCGGGTCGGCGCCGGCGATGCCGTCCAGCGTCTCGTCGGAGAACACGACGCCGAAGCCGAACGTGTCGTCGGCCGCGTTGCGCTCCCACACGGTGATCTCCCGCGTCGGGTCCAGCCGCTTGGCCAGCGCCGCGAAGTACAGCCCGCCGGGGCCGCCGCCGATGACCGCGATCCTCATCGGCGGCCCGCTTCCACGGGGCCCGCCAGGGCGGAGCGCACGTCGTCGGGCCACGGCGTCGCGCCGGGCGCGTCGGGTTCGACGTGGGCGATCACCAGCGTGCCGTCGGCCGCCATGCCGGACTCGCCGTGCACGGTGAACTCGTAGTGCAGCGAGGTCCGGCCGACGCGGACGACGGCCAGCCGGGCGCGGACGGTCTCGCCGAACCACAGCCGGGACCGGTAGTTCACCTCGTGCCGCACCCGCGGCGAGCGCCCGAACAGGCGGGCCAGGCCCAGGCCGCGCAGCAGTTCCGCCTCGGCGTGCTCCACCCAGCGCAGGATCGCGGAGTGGTGCTGGTGGCCGGCGGCGTCGGTGTCGTGCCACTCGACGCGGCGCTCGATCGTCACCTCGGGCCGGAGATCCGGTGTCGCCATGGCTGCTCCTCCAGGACTCTTGACACCGCGAACCGTATTGCGGAATGTTGACGCTCGTCAAGACAACGAGATATCGCTCAGAGTGGCGAGGAGCTGCCATGACGACCTACAGCGATGACGTGCTTGGCCGCGCTCGCGTGACCGACACCGCCGACCTGCACGCCTACTACGACAAGCTGGAGCGCCTCGACGCCGGCGCGCTGTGGACCATCGCGAACAAGATCGAGCCGTGGTACCCGCAGCCGCAGTCCGTGCCGGTGAAGTGGAGCTACCAGGAGCTGCGCCCGCTGGTGCTGGAAGCGCTGCGGCTGGTCAGCGGCGACGACGCGGGCCGCCGCGTGGTCGCGCTGTACAACCCGCAGCGCCGCGACATCGCCGCGACCGTGGGCCTGCTCTACAGCGGTCTGCAGATCATGGGGCCCGGCGAGTCGATGACCGCGCACCGGCACCAGGCCGCCGCGCTCCGGTTCGTGATCGAGGGCACCGGCGCGTGGACGATCGTCGACGGCCAGAAGCTCAAGGTCGGGCCGCGGGACTTCGCGATCACGCCCAACTGGACCTGGCACGAGCACGGCAACGAGGGCACCGAGGGCACCGACGGGCCGGTCATCTGGCAGGACGGCCTGGACATCCCGCTGGTCAACGCCCTGGACGCGCCGTTCTACGAGGTGCACCCGGACATCTACCAGAAGCAGGAGGGGATCACGAACTCCTCCCTGCACGTCTACGGCGCGGGCCAGCTGCGACCGTTCGGCGACACGTGGCACAAGAACCACTCGCCGCTGCTCGCCTACCCGTGGGAGACCACCTACGAGGCGCTGCTCAACGCCGCCAAGGCCACCGACGGCTCCCCGTACGACGGCATCATCATGGAGTACAGCAACCCGCTGACCGGCGGCTCGGTCATGCCGACCATGAGCGCCCACATGCAGCTGCTGCGGGCGGGCGAGTCGACGCTGGCGCACCGCCAGGTCGGCTCCAAGATCTACACCGCGGCCAAGGGCAGCGGCACCTCGATCGTGGCCGGGCAGCGCATCGACTGGACCGAGGGCGACATCTTCTGCGTCCCGTCCTGGGCGTGGCACGAGCACGCCAACGCCAGCCGGTCCGACGACGCCTGCCTGTTCTCGTTCAACGACTTCCCGGTCATGCGGGCCCTCGGGTTCTTCCGCGAAGAGGCCTACCAGGACAACGACGGCCACCAGCCGGTCGCCTGAGCACCCCCACCAGAGACGTTCCAGGACGGACACCCCCATGCTGCTGGTCACCTTCTCCACCGACGGCGGGCCGCACCGCCTCGGCGTACAGCGGGAGTCCGACGTCGTCGACGTCGGCGCGCTCGCCGCCGCCCGGTCCGCGCCCGACCCCGGCGGGCTGCTCGACGTCGTGCGCCAGGACGCGGCCGGCGCCGTCGCGGCCCTGCTCGACGGGCCGGTCCCGGCCGCCGCCACGCACCCGCTCGACGCCGTGGCGCTGCACGCCCCGCTGCGCCCCGGCAAGATCGTCGCGGTCGGCCTCAACTACACCGAGCACGTCGCCGAGTCGGCCCGCGCGCTGGACACCGCCCAGGAACTGCCGCAGCGGCCGGTGCTGTTCGCCAAGCCCGCCACCGCCGTGATCGGCCCCGAAGAGGCGATCGAGCACAACGGCCACCTCACCCAGCAGCTCGACTGGGAGTGCGAACTGGCCGTGGTGATCGGCAGGACCGCCAAGCGCGTCCCGGCCGAACGCGCGCTGGAGCACGTGTTCGGCTACAGCGTGCTCAACGACATCAGCGCGCGCGACCAGCGCCGGGGCGGGCTGTGGTTCTTCTCCAAGGGCCAGGACACCTACGCGCCGTTCGGCCCGGCCCTGCGCACCGCCGACGAGATCCCCGACCCGCACGCGCTGGAGCTGTCGTTGAAGGTCAACGGCGAGGTGCGGCAGAAGTCCAGCACGAAGTACATGCTGTTCCGGATCCCCGAGCTGATCGCCGACATCAGCGCCGGCATCACGCTGGAACCGGGCGACGTGATCGCCACCGGCACGCCCGCCGGCGTCGGCGCGGGGCGCACGCCGCAGGTGTGGCTGTGGCCCGGCGACGTGGTGGAGGCGACCGTCGAGCGGATCGGCACGCTGCGCAACCCGGTGGTGGACGTCCGATGAGGACCTTCCGGATCGGCCAGATCGTGCCGAGCTCCAACGTGACCATGGAAACCGAGATCCCGGCCATCTTCCGGGCGCGCGAGGCCGTCGCGCCCGAGCGGTTCACCTTCCACTCCAGCCGGATGCGCATGAAGCACGTGCGCGAGGAGGAGCTGGCCGCGATGGACGCCGACTCGGGGCGCTGCGCCGCCGAGTTGTCCGACGCGCGGGTGGACGTGCTCGGCTACGCGTGCCTGGTCGCGATCATGAGCCTCGGCCGGGGCTACCACCGCACCTCCGAGCGCAACCTGGCCGCGATCGCCGCCGAGAACGGCGCGCCGGCACCGGTCGTGACCAGCGCCGGAGCCCTGGTCACCGCGCTGCACCTGATCGGCGCGCGGTCCATCACGGTGGTCTGCCCGTACCTCAAGCCGCTCACCGAGACCGTGGTCGGCTACATCCGCGACGAAGGTGTCGAGGTCGCCGACTACACCGCGCTGGAGATCCCGGACAACCTCGACGTCGCCGCGCACGACCCGAAGAACCTCGTCGGCATCGCCGCCGCGCTCGACCACCGGGACGCCGACGCGATCGTGCTCTCGGCGTGCGTGCAGATGCCGTCGCTGGAAACCGTCGAGATCGTGGAGCAGGAGCTCGGCAAACCGGTGCTCTCCGCCTCGATCGCGACCGCCCACCAGCTCATGCGCGCGCTCGACCTGCCCGCCCACGCCCCCGGCGCGGGCACGCTGCTCGCCGGCGGCTACGCCGACGCGCCCCGGCTGTCCTGACGTACCCTCCCGCTCAGCGTCCCGACACTCCGGAAAGGAGTGCTGCCGATGCACAGATCCGCCCACGTCGACACGTTCTGCCGGGATCACCTGCCGCCGCCCGCGCAGCAGCCGGACTTCGTGTTCGACCTCCCCGAACTGCACTACCCGGACCGGCTCAACTGCGCGGTGGCCCTGCTCGACGGCGCGATCGCCCGCTTCGGCGCGGACCGCCCGTGCCTGCGCACCACCGACGAGACCTGGACCTACGGCGAGCTCGACGCGCGCAGCAGCCGGATCGCGCACGTGCTGGTCGACGAGTTCGGCCTGCGCCCCGGCAACCGGGTGATGCTGCGCGGCCCCAACAACCCGTGGACGGTCGCCGCGTGGCTGGCCGTGGTGAAGGCGGGCGGGGTCGCGGTCACGGTCATGCCGCTGCTGCGGGCCAAGGAGATCGCCGAACTGGTCGCGCTGACCGCGACCGGGCTGGTGCTGTCCGACCACCGGTTCGCCACCGACCTGCCCGACGGCGTGCCCAGCCTGCTCTACGGCGGCGACGGGCCGGACGACCTGGTCGCGCGCTGCACGGCCAAACCGGACAGCTTCGCGAGCGTCGACACGGCCGCCGACGACGTGGCGCTGCTCGCGCCCACCTCCGGCACGACCGGCCGGCCCAAGGCCACCATGCACTACCACCGCGACGTGCTGGCGTGCGCCGACACGTTCGCCCGGCACGTGCTCAAGCCCGAGCCGGACGACGTGTTCACCGGCACGCCGCCGATCGGCTTCACGTTCGGGCTGGGCGGGCTGGTGGTGTTCCCGATGCGGTTCGGCGCGTCGACGTTCCTGGTAGAGCGGGCCACGCCCGAGGAGCTGGCCGACACCGTCGCCGCGCACGGCGTGACCGTGCTGTTCACCGCGCCCACCGCGTACAAGGCGATGCTCGCCGCCGGGAAGGCCCGCGAGTTGGCCGGGCTGCGGCGCTGCGTGTCGGCGGGCGAGCACCTGCCACCGTCCACCTGGGAGCACTTCCGCCGGGAGACCGGGCTGCGGATCATCAACGGCATCGGCGGCACCGAGCTGCTGCACATCTTCATCTCCGCCGCCGACGACGACATCCGGCCCGGCGCGACCGGCAAGGCCGTGCCCGGGTTCCGGGCCGCCGTGCTGGACGAGGACGGCAACCCCGCGCCCGACGGCGTGCCCGGCCGGCTCGCGGTGAAGGGGCCCACCGGGTGCCGGTACCTGGCCGACCCGCGCCAGCTCGACTACGTGCGCGACGGCTGGAACCTGACCGGGGACACCTACGTCCGCGACGCCGACGGCTACTTCTGGTTCCAGGCCCGCAACGACGACATGATCATCTCCTCGGGCTACAACATCGCCGGGCCGGAGGTGGAGGCGGCGCTGCTGGACCACCCGGACGTCGCCGAGACCGCCGTGGTCGGCGCGCCCGATCCCGACCGGGGCGCGATCGCGCACGCGTTCGTCGTGCTGCGGGCGGGCGCGCCGGCCGACCCGGCGAAGGCCGCCGAGCTCCAGGCGTTCGTGAAGTCGGTGATCGCGCCGTACAAGTACCCGCGGCGCGTCGAGTTCGTGGCCGAGCTGCCCAAGACGCCGAGCGGGAAGGTGCAGCGGTTCAAGCTGCGCGCGCAGGTCCGGGAGCGGTCGCCGGGCGCGATCACCGCCGGTGACGCACTGATACCGTGACGCCGTGACGACGGGATCGGGCGAGGCCGGGTTCGCCGACGGCGAGAGCTACGCGAAGGCGGCCCAGCCCCGGCAGTTCATCGTGACGCTCTACGGCCTGTTCTCCCGTGACCACGGCGGGTGGCTGTCGGTCGCCTCGGTGGTCGGCCTGCTCGGCCTGCTCGACATCGACGAGGCCGCGGTCCGGTCGTCGATCTCCCGGCTCAAGCGGCGGGACGTGCTGCTGGCGCAGCGCCGCGACGGCGCGGCCGGGTACGCCCTGTCGCCCGGCGGTCTGGCCATCCTGGACGAAGGCGACCACCGGATCTTCCGGCGCAAGCGGGCGACGCCGGCCGACGGCTGGCTGCTCGCGGTGTTCTCGGTGCCCGAGTCCGAGCGGCACAAGCGGCACCTGCTGCGCTCCCAGCTGAGCAGGCTGGGGTTCGGCACCGCCGCGCCGGGAGTGTGGATCGCGCCCGCGCACCTGCACGAGCCGACCGCCGACATCCTGCGCAGCCAGGACCTGCACGGCTACGCCGATTTGTTCCGCGCCGACCACCTGGCGTTCGGCGACCTGGCCGGCAAGGTCCGCCGGTGGTGGGACCTCGACCAGCTGGAGGGGCTGTACTCGGCGTTCCTGACCGAGCACGGCCCCTCGCTGCGGCGGTGGCGCGACCTGCCCGCGCGGGACGCGTCGGCCCCGGGCGGGCCGGCGGTGGACGAGCGGGCCGCGTTCGCCGACTACGTCCGGCTGCTCACCGACTGGCGGCGACTGCCCTACCTCGACCCCGGCCTGCCCGAGGAGCTGCTGCCGCCGGAGTGGATCGGCATCCGCGCCGCGGACCTGTTCTTCAGCCTCCAGGACCGGCTGGAGGGGCCCGCCCGCGCGTTCGGCGAGCGCACGGTCTCCGGCTGAGCCTCAGCCCGTGCCCCGGTCCGTCGTGGAACGGCGGCGCAGTGCTCGGTAGACCGTCCACACCAGATCGATCAGCAGGACGATCGCCCAGAACCGGCCCGCGCCGTAGACGAACGCCGCCACGCCGTCACGCGGGACCTGGCCGAGCAGCACCGTGCCGAGGTCGCGGGTGACCAGGTCGCGCACCCACGACAAGTCGTAGAACGCCAACCCGGCCTGCGTCGCCGCGAACAGGACCGCGTGCACCGCCAGGTCGGCCCACAGCTTGGCGGGCTCGTCCTTCGCCCCACCGACCTCGTCCACCGCCGTTCCGGGTTCGTCCTTCGCCACGCCGGGTTCGTCCGCCGACGTGTCCCCGGTGTCCTGTTCGACCGGACCGGACGCGGGCTCGTCGTCGTTGTTCTCGGCCGGTGGCGGAAACTCGGTGACGCCGAGCCGGCGCACCGCGCGGGGCACGACGACCGCGCCCGCCAGGATCAGCCCTGCCGCCACCAGGCACGCCACCGCCCAGTTCGCGCCGTCGTACAGCGCCCCCGCCACCAGGCTGCCGACCAGCGCGCCGACCAGGCACGCCGACTCGTAGACACCCATGCCGCGCCCGACCTGGTCGCCCGACGCCTCGGCGATCACGGCCTGCTGGACCGGTATCACCGCCGCCCACGCCAGCCCGCTGAGCACCCACAGCCCGGCGATCACGTACGGGCTCGGCGCCCAGGCGAGGCTCACCGCGAACGCGCAACTGGCCAGCGACGCGGCCGTCAGCACCCGGGACCGCCCGAACCGGACCACGTACCGGTGCAGGTACCCCGCCGCGACGCTCATCGCGATGGCCCCGGGCAGGAACACGTACGCGATCTGGACGACCTCCAGGCCGAACCCGCGTTGCAGGTGCAGCAGCAACAGCAGCGAGACGGCGGCCTCGGCGGCCATGGTCATCGCCACCGCGAACAGCATCGGCCGCAGCCGCCGGCCGACCGCGCCCAGTCCCCCGGCCACCGGCGCGCCGACCCGTCCGGGGCGTTTCGGCGCGGCCAGCAGCAGCCCGGCGGCCAGCAGGCACGCCGCCGCGCACAGCCAGAACAGCCCGCCGAACCCGATCACGCCGAGCAGCGTCAGCCCGGCCACGAACGCGACCCACGAGCCGGTCTCCTCGGCGGAGAGCAGCCTCGGGAACACCCCGGAGTCCTCGTCCAGCCGCTCGCTGACCATCGCGCGCACGCTGACCCAGAGCAGCGCGCCGCCCGCGCCGCCGACCGCCGCCGCCCCGTAGGCCATGGCCACCTCGCCCGCCACCGCGTACCCGGCGCACGACACCGCGTACAGCAACGCGCCCAGCGCCGCCACGTACCTCCGCTCGTACCGGTCGGCGAGCACCCCGGCGACCGGCCGGACCAGCACCGACACCGCCATCTCCACGGCCGTGAGCACCCCGACCTCGGTGGCGCTGAGGCCGAGCGCGGCCCCTGCCCACAGCGGCAGCACGAAGTCGATCAGCTCGTTGGGCCCGTTGGTCAACGTGGCCGCCCACAGCGCCTGCCGCTCCCGCCGGCGGCGCACCACCCCCGCAGTCACCTCTCGCCCCCCAAACTCCGAACACCGTTCGACCTACTCCGAACGGTATACTGAGTTTCGCCATGAACGCAAAGAACCAGGCCCTCCAGCTGCTGTGGGGCGACCGCCGGCGGCCCAGTCGCGGCCCGCAGCGCGGCCTGTCCATGGACCGGATCGTCGCGGTGGCGATCGAGGTCGCCGAGACCGAGGGCCTGGCCGCGCTGTCCATGCGCCGGGTCGCGACCGCCCTCGGCGTCGGCACCGCGTCGCTCTACACCTACCTGCCCGGCAAGGCCGAGCTCGAAGCCCTGATGCTCGACGCGATCGGCGCGCAGGACCCGCTGCCCGACGACTGGCCGGGCGACTGGCGCGCGAAGCTCGAAGCCTGGGCGCGCGCCGACTGGGTCGCGTTCCGGGCGCACCCGTGGACCCTGCGGTTGGTGAGCACGGTGGCCGCGCCGGGCCCGAACATGCTGCGGTGGATGGACTCCGCGCTGGCCGTGCTGGCGGACACCGGGCTGACCGAGGCCGAGAAGATGGCCGTGATCGAGTCGGTCGACGCCTACGTGCGCGGCCTGGCGCGCCAGCGCACCGAGGACGAGCAGGACGGGTCCCGGTCACCCGACCAGACCGCCGAGCGCAACCGCGTGCTGGGCGAACTGGTCGACTTCACCCAGTACCCGAGCCTGCTGCGGGTGCTCCAAGCGGGCGTGGCCCCGTGGTCGGGCGACCAGTTCGAGTTCGGCCTGCAACGCCTCCTGGACGGCATCCAGACCCTGGTCGAGTCCCGCGCGAACCGCACACCGGACTGACCCCCGAACCCCGGCCCCTCAGCGCCGATCTTCAGCACCCGATCCTCAGCGACCGATCCTCAGCGACCGATCCTCAGCGACCGATCTTCAGCGACCGATCTTCAGCGACCGATCTTCAGCGACCGAGCGCGGCGCGGACCCGGCCGACCACGGCGCTCTCCGCCCGGCCCACATCGCCGTCCGCCGACGCGACCCGCTCGCACATCGTGACGACGGCGAGCGCGAACGCGTCGGCCTCGTCCGGGGACTGGGCGGCCAGGAACGCCATGGACCCGCGCAACGCCGCGAGCACGCCGGCCTCCACGTCCTCGATCGAGCCCTGGGGCAGTTCCGGCGCACCCGAGTCGACGGCGTCGCGCACCCGTGGCGGCAGGGCGGCCATCGCCCTGATGCCGGCGTGGCTCTCCTCGTCCAGCGCGCCCTCCTCGGCCACCGACACGAGCACCATCGCCCCGTAGACGGCCGTGCGCAGAGTCCGGCTCTCCTGGTCGGTGTATCCGCTCATGGAACAACCCTACGTTCCGGATGATCACCGCCCGGCACGCGGGCGGCGGCCGGCCTGGAAGGAGTGCCGCCTGCGCTCAGCGCGCCCGCGCGAGCAGCTCGGAGACCGTCGCGAACCGGTAGCCGCGGTCGCGCAGGAGGTCGATGATCGGGCCGATCGCGTCCCGGGTCACGCCACGACCGGCGTACATGCCGTGCAGCAGCACGATCGACCCCGGCCGCACCTGCTCCACGGTCCGGCGGGCCAGCTCGTCGGCGCTGGCCGGCTGGTCGGGTCCCGAGTCGGTCTCCACGTCCCAGGTGACGGTCCGGCGGCCATGCTCGGCGAGGTAGCGCGGGAGGGCGATCAGCTTCTTGCCGTGCGGCGGGCGGAAGGTGATCGGGCCGGTGTAGCCGGTGGAGCGGATCAGCGAATCGGTCTCCTCCACCTCCTCGGCCACCCACCCCGGCGTCACGAACACCATCCGCTCGTGCGAGTACGAGTGGTTGCCGATCTCGTGGCCCGCCTCGGCCACCGCCCGGCCGAGTTCCGGGTGCGCGGAGAGCTCCCGGCCGGTCAGGTAGAACGTGCCGCGCACGTCCTTGGCCGCCAGCACCGCCAGCATCGGCCGGGTGCCCGCCGGGTCCGGTCCGTCGTCGAAGGTCAGCGCGACCACCTTCGCATCGGTCTCCACGCGGTGGGTGATCTCGCCGAACAGCTGGAACGACCGCGCGTTGACCACCACCGTCAGCCCCACCGCGCCCACCGGCACCAGGACGGCCACCACGAGCAGGGCCACCGCCCACCGACGGGCCTTCGGGGTGCGCGGGAACAGTCGCATCGAGCCATCCTGGCGGATCACGGTCCGTGGCCGGCGCGGGTCCAGCGCGGGTCCGACGCGGGTCCGGCGCGGGTCTGGCGCAGGTCTGGCGCAGGTCTGGCGCAGGTCTGGCGCAGGTCTGGCGCGGGTCGGGCGCGCACAAACGTTCAAGACGGGCCGCGCCGGCGGCGGCTAGAACTCCCCCGTGGTCGAACTCGGATTCATCGGACTGGGCGTCATGGGACAGCCCATGGCCCTCAACCTCGCCCGCGCGGGCGTCCCGCTCACCGTCTGGAACCGCACCGCCGCCCGGTGCGCCCCGCTCGCCGACGCCGGCGCGCACGTCGCCACCGGACCCGACGAGGTGTTCGGCCGGGCCGACGTCGTGCTGCTGATGCTGGCCGACGAGGCGGCGGTGGACGCGGTGCTGGACCGCGGCGGCGCCGGGTTCGGCGCGCGGTGCCGCGGGCGGACGGTCGTGCAGATGGGCACGATGCCGGCGGACTACTCGCACGCCCTCGCCGCCGACGTGGCCGCCGCGGGCGGGGCGTACGTCGAGGCGCCGGTCTCCGGGTCGCGCGGGCCGGCCGAGCAGGGCTCGCTGGTGGCGATGCTGTCCGGCGCGGACACCGACGTGGACCGGGTCCGGCCGCTGCTCGCGCCGATGTGCGCCGAGGTGGTGGACTGCGGGCCGGTGCCGGGCGCGCTGCTGATGAAGTTCGCGGTCAACCTGTTCCTGATCACCATGGTCACCGGGCTGGCCGAGGCGTACGGGTTCGCCGAGGCGCACAAGCTGGACCCGGCGCTGCTGACCCGGATCCTCGACGCCGGGCCGATGGCGTCCGCGGTGTCGCGGGCGAAGGCGGCGAAGCTGCTGGCCGGCGAGTTCGCCGTGCAGGCCTCGATCACCGACGTGCTGAAGAACAACCGGCTGATCGCCGAGGCCGCCCGCGCCGCCGGGGTCGCCTCACCGCTGCTGGACGTCTGCCACGCGCTGTTCGGCGAGGCCGTCGCGCTCGGCCGCGGCGGTGAGGACATGGCCGGCGTGGTGCACGCGATCCGGGCCCGCGGCTGACCCGCCCGGCACCGGCCCGACCCGGGCCGCTCCACCGCGCACGGCGGCCGTCCACGCGGCCGGCGTCACCCCGTAGGCGCGCTTGAACATCCGGGTGAGGTGGCTCTGGTCGGCGAACCCGACCGCCGCGGCGACCTCCGCCGGCGGCACGCCCGCGCCCAGCGACCGGCGCGCCGCGTCGAGCTGGCGCATGGTGCGGAACCGGGTCGGGCTGGTGCCGAACGCCGCGCGGAACTGGCGGGCCAGCGACCACCGGTCCAGCCCGGACACCCGTTCCAGGTCGGCGGCGCGGTGGGGGTGGGCGAAGTCGTCGCGCAGCAGCGCCCGCACCCGGCGCACCGCGTCGAGGTCCAGCGCCGCCCGGCCGCGCACCGGGTCGGTGCCGTGCGCGCGCAGCAGGTCCGCGACGGACGCGGTGATCTCGGCGGCCTCCACGTCGTCCAGCGGGTCGTCGATGTGCCGCAGCCAGTTCGCGACGGCCGCGCCCACCCGCGCCGGTCGGATCACCGGATCGGCCACGAACGGCAGCGGCCGCCCGCCCAGCGCGTCCTGCACCAGCGCCGGGTCCAGGTACAGGATCCGGTAGCCGAACCCGAGTTCGGTGCCCGCCGCGCCGTCGTGCGGTTCGTCGGGGTGCAGGACGTGCCACTGGCCGGGCAGGCAGTGCCGCTGCTCGCCGCGGTAGCGGAAGGTCTGCACGCCCGCGAGCGTCACGCCGATCGCGTAGGTGTCGTGCCGGTGCGGTTCGAACGCGGTGCCGACCAGCGCGGCCTCCATCCGCTCGATGCCGGCCGCCCCGCCGCCGAAGCGCAGCCGCGCGGCGTGTCCGATACCCGACATCAGGGGTGTCTTCTGCCCCGACACCGCGAAATTACGCATACCAGCCTCCCGATGCGGGTCAGACTAGGCGAGGTGTCGACCGTGGCGTCGACTTCCCCACCGACGCCATTCCCGGCGTGGCCCCCCTGATCGGGCCACAGGTCCCTGGACGACGGTGTCCCCCGGCCGTGGCCGAGCGGTCGGCACGCGACTGTGCCGATCCGCCGCACAGCGCGCGTTCCAGCCGATCGTCATCCGGAAGAGGTTGATCGTGTCCACGTTCGTCTTGTTGCTCGTCCTCGGCGCCGGCCTGTTCGTCGGTATCCGCCTCAACAGCGCCAGTGAGGCCCACGCCTACTTCTCCCACTCCCGCAGCCGCCTGGGCAAGGTGTTCGGCACGTGGATGCGGCAACTGGTCCGCGCCACGGTGGGGGTGATCGGTCTGCTGGTCCTGCTCTACCTGGTGTTCTTCCAGTTACCCATGACCTGATCCGGCCGGGCGCGGGTCAGAGCCGTCGGATGGTCCGCGCCGGGTTGCCGGCGGCCAGCGCGTGGTCCGGCAGGTCGCGGACCACGACGCTGCCCGCGCCGACCACGGTGTTCGGGCCGATGGTCACACCCGGGCAGACGATCACACCGCCGCCGAGCCACGCGTTGTCGCCGATCGTGATGGGGGCGGCGCGTTCCCACCCGGCGCGGCGGCGCTCGTGGTCCTCCACCGGGTGCAGCGCCGTGAGCAGTTGCGTCCGGGGGCCGATCCGGACGTCGGAGCCGATCGTGATCCGCGCGTCGTCCATGAACAGGGCGTCGGTGTTGACGAAGGTGTCGGCACCGATGGCGATCAGCGAGCCGTAGCTGCACTGGAAGCGCGGCAGCACGACGGAGCCGGGGCCGAACGCGGCGAACAGGCCGTCGAGGATCCGCCCACGCTCGGCGTCGTCGTCGGGCCCGGTCGCGTTGAACCGGTCGAGCACGCGCCGGCAGTTCCGGCGTTGCTCGACCAGGTCCGGTTCGTCGAGGTACCACTCGCCGCGCAACATCCGGTCCCGCTGTTCGCCCACACCACTGTCCTTTCCGGACGGTCTTCACCCGCGGTTGAGGGTTGAGCCGCTACAAGCCCTGCACCGCGGACGAAAGCTTCAACAGAAACATCAACGATACGGTGAAAGGAGTCCTTCACGATCGGAGATCTCATGACCCACCCGGCAGGCGTCCCGGTCGACGGCCCGCACGGATTCGGACCCGCCGTCGAACGGGTCCTCCCGCACCTGCCCCGCCTGTTGGCCTTCGGCGAGCCGATGCACGGCGAGGACGAGTTCCTCCGCTACCGCAACGCCCTGCTCGCCCACCTCGTCGCGCACGCCGGTTTCCGGGCCATCGCGATCGAGAGCAGCTGCCTGCACGCCAGGCTCGTGGACGACTACGTCCGGCACGGCCGAGGCGACCTCGACCACGTCATGCGGCACGGGTTCACCCACACGTTCGGAGGCTGTCCCGCCAACCGCGAACTGGTCCGGCTGCTCGCCGAGCACAACCGGACCGCCGACGAACCGGTGCGGTTCCACGGGTTCGACGCGCCGATCGAGATGATGGGCGCCGACAGCCCCCGTACGGCGCTGGCCGCGCTGCACCGCTTCCTCGACGCGCGCGTGGACCACCTGCCGGTGACCTGGGACCGGATCGACGCCCTGCTGGGCGCGGACGCCCGCTGGAACGATCCGGCCGCCGCGCTGGACCCGGCGCGCTCGGTCGGCGGGTCCGCCGAGGCCCGCGAACTCCGGCTGATCACCGACGACCTGCGGTGGCTGCTGGCCGGCCGAACCCCGGAGTCCGCCGCCGAGCCCGACGACCTGCGGGACGCGGAACTGGCCGCCCGCACGGCCGCCGGCCTGCTCGCCTACCACGCGGGCATGGCGGAGGACTCGCCGGACCGGGTGGCCCGCCTGCTGTCGGTGCGGGACACGATGATGGCCGAGAACCTGCTGGCCCTGGACGCGCCGACGCTGGTCTTCGCGCACAACCAGCACCTGCACCGGGGCGTGGTGCACTGGCGGCTCGGCGACCTGGACCTGCGCTGGCACAGCGCGGGCGCATTGGTCGCGCACCGCCTCGGCGACGACTACGCCGTGATCGGCTCCGCGATCGGCACGGCCGAGCACCACGGGATCCCCGCGCCGGAACCGGACACCGTCGAGGGCGTGCTCGCGGCGCTGCCCGGAACAGCCCGGCTCGTCGCCGCCCGGGACCTCCCCCGGGCGGCACGGCCGCGCAGCACCGGCAACCACTCGCACTTCCCGCTCGACCCGGCGCGGCCGGACGACTACGACGCCGTGCTCATGCTCCGCGAAGCCGCTCACTCCGGTTGAGCGGGGAACCCGGCCACCCAGCGCCGCTGCCACGGCGTTTCGACCGCGCGGCGGTGGTGGTGCTCGCGGGCCCAGGCGACCGCGTCGGCCGGGTCGACGCCGGACAGCACCGCCAGGCACGCCACGACCGTGCCGGTGCGCCCGATCCCGCCGTCGCACGCCACCTCCACCGGCTCGCCGGACCGGGCCCGGTCGTGCAGGGCGCGGATCCGGCGGACCGCCAGGTCCCGGTCGCGCGGCAGCCGGAAGTCCGGCCAGTCCAGCCACTCGTGCGGCCAGGTCAGACCGTCGTCGTGGCGCGCGCGCAGCCGGTCGGTGCCCAGGTAGAGGCCGTAGCCGGGCAACGGGCCCGCCGGGCGCGGGTGGCGCAGGCCCCGGCCGCGCACCCGCGTGCCGTCGGGCAGGGCGAACGAGCCGGTCAGCGGTGGGGTGCTCATCGGGTCGCCTCCTGGCGCCTGCGGTGGTTGGCCACGTTGACCCGGTTCCCGCACAGCTCCGGCGTGCAGTACCGGCGGCGGCCCGCGCGGCTGGCGTCGACGAACACGCCCCGGCACCCCGGCGCGGCGCACGCCCGGAACCGGTCGTGGCCCAGCGAGCGGACCACGCCGAGCAGGGCGACGCCGATGACGGCGGCGAGCCGGTCGGCGAGCGGCGCGCCGGGTTCCGTCGGAACGTGCCACTGCCAGCGCTCTTCGGCGTCGCGGCGCAGCACGGGACCGAGCGCGGCACGCCCGATCAGCACGCCGGCTCCCGCGACGGCCTGCTCGACGGTCTCGGTCTCCACGATGCCGCGCACGTCGAAGCGCAGCAGCCGCACCGCGAAGACGTCGTCGGCGGTCGGCGGCTCCGCGTCGATCCCGTGCCGGGCGAGCAGGCCGGCCAGCGCGTCCGGGTCCGGCAGGGCGTCGACGCCCCGGACCGTGGGCGACGTGGTGACCAGGTCGGTCGCCAGCGCCGCCCCCGCCGGGTAGTCCGCGATAGGCACTTCCACAAACACCCCCTGTAAGTGATACAGGAGGACTATAGCCCTTACTCGACGGACCGTGCGCCGATTCGTGCGCCGATCCGTGCGACGGTCAGCGCGCGGTGAGGAACCGCTCGGTGGGCAGCGCCCGGTCCACGATCCGCACCTCGCCGAGCCAGCCGTGGAATGACTTCTCCACGATCCGGTCGTACGCGTACGCCCCGACCAGCCACGGGTCGCCCGCCGTGGCGATGCCGGTGGCCGGCGTCGACGGGTTGCGCAGCAGCTCGGAGCCCTCGACGTAGAGCTTGGTGTGCCGGCCGTCGTTGACCACCGCGACGTGCCACCAGGTGTCCTCGGCCAGCTCGTGACCCCAGTTGGTCGACATCCCGTCGCGGTTCTTCGGGAACACCGCCCACTGCAGCCCGCCGCCGCCCGCCACGTTCAGCGTGCACAGCGGCTCCTTCGGGTCGTCGCCGGTCTTGCCGGCGGCGGCCCCGGGCGCGAGCTTGGTCAGCAGACCGCACCACGGGTGGTCGAAACCCGCCGGCAGCTTGATGAACGCCTCGACGGTGTACCCGCGCTCGAAGGTCAGCCGGTTGAGCGGGGCGCTGTCCACCGTGGACAGGTAGCCCTCCTTGCCGAAGAACCGGCTGGCCCGGCTGGGCGAGTCGCGGTGGTGCTCGGTGGTCGCGGTGAGCGTGCCGACCTGGCGCAGGTCGTTGCCGTTGCCGGACAGGTCCTTGAGCGAGTCGGCCCGCCAGTAGGCGACCGTGCCGGGCACGAGCAGCTGCCGCACCGGCCGTTCCGGGCGGACCGGGACCGGCGCGAAGCCCGCGAACCGCTGCTCGAAGTCGATCGGGACGCTGAACCGGTCGGCGTCGCCGGTCAGCTCGACCTCCCTGCGCTCCAAGGTGTTGAGCGAGCGCTTGCCGAGCAGCCACGGCGAGTAGGTGCGCACGTCGATGGTGTTGCGCGCCAGGTCGAACTCGTAGAGCCGGATCATCGCGCTGCCGCCGTAGTAGCGGTCCTGGTAGTTGGTGATGTGCACGTGGACGTCGTGGCCGGCGGCGTTGGTCAGCACCGACCGGGCGGGCGGCCAGAAGTGGCCGTTGAGGGTCAGGAAGATCTGGTCGTGGTCCTTGACCAGGCCCTCCCACAGCCGGCGGCCGTAGTCGGACAGCTCCGCCTTGCCGTCGCCGCCCGCGTGCACGAACTCGTGCGTGGTCAGCACGGCGGGCAGCTTCGGGTGCCGGGCCAGCACGCCCCGGGCCCAGGCGAAGCCCTTGTCCGACATCCGCCAGTCCAGCGCGAGCACCAGCCACTCCCGGCCGGCCGCGCGGAACACGTGGTAGCTGTTGTAGCCGTCGGGGCTCGCGCCGCGGAAGGTCGGCGAGTCGCGGAACCGGCGCGGCCCGAACTCGTCCAGGTACGGCGTGCGCCCGCGCTGGTCGTCGGTGCGCGAGTCGAGGTCGTGGTTGCCGGCCAGCACGCTGTAGCCGACCCGCCGCCGGTCCAGCGCCCGGAACGACCGGCCGACGTCCTCGATCTCGCTCTTCGAGCCGTTCTCGGTGAGGTCGCCCAGGTGCGCGGTGAACACGATGTTGTCCGCCGAGGTCCGGTTGACCAGGTGGCGCAGCGCCGCGTCCAGCGGTTCGGCGTCGCCCCGGTCCTGGTCGAACAGGTACTGGGTGTCCGGGATGACCGCGATGGTGAACCGGTCGCGGTCGGCGTCCGGGCGGGCGGACCGCGTCTCGGGCTCGGCGGAGGCGGGCGCGGTCGCGGTAGTCGCGACCAGTGTTCCCGCGGCGGCAGCCCCGGTACCCAGCAGAAACGTGCGGCGGGTGGTCATGGGCGGGATGCTAGGCAGCCCTCGACAACGCCCGGCGAACCAGACGTGAATCTTCCTCACTACCTGCCGGTCGGGCGCACCCCCACGCACGCCCGTTACCCGTTCGTTATCACCCAGGCGTATTCGAGAGGGCCGAACGGCACACGTGTCGGACAGGAACGGGGGAAGGTGTCACCGCGAGACAGGAGGGGCTTAGTGGCGATCCAGTTCATCCGAAGGCGGCTGGGCGCGCGGCAGGTGGGGGGACCCGACTACGAGCCCGCGGTCAAGCTGCGGGTGCCGGCGGAGTTGCTGGACCGGCACGAGGGCCGCGTCCTGGACCCGCGCCGGGCCGAGGCGGCCGGTGGAGCCCGGCCGCGGACCACCGCGTACCGGCCGCGGGTCCTGCTCGTCCCCGACGACGTGCTGTGCGACCCGGCCGCGATCGGCGCGGTCCGCGCCGTGCTCAACGCCGCGGGGTACGACCTGGAGGTCCCGCGGTCCGGCGGTGGCGCGTCGGCCCGCCCGGTGGCGCTGCGCGCGCTGACCGGACGGGACCACGACGTCGACTCGTGGGCCGCGCTGCAACGGCTGCGGGCCGCCGCCGACGACGTGCTCGACTGGGACCTGGTCCGCCGGATCTCGTTGGAGCACCTGGTGTTCAGCGCCGTGACGATCAACGGCACGCCGTGGGACACCAACAGCGACCAGGTGACCGGCTCCTACCGCCGCTCACCGTCGGGCTCGTCGCGGGTGCCGGTCGCGATCGCGGTCGAGCCGCCGCGCCGGGACGAACTCGGCGACCGGTTCACCCGCCGGCCCGTGGTGGCCGTGCTGGACTCCGGCATCGGACCGCACCCGTGGTTCGACATCGCCGACCGGTCCGCGCCGCCGCCGGCCGACGGCTTCATCTCCGTGCTGGACGAGGCCCAGCGGGCGATCCGGGACAACGCCGTCGCCGCCCCGTCCCTGCTGGACTACTGGGACAGCCCGGTCGTCTCGGAGAGCCTGATCCGCGACGTGGACAGCAACACCGGGCACGGCACGTTCATCGCGGGCATCATCCGGCAGGCCGCGCCGAACGCCGACGTGCTGGCCATCCGGGTCATGCACAGCGACGGCGTCGCCTACGGCTCGGACGTGATCGCCGCGCTGGAGGAGATCTCCCGGCGGGTCGACCGGGCGCGCCGCGAGGACCGGCCCGGGGACATGGTCGACGTGGTGTCGCTGTCGCTGGGCTACCTCGACGAGTCGCCCGCCGACTCCCGCTACACCACCCACCTGGCCGAGGTGGTGCGCCGGCTCACCGAGCAGGGCGTGCTGGTGCTGGCGGCGTCGGGCAACAACTCCACCGGCCGGCGGTTCTACCCGGCGGCGTTCGCCGACCTGCCGGACCTGCCCGGCGCGGGTCCCGGCGTGATCAGCGTCGGGGCGCTGAACCCCAACGACACCAAGGCGAGCTTCTCCAACGACGGCGCGTGGGTCACCTGCTGGGCCACCGGGGCGGGCGTGGTCAGCACGTTCCCCACCGACGTGAGCGGGCCGCGCCAGCCGGAACTGGCCGACGAGCACCGCAGCGGCCTGGACCCGGACGACTTCCGCAGCGGGTTCGCGGTGTGGGACGGCACGTCCTTCGCCACGCCGCTGGCCGCGGCGGCGGTGGCCAACGCGCTGATCGACGTGGCGGCGGCGGACACCGGGCTCAGCCTGGCCGCGGTCGACCAGGAGACCGTGGTCAAGCGGGCCTGGGCGGCACTGGAACGGTGCTATGAGCAGTACGAGGTCTGACCGCCACCCGGCGGGTGGCAAGCCCTTCGAGGACTACGAGGGGCTTGCCGGGCTGTTCGTGTCCGCCCGGGACGGCGACCGGGAGTCGCTCGGCCGGATCGTGGAGGTGCTCACCCCGGTGCTGTGGCAGGTGGCGCGGGCGCAGGGGCTCGACCGCGAGCGCGCCGGCGACGCGGTGCAGACCGCGTGGCTGCGGCTGCTCGGCGCGATGGCCGACATCCAGTCGCCGCGCGCGCTGACCGCGTGGCTGGTCACCGTGACCAAGCGGGAGTCCTGGAGCCTGCGCGACGAGCAGCGTGGCCACGACCTGGTCGGCATCGCGCCCGACGAGGAACTGCCCGACCCGGGACCGAGGCCCGACGAGGAGGCGGTCTTCGCCGACCGCCGGACCCGGCTGTGGGCGGCGGTCGGGCGGCTGTCGCACCGCTGCCGCGAGCTGCTGCGGGTCGTGGCGTTCGTCGGCCGCGCGGACTACTCCGAGATCAGCGCCGCGCTCGGGATGCCGCGCGGCAGCATCGGCCCGACCCGCGGCCGGTGCCTGGCCCAGCTCCGCAAGCAACTCCTGGCCGACCAAGAGGGGAGCTGGCGTTGACCCCGGTCGACCCGGACAGCCCGCGCGGCGAACTGGACGAACTGGACCTCGGCATCCTGCGCGAGGTCCGCTGGCTCTACGAGTCGCTCGACCCGGTGCCCGGCGACCTGGTCGACCTGGTGCGCTTCGCCGTCCAGTTGGAGGAGGTCGACGTCGAGGTGGTGCGGATCGCCGAGCACCACGAGCTCGCCGGCGCGCGCGGCGACGTGCGGTCCCGGCTGATCACCTTCACCGGCGAGACGCTGGACTTCCTGGTGAACGTGCAGGCGCGGGGCGACGGCACGGTGCGCATCGACGGGTGGATCTCGCCGCCGGCGGCGCACCCGGTGGAGGTGCGCACCGCGGCCGGGCCGCTGCGGACGCGCTCGGACGAGGAAGGCCGGTTCTCGCTGGACCGGGTGCCCTCGGGGCTGATGCAGTTCGTGATCCGGCCGGAAGGGCGGTCCGGTGCCGTGAGCACACCGACAATGACACTATAGGCCCGGTGAGCGACCGTGTGCGGACACTGCATGAGCGCGCGATCGAGGAGATAAACAGCGGTCGGCCCGCGGTCGGGGCGCGTCGGCTCCGGGACGCGCTGCGGCTGGGCGAGGCGACCCCGTCGCAGACCGCGCGGATGCTCGGCACGCTCGCCGCCGCCGAGGTGGCGCGGGGCAACACCGGCCGCGCGCTGGAGCTGCTGGACGACGCCGAGCAGGTCGTGTCGGCCGACGACCGGCACCTGCTGCTCTCGCAGCGTGCCCTGGTGCTGCTGATGACCGGCCGGCTGGACGACGCGCTGGCGCTGTTCGACGACACGATCCAGCGGTTGCGGCGCACCGACCAGCGGGCGGCGCTGGCCCGGGTGCTGCTCAACCGCGGGATGCTGCACCAGATCGCGGGCCGGGTCCGGCTCGCGCTGGCCGACCTCGACCTGTGCGCGCGGATCGGCGGCTCGCTCGGGCCCGACGACGGGATGCCGCGCACGGTCGCGAAAGCCGTGCACGGGCGCGGCCAGTGCCGGGTGCTGACCGGCGACATCCCGGGCGCGCTGCGGGACTTCGACATCGCCGCCGAGGTGTACGCGGCGCAGGGGCAGGGGATGCTCGCGGTGCTGGCGGGCGACCGGGCGCGGGCGCTGCTCGCGGCGGGCCTGCCCAGTGAGGCGGCCACCGAGCTGGACACCTTCCTGCGCCAGGTCCCCGAACTGCGGATGGGCCACGAGCACGCCGAGGCCGAGCTGACCATGGCGCGGGCGAAGCTGGCCGCCGGCGACCCGTCGGAGGCCCGCCGGTGGGCGGCGCGGGCCCGGCTGCACTTCCGGCGGCGGCGCAACGACACCTGGGCCGGGGTCGCCGAGCTGGCCGTGCTGCGCGCGGACTTCACCGCCGGCCGCGGCACCGTCCGGGTGGCCCGCGCGGCGTCCCGGCTGGCCGGGCGGCTGCGGTCGCTGGGCCTGCGCAACGACGCCGACGAGGCCGCGCTGCTGTCCGCGCGGGCCCACACCGCCTGCGGCCGGGCCGACCTGGCCCGCGCCGAGCTGGCCGGGCGGGACCGGCCGGGAGCGCCGCTGGCCACCCGGCTGCTGCGCCGGCTGGCGCTGGCCGAGCTGGGGGCCGCCGAGGGTGACCAGCGGCGCACGTTCGCCGAGGCGCGCACCGGGCTGGAGCTGCTGCGCGAGCACCGCGCCCGGTTCGGCAGCCTGGACCTGCAGACCGGCACCACGTCGCTGGGCGGCGAACTGGCCCGGGTCGGCCTCGCGGCGGCGCTGGACAACGGCCGGCCGGAGGTCGTCTACCGCTGGCTGGAACGCTCCCGCGCGCAGGCGTTCCGGTTCCCGCCGGTCCGCACGCCCGCCGACGAGCAGACCGTGGACGCGGTCGCCGAGCTGCGCGCGGCCGCCCGGGAGGTGCGCACCGCCGAGCTGCGCGGCAGCCACGACCTCGACGCGCTGCGGCGGGCCCGGCAGATCGAGCGCGAGATCCGGGCCAAGGGCTGGCGCACGGACGGCTCCGGCGAACGCCACGCCGAGGTCGGGTTCGCCGAGGTGAAGGCGGAACTGGCGGACGCGGGCAGCGCGATGGTCGTCTTCCTGACCCACGGCGACCGGCTGCTGGCGCAGGTGATCGGCGACCGGCAGGCCGACCTGCTCGGCCTGGGCGACCCGGGGACGGTGTTCGAGGCGATCGCCCGGCTGCGCAGCGACCTCGACGCGGCCTGCGGGCGCAGCCTCCCGGCCACCATCGAACGGGTGATCCACACCTCGATCCGGCGACAGCTGGCGATCGTCACCGACCACGTGCTCACCCCGCTGCTCGCCGTCGTCGGCGACCGCGACCTCGTGCTGGTGCCCACCGGCGCGCTGTCGGCGATGCCGTGGAGCCTGCTCGACGCGCTGCGCGGGCGGCCGGTGACGGTGACCCCGTCGCCGTCGGCGTGGGTGGCCGCGAAACGGGCCGTCCGGCCGACCGGCCCGGTCCTGCTGGTCAGCGGCCCCAACCTGGAGCACTCGTCGGACGAGGTGCACCGGTTGGCGCGGATCTACCCGGACAGCACGGTGCTCGACGGCGCGGACGCGACCGTCGCCAACACCCTGCACGCGGTCAACCGCAGCGGCCTGGCGCACTTCGCCTCGCACGGCCACCATGAGCAGGAGAACGTCCTGTTCTCCCGGCTGGACCTGGTCGACGGGCCGCTGATGGCGCACGACGTGCACCAGCTCGCCGCGGTGCCCGACCACGTCGTGCTGTCCTCGTGCGACATCGGGCAGGCGGTCGTGCGCACCGGTGACGAGATCCTCGGCTTCACCGCCGCCCTGCTCTACAGCGGCAGCCGGACCGTGGTCTCCAGCGTCGCCCGCGTCGACGACCACGCGGCCGTCGACGTGATGACCTCCTACCACCACGCGCTCACCCGTGGCGTCCCACCGGGCAAAGCGCTGGCCGACGCCACCGAGGCCGAGTGGCTGATGCCGTTCGTCTGCCACGGCTGGGGCGGCTGAACCCGCCTCTCACCCGGGCTGGTCGGCTCGACGCAGGTGGTCGAGCACGCGCCGGCCGCGTGCGGACAGGCGGTAGCCGGTCTCCAGGCTCTCCGTGAGGCCGCGGGACTTCAGAGTGCGCACGTCGGACTTGAACTTCGGCACCTCGCGGCCGACCTGTTCGGCCAGGTCCGCCGCGCGCACGCCGGGACGGTCGGCGATCAGCGCGAGCACGTCGGCGGTCCACGCGCCGCGCCCGCTGCGGGCGTCCAGCCCGCGCAACCCGGCCACGACAGCGGCCAGCTCGTCGTCGGCCAGGTCGTCGGCGTCGCGCAGCGCCACCCTCGGGTCCTCCCCGACGTGCCGCACCTCGACCCGGTAGAGCCGCCGGTCCTCCCCCGCCCGCAGGCTGCGCTCGAACGACGCCCGGTCGGCGAACCCGGCCCGCGCGACGTCCGCGTCCGGCACGTCGGCGGGCTCCACCACGGCCACCTCGCCGATCCCGACCACACCGGCGGCCGTGGTGATCCGCGAACCGGCCCGCACGTCGGGCCGCCGCCACCGCCGGAACGCCAGGTCGATCCGACCCGCGACGATCCCGTCCAGCACCACCGCCGAGAACAGCACCGCACCCTCCGATCCGCAGTGGACGGTCAGCCCGCGGCGACGTGCCGGCCCCGCGACGACTGCGGGAAACGGTAGCCGCTCCCCGACCGGCGCGCCTCGACCACGCGCGGGTCAGGGGCGGCCGGGGTGCACGGTCGTCGCCAACCACTCGATGAACTGGCCCTTCACCGCGCTGTACCGCTGGGGGTCGCCGCCGCTGATCTCCAGCGCCAGGCGCTTGACCGCCGAGTACGCCTCGGCGGCGGCCGGGCGTTCGCGCAGCAGCCGGTAGAACTCCCGTTCCGGGCTGGCCGCCCAGACCGCCGGGCCCACCAGGTGGACGTGCAGGTCGGGTTCGCCGGTGCCGAGCCGGTAGCGGCGCAGCATGGTGCGGGACAGCTCGGCGAGCGGGATCTTGTGGAACCCCCGGCGGGCGAGGCGGGACGCCGCGCGCGGCGCGTCCCGGTCGCCGACGAGCACCAGCAAGTCCATGATCGGCTTCGCCCAGATGCCCGGCACGAGCCTGCTGCCGATCGGCTCGATCTCCCGCGCCAGCAGGCCGAGCACCCCGGACACCACCGCCCGGTCCTGTTCGTACTGCGCGACGACCCCGTCGTCGTAGGGCACGAGTTCGACGGTGTAGTCGTAGCGGCCGCGCACGGGGATCACCCGATCCATCGTAGGCAGCCCGCCCGGGGGCGCACCCCGCAATATCGCGGCCGGCGACCATTGTGGCCGGTCAGCGGCACGCGACAAGCAGAAATACCAACGATTCCCGGGCGTGCTCCCCGGTCGACCGGCGCTGCCGGCACCGCACCGCGGATCACCGGGGCTGTGGAGGGCCGAGCGGGCTCGCCGGCGAGCGGTGCCGTCCATCGTGGACTCGACGGGCCGACGCGCCGCGGCCGGCCCGCGGTGCAGGGTCGCGGGCCGGCCGTGGGGCAGCGGATCGGGGCGGGTCAGAGGTTGCAGAGCAGGGCGCACGCCTTCGCCGACGAGTACGGCGAGTAGGTGGGTTGGGTGCCCGGCGGCGAGTTCCGCGGGGTGTACTGCGCCTTGGCGTAGTTCTCGACCGGGAACAGCGTCAGCACCGCGTAGGTCGAGCAGTACACCTGCTTCGACTGGCCGGGGGCCAGGCTGAACGTGCCGCCCGCCGTCTCGCAGGACGGCTCCTGCGCGTCGTACACGGTCGCGTTGTCGATCGGCACCGGGCCGTCGTTGGTGATCGTGATGCGCCACCGGGCCGTGCCGAACAACGCCCCGAGCAGGCCCACGGGCGTCTGCTTCACCCACGGCCCGACTCCGCCGGGTCCGCAGTGCGACGGGGTGTGCGACGCGCAGATCTCCTTGTCCACCCGCACCACCGGCTGGCAGGCCGGTCCCGGCGCGATCGGCACCGACACCGCGTTCGACGTGAACGCGCCGGCCCCGTCGGTGCCGTTGGCCGTGTTCGCCACGTCGGTCACCGTGCACGTGGTGGCCAGCGTGGTCTGGAAGCACACCTGCGGGTCGTCGCCCGCGAAGTCCACCACCAGGTTCGGCCGCGCCCCGCCGCCGAAGTCCGCGCCGCTGGTGAGGACCAGCCTCGCGGTCACGGTCAACGACGTGTGGGTGCTCGCCGAGACGCCGGTCAGGTCGACCGAGCCGTCGGGCGCGAACCCGGGCGTGGGCACGGTCGTCCCGTTCTGGTTCACCACGGTCACGCTGGACGCGGCGAAGTCGACGTTCGCCGGGGTGATGCCGGCCAGCTTCGCCGACAGGTAGCCGGTGACATGGCCGGTGCCGCCGTCGCAGTAGTACGACGACGGGGTCAGGGTGACCGCCGCGCCGCTGCGCACGCACGGCGAAGCGCCCGTGGCGGGGTCGAGCGAGAACAGCACGCCCGCGTCGCCCAGCCCGATCAGGCACTGGGTGGTCGAGTCGTACGCGTAGCCGTAGTCACGGGTCGCGCCGCCGTTGACCGTCGGGTGCGAGGCCGGGTTCGGGAAGCCGGCGCAGCCCGCGCCGGTCGTCCAGTCGTGGCAGATGGTCGCGCCCGCGTACGGGCCGCCCCAGATGCCGAAGTAGCCGCGGGTGTGGCCGTCGAGCCCCACCACGACCTCGGGGTTGAACACCAGCACGCCGCCGGCCAGCCCGGTCATCGACGGCGGCGACGCCAGCGCGCCGCCCGCCGTGGTGAAGCAGGTGGTCACGTTCGTGCCGCCGGTCGTGCTGGCGCACGCGCCCACCGGCGCACCGGCCGTGTTGTAGGCGGTGTAGGCGTTGTAGGTGTAGTTGTTCGCCGGTCCGACCGGCCGCGAGGACGCCCACCCGGAGCACGCGGAACCGGTCGCCGGGTCGAAGCAGCCCAGTTCGGGCGCGAGCCCCGCCTGCGGCGACGAGGACGCGAACACCTTGCCGGACACCACGGTCATCGCGCCGAGGTAGAGGGAGGCGGGCAGGCCGGGGTTCGAGCCGTTGGGCGGCACGATCGGCGCGAACGGCTGGCCGGGGCACGCGGTCTTGGACGACATCGTCCAGCACGTCACCGCGCCGGTCGTGGCGACGCCGTAGAGGTTGCCGGCGACCTCGACCAGCCCGGCCAGGTTGTTCACCGCCACCGGCGAGCCGCCGGACGCG